>NZ_VDGH01000023.1 GCF_006861795.1 Psychrobacillus lasiicapitis | reverse complement strand
TCCCATACCGAACACGGAAGTTAAGCTCTTTTGCGCCGATGGTAGTTGGGGGTTTCCCCCTGTGAGAGTAGGACGTCGCTGGGCAAATATAAAAGTCGTTACCGATTTATTCGGTAGCGGCTTTTTTTGTGTAAACCAAAATAAGTAGAACGACATTTCCCAGGAAATAACGACATTTTTCATCAATAAAAAAATATGTAAAATAGAATTTTGCCTTCTTATTATGTAACAAAATTCGATTCTTCTCGTGCTTTTGTAATAAAAAAAGAGTTGTTCTCTCTTTATGCAAATTTACTTTTATTTAAAATGTGTTAATATGCACAAAAAGGAGTGATGACTTGCTTATTAAGAAGCGTACAATGAATTATAAATATTTAGGCTTGCAAATGCTTTATGAACGTTTGCCAATTGATCATGCGATGAAGAGTATCATTAATTCCAAACTGAAAGCAGCAGAAGCAGGTATTATAGGAGAAGCAACTGTAGAAGATGTATTTGAGAAACACGATTTCCCTTTTAACTATAATATTTTACATGATGTAAACTTGACTTCGAATGGGAAATTCCAGATTGATACACTATTCATATGTCAGTATTTTATAGTCATCTTAGAGTGTAAGAACATAGTGGGGAAATTGTATTTTGAAAATAACCCACCTTGTTAGAAACGTGAATTAGACTCTGGTAAGCATGATTCATTTCCCTTTAGGAGTCCGGAAATACAAGTAGAGAGAGCACTTATTTATTAAGGGAATGGGTGAGTAAGCGTGGGGTATGTATTCCTATTGTAGGTGTAATTTCCTTTAGTAGCACTAAATCAATTGTGCTCAAGGCACCAAATCATACGGCTGTTATTTATGCATCAAATATTCCCGTGTATATAAGAAAGTTACAGAGACAGAAAGAATATTTAACTGTTGCTCAAATGGAAGAATTATCAGAAACAATAATGCAACATAATCAACCTTATATTCCATATCCGATGTGTAACAAATGGGGAATTGAATCGGCTGAGTTAATTAAAGGAGTTAAGTGTAATAAGTGCGGCAGATTCGAAATGGTTAAGAAGATTAATGGATGGAATTGTCCAAACTGCGGAAATATCGATAGATTGGCTCATATATTTACCATACATGAGTGGTTTGCATTAGTTTCGCACACCATTACAAATAAAGAGTGTAGGAACTTTTTAGGTATAGAATCTCATCAGTTAGCAAGTAGAATATTGAATTCAATGAATCTGTCTAGAAAAGGAAAATCCAAAAATACTACTCACTATATCTTAGAATGGGAGAAATTAGATAACTGGAAAGGAAGAATAGATGAGAAATAGAATAGTTGAACAGTCTTATATCAAGTCTGGATACTCTCCTTCGATAATGTGCTAGATTTAGAGTAGAAGTTGGTCAATCTTCTATAAAACCTGGACAATCCCCTTCGATAGTTGGACAATCTATAGCAGAAGTTGGACAATCGACTAGCAACTAGACAACCTATCTTCAAAGCTGGACAATCCCCTCTAAAACCTGGACAATCCCTTTCGATAGTTGATCAATCTAAAGCAGAAGTTGGACAATTAATTATTAATTGGACAATCTTTCTCAAAAATTGGTCAATCTTCTATAAAACCTGGACAATCCCCTTCGATAGTTGGACAATCTATAGCAGAAGTTGGACAATCGATTAGTACTTGGACAAACTATCTCAAAAGCTGGTCAATCTTCTATAAAACCTGGACAATCCCTTTAGATAGTTGGACAATCTATAGCAGAACCTGGACGATCCATTTAATAAATGGACAATCTCCTTTGAAACCTGGATAATCTATATTTCCAAAGCTAGACAACTCCAACTCAACCCCATCATAAATTGATGAAAATGATTATATAAGCTATTCTTATAAGAAGTATTGAATTTGGAGGTTGGCTGGCTATGAAAAAAGAGACAGTTTGGTTTGAAGTAGAGGAAAATGAAAGCATCGCCGCTTGTATAGAGAGGATGGAACAACAAGGCTTTCGAATAGCGGGTAGAAAGGAAGAACCGATTTTTGCAGAAGTGGACGGACAACCTATCCCGGTTAAACAATTGATAATGTTAAAAGGTATTAAAGAAGAAAATATATAAAAATAATGTCAATAACCGAACAATTTATTTTTAGTTATATTCATTGTTCGTATTTTTGCATTGACGTGACTCATCAGTCTTGTTAAAATATGAGTAGCAACAGACAATTAGATCCCCATATATGCTAAAGAATTGGCTTTAGCGTTTCTACCAAGTCACCGTAAATGACTGGACTATGAGGGAAAGCAACTTTTGGATTATGCTAAGAGGATGTGTTCACGTATGTTATTAATGACACTAACTAAGCAACTAAGTTCCTTAAGTAAACTGCTTTTCTTCCGTAGAAAGTGGTTTATTTAGGGAATTTTTTTTGTTTGACGAAAGGACGAAAATAATGAACGCAAAAATTGGTGTAATTATGGGTAGTTCTAGTGATTGGGAAACAATGAAATATAGCTGTGATATCCTGGATGAACTAAATATACCGTATGAGAAACAAGTCGTATCTGCACATAGGACACCTGATTTAATGTTTGAATATGCAGAGCAGGCACGTAAACGTGGAATACAAGTGATTATTGCAGGAGCTGGTGGAGCTGCACATTTACCAGGAATGGTTGCCGCTAAGACTACACTGCCTGTTATTGGGGTTCCTGTACAATCTAAAGCACTGAATGGATTAGATTCATTATTATCGATTGTACAAATGCCAGGTGGCGTTCCAGTTGCAACCGTAGCAATCGGGAAAGCAGGGGCAACAAATGCCGGATTACTTGCTGTGCAAATTCTTTCAATCCAAGATGTAGAAATAGCGGAACGATTAGAAAAACGAAGAGAAGAGACGAAAAACAAAGTATTTGAAAGTAACGGTGATCTTCAATGACGAAAGTAATTTATCCTGGACAAACTATCGGTATTATCGGTGGTGGACAACTCGGTCGTATGATGGCACTTGCTGCCAAAGAAGCTGGATATAAAATTGCTGTACTTGAGCCGACAATGGATTCGCCTTGTGGACAAGTCGCAGATATTCGCATTGTTGCAGCTTATAATGATGAAGCTGCTTTAGAAGAACTAGCAGAAGTGAGCGACGTAATTACGTATGAATTTGAGAATATCGATTATGAAGGTTTGAAACGTTTATCACAAATTGCCTATGTTCCTCAAGGTGCAGAACTTGTAAAGATTACGCAAGATCGCATACTAGAAAAAACTGAACTTCAGGATGCTGGCGTACCAATTGCGAAATTTGTCGAAGCGAGTAATTTTGAGGAACTGGAACAGCGGATTGATGAGGTTGGGTTTCCTTGTGTCGTAAAAACTTCACGTGGCGGATACGATGGCAAAGGGCAACAAACAATCCAATCCAAAGAAGACCTACCACTCGCTAAATCGCTATTTGAACATTCTGCTTGTATCGCCGAGGCATTTGTTCCATTTACAAAAGAAATATCGGTCATCGTACAGCGTAATGGAGATGGACAAACGTATTGTCTTCCAATCGGTGAAAATATTCATGTGAATCATATTTTGCACGAAACCATTGTCCCAGCTCGTATAGATGAATCGCTTGGAGAAAAAGCGATAAAAGCAGCTAACATGATTGTCAATCATTTGAACCTTGTTGGTACGCTTGCAGTAGAAATGTTCGTGTTAAACGACCAGGAAATATTAATAAATGAATTAGCGCCTAGACCACATAACTCAGGTCATTATTCTATAGAAGCTTGTAATGTTTCGCAATTCCATCAACATATTCGGGCAGTTTGTGGTTGGCCATTACGTGAACCAAAGCTTTGGACAGACACAGTGATGGTAAACGTTTTAGGACAGCATGTAATATCATTAACAAACTCGATGACTAAATATCCAAACTGGTCCGTTCACTTATATGGAAAAAGTGAAGCAAAAACAAATCGCAAAATGGGCCATGTCACGATTCTTTCAACTAATATTGAGCAAACTATAGAAGAAATTGAAACATCTAAAATCTGGTCTTAATACAGGAGGAACTCGAATGATCGAACGCTATACTCGCCCGGAGATGGGTGCAATCTGGACTGAAGAAAACAAATACAATGCTTGGTTAGAAGTAGAAATATTAGCTTGTGAAGCATGGGCTGTAATTGGGGATATTCCTAAAGAAGACGTAGTAGCACTTAGAAAAAATGCATCATTCAATGTTGAACGTATTTTAGAAATAGAACAAGAAACAAGACATGATGTAGTAGCTTTTACGCGCGCTGTTTCTGAAACTTTAGGAGAAGAGCGTAAATGGGTTCATTATGGACTTACTTCTACTGACGTAGTAGACACGGCTCTTTCATACTTAATCAAACAAGCAAACGTTATTATCCGTAAAGACATTCAGAACTTTATTGAAATCTTGGAAAATAAAGCAAAAGAACATAAATATACAGTTATGATGGGACGTACGCATGGAGTACATGCAGAGCCAACAACTTTTGGATTAAAACTTGCACTTTGGACAGAAGAGATGAAGCGTAACTTAGAACGTTTTGAAGCTGCTGCAAAAGTGATCGAAACTGGGAAAATGTCTGGGGCAGTAGGAACCTACGCAAACATTGATCCATTTGTAGAGAAATATGTTTGTGAAAACTTAGGACTTGCAGCATCACCAATTTCTACTCAAACATTACAGCGTGATCGCCACGCACAGTACATGAGCACACTGGCTTTAATCGCAACTTCAATTGAAAAGTTTGCAACGGAGATTCGCGGGTTACAAAAGTCAGAAACACGTGAAGTAGAGGAGTTCTTTGCTAAAGGACAAAAAGGTTCTTCTGCAATGCCTCATAAACGTAATCCAATCGGTTCTGAGAATATGACAGGACTTGCAAGATTGATACGTGGTTATATGATGACAGCATATGAAAATGTCTCTTTATGGCATGAAAGAGATATCTCTCATTCTTCAGCAGAACGTGTTATTTTACCGGATGCAACCATTGCACTTAACTATATGTTAAATCGCTTTAGTAACATAGTGAAAAACTTAACGGTGTTCCCAGAAAATATGAAACGTAATATGGATTCCACATTAGGATTAATTTATTCTCAACGTGTGCTACTGGCATTAATCGACAAAGGCTTAGCTCGTGAAGAAGCGTATGATACTGTACAGCCGCTTGCTATGAAAGCTTGGGAATCGCAAACAGCATTCCGTACATTTGTAGATGCAGAAGAAAAAATCACTTCACTACTTTCGAAAGAAGAGCTGGATGATTGCTTTGATTACAACTATCACATTCAGCATGTTGATATGATTTTCGAGCGTTTAGGACTTAACTAATCGGAGGAATTCACAGTGGAAAAAGGTCGTCTATTATACGAAGGTAAAGCAAAACAATTATTTGCAACTGAAGATGAAAATATTTTATTTGTATCTTATAAGGATAGTGCTACAGCTTTTAATGGTGAGAAAAAAGAAGAAATAGCTGGTAAAGGTATATTAAATAATAAAATTACAACTATTCTTTTCGACCAATTAAAAAAGCATGGAATTGATTCTCATTTTGTTGAGCAAATTTCGGAAAATGAGCAGCTCGTGAGAAAAGTAGAAATCATTCCTTTAGAAGTAGTTGTTCGGAATATAGCAGCAGGAAGTTTGGCAAAAAGATTGGGAATTGGTGAAGGAACAGCCTTAAAGCATTCGATTGTAGAGCTTTACTACAAAGACGATACATTAGGGGATCCTTTACTTACAGATGCGCATCTTACATTGTTAGAACTTGCAACACCAGAAGAAATAGAGACGATTAAAACGAAAGCACTGGAGATTAATAAAGTGTTACAGCCGATTTTTAAAGAAATCGGTGTAACACTAATCGATATGAAACTAGAATTTGGTAGAACTACAAATGGCGAAATACTACTTGCAGATGAAATCTCTCCAGATACTTGTAGATTATGGGACGATGCAACAAATAACAAGCTCGATAAAGATGTTTTTCGACGCAACTTAGGTAGTTTAACAGATGTTTATGAAATTATACTTTCCCGACTAGGAGGACTATTAAAATGAAAAAAGTTAAAGTATATGTGACATTACGTGAAAGTGTTTTGGATCCACAAGGTTCCGCAGTTATGGGTGCTCTACACTCTATGAACTATAAAGAAGTTTCAGATGTTCGTATCGGAAAGTTTTTGGAGCTTCAAATCGAAGAGTCGGATCGTGATTTAGATACAACTGTTAAAGAAATGTGTGAAAAACTCCTTACTAACACAGTAATCGAAGACTACCGTTATGAAGTTGAGGAGGTAGCTGGCAAATGAAGTTCGCAGTTATCGTTTTTCCAGGATCCAACTGTGATTTAGATATGTATCATGCGATTAAAGACGAGCTTGGAGAAGAAGTCGAGTACGTTTGGCATGATGAAACAGATTTAAGCGGGTTCGATGGTGTTTTATTACCAGGTGGGTTCTCTTATGGGGACTATTTACGTTGTGGAGCGATTTCTCGTTTCTCGAATGTTATGTCAGAAGTGGTAAAAGCTGCGGAAGCGGGTAAACCAGTTCTTGGTGTATGTAATGGATTCCAAGTGTTAACAGAAGCTGGGCTTTTACCGGGAGCATTACTTCGAAATAAAAACCTTAAATTCATGTGTCGTACGGTTGGTCTAAAAGTAGAAAACAATGAAACTCAATTTACTTCTGCATATCAAAAAGGCGAAGTAATTCAAATTCCAATCGCACATGGTGAAGGGAACTATTTTTGCGATGAAGAAACACTTGCTCGTTTAAAAGAAAACAACCAGATCGTTTTCACCTATGCTTCTGAAAATCCAAACGGAAGTATTGAAGACATTGCAGGTATTATAAACGAAAAAGGAAACGTCTTAGGAATGATGCCTCACCCAGAGCGTGCTGCGAATGACATAATGGGTGGATCAGACGGGCTTGCATTATTTAAATCAATAGTGAAACAGTGGAGGGAATCTCATGTCAGTCATGCTTGAACCAAATCCGGAGCAAATTAAAGAACAAAAAATATATACACAAATGGGAATGTCAGACGAAGAATTTGAGATGGCAGAAAAGATTTTAGGACGTCTTCCAAACTACACAGAAACAGGATTGTTTTCGGTTATGTGGTCTGAGCATTGTTCATATAAAAACTCTAAGCCTGTATTACGTAAATTTCCTACAAAAGGACCTCAAGTATTACAAGGACCTGGTGAAGGTGCTGGAATCGTAGATATCGGCGACGGTCAAGCGGTTGTCTTTAAAATGGAATCACATAACCACCCCTCTGCTATTGAACCGTATCAAGGAGCAGCAACTGGTGTTGGTGGTATTATCCGTGATGTATTTTCTATGGGAGCTCGCCCAATTGCGATGCTAAACTCTTTGCGTTTCGGTGAGTTAAAAACACCACGTGTGAAATATTTATTTGAAGAAGTAGTAGCTGGAATTGCTGGTTACGGTAACTGTATCGGAATTCCTACAGTTGGTGGGGAAATTCAATTTGATGATTGCTACGAAGGTAATCCACTAGTTAATGCAATGTGTGTTGGATTGATCAACCACGAAGATATACAAAAAGGGATTGCTGCGGGTGAAGGCAATACCGTAATGTACGCAGGAGCAAAAACTGGTCGTGATGGTATCCATGGTGCAACATTCGCTTCGGAAGAATTGACAGAAGCTTCGGAAGAAAAACGTCCAGCTGTGCAAGTAGGAGATCCATTTATGGAAAAACTTTTACTGGAGGCTTGCTTAGAAGTCGTAAAATCAGATGCACTGGTTGGTATTCAAGATATGGGTGCAGCCGGATTAACTTCTTCCTCTGCTGAAATGGCTTCGAAAGCTGGACATGGTGTGGAATTGAACTTAGATTATATTCCTCAACGTGAAACGGGTATGACAGCATATGAAATGATGCTTTCTGAATCACAGGAACGTATGTTAATCGTAGTAAAAAAAGGTCGCGAAGAGGAAATCGTGAAGATTTTTGATAAATATGGCTTAGATTGTGTTGCTGTAGGTAAAGTAACGAATGATAAGATGCTTCGTCTACTTCATAAAGGAGAAGTGGTTGCAGAAGTTCCAGCAGATGCGCTAGCTGAAGAAGCACCAGTATATTATAAGCCATCTTCTGTACCTGCATACTTTACAGAATACCAAGCTATGGAAAATGTAGAGCCGGTAGTCACAGATTATAAAGAGACACTTCTTAACCTATTACAACAACCAACAATTGCTTCAAAAGAATGGGTTTATGACCAATATGACTATCAAGTTCGTACTAGTACAGTAGTAACTCCTGGTTCGGATGCTGCAGTAGTTCGTGTTCGTGGTACAAACAAAGGGTTAGCAATGACAACGGATTGTAACTCTAGATACATCTATTTAGATCCAGTAGTAGGTGGCAAAATTGCTGTAGCAGAAGCTGCACGTAACGTCGTATGTTCTGGGGCAAAACCACTTGCTATTACAGATTGTCTGAATTTTGGTAATCCAGAGAACCCAGAAATCTTCTGGCAGCTTGAAAAATCTGCTGACGGTATTTCAGAAGCTTGTATCGCATTAGATTCACCGGTTATCGGTGGTAACGTGTCGTTATACAATGAACGTAGTGGAACAGCGGTTTATCCAACACCAACGATTGGTTTAGTTGGACTAGTAGAAGATTTAGCTCATGTAACAACCCAAGACGTGAAGCAAGCCGGAGATATCGTCTATGTGATTGGTGAAACAAAAACAGAATTCGGTGGATCAGAGCTTCAGAAATTAGTAGAGAAACGTATTTTTGGTCAAGCTCCGTCGATTGATTTAGAAGTGGAAGCAACACGCCAAAAATCTTTACTCTCCGCTATTAAATCTGGTTTTGTACAATCTGCTCATGATATTGCAGAAGGTGGACTTGCAGTTGCGTTAGCAGAAAAAGCTTTTGGTGCAAATGGACTTGGCGTAGAAGTAACACTGAATGGTTCTGCAATAACAGCATTATTTAGTGAGTCTCAATCTCGTTTCCTTGTATCTGTTAAACCAGAAAATGCTGCTAAATTTGAAGCAATCGTCAATGACGCAGTTAAGATTGGTGCTGTAACAGATTCGAATAAAGTAGAAATTACTAATGAAGACGGAACTGAATGGATTAGCGGTTCTGTTGACGAATTCCGTTCCGCTTGGAAAGGGGCAATACCATGCTTGCTGAAATCAGAGGCTTAAACGAAGAATGTGGTGTTTTCGGAATTTGGGGACATCCAGATCCTGCACCAATTAGTTATTATGGTTTGCACGCTTTACAGCATCGAGGTCAAGAAGGTGCTGGAATCGTCGTAACAGACGGAGAATTTTTGCGAGCTGTCAAAGGTGAAGGCTTAGTAAATGATGTATTCAGTAATGGAAAGCTTGAAAAATTACAAGGAAAAGCTGCAGTTGCACATGTTCGTTATGCAACTGCAGGTGGATCTGGACTTGAAAATGTGCAGCCACTTCTTTTTAATTCGACTACTGGCAGTCTTGCAATCGCTCATAATGGTAACATCGTTAATGCAGGTCGTTTAAAACGTAGTTTAGAACAGCAAGGTAGTATTTTTCAAACAACTTCTGATACAGAAGTAATTGCTCATTTGTTAAAGAAAAGTCATTACAATTCGTTGGTGGAACGTGCGAAAGAAGCACTAAGATTATTAGACGGTGCATTTGCAGTTGTTATATTGACAGAAGATAAATTATTAGTGGCTCAGGATCCACATGGCATGCGTCCGCTTTCATTAGGAAAGTTAGATGATGCTTGGGTAGTGGCATCAGAAACAAGTGCATTTGATTTAATTGGTGCCGAAGTTATTCGTTCAGTTGAACCTGGTGAACTACTTATCATTAATGATGAAGGTGTCCGCTCAGAACGTTTTTCAGAGCCAGCAGAACGAGCAATTTGTACAATGGAGTATGTGTATTTCTCTCGTCCTGATTCGAATATCGATGGGATCAATATACACATGGCGAGAAAACGACTAGGAAAACAGCTTGCAAACGAAATTCAAATAGATGCAGATATTGTTACTGGCGTGCCAGATTCTAGTATTTCCGCAGCGATAGGATTTTCAGAAGCTTCTGGTATTCCATATGAAATGGGTCTTATTAAAAATCGCTATGTAGGACGTACATTTATTCAACCCTCCCAAGATTTACGTGAGCGTGGAGTGAAGATGAAACTTTCACCGGTACGTCAAGTGGTGGCAGGTAAACGTGTGGTCATGGTAGATGATTCGATTGTACGAGGAACAACTTCCAAACGTATAGTAAAAATGTTAAAAGATGCTGGAGCCAAAGAAGTGCATGTTGTCATTAGCTCTCCTCCATTAAAAAGTCCTTGTTTTTACGGAATTGATATTAGCACGGATTCGGAACTCATTGCTTCGGATAATAGTGTAGAAGAAATGTGCGAACTGATTGGAGCGGACTCTCTTTCCTTTTTATCAGTAGAAGGTATGGTAGGCGCGATTGGACGACCAGATGAAGGGAAAAATTGCGGGCACTGTCTCGCTTGTTTTACTGGGGAGTATCCTACTCCTATTGCTCCGAATACAAAATTACCACATGAAAAAGAGCTTGTTCGATAGGAGGATTTTACATGTCAAAAGCATATGAAAAAGCAGGCGTTAATATCGAAGCCGGCTATGAAGCAGTTCAGCGAATGAAATCACATGTCGAACGGACAGCTAGAAAAGGTATCATGGGTACTTTTGGTGGGTTCGGTGGTATGTTTGATTTGTCTTCATTGAATTATAAAGAGCCAGTCCTTATTTCGGGTACAGATGGTGTTGGTACGAAGTTAAAATTAGCGTTTATGACAGATTCACACGATACGATTGGTATAGACTGCGTGGCGATGTGTGTAAATGATATTGTAGCACAAGGTGCGGAACCATTGTTTTTCTTAGATTATGTTGCAGTTGGAAAAGCCGTTCCAGAGCGTATTGAACAAATCGTAAAAGGTGTTGCTGATGGTTGTGTTCAATCGGGAGCAGCTTTAATCGGCGGAGAAACAGCTGAAATGCCAGGTCTATATGAGGAAAATGAATATGATCTAGCAGGGTTTGCTGTTGGCGCTTGTGAAAAATCGAAAATTGTAACAGGCGAAAAAATCTCCGAAGGCGACGTGCTAGTTGGTATTGCTTCTAGTGGTGTCCATTCGAATGGCTATTCACTTGTACGTAAAATAGTATTTGAAGAGCAAGGTTATTCTGCTGAAACAGTAGTTGCAGGTTATGAAGAGTTTGGAGAGATCGGAAAAGCACTTCTTACTCCAACAAAGATTTATGCAAAGCCTGTAATGGAAATGCATCATGAGCTTTCTATTCACGGAATGGCACATGTAACAGGTGGAGGGTTCTATGAAAACTTACCACGTATGATGCCTGAAGGTTTAGCAGTAGAGGTAGATTTAGGATCATGGGAAGTACTACCTATTTTCAACATGTTAAAAGAAAAAGGCGAGCTTACAGATCGTGATTTATATAACGTATTTAATATGGGAATTGGTTTTGTACTAGCATTGTCTGAAGAAGAAGCCGAAAAAGCAATTACCATTGCAGAAAAACACGGGGAAAAAGCATACACAATTGGTCGTGTTGTGAAAGGTGAAGGTGTCCTATTCAACGGAACTCATGACGGGAGTTTAGTGTAATGATTGGAAAACCGAAATTTGCAGTATTTGCATCAGGAAGTGGGAGTAATTTTCAAGCAATCCATGATGCAGTTGAAGCAGGACATTTATCTGGAACAATAGCACTTGTAGTGACAGATAAGCCAGATGCGTTTGTAGTAGAACGTGCGCGTATTGCAGGTATCGAAACTCTTGCCATTAAGCCTTCTAGCTTTTCTTCGAAAGAAGCTTATGAACAAGAAATTTTACAGAAGCTAAAAGAGCTTGAAGTAGAGTGGATCGTTCTTGCAGGATATATGCGTTTAATCGGGCATGTTTTGCTTGAGGCGTATCCAAGCCGGATTATCAATATTCACCCTTCTTTATTGCCTTCATTTCCAGGAAAAGATGCAATTGGACAAGCGATGGTACATGGAGTGAAGTTAACGGGAGTGACTGTTCACTATGTGGATGCTGGGATGGATACTGGTCCGATTTTAGCACAAGCAGCAATAGAAGTAGTGGAAGGCAATCGAGAGAAAACCGAAGAACGTATTCATGCAGTGGAGCATGAGTTATATACGAAGACGTTACAAAAATTATGGAGCCGGTAAACTTTACCGGCTTTTCTTACTTAAACTAAGGAGGAATTAACGTGTCAAAACGTGCTTTACTAAGTGTTTCAGATAAATCAGGAATTCTTGAATTTGCAAAAGAGTTAGAACAGCTAGGTTATGAAATTTTATCAACTGGTGGTACAAAGGCATTTTTAGAACAAAATGGAGTAGCAATCACATCTGTAGACTCTGTAACAAACTTTCCAGAGATATTGGATGGTCGAGTAAAAACTTTAAATCCAATGATTCATGGGGGATTATTGGCAAAACAAGACGATCCAGCACACCAAGCACAATTAGAAGAGCATCATATCACGCCGATCAACGTAGTGTGTGTCAATTTATATCCTTTCCGCGAAACTATTTCTAAACCAGATGTTGCATTCGAGGATGCAATCGAAAATATCGATATCGGCGGCCCATCTATGTTACGTTCTGCAGCAAAAAATCATCAATATGTAACAGTAGTAACTGACGCAACAGACTATGCAGAAGTGTTAGACCAATTAAAAGAAACTGGTGAAACGACACTTGAAACACGTCGCAAGTTAGCTGCAAAAGTGTTCCGTCACACAGCTGCGTACGATGCATTAATCGCTAGTTACATGACAGAGTTAACTGGTGAAGAATTCCCTGAACTTTTAACACTTACATATGAGCGTAAACAAGCGTTACGTTATGGAGAAAACCCACACCAACAAGCAGCATTCTACAAACGTCCGCTTGGATCAGATTTCTCAGTTGCTTCTGCAACTCAATTACACGGGAAAGAACTTTCTTATAATAATATTCAAGATGCCAATGCTGCTATTCAGATTGTGAAGGAATTCGAACTTCCTGCAGCGGTTGCAGTAAAACATATGAATCCTTGTGGTGTTGGGACAGGCGAAACTATTTCTGCAGCGTTTAATAAAGCATACGAAGCAGATTCGACATCTATTTTCGGTGGAATTGTTGCATTAAACCGTGAAGTGGATGCTCAAACTGCAAAAGTGTTAGCAGGTATTTTCTTAGAAATTATTATCGCTCCTTCTTTCTCAGAGGAAGCAATTGCTATGTTAACAGCAAAGAAAAATATTCGTTTACTGACAATTGCATTTGAACAAACGAAAAAAGATGCTTGGAATACCGTTTCTGTAGAAGGCGGATTATTAGTTCAATCACCTGATACATACGGATTAAAAGATGCTGACTTAAAAGTAGTAACAGACCGTGAACCAACTGCAGAAGAATGGAAAGCATTAGAGCTTGGCTGGAATGTTGTAAAACATGTAAAATCTAACGCGATTGTAGTAGCTACGGAAGATATGACAATTGGTGTCGGTGCTGGTCAAATGAACCGTGTGGGATCCGCGAAAATTGCATTGGAACAAGCGGGGGAACGTGCAAAAGGAGCAGGACTTGCATCGGATGCATTTTTCCCAATGAACGACACAGTAGAAACTGCTGCAAAGGCTGGTATCACTGCAATCATTCAAACTGGTGGATCTGTAAAAGATCAAGACTCCATCGACAAAGCAAATGAATACGGAATCGCAATGGTATTCACTGGCGTTCGTCATTTCAAACATTAAGGGAGGCGCATTGAATATGAATATTCTTGTAATTGGAAGTGGCGGTCGTGAGCATGCCATTGCAAAGCAATTCAATAATTCACCTTCGGTAAAAAAAGTATTTGTAGCCCCTGGAAATGCCGGTATGGAAAATGATGCAGAAATAGTGACGATCGATGTCATGGCATTTGAAGAATTAGCAAGCTTTGCAAAAGAAAACAATATCGATTTAACGTTTGTTGGGCCTGAGCAACCACTAGCCGGTGGGATTGTAGACCATTTTGAAGCCCAAGACCTTCGTATTTTTGGACCAACGAAAGCTGCTGCCCAGATTGAAGGAAGTAAATCCTTTGCGAAAGAATTAATGAAAAAATACAATATCCCGACTGCTGCGTATGAAACTTTTACAGAAGTTGAAAAAGCAAAGGCATATATAGAAAAACTAGGTGCTCCAATCGTTGTAAAAGCAGATGGACTAGCTGCTGGCAAAGGTGTAGTAGTTGCCATGACAGTGGAAGAAGCCAACTCAGCAGTTGAGGACATGATTGGTAACCAATTATTTGGTGAATCTTCCTCTCGTGTTGTAATTGAAGAGTTTCTAGATGGCGAAGAGTTTTCGTTTATGTCCTTTGTGCATAAAGGACAAATTTATCCAATGGTTATTGCACAAGATCATAAACGTGCGTATGACGGAGATAAAGGTCCGAACACAGGTGGTATGGGAGCGTACTCTCCGGTTCCACAAATTTCATCAGAAGTCGTGGATACTGCTTATGAAACAGTTGTAATTCCAATAGTAAATGCGATGACAGAAGAAGGAACATCATTCACTGGTATTTTATATGCCGGACTAATTTTAACAAACGAAGGACCAAAAGTAATCGAGTTCAATGCTCGTTTCGGTGATCCGGAAACACAAGTTGTGTTACCACGAATGACAAGTGATTTCGGTGAATTTATGACGGCATTAATGGATGAAAAACCGTTTCAGCTAGAATGGTCTGAAGAAGCGATGCTAGGTGTAGTAATTGCCTCAGAGGGATATCCAGCAGATGTGAAGAAAGGTGCTAGACTTCCTAATCTTTCAGTTCTTGAAGAGGCTGGTCTTGCCGTCTTCCACGCGGGCACAAAAGCCGATGGAGAGGATTTTATTGCAAACGGCGGTCGTGTAATATTAGTAGCTGCAAGCGAGTCTACACTTTTAGAAGCACAACAAAAAGTATACAAGGGCTTGTCTAAGTTAGAATGGGAAGGTTTGTTTTTCCGAACAGATATCGGCTGGCGAACGTTTCAATAATTTGAAAAGGATATCTCCGGTATTGGGGATATCCTTTTTTATTGGATATTGGAAAACTGCGCGGCTGTTATCGACTCTCACTTCAAGTAAATTTGTTATATTAAGAAATGGTTGCTTCCACTAGCAATTTGGTTCCCTTTATGCTGATTTAGTTGCTTTCTGAAGAGCATTGATTGCTTTCAATGACTGACTGGTGACTGGTTGTTCTTATCCATTAACTGGATGAGAGTGAGTCGAGATTCCTCACATTATAAGGAAACTGCGCGGTAAGATACTAAGATGTCCGCCATGATTTCCGCTCCAGGCGGACGCTTTCCGTGGGGCGAGCGGTGAGCCTCCTCCTCCGCTAACGCTACGTGCGGGGTCTCACCTGTCTCGCTA
>NZ_VDGH01000022.1 GCF_006861795.1 Psychrobacillus lasiicapitis | reverse complement strand
ATGGCAAAGAGGTCACACCCGTTCCCATACCGAACACGGAAGTTAAGCTCTTTTGCGCCGATGGTAGTTGGGGGTTTCCCCCTGTGAGAGTAGGACGTCGCTGGGCAAATATAAAAGTCGTTACCGAGTTAATCGGTAACGACTTTTTTTATTTTAGCTAGTTTTATATTCAAATGTCTTGTACAAGTATGCATAAAGAAATATTGTATAGATAAGACTAATGAGGGAGTGTAAAAAATGACATCAGTATATGAATTTACGGCGAAGAATATAAAAGGGGAAGATGTACCTTTAAGTAAATACAAAGGTAAACCATTAATAATCGTAAATACCGCCAGTCATTGTGGATTCACACCACAGTTCACTGAACTTCAGACGTTGTATGAAAAGTATCATGATCAAGGTCTAGAAATACTAGGATTTCCTTGTAGCCAATTTAATAATCAGGAATTTGAGGATATGGATAAAACACTGGAGTATTGTCAACTTAACCATGGGGTTACTTTTCCTATGTTTGCAAAAATAGACGTTAAAGGAAATGATATTCATCCGTTATTTCAATATCTTATAACACAACAAAAAGGATTTCTGTCAGATGGGATAAAATGGAACTTCACAAAATTTTTAATCGACAAAGAAGGAAACGTAGTAGGGAGATATGCTCCACAAACGCCTCCTCTAAAAATGGAAAGAGATATTTTAAAAATGACTTAATAGAAAAATCCGAATTAATGTTTAATTCAGGGGTTCTTGACACTAGACGTGCACGCTGATAACCTTGTAATAATATTCAGTTATAGAAGGAGGAAATTAGAAATGTGGGAGTCTAAATTTCAAAAAGAAGGTTTAACATTTGACGATGTTTTGTTAGTTCCAGCTCAATCAGAGGTATTACCAAAAGATATCAATTTATCCGTTCAACTCACTTCAAAAATTAAGTTAAATATTCCGGTAATAAGTGCAGGTATGGATACTGTAACAGAGGCTAAAATGGCAATTGCAATGGCTCGCCAAGGTGGATTAGGGATTATTCATAAGAATATGAGCATTGAAGAACAGGCAGAGCAAGTTGAAACAGTTAAACGTTCCGAAAATGGAGTTATTACAGATCCTTTCTTCTTAACGCCATCTCATCAAGTTTATGATGCAGAACACCTAATGGGGAAATATAGAATTTCTGGTGTTCCAATTGTTAATAATGAAGAAGATTTAACATTGGTTGGCATTATTACAAATCGTGATTTACGCTTTATCCAAGATTATTCTTTAAAAATCGATGAGGTAATGACGAAGGAACAGTTAGTGACAGCGCCAGTTGGTACTACACTTGAAGATGCAGAGAAAATTTTACAGCAATATAAAATTGAAAAATTACCGATTGTTGATGAAAATGGTATGTTAAAAGGGTTAATCACGATTAAGGATATTGAAAAAGTGATTGAATTCCCTAATGCAGCAAAAGATCATCTTGGTCGTTTACTAGTAGGTGCAGCAGTTGGTGTAACGAAAGATACAATGCTTCGTGTAGAAAAACTTGTAGAAGCACAAGTAGATGTCATTGTTATCGATACTGCACATGGTCATTCTCAAGGAGTAATGGATACCGTAAGAAGTATTCGTGAAGCTTATCCGGATTTAGATATCGTTGCTGGAAATGTAGCAACTGGTGAAGCAACTCGTGCATTGTTCGAAGCAGGTGCAGACGTAGTTAAAGTAGGAATCGGACCAGGTTCAATTTGTACAACACGAGTTGTTGCAGGGGTTGGTGTTCCTCAAATTACTGCGGTTTATGATTGTGCAACCGAAGCTCGTAAAGCAGGTAAAACGATTATTGCAGACGGAGGTATTAAATACTCTGGAGATATCGTAAAAGCTCTTGCAGCTGGTGGACATGTTGTTATGCTAGGAAGCTTACTTGCTGGTACAACGGAAAGTCCAGGAGAAACGGAAATCTTCCAAGGTAGACGTTTTAAGGTATATCGTGGAATGGGATCCATTGCTGCTATGGAAAAAGGATCAAAAGATCGTTACTTCCAAGAAGAGGCGAAAAAACTTGTTCCAGAAGGTATTGAAGGACGTCTTCCATATAAAGGACCGCTTTCAGATACGATTCACCAATTACTAGGCGGTGTTCGCGCTGGCATGGGATACTGTGGAACAGCGAATTTAGAAGAATTACGTGAAAATGCACAATTCATACGTATGACTGGTGCGGGACTTCGCGAAAGTCACCCACACGATGTGCAAATTACGAAAGAAGCTCCAAACTATTCTATTTCTTAAGATTTATGTATAAATCGAAACTTTTGCACTCATCCGACGTCATAATCTAGGTCGAATGGGTGCTTTTTTAATTACATAAGCGCATATAGGACAAAGTATGTTAAAATGAGCATGGAGAAAAACTAATAGTGGAGGTACAGTAGTGAAGAAAGTTTGGATGACATCAGTGATTAAGTGGCTAGTACTTCCGATGCTTCTTGTTTCAGTTATATGTGGAATACCGACTGCTACAAAAGCAGAGGATAATTTAAATTTAAATGTCGATGCTGCAATTTTAGTTGACGCAGAAACAGGTAAAATTTTGTATGAAAAAAATGCAGATGCATCATTAGGTATAGCTAGTATGACGAAAATGATGACAGAGTATTTACTGTTCGAAGCGATTGAATCGGGAAAAATTACATGGGATCAACAATACTCTGTAACAGATTATACATATAAAGTTTCTCAAAATCGTAGTTTAAGTAATGTTCCTCTTCGACAAGATGGTACTTATTCGATTCGAGAATTGTATGAAGCAATGGCTATCTATTCGGCCAATGCTGCAACCATAGCAATTGCTGAAACAATTGCTGGAACAGAAGAAAATTTCGTAAAATTAATGAATGAAAAAGCGAAAGAAATGGGCTTAGTGGGTTATAAATTTGTCAATTCCACTGGCTTAAATAATGCAGATCTACAAGGCATGCACCCAGCTAGTACGGGAGCGAATGATGAAAATATAATGCCAGCAAAATCGGTAGCAAAATTGGCATACTTGTTAATGAAGGACTACCCAGAAGTATTAGAAACAACCAAAATACCTAAAAAAACATTCCGTGCAGGGACTTCTGATGCAATAGAAATGAGTAACTGGAATTGGATGTTACCTGGTTTAGTTTACGAATACGAAGGTGTCGATGGTTTAAAAACTGGTACGACAGAATTTGCAGGACATTCCTTCACGGGAACAGCTACAAGAAATGGAATGCGAGTAATTGCCGTTGTTATGAAAGCAGTAGACGCAAACGGTGTTGGTTCTTATAAAGCACGTTTTGATGCTACAAAAGCATTATTTGACTATGGATTTGCTCAATTCTCAAAAGAAGAAATTATTCCAGCAGAATATAAAATTCCTAAACATAAAACATTGTCTGTAGAAAAGGGAAAAGAGGATAATGTAGCCATTGCTGTTAAAGAACCAATCTCAATGGTCATTAAGACAAATGAAAAAGAGTTGTACAAGCCTGTATTTACACCAGAAGCGGATAAATTGGAAGCTGATATTAAAAAAGGTAAGGTAGTAGGAAAAGTACATTTAGAAAAAACTGAAGGAACAGACTACGGTTATATTCTCGATCAAGCACCAGAAGTGGACGTTGTGACTACTGAAGCAGTAGAAAGAGCTAGCTGGATTAGTTTAATGTTCCAAGGCATTGGAAAATTCTTCGCTAATTTGTGGGATAGCACAACTGATTTTATTGGCGGGTTATTTTAAGCAAAAATAAAAAAGCACTGTAAACTCAATCATCGGGTTACAGTGCTTTTTTATTAATCGATTCTGACTTATCATTTTGCTTCTCTAAAGAGCAACTAGTATATCATTTTTTAGGGATACTGCGCATTAGTCGTCGGTGTCTCACACCAAGTAAACTTGTTTTATGAAAATTGGTTGCTCTCAAGAGGAATTTGGTTGCCCTTAGCCATTTATTGGATTAACTCAGTCAAAAAACTTTTGATGTTTTTGATGTTAGCAAGTCGATCATAAATAAAAAAGAATTTAACATTGATTTTCGCTTCAGGCGGCGAGGCCAACAGGATGTTGGTTTCAAAGGCGTTACCATACGCTGTGGCGTTCTTAGCCTTTGTTCCACATGGCTCATCGCTCACCTGGCGGAAAGCGTACGACTGTAGCGAAAATCATGGTGGACACCTATTAAAGCCTTACTTCACAGTTTCCCTATACCGTGCGAACTATCTTTTATAATGATAACTTTTTTATTTTTAGGGCTTCCATAAGTTGTTCAATGGAAGTTTCAATTTTTTCAACTTCGATTCCACCAAATCCTAATACAATTTTTGGCTTATTAAATAAATTGTCTGAAGTAGACAAGTATTCTTGTATGCCATATACGCGTATACCTGCTTGTTTTGCATATGCAATAAGTTCACTTTCCGGTTTTACAGTTTCGAAGGTCAATAAAAGATGCATACCTGCTTGTTCACCAGAAATTGTAACGAGAGGGTCATATGCTGCGATTGTTTTCGTTATTATTTCTAACTTTCGTTTATAAATTTTCCTCATTTTATTTAGATGTTTTGCAAAATATCCTGACTCCATGAACTTGGATAGTATTTGCTGATCCATTCGGGGTACAGTGGCAGCGTAATACGAATATTTTTGTTTGTACTTTACAATAAGCTGTTTCGGTAATACTGCGTAAGCTATTCGAAGAGAAGGCATTAATGATTTTGAAAATGTGCTTAAATAAATGACACGTTCGTTTTGATCAATTCCTTGTAAAGAAGGTATTGGTCTACCTGTATATCTAAACTCACTATCGTAGTCATCTTCTATAATATAACGGTTCTCTGCTTGGTAAGCCCAGGAAAGCAATTGGGTTCTGCGCGTTGCGGAAAGAACGGCTCCTGTAGGAAATTGATGAGAAGGTGTTACATACATAACGGTCGCATTAGAATGCTCTAATTGTGAAACGATAACTCCATCTGCATCTACCGATATTGGTACAGTTTTTTCTTGGTCATCTAAAAGTAAGTGATGGGTCAGCGGATAACCAGGATTTTCAATTCCGAAAACGGCTTTCTCACCTAGTAAACGGATGATTAATGGCATGAGTTGTTCAGTTCCCGATCCTAAAATTATTTGCTCAGGAGTGCATCTAACTCCCCTAGATTGATACAAATAAGTACAGATTTGCTGCCTTAGCGTATAATCTCCTTGTGGATGACCAAGTAGAAGTAAGTCTTTGTTAGACTCGCTTATAACTTCTTTGGAACATTTTCTCCAAATGCTAAAGGGAAAAGATTCCGTGTCAATTTTCCCAGGTGAAAAATCAATCGAATAACTAGCTTTAGAACCTTCATCTTGGACAATGATAGAAGTACGCTGTTCGATTAACGCTAATTCTGCTAAGTTTTGTACGTAAAAACCTCTTCTTGGTTCGGAGGAGATAAACCCTTCCGCAACTAATTGACTATATGCAAATTCAACGGTCGTTTGGCTCACCGATAAATACTCTGCTAGTTTTCTTTTCGAAGGAATTTTAACACCCTCTTCAATTGTTCCATTAATAATTGCTTGTTTTATTTCTGTATAAAGTTGTTCATATAGAGGAATTATTGAATCTGCTTCGAGCTGAAACATAAGAAAGTCCATTTTATCACCTATCTGACCACTTCATTTTTATACATTCTGATACTTTTCATATGGTCATATTTTATTATACTAAAGATTATAACAATTTGGAGGGAAAAAATATGACAATCAATCAAACAGGTACAGATAGAGTAAAACGTGGAATGGCAGAAATGCAAAAAGGTGGCGTTATTATGGACGTTATCAATGCAGAGCAAGCGAAAATAGCAGAAGCAGCAGGTGCTGTGGCCGTTATGGCATTAGAACGTGTACCTTCAGATATTCGTGCAGCAGGCGGCGTTGCTCGTATGGCAGATCCACGCATTATGGAAGAGGTAATGGGTGCAGTAAGCATTCCAGTAATGGCAAAAGCACGTATTGGGCATATTACGGAAGCGCGTATTTTAGAAGCAATGGGTGTCGATTATATTGATGAATCCGAAGTATTAACACCTGCAGATGAAGAGTATCACTTACGTAAAAGTGAATTTACAGTCCCATTCGTATGTGGGTGTAAGGATTTAGGAGAAGCAGCACGTCGTATTGGGGAAGGAGCTTCCATGCTTCGTACGAAAGGAGAACCTGGAACAGGAAATATCGTAGAAGCCGTTCGTCATTTACGTAAAGTGAATGCACATGTTCGTAAAATTGTTCACATGAATGAAGATGAACTAATGACAGAAGCAAAAATTTTAGGAGCACCATATGAGGTATTATTACAAATTAAACATAATGGTAAATTACCAGTTGTAAACTTTGCAGCAGGCGGTGTTGCAACACCAGCAGATGCTGCTCTAATGATGGAGCTTGGAGCAGATGGTGTATTTGTTGGATCAGGTATTTTCAAATCAGAAAACCCGGAGAAATTTGCACGTGCTATTGTAGAAGCTACGACACATTATCAAGATTATAATTTGCTCGTAGAGATTTCTAAGGACTTAGGAATTCCAATGAAGGGAATTGAAATTTCTCGTTTAGCATTGGAAGATCGTATGCAAGATAGAGGGTGGTAATGATGGTTAAAATAGGAGTTTTAGCTCTTCAAGGTGCGGTAAGTGAACATATTCGATCTATTGAAGTTTGTGGAGGAGAGGCAATAATCGTTAAAAGTAGAGACGATTTGACGCTTGTAGATGGTTTAATCCTACCAGGTGGAGAAAGTACAACAATTCGTAAGTTAATGGATCGATATGATATGCTTACACCTCTTAAAGAATTTGCTTCAGCAGGAAAGCCTATGTTTGGTACTTGTGCAGGTCTAATATTACTTGCCCAAAAAATAGTTGGGTACGATTTTGCACATATCGGTGTGTTAAATGCTACAGTAGAGCGTAATTCTTTTGGGCGCCAAGTAGATAGTTTTGAAACAAACCTTGAAGTGAAAGACATCGCAACTGATTTTCCTGCTGTTTTTATAAGAGCCCCTCATATTGTAGAAGTAGAGTCAGATGTAGAAATACTTGCGACGCATGAAAACAAAATAGTTATGGTTAGACAAGGACATTTACTAGGATGCTCTTTTCATCCAGAGTTAACGGTAGATCACCGTATTACTGCATATTTTACTGAAATGGTAAAGGAATCGCTTGCCAAAAAAGCTGCTGTATAGTAAAGTGATAGTAATTTCATGATTAAAAAACGATGATAGGAAGTAGTAACAAGCACGTTTTTTTTAGAGAGTCAGCGGTTGGTGCAAGCTGGCAAAAACACTTGTGAATCCATCCTTTGAGTTGAGCGACTGAATGGTTAGTAAGTCGTGTCCGGTTGAAAAGCCGTTATTTTACAAGCGGATTTGACATAGGTCAAGTCAATCAGGGTGGCAACGCGGGTATGCTCTCGTCCCTTTTATATGGGATGAGGGCTTTTTTGTCGTTTTTAACGAAAAATTAGGAGGAATTTTCATGTTAGATGTGAAATTTGTACGAGAAAATTACGAAGCAGTAAAAGCAAAGTTAGCGAAACGTGGAGAAGAAATCTCTGAATTTGACCAATTTCAACCATTAGATCAAAAGCGCAGAGAATTGATTGCTAAAACAGAAGTGCTAAAAGCAGAACGAAATGAATTCTCTCAAAAAATTTCAGAAATGAAACGTAATAAAGAAAATGCAGATGATATTATTGCTCGCATGCGTGAAGTAGGCGATGAAATCAAAGCATTGGATGAAGAACTACGTGCAGTGGAAGAAAAGTTTGATCATATGATGATGCGCATTCCAAATATTCCACATGACAGTGTTCCAATTGGCGATTCAGAAGATGATAATGTAGAAATTCGTACCTGGGGAGAAGTGTCTTCATTTGATTTTGAAACGAAAGCACATTGGGATATTGCCACTGATTTAAAAATAGTTGATTTTGAACGTGCGGCTAAGGTAACGGGAAGTCGTTTTGCATTTTATCGTGGCTTGGGAGCAAGACTAGAGCGTGCTTTGATAAACTTCATGATGGATTTACATGCTGAAGAGCACGGCTATGAAGAAATGCTTCCTCCTTATTTAGCGAATCGCACGAGTTTAACTGGTACTGGTCAGCTTCCAAAGTTTGAAGAAGATGCATTTTTAATAAACGAAGAGGATTATTTCCTAATCCCAACCGCAGAAGTTCCAGTAACGAATTTTTATCGTGATGAGATTCTAGATGGAGCAGCATTACCTCAAGCATTTACTGCTTTTAGTGCTTGTTTCCGTTCAGAAGCGGGATCTGCTGGACGTGATACAAGAGGTTTAATACGTCAACACCAATTTAACAAAGTGGAATTAGTACGTTTTGTTAAGCCGGAAGAATCTTATGAGCAGTTGGAGTTACTTACGGGACATGCAGAAAAAGTATTGCAGTTATTAGGTTTACCATACCGTGTGCTTCATATGTGTACAGCGGATTTAGGATTTACCGCTGCCAAAAAATATGATTTAGAAGTGTGGTTACCAAGTTACGGAGAGTACAAAGAAATTTCTTCTTGCAGTAACTTCGAAGATTTCCAAGCTCGTCGTGCTGGTATCCGCTTTAGAAGAGAAACTGGCGCTAAACCAGAATACGTGCACACATTGAATGGAAGTGGACTTGCACTAGGACGTACAGTTGCTGCCATTTTGGAGAACTATCAACAACCAGACGGAACAGTGGTTGTACCAGAAGTTTTAGTACCATATATGGGTGGCAAAACGGTTATTAAGTAACAAAGAAAAGAACCAGAGACTATAATCGTTTCTGGTTCTTTTTTTGTGCTCTAAGATTTCGAAAAAATTGAGTAAGTAGGCTTCCACATTCCTCCGATAAAACACCTTCTGTCACTTCACATACATGATTAAATCTATTGTCATTTAAAAGGTGATATAACGAATCTACACAACCTGCTTTTGCATCTCTAGCTCCATATACAATGTGTGGAATACGAGACTGTAAAATTGCTCCTGCACACATAGGACAAGGCTCGAGTGTTACATATAAAGTTGTTTCCTCTAATCGCCAGCTTCCAATTTTCGCACATGCTTCTTGAATTGCTAATAATTCAGCATGGGTTGTTGCATTTTGTGTAGTTTCTCTTAAATTATAGGCTTTTGCAATTACTTCGCCCTTGTATACCACAATAGCCCCAATTGGTACTTCTCCAATAGCAGCTGCTTTTTTTGCTTCCTCAATTGCTAAGCTCATATAATGTTCATCCAATTTCAATCAACCCCTCATGCATAGTGTAGCATGTTTCATTTACGTTCTGCATATTGTATGTTGAAGGAGTGATCGATTGATTTATATAGTGAAACAAGGAGATAGTTTATATGCAATCGCGAAGCGTTTTGGTACAAATTCTGCAACCCTTGCCTCTATAAATGAACTCCCGGACCCTGATGTATTAGTCGTTGGTCAGGCACTTGTTTTACCATCGACCCCTAATCCAGATCGACCTATGATTGAAACGAATTTATACGTAGAGTGGTATACAGAAGCACCATCTCAAAATGTCATTAACCAAGTAGAGAAAAATGCAGACCAATTAACGTATATGATGCCATTTGCTTATGAAGTGAAGAGGGATGGCTCTTTAACTTCTATGGATTGGGGAAGTTTATCTGAAGTTGCGAACACACATCGAGTAGAAACAGTTATCGTGCTCGTTAATATTGAAAACTATGCCTTTAGTGATACATTAGCACATACTATTTTTACAAATGAGACCGTAAAGAATAATGTATTTACACAAACTGTTGCGGAAGCGAAAAAAAGAGGGACAAAACATATTCATATTGACTTTGAATATATAGACAAAGAGGACAGAGAAAATTATGTGAATTTCTTGAAAGAATTTAAGGATTTTGCCAAAGGATATGCCATTTCTGCATCACTTGCTCCGAAAACAAGTGCCGAACAAAATGGTAAATGGTACGGCGGATTTGATTATAAAGCAATTGGAGAAGTAGTTGATTTTGTTGTCATTATGACATATGAGTGGGGTTATAGTGGAGGACCACCTATGGCTGTATCTCCAATCGGTCCAGTTCGAAAAGTATTAGAATATGCAGTAACTGAAATTGAGCCTAGCAAAATCATGATGGGTCAAAACTTGTATGGATATGACTGGACATTGCCATATAAACAGGGCAATCCAATTGCTAAAGCGTTAAGTCCCCAACAAGCAATTCAATTAGCTAAAAACCGAAATGCTGCTATTGAGTATGATAAAGTTGCCCAAGCACCTTATTTTCATTATTGGTTGGACGGAAAAGAGCATGAAGTTTGGTTTGAGGATGCAAGATCCATTGAAGCAAAGTTTAAACTGTTGAAAGAGTTAAAATTATTAGGTATAGCCTATTGGCATAGTGGTTTTGACTTTCCGCAAAACTGGTATTTGCTACAGGAAATGTTTCGGATGAATAAAAAGTAGAGTATGGTTGTCTTTCTTTTGGAAAGGCAACTATATTCTATTTTTTATTTTCTAGCTATGTTAAAATAAAGGGCACGATTTGAAATATTAGAGTGAGGGTAAAATTATGTCTATTCCATTTATTACGGTAGAAGGTCCCATAGGTGTTGGGAAGACCTCGTTAGCAAATATCATTGCACAAACGTATCAATTTGAATTGCTAAAAGAAATTGTGGATGAAAATCCTTTTTTAAATAAATTTTATGACGATATTGCTGAGTGGAGTTTCCAAACGGAAATGTTTTTTTTATGTAATCGTTATAAACAATTAAGTGACATAGAGAAAAAGTATTTATCGAAAGATGAAGGAGTTATAGCAGATTACCATATTTTTAAAAATCTAATTTTCGCTAAACGCTCGCTAAATGAAGTAGAATATGACAAGTATGAATCTATTTATCAAATTTTAACGAAAGATATGCCTGTCCCTAACATGGTTATCTATCTTGATGCCAGTTTAGATGTTCTTCTTCATCGTATTAATATGCGTGGAAGAGATTTTGAAAAAAAGATAAGCTCCGATTATTTACAGCAACTTTCATCGGATTATCGTATGTTTATCGATCACTTTGAAAAAAAACATCCCCATATTCCGGTTCTAAGACTAGACGGAGACAAAATAGATTTTGTTCAAAACGGACAAGACTTGCAAACAATATTAGATCAAGTAGATGCAACATTGCATAGAAGGAGTTTATAAGTATGAATTTAAGAGAGAAGTACGGCATCCCCTCTAATGCAGTTATTACAATTGCAGGAACAGTTGGTGTAGGGAAATCTACAATGACGAAAGCACTTGCGGATGCACTTCATTTTAAAACCTCATTTGAGAAAGTAGATGCGAACCCTTATTTAGATCGCTTCTATGAAGATTTTTCGAAGTGGAGTTTTCATTTACAAATTTACTTTTTAGCAGAGCGCTTTAAAGAACAGAAAAGAATGTTTGAATATGGCGGAGGATTTATCCAAGATCGTTCCATTTACGAGGACACCGGTATATTTGCTCAAATGCATAAAGAAAAAGGAACGATGGATCCGGTAGACCACGAGACATATACGAGCTTGTTTGAAGCAATGGTCATGACACCTTATTTCCCACATCCTGATTTATTGATCTACTTAGAAGGAACTTTAGATAATATTATTGATCGCATTCATGATCGAGGTCGTCCAATGGAGCAGCAAACACCTATTGCTTATTGGGAAGAAATGCACGGACGTTATGAAAAATGGATCGACTCTTTTAATGGTTGTCCAGTGCTTCGTTTAAATATAAACGACTATGATATTGTAAAAAATCCAGAGAATGTAGAAATGATTATTGAAAGAATTGGTCACTTTATGGAACAAACCGCAACATTGCGTAGATAATACAAAACCTCCCGCCAAAAGGTGGGAGGTTTTACTATATAGACAAATATTTAATATTCTGAACAATAACTAGAAAGAAAAATTCGTTACCATTGCAACGAATTCAATCTCAAATTTATGCGTGTGTGTATTTAAAATGGAGGAGGAAGAGGGATTCGAACCCCCGCGCGGTATGACCCGCCTGTCGGTTTTCAAGACCGATCCCTTCAGCCAGACTTGGGTATTCCTCCGAAGTACAAGAACAAATTTATCATGTTTGAAAAACAAAGTCAACATATTTAATTATATTTTTTTTAAAAAATATAATTAGTTATTCGAGGAGTAATTTATAGTAAGAATTACAAATAAAAAATCGTTTTCATTGATTTTTCTTTCTAAAAAAAGTATACTAGTTAATGCCGTGCTAGGTGGGAAGGTAGCGGTGTCTTGTAACTCGCAATCCGCTCTAGCGAGACTGAACTCCTTCTCTGAGGTTGAATACATGTAGGGTCTGGTATTTGCACGTGATGTTGACGTTTGGGTCCTGCGCAATGGGTGCCCATGAACCATGTCAGGTCCGGAAGGAAGCAGCATTAAGTGGTGTTTTCTCATGTGCCGCGGGGTAGCCTAAGCCGAGTTAACGACAAGGGTGCCGCTTATGTGTTTCAAGCGAAGGAAGGTGCACGGCATAATTATAAAACTATCAACTCATTCGTCTACTAGACGAATGAGTTTTTTTATAGAAAAAAGCCATCTATTAATGGAAGAAGTCGTAGTCGCTTTATGATATAATAAAGTCATTATGGACTATTTAAAGAAAGCGAGGGAAATTTGTTGTCGTATCAAGCTTTTTACCGCGCTTACAGGCCACAGTCATTTGCAGAAATGTCCGGTCAATCACATATTAAGCAAACTCTTCAAAATGCCCTCCTTTACAATAAAACGACTCATGCGTATTTATTCTCAGGTCCGCGCGGTACAGGAAAAACAAGTGCGGCGAAAATATTTGCTAAAGCATTAAATTGTGAAAATGGACCAACAAAAGAACCTTGTAATACTTGTGAAACTTGTAAAAGCATTACGGAAGGTTCTAATACAGATGTAATCGAGTTTGATGCAGCATCTAACTCTCGAGTAGAAGAAATGCGAGAAATTATTGAAAAAGTTCGTTTCGCCCCTTCCAATGCGCGTTTCAAAGTGTATATTATTGACGAAGTGCATATGCTTTCTACAAGTGCATTTAATGCTTTGTTAAAAACATTAGAAGAACCACCAGCACATGCAGTATTTATCTTAGCGACGACCGAACCTCATAAGATTCCATTGACGATTATATCAAGATGCCAGCGGTTCGATTTTAAACGAATTACTTCATCTGATATTGTTTCACGAATGAAAGAAGTATTAACGGATGCTAATATTGAATACGATGAACATGTGTTAAAGGTGATTGCACAAGCAGCAGCTGGTGGAATGCGCGATGCACTAAGTATGCTCGATCAAGTAGTGTCGTTTAGTGGAGAAAAAATGACGCTAGAAGATGCGCTATTAGTAACTGGTTCTATTGGACAGGACGTTTTTTTCCAATTAGCAAATGCATTAATTGAGAAGGACGTAGCGGAGGCTCTTAGCTGTGTAGAGCAGTTAATAGAAGATGGAAAAGACCCGGTTCGTTTAACAGAAGATTTTATCACTTTTTATCGTGATTTACTTGTATTACTTGTTGCACCAGAACAAACAGAGCTGTTGGAAATTGCAACTGGAGATACTATGTTTAAAGAGTTAGCCTCTAAATTCGCGGAAGATACTTTATATAAAAGTATTTCTATATTAACGAATACTCAACAGGAAATGCGTTTTTCTAATCACGCCAAAGTATATTTAGAAACAGCAATTATAAGACTAGCGCAAGTTCCAAGAGGCAACATAGTAACTACTGAAAGTAATTCAGAACTTGAGCTGAAAGTAAAAGCATTGGAAAGCCAGCTTCATCAACTACAACAACAAATTAGCCAAGGGATAATACCACAAGCAAATGCGGCAGCACAAGAACAACCAAAAAGACAAAGACAAAAGTCGAATAGTGGTGTGAAAGTTTCGAGTGGTCGTATACAAGAAATATTAAAAACAGCAACAAAAAGCGATATACAAACGATTAAAGCTCAATGGGCTGCTATTTTGCAACAACTTCAAAAGTCACATGCTGCGTTATTAAATGATGCTGAACCAGTAGCAGCATCTTCTAGTGCATTTGTGTTAAAATTTAAATATGATATTCACTGTCAAATGGCCATGGAGAATAAAACCTTTTCTTCTTCATTTCCGCAGTTAATTGCAAACCTAACTGGTACAATGTATGAAGTTGTATATGTACCAGAGGAAAATTGGTTGAAAATTAGAGAAGACTTTATAAAACAAAACGGTCTTAAAAAAGGGAATGCAGGAGATATAGAAGATAGTTCTACCGAGCCGACAGAAGCAATGGAGCTCCTACAAGGAATGGAAGAAATTTCAGAAGACCCTTTAATTGTAGAAGCAGAAAAGTTATTTGGAAAAGAATTTGTAGAAGTACATGACGACTAAGGAGGAAATTAATAATGCGTGGAATGGGAAATATGCAAGGTATGATGAAACAAATGCAAAAAATGCAAAAGAAGATGGCAGAGGCACAAGAGGAACTAGGAACTCAACGCTTTGAAGCTTTAGCTGGCGGTGGAATGGTGAAAGTCGTTGTATCTGGCCATAAAGAAGTACTAGAAGTAGAATTAGATCCAACTGTTGTAGATCCAGAAGATATTGAAATGCTTCAAGACTTAATCGTTATTGCAACAAACGAAGCGATGAAAAAAGCAGATGAAACAGCAAATGCCACAATGGGTCAATTCACGAAAGGATTGAACCTTCCTGGTATGTTCTAGGAGGAAAAAAGATGCATTATCCTGAACCAATATCGAAACTGATAGATAGTTTTATGAAATTGCCAGGAATCGGGCCGAAAACAGCGGCCCGTCTGGCATTTTTTGTATTAACAATGAAAGAAGACACTGTTTTAGATTTCGCAAAAGCATTAGTTGATGCTAAACGAAACTTAACTTATTGCTCTGTGTGTGGCCATATAACGGATATCGATCCTTGTCATATCTGTCAAGATCAACTACGCGACTTGTCGACGATTTGTGTTGTTCAAGATACAAAGGACGTCATAGCTATGGAGAAAATGAGAGACTATAACGGTCTATATCATGTGCTTCATGGAGCTATCTCACCAATGGATGGAATTGGTCCGGAAGATATTAATGTACCCTCTCTTTTAAAGAGATTGCAGGACACACAAGTGGAAGAATTGATTTTGGCAACTAACCCTACAATAGAAGGAGAAGCAACAGCAATGTATATCTCTCGTCTCGTGAAACCTTCTGGTATTAAGACAACGAGAATTGCACACGGTTTACCTGTAGGTGGAGATTTAGAATATGCGGATGAAGTAACTTTATCCAAAGCATTAGAAGGTCGCCGTGAGTTGTAAGGGGGATGCTATACTATTATGTTTTTTCAACGAGCAAAATTAAAAAAAGAATTCGACCAACAATTTGTAAAGTTAATGCAAGAAACAAAAGAAGATTGGCAACAGGCTCAACGGATAGAGGATTTCTTGAATGACTATAATTTAGAGGCAATGGCAAAAAGAAAAATTGCAGAGAGTATTCACTTCTATCTATA
>NZ_VDGH01000021.1 GCF_006861795.1 Psychrobacillus lasiicapitis | reverse complement strand
CCTAGTACAATCCATAATTTAATTCTCATTTAGGCGCTGCACTTTTTTAAAAAATTATTGAGCTGCGTCCGATTTCGTATTGCCTTTTTCTATAAATCGAAGATTTTAATTTTCATGGGAGTTTAAGAAGCACTTATTTACCACTTAACACAAGTGTTGCAAATGCAAATGAATGATTATCTATTTCACAGCGAATTAATATACAATGTATCAATTTCCCTTGTACAGCGTAATCTTTATAGCTTTCGAAATCATAACTTTCTTCAAAAGTGAATTCTATTTGCCCCTCTTTATTGGAAGTTATGTTTATTGGGATATCGTAATCAGAAATAATATTACCTTTCTCGTTTACGATATAATCATAAACTTCATATTGACCTGTTTCAAAGTTTAAAGGTTCAATTTCAATATTATCTCCATAAGCAATCATAGGTAAATCAATAAATCTCTTTCCTACCATAAAATCCTTTAATCGCTGTTCAATTTCCACTTCCTCCTCGTTATATAGGTCTCCATAATAGATGGAACTTAATTCAACAGAATTAGAAGAGATTTTTATCGCAGGTTCTTCCGTACCATTTTGACAAGCCGTAAGAAGTATAGTGGTTATTACTGTAATAAGTACAATTATCAATCTCGAAGTTTTGTCATTCATTAAAACTATCCCTTTCTAAATCGAATAATTTTCAGTCCCCTTTATGCTAACATAAAATACCACCAAAATATTTAGAATTCTTGTTAAACTAAACTGCCGCTTTAGTTTAAGTGTAACATTTCACAAACCTTATAATATTTACTGAACTTCAACTAGCACTATTCACTTTAATTACAATCCTTCACAATAATAAAAGTATTTCAAACTTATATCTCTTCTGTATACCATTTAGGTTTTATTTCACTAAAATAATCATGATCTTCTAAAAAAGTGTAAACTTTATCTAACATATCAGTTAAGTTGTCTGGAACAGTTTTTAAGGTCCATATTACAGTAGAGAAGACACACATTGCTAGATAAAGTGAATAAAGCCTCCAAAAATATTCATCGGGTTCAGTATTATTAAAATATCCCTTTATTTGTCCAATTGAAAAAGGAATGCTTACTTCCCGACTGAAGATACCAATTTTAAGAAATTCATGAATTGGATCGCCCCAATCATACCGGTTAAAATCTATAACTCCTGCGAATGTTTTATTATTTACAATGATATTTCCAACATGAAAATCATCATGTTGAAACACGTTCGGACGTTCTTTCATGAGGTGTATATTTTCTTCAATAAAATTCATTATTTTATGGTCACTTTCAACTCTAATTCCACATGATAAATAAGCATCAATATATTTCTTATGTTTTTCCTCTTTCCTTGAATGCCACGAAGTGACATGAATTGGAGCCACAAACTGATGGATTTTCCTCAATTCTTTCCCAGCTTCAAAGCCAATATTAAATTGCTCTTGTTCTGAGTATTTTTGGATTTCTTCCTCGGCATCTTTACCTTCGATGTATGATGTGATTATGTACCCCCGACTCCCTACCTGCCCCATAGAAATAGGCTGTAAACAAGCAACGTTATATTCCTGCAACTTTTCTAGAATAGAATATTCTTTCTTTTTTGATTCAAACTCTTCTAACTTAAAAGTTCGAAGAAGTAACTTTTTGCTTCCATCATTCATGTGTATTATAAATTTCTCATCTGAGGAAAACCCTTTTTTGATCTGAATAACATCCTTACAATTATTTATTAGAGGAATCTGCTTTAATAGTGTTTCAATCATTTTCTCACCTCTGTTCATTAAATTTTGAGAACAAATTATTTATTTATGATAGATTTATATTTCTTCCTTCACTAACCTCCCCTATAGTTGAAGAAGAATAAAGGTTTTACGCCTTCTAAAAGTAAAGCACCCATTACTTTAAGTACTTTCTTTCACAATCCATTTCAAAAACAATTTTTGCAATATAACCAATCCAATATTATACAAAGGTCCCGTAAAGTTATTATCGGAAATTTAATGAATGCTTTTCCACAATAAAATAGGCATCATACTAATCAATTTGTTGTTTTTCTGCGTAATACCATTTCAAATAATACATTATTCCAGACTTATCGACCCAGCTAAAATCTATTAGATCCTTCTCTAGTGAATGGTGTAGCTCATCTACTGGAATCCACTTTATATCCATAGTACTGTCGCCTTCTTTAACTATATTACCAGAGGCTTGACATCGAAAATAAGCGCCAAATGAATCTACTGGACCATTTGTCGTTTGATAAACAGCAAAAGGCTTCATAGCTTCAACATTTGAGTCCACATCATTAGTTTCAATTCTAGTTTCTTCCCCAAGCATCTTTGTTATATGAAGTCCTGTTTCTTCGTGCACTTCTCTTTTAAGTCCTTCCATAAATGACTCGAATTCCTCTAACCTTCCTCCAGGTAGCTCATAAGGTGTTTTATTCTCATTAGATTTAACCCTTTTTTGAATAACGATTTCAGTTCCATTTGGTCCATTTCTTTCAATTATTGCTCTAACATTTACATAGATCATACAAGTTCTCCCCCACTTTTCCTCTTCAACTAGATGGCCCGATTGTTGAATAAAAGTTAAAACCTCTCTTGAACTAAACTGCTTCTTTAGTTTAAGTGTAACATTTCACATTGCATATCTGAGAACAACTTAATATTTTGGACATAAAAATAGACCATCGAAATGATGGCCATGTTTTGCTAAAGCACCCGTTAGTTGAATAAGATAGAGACTTATATTCCACAATCGCGCCCGATTATTGTATTAAGTTAGTCATTGTATCCATTAACAAAACCCTGAATTCACTACTCTACGCTAAAAGTCCAGGCAGTTATGCTTTTTGTTTCTTTTTAATGAATGTGTAAATATTTAAAATAACTCCTATGACAAACAAAACAATTGCGTTGAGTGCCAGGACTATTGCTATAAACCCTCCTGCAAAAGCGATTCCTTGCCATTCGTCACCAGCACTATTTCCGTTATAACTTTTATTACCATAATGAATTCCTAATGATACAAAACTAAATACTACTCCTAGAGATAAAAAAGCCAAAACAATTGCAGAAATCCATATAGGGAATTTCTTTTTTTTGTATAAGTACAATGCTAACCCGTCACCAATCACAATAGTTAAGAAAATAATCATCCAAACAATACCATCGCCTATTTTGATCACACCCCTTTAATAATAGGCTATCCTATTATGGGTATTTTTTCAATTTCAGGTACAGGTACAGGTAATTAAATAGACATTAACTTTTGTAAATAAGCAAAAAACAAATGAAGCATTTTAGAAATACTTTTTTCATTCTCCTTATTCCACAATATGGTCCGATTGTGGAATAACATGACTGTAGTTTTATAAAAAAACTTTATTATCTTTGTACATTTATTTTGCACAAATTTCAATCACGAGGTTTCAGTGTTTATCACTATTCATTTTGTTAAAGAAGATTCTTTATTTCGGAAATCGAATATTCAGCTAAACTGCCCCGTAAGTGGAAGAAGAGCATCCAATTTATTATGTAACTTCTCCCTATAATATATAACTTTTCAACTCATCTTTTTGACGCAAGTGATGACGAAAATGCATTCCAACCAAATCATACCATTCCCTAGCATTCAGCCAGCCGAAACCTCCATGTTTAATTTTATTATTTTGGTTAACATGATCCACTTTCGATTCCCATTGGTTTAATCTTTGGATTAACTGATACATTCTACTAATTAGGTCTTCCTTGCTGTCTGAATTATTTGGTGGAGAATTTAGTTCATCTGGTAATCGTATTTTAATAGGTGGGAACCCTCCGTTCCTAAATAATTGCTCACCAAACTGAGTTTTTCCAAGGGGTTGTTCCTCATTTAATGTAGCACATGATTCCATATTATCAAGATACTCATGGGCAACAAGAATTAAATGGTCATACATCTGTCCAATAGACCAAACCCCTTTTTTCTAGATATACCTTAGCTGTTCCAATGAATAATTGTAAAGATCACTTTTGAAACTCATAAGCAGTTTATTGTCACTCATTTAAATACTCCTTTGTAACTTTAATTTAAATCTGAAATTTCATTTTTTTCTTATAAATAACTATACCATTCATGATGACAAATACTTAGTGAAAAATATTTATAATTTCACTGAATACATAATTTGACCATTTATTACTGATTTTCCTGTACAGACATCGATTTGTATATTGTTATCAACAGCCCCTTGAGGAAAAAGAGATGTTAAATATTTAATTACCTTTTCAAAGAATATGTATCCCCGTTCCTTTCCATCCCATACCACCTGTTAAATCAGTTAAATTTCCAAAGCTTCCTCCTTTTAATGCATCGGGTAGAGAACCATTGAGATTATTTATTAACTCGCATTGTCTTAAGCGTCTTTTTTTCTGGGGTTTCTTGCTGATTATTCAAACCAAATGTCCTCTTTGAATCCTGTATTTTCAAATTTTTGGTTATACCTTATTACCTTATTGAACTAAACTGCACCTTTAGTTCAATAAAAAAAAGAGTTGCCTAAGCAACCCATGTTCTTTACTAAAAGTAACCGTTAGTTAAAAATCCTTATCTACTATCGGTTTTCCTTCTGCGTCAACCATTACAGTTAGTCCCATTCCATAACCCTCTTGGTGAACAAGGTATAGTACACCTGTTTCATTATCGCGAATTACTTTACTGACGGTAAACTTTCCCTGCTTATAAACTTCTTCAAAACGGTTATTTTCCTTCATAATATCCTCCTTCATTTTTCAAATACATAAATTTGTATACTATATATGAATACGATTCACTCAATAAAAAGTTCCAAAAGCTTCTTAAACTAACCTGCTGCGTTATTTTAAGTGTAACATTTCACAATGCATAACTGAGAACAACTTAATCTCGAAAGAGCCAAGGGGATATCTCCAATTCCAGCAATAATTGGGTTAGAGCGCGGGTACCTCTCGCTTAATTATCGATATTTCTAATCAAAAAGATCTCTAGTGCGTACTCATACGCGCTAGAGATCTATTCTTAGTTATGAATAGCTTATTGACTACTATCTATATAAAATCGAACAAATGAATATCTAAACGAACTAAGTGCAGGAGCCTTATCAGGGGTAGCCAAAGTCATCAGACCAGCGGTGAAGCTACTTAGTTTATGGCGAGGGGCGTCCCTAGCGCCATAGCGAATTCAATGTGATTCTTTATCCCGCATTAACTGGCAGTAATACCCCACTGATTAAAGGTTCACTTTATGTCAACTTATCGTTACTAATTTTTGAAGGTTATTTTGAATTTACTTGTGTAAAATAACTCAAGACTCTTTTCAAAAAAGATTTGTGATTTTTCTTTTTTCTAGATAGGTAGTTATGTCCTAATTTATATTGTCTTGCTTCCTTTTCCAAGTCAGCCATCCGTTGCTTTACATATTCTATATCGTTATTCGTAAACATTATTTTTCTCCTTAAGGAGAAGTCCAATTATATTGTTAAGGTGTGGCTAGCACCATTCCTGTTAGCCACTTTTCACCTAAATCGTGTGTTGGCGACTCCAATTTATTTTTACCTACAAATTTATTAATCTGCTTACCACTCATTTTTGGTATCATCATTTTTTTTCCTCTTTCATTTATTATTTTTCCGATTAAACCAATAGCATCATTTTAGTCAACTGGGGTTTTTCTTTCCCCAACCGGTGCTATCCACTTTCGAGAGATTCCTTTTTTAATAACTTTCTTCGCTGTTTCATGATCATCATCACCAGCACTCCTTTTCTTGTTATTTTGTTTATATATGCAACACGCAATGCGTGAAAACACCAAAGTTTCTAAAAAGCACGCAAAAAAGCACACGCTTCTTTACATAAGCGTGTGCTCATAGAAAAAGAACGGCATAACATGCCGTCCGTTAATTATTTACAAAAAAATAATTAGCAGTTAGGCACGAATTCACTATACGATTATTTTTTAAAGTTCTAAATGTAGTCATTTTCCGTACCTCCTTTTCTAATTTGAATATCTAACTACTATAGGATATCATTTCTTATTTCTGAATGTCAACACCTTTCTGAATATTATGTTTTATTTTCAGCATATCAGCCTCCAAAGCCAAGTAGCTTCCTCAATGAAAAAAAACATACAGATCCTTTGAATGATATGTTAACACGTCGATTATTATTACTTTGTTCTAAACCAAAGTTTTTAGAAGAAATGGGATTAAAGTCGTCCAGTCCTTCGACAATTGGCCGGCGATTTTCAGAGCTGAAGACGTCCCATTTAGGAGATTTTCTCAGCTGTTTGGTTGCACATTACTGGCGTTTAATAGGGGATGCTAAAGGGTTGAATGTCAACGTTGGTCTCCTTCGAATCATTGATGGTACCTATATCAAGTTGCCTAATAACGCCGCAAATTGAACGGCAATCTCAAATGATTCCTGTGGAAACAAGCTACATGTCCGAATTGTCGCCGTTTCGCCCGATAGTGTCTTTCCGGAAAAGATGATTCTATCTATGGGAAACCTAGCTGATTCTGACGCAGTCAACCACATTATCGACGCAGACGGCGCACTGTATGTAATGGACCGAGAGTATGCCCATCAAACAAAATCGGCGGTTGGTTGGAGAGGATTATACAGTTTCTTGTTCGAGTAAGAAAGGATCACTCTCCACTAGTATACTTCTTCAACACAATTGATTAATATCCCTTATTGCACTAAACTGGCGCGTTAGTTCAATAAGAAAAAAGACGTTACTCCTTCTTGAAGTAAAGCATCCGTTAGTTGAATAAGAGAAGGGACGTTTATTTCACAATCGCGCCCTTTAATTGAATAACTTGATGTTATCCTCATAAAAAAACACTTATTGCAGTTCTGCGTTATTAATTTATAACAATAGATAATTTATAGTTTGCATACTTATTTAACTCTAATAAAAATAGATTTAACGCTTCATTGCCTGGAAACCTGCACTCCAAAAGATAACAGCCATCCCCACTGATTTTATAATTATTGATGACATACCCCTCCTTTGTTTGGATAAATGAGAGATAAGGTTGATGGTATGTACCTTCTATATAGATATTGATGAAGGCATACGTAAAGCACCCTAATTTCGCTTGATCTACTTTAATACTATATCCCTGAATAACTCCATTGTCTTTTAATTTCTGCACTCTAGCTGCAGCTGCTGGCGCTGTTAAGTGAACTATTTCTCCCAATTCTTTCATTGTAATTCGGCTATTGCTACATAATTCCTCTATAATCTTTTTATCTGTTTGATCCATTTGAACGTTAACTCCTTTCGAAAATAAAGCCAAAGAGTTAAAACACTTTATTTTGTCTATGTATTTGAATGTTGCTCATATTATACACTTATTTAGGTCAAACAAGACAAATTAAAGAAAGTGAGTTGTAAATATGAAAATTACACAAATTCGAAATGCAACAATCGTTGTAGAATATGCTAATAAAAAGTTTTTAATAGATCCTATGTTAGCAGAGAAAGGTACGTACCCTGCTTTCCAAAATACCATCAGACATGATTTGTATAATCCTTCGGTGAGTTTGCCAATTTCTATTGATAACATTCTGGATGGCCTAGATGCAGTAATTGTTACTCATTTACACCTCGATCACTTTGATGATGTGGCAAAAAACGTATTGCCAAAAGATATCAAAGTATTTGTGCAAAGTGACGCAGAGGGAAAAGAAGTAAAAGCAATTGGTTTTAAAAATGTAGAAGTACTACAACAAGACACTGTTTTTGAAGGTATCCAATTAGTGAAAACAAAAGGTGAACATGGTAGAGGAGAAGAATTATTAAACTTGATGGGTGAAGTTTGTGGAGTAGTATTCAAGCACCCAAGTGAAGAAGTCTTATATGTAGCTGGTGATACAGTTTGGTATGATGCTATCGGAGACGAGATTCATACACATCAACCAGAAATCATTGTGGTTAATAGTGGAGACAATCAAGTATTAGACTTAGGTTCGCTCATCATGGGAAAAGAAGACGTCTATGAAGTTCACAAGGCGGCTCCTAATTCTAAAATTATTGCCGTTCATATGGAAGCTGTAAACCATTGGACACTATCTAGAGAAGAATTAAAAAACTTTAGTAAAGAAAGAGAATTTTCAAGCAATATTTTAGTGCCAGAAGATGGTGAATCATACTCATTTTAATATGAACACCGACAATATTGTCGGGTTGATATTTAAAAATAAGAAGAAGGTCATAATTATCTCCCATTTAATTGTGACCTTCTACTAATTATAAATATAAGAAATGGAATATATGAAATAACATGCACAAAGGATGACAAATAATTTCGAAAAGCTATGAAGCTATTTCGTTTAGGAGGTAGAGTTCGTGGCAAGAAAAATTGAAAATACATCAACACAACAGCCTTTATGGTTGCAAGAATATATTGATTTACCAGAAAAACAAAACCAACTTTATAAAAAAACATTAAAAGTCTTGATTCTTTCACAAATCTTTGGGGGAGCAGGACTTGGTGCTGGGATAACAGTGGGGGCACTTCTTGCACAAGACATGTTAGGAACGGAAAATGCAGCCGGAATTCCAGTTGCCCTCTTCACTTTTGGATCTGCAGTATCTGCCCTACTTATAGGAGCAGCCTCACAACGTTTCGGTCGTAGAGCTGGACTTGCAGGTGGTTTTCTCATAGGTGGATTAGGTGCTATAGGTGTGGTAATTGCGTCTTTAATCAACAGCATTATCCTTTTATTTGTTGCCCTTCTTATTTATGGAGCAGGTATGGCTTCTAATCTTCAAGCTCGTTATGCAGGGACAGACCTTGCAAATGAGAAACAACGAGCAACTGCTGCAAGTATGGCATTGGTTTCTACTACTTTAGGAGCTGTAGTAGGCCCTAACTTAGTTACTCCAATGGGAGAATTCGCAGAATCAATTGGTGTTCCAAATTTAGCTGGTCCGTTTATCATGTCAGGAGCAGCTTTTATTATTGCTGGATTAATTCTCTTAATTTTTCTTCGTCCAGATCCGTTGTTTGTATCTACAGCAATTGCGAATGCTGAGAAAAAGGACCATAAAGTTCAGACAGGAGGAAGTCTAAAAAATCCTACCGTAAACAAAAAAGGAATTATAGTAGGAGCTGTAATAATGATTTTAGCTCAACTAATCATGACAGCTATTATGACAATGACACCAGTTCACATGGGACATCACGGTCATAGTTTGAGTGAAGTGGGGTTAGTTATAGGGTTCCATATAGCAGCGATGTATCTTCCTTCACCTTTGACTGGTTTATTAGTAGATAAGTTTGGTCGCACTACTATGGCTATTGCTTCAGGCACTACACTCCTTACCGCTGGATTGGTGGCAGCTTTTGCTCCGGCAGACTCATTATTATTGCTAATCCTAGCACTAGTATTACTAGGTGTAGGTTGGAACTTTGGTTTATTAACGGGAACTGCTCTCATTATAGATTCAACACATCCTTCCGTACGTGCAAAAACGCAAGGAACATTCGATGTCTTTGTAGCACTATCAGGAGCAGCAGGTGGAGCCTTGTCAGGAATGGTTGTCGTACATTTTAGTTATGCGATTCTATCAATTTCAGGAGCCGTTTTATCATTGTTACTTATTTCTGTAGTTGTCTGGTATTTTAAAAGGAATCAAGTAAAAAGCTAAAGCGATATCTAGCTTTCCTATATATGAGATATACTTACACTCCCTAAATCTACAAACTTTAAATAAAAACCCTCTCAAAAACGATTTTTTTGAGAGGGTTTTTTAACTTGTTCCACCGAAGTATTGGAAATGCTCTGTTAGTACCTTCTTGAATTAATCTGTCCCGTTTATTTAAGACAAGTAAAACAACCCACTTAAACTAACCTGTACCTTTAGTTTAAGTGTAACATTTCACAATGCATATCTGAGATCAACTTAATTTTTGGACATAAAAATAGACCACCGAAATGATGACCAAATTTTGCTAAAGCAACCGTTAGTGAGAATTATCCTCTCTTTTCAAAAGCTAACAAAGTTCCTAAACCGACTAGAGTAAACCCGCTAATCTTTTTCTGCCATTGCATTGCAGTGTTATTTTTCGTTAATACATTTTTAATTGAACCTGCAATCATTGAATAGCCGATATCAACTATCAATGTAAGCAAAGCAAAAACAACTCCTAGAAATATGAATTGAAAAAAAGTGTTCCTCATGTTGGGACTAATAAATTGTGGAAGAAACGTAAGGAAAAATAAAGCAACTTTCGGATTGAAAATATCTATTATTGCTCCTTGCCAAAAGGCTTTCCTTATTCCGCCTTGATTGTCTTGAATATTAATATTTATTCCCTTTTTGTCTCGAATAGTTTGTATTCCTAAATAAATTAGATACGCTGCACCTATATACTTTATGATTTGAAAGACTAGTGCAGAAGTCATCAAGAGAGCTGAAAGGCCGAATGCAGCAAGTAGAATGTGGAACATAACCCCCACTTGCATTCCAAACGATGTGGCTATTCCAACCTTTTTACCTTCCGCAATACTACGGCTGACTATATATGCCATATCTGGTCCTGGGACAATTGCTATTACCAATGTAGCTACTAAAAAAGCTGTAAAATGAGTAAAATCTAAATTAATAAAATCAAACATAAATACACCTCCGAAGTTATTATATGTCGTAAGAATAACCAGTTGTATAAAAATTCTCAATATTATTTTTTTGCGTTAACCTGACCTGTTAGTTCAATAAGAAAAAGCTACCCCTAAGGCAGCCTCTTGTCAAACTAAAGCACCCGTTAGTTTAAGTGAAGCGCTTCACAAACTTCGATAAAAAAGAGAGTTGCCAAGCAACTTCATAGATATGTACAAAATCCTCGTACAATATACAATTTAAAACTTCACCATCACGTACTGTTCTTGAAGTAGTGGTGGAAGTGTTAAAATTGTATAAGGCAGTCTTGCGAGTGACTCGTTTCGTTTACATATATAATATCGGAAGTGAAATGAGCTTACACATCCAAACTGTTGATGACAGCTAATATTTGATGATCTGTCCATTTGCCATTAATCTTCAGATTTTCTTTAGCTATACCTTCTTTTTTAAACCCTCCTTTTTCTAATACACGAATAGATGCTGTATTGTCAGGCATAGCTCCTGCTTCAATTCTATGTAGTTTTAATTCTCTAAAAGCAAAATCCACAACAAGTTGAAGAGCTTCTGTTGTATAGCCCTTTCCATTATACTCCTTATCTAAAGTAAAGCCGGTATAACAGCTCTGGAGGTCTCCCCTAACAATTTGAGTTAATGAAATGTCTCCGATAAGTTTATCAGTTGTTTTTAAAAAGATTCCAAAAGCATATAATTGCCCTTCATCTGTTTTTTTTAATGCCTGTTCAATGCGTATTTTTTGATGTTCTTCTGTATAAAAGGCTTCTGGAAGTAATGGGCTAACTCGTTGAAAAAATTCGCGATTTCTAGTATGCAAGTTAGTTAACTCTCTGACGTCAGAAGTTTTGTAAAGTCGAAGATATATTTGTTCCCCTACTAGCTTCATAAAAATACCCTCCAATATCTTTTTACTGCCATTATATTCAAATTAGGCAAAAGTATTCTTATTGCACTAATCTGCCCCTTTAGTTCAATAAGAAAAAAGGCTTTACTCCTTCTTGAAGTAAAGCACCTCGTTAGCTTAAAAAACTTTTTGATTTTAAGTCTATAATATCTACTAACTCATCTATTGTTCCAAAGCACTTTTCGATATCAGGTAAATGATAAAATGTACTGGTTGTTTCAATGTTATCTACTTCTTTGTTCGGTGAGTAAAGATAAATTTTTTTGTCGTTCCCCATAGCAATACCTAATTCAATATGGCTTCCTTTTCCTGCTGGTAATAAAACAACAACAAAATCCGCTTCTATTATAGCCTTTTTCTCCTTTTGACCTATTGCCTTTAGTTCTTCCAATGTTCTTACGTTCTCATTTATAGTCCAGTCATATGTATGGATAAATCCTTTATTTTTTAACCTTTTGCTAACATATCTAACCTGTTCTATATTTTTTAAGCTTGATGCAATATAAAATTTCATAATTTCTCTCCTTTTTATTATCAATTATCTTACTAACCCTTCTTCAACTAACCTGCCCCTTTAGTTCAATAAGAAAAAAAGGCTTTACCCCTTCTTGAAGTAAAGCACCCGTTAATTGAACGTCGTTAGTACAATTAGTTCTATAAAAAGTCCTTAATCCTTCTTGGTTCAATGCAACACCATTATGTAAATAATTTAATTACAGCGACCAAAGTTAGAATTATAGAAATAGTTATGAATATATAACCATATACTGCTTTTTTGTCCTTTTCAAATCATCTAATCCTGACAGAAACATCGAAGTACCTAATGACAACATCATAAAAGGTATTAACTCAAGCGGAGTTATTAAATCTAAAATCCCAAAAACAATAGCACATATTAATAACGGTGTTCTTAATCTGTTAAGCATTATTCGCCTCTCTTTCTAACGTTATTGTTAGATTCAAAATGGTTGCATAAGAATCAATACTTTTCATTAATTAATATATAAGTACCTCTCTTCTTGTACCATTCTTCATTACTTTCATTATTTCCTTCTTAAACTAACCTGCCGCTTTAGTTTAAGTGTAACTTTCACAATACATATCTGCGAACAACTTCATGTTTTGAACATAAAAATAGACCATTGAATTGATGGCCAGATTTTGCTAGAGTACCCGTTAGTTTAAGTACATTTTTTCACAATCTCAATTAAATCTCTTCTTTTGTATATTCAGTATAGGGGTCGAAATCTCCACAATATAAGTTCACAACTCTCTGGGTGAAGCTATAATCCCTTTAGATTGCACTACATATTCTTTGTTTATTGGTTCTATATGGTAGTTTTATCCATTACCATAATCGTGTGCTAAACGAATTAACTCAGAACCTAATCCGAGTAAAGCATTTTTACTTAAAGTAATTTGTACTCTACGGCTTTATATCATTTCCGCTACTATCCATAACGGATACTAATGCAATGTTGTCACCTGTTATTTCAAAGGCTTCTTCTTTATCAAAATCGTTATCTAAATCAATAATGTATTCAGACATAATAACCCCACGTCCGTTCTAATATAAGTTTAATTTCCCCTAACCCGTTAATTCAATGAGAAAAGCTACCCTTACAGGATGCCACTTGCTTAACTAAAGCACACCATTAGCGTAATAAGAAAAATCGTCACCAGTCCTTGGATGTTATAAATACTTTATATTGGGATTTAATTAGATAATTAGAAATTGTAATACCATGTCCTTCGAAATCTCTTGCGTTCTCAACGCTAATAAATACAGATTGTAATCTTACTAATCCTACCAGCTTGTCTGTCTTATTTGCATATCCATTTGAAACGTAATCTGTTTGAGAAGTAATATCGCTACATAATAGTCTTTCATCATATTACCTCAATGAATTGTTATAATTCATTGTAAACAATTGACGCTTCAACTATAATCGAAATATGGAATGCGGAAAGGTTGTTAATAATGAGTATAAATCCAAATGTGGCGGAAGTTGCCTCTCTCCTTGGTGAAACGTCGCGCGCAACAATTCTAATGAGTTTAATGGACGGGCGTTTTCATACAGCCAGTGAATTAGCTTTTATGGCTGCTATAACACCTCAAACAGCTAGCTTTCACCTTTCTAAACTAGTAGAAGGTAACCTTGTTAACGTTGAAAAAAACGGACGTCATCGCTATTATCAGCTAGCTAATGAAGAAGTCGCTCGCATTTTAGAATCGTTTCTTGTGATTTCTCCACCTCCTAAAGTGCATTCGTTAAAACAATCTAGCCAAGTAAAATTGCTTCGTGAAGCCAGAACTTGCTATGACCATTTAGCAGGAAAATTAGGAGTGGATTTGACCGAATCGATGTTGAACGCTGGTTATTTGGAAAAAGAAGAGAGAGAATTTGTTGTTACACCTAAAGGAGAACAGTTTTTTTCTGATTTCGGCATTGATTTAAGTGAATTAAAAAGAAAACGCCGCTCATTTTCTCACGTATGTCTAGACTGGAGTGAACGTCACCATCATCTTGGTGGCGCTTTAGGTCACGGACTTATTACACACTTTTTTGAATTAGGTTGGATAGTTCGAGTTCCATCTATTCGCGCTGTGAAAGTCACAGATAAAGGAAAATTAGGGTTTAAACAAGACTTTAATATTAATATGTAATTTAGCATAGAGAAAGGCCCTTCCTTAGAAGACAGATTATGATTACTTTCTTATCTTTACACTATGAGGGGCCATATAAGCGCTTGAACGCTTAGAACAAACTATTCATTTATTTATAAAGTTCTTTTTACTAGGTTATATTTCTCCTGAAAAGTTCTATTTACAAGATAGATACCAACAATAATAAACAAGCCACCAACTATGTTAGAAGGGTATAATGACTCCCCTAATAGTAACCAACCAGATAATACACCGAAGAAAGGTGCCAAAAATAAATAGGCACTCGTTTTTCCTGGATCACCCTTTTGTAAAAGATAATACCAGACGGCAAACTGAACAATAGAAGACATAATACTTAACCATAATAAAATGAACAATGAATAACCGTTCAAAATAAAAACTGGTTTTTCAAGGATAAAGCTGCCAAGTAAAAGTAGTAATCCACCAAAAAACATCTGGTAAGCGGATAGAACCCACGTATTGAAAAGTGACCCCCATTTTTTAACCAATAATGTTGAAATTGCCCAAAAAACAGCAGAAAGAATGCCAAAAAGAACGCCAATCTTTAATTCAATTTGCGCACCTACTGCAATACTTACCCCTACTAACCCTAAAAGAACACCAATCCATTGATAAAATTTATAGCGTGTTTTTAAAAATATGGTACCAAATACAACAACAAGTAACGGGTTAGTGAATGTAAGTATTGAAGATTCACTAGCTGTAATGGTTCGTAAACTCAAGAAAATACACCCCATTACACCGGCTGTTTGGAAAGTACCAATAATAAGCATCTTTATCCAGTTTCCTTTAAATAATGGGTGCGGTCTTCTTAAAACGATAACGATTACTGCCATTATGAATCCAGCAAGTGTGAAGCGTAATCCTGCTAATAACAACGGGGATGAATAAGACAAACCTATTTTACCTACGGCAAAAGAAGAACCCATTAAAAATGTCGTTAAGAGTATTAACAATGTAAACTTAAAACTATTCATATTTTATTATCTCCCTACATATTATACTGAGCTATCTGTGTCTATTATAACTTCTAAACATTTCAGCTATGGTCGAAATATGGAATACAAGTAGAGACAAATTAAAAATGGGGCTGCCATTTCACTTGTTCAACTAAATGCCGCTTTAGTTTAAGTGTAACATTTCACAATGCATATCTGAGATCAACTTAATTTTTTAGACATAAAAATAGACCGTCGAAATGATGGCCATGTTTTGTTAAAGCACCCGTTAGTTGAATAACGGAAACTTATACCTATATCGAAATTTCGGAACTAATCCAACCTTTTATAAAATCTTCTAATGATGAAGCAATCCAATTTCGACTATCATCTTCATGATTCCATACAAATATGTCATCTCTTTGAATATTCCCATTTAATATTCCGAAACCGAATAAATCCCCATTTCCCCCATCAGAAAAAAATAATAAATTATCAAATGGCATAAAAATATCTTTATAATCATCAAAATTTCTAAAAAACAAATTCTCTTCTACTATTTGTTGGGTTGACCAAATTAAAGGACAATCATGCTTATCAAATACTCCATTTGTTTCATTGAAAAGTGCTAATAATTTTTCAGGTAATTCAACATTTAATTCTTTTTTTATAAGAGTAATTTCAGAATTGGTTGCTGGTGCTTTGAAATTATATTCTTTTGATATTGTCTCAATGTATTTCTTCCACATAATTAAATTCTAGCCCCTTTAAATTTTCTATCATTCAATTATACAGCACAGTTCATATGTTATCCTTCTTCAACTAACCTGCCCCTTTAGTTTAAGTGTAACATTTCACAATGCATATCTGAGATCAACTTAATGTTTTGGACATAAAAATAGACCATCGAAATGATGGCCATATTTTGCTAAAGCACCCGTTAGGATGTGGATGATTTGTACACTTATGAGGACCATTACTTTGAAACGTTATAATTTTTTGTTTTAGTTTTTTCTTTTCTGTTTCAAATTCTTTATCATCTACAATCAAAATAGTAGGGATTGTTGACATGTTTTTTGCTAAGGGCTTGTCATTATATAAAATTGGTTTCACAAACTTCCCAATTAATATCCCTAACCAACCTCTCGGAGGAAAAGCATTTCCCATTGCAATGTCTTGAAAAGATGAACAATGTGCCAGCATTTTGGCAACATCCATTTTACCCATTGCGGTTTTGAATCTCGGGTTAAGTTGTCAATTCGGTTTAAAATTTCCTCTGCGTGCGATTGATTAAAAATATCCTTCATCTTTGTGCCCCCTTTGCATATTTGTTACCACATGTCCCTAAATGAAATTTCAACTAACCTGCCGCGTTAGTTTAATAAGAAGAAAGGCTTTACTCCTGCTTGAAGTAAAGCACTCTTTAGCTCAATAACTTTTTGAATTTGAACTTAAATAATTTAAGTAAATTTCCACTCGTTCCTGAACCGAATGATCTCCTTCAATTCTAAATATTGGGCAAACTAATTCTGACATCCAATGTTCGTGTAATGTTTTACTTCTAACTTCCATACCTGCTTCATCATATAAGGAAGCCCAATCCAAAAATGCCTTTGATTGCTCGTATTAACTGCCACCAACTAATATATCATTACCATACCTTTGAAATTCCCTTTGTTGCAATCTCTGAAGTCTTACACTTTTGGGAATCTCTAAAAAAAATAACCAAATCAAAATGGGATTTAAGCTGTCACCCCAGCCACAAATTGCCCCCGAAAGAATCCAGTTTTCATATGTTGATAAATCGCACCTTAGCATTTCTCTTTTTTCAAGTATGGCCCTTTGTTCTGTATACTTGGTTTTCCAAAAGTAGTCATCCGTATCAAGGTGAGTATGAGGTAGAATCGTTGATAATGAAGTTCCAGTGTCGAAGTTCCTGAACCAGCAGTACCAAAGATATGAATTTTTTTACTCAATTTCTTCGCCTCCAATTTGACCAATCTGCTTGTTTGCTTTTTGTTATACAGTTAATATTCAACTTTTAGAACAAATTTCCTTCTTCAGCTAAACTGCCCCTTTAGTTCAACAAGAAAAAAGAGCTACCTAAGCAACCCTATGATCTTTACTAAAGCAATCGTTAGTTTAAATCCATTTATCTAATGTCCATCCTTCAGCCAATCTCTGTTTAAGTAAGGTGTCATTCCAAATTCCCCAAGGTGATAGTTGCTTTTGTTCCTTAGAAAGTCTCTCGACGTTTTCTCTAGACCAAGTATCATAGTCAATGATATGCCAACAAATTAATACACCATTAACCATGTATTCACTTCTAAATAGAGAATGATAAAGAAACGACCTTCACAGTTCCATTTACTCTAAAAAATAAAATACCACGAGGCAAAGTAATTGGTCCAATCAATCCGCGATTGTGAGAGGAAAGGGCGATAAGGAAAGGGAAGTTTATTTTAATACACGTTGTGATATATGGCTTAAACGCTATATGGAAAGTCGTAATGACCATAATCCAGCAATCTTTGTAACTGCAAGACAGCCACATAAAATGAGTGTCGCCGAAGTCATACAAAGTCTTATGGGGAATGAGAAAAGTGAAACAACTAGGATCTACGCTCAATTAAGCGGAAGACTAAGGAAAGAGTATTATCAGAAATACTTTTAAATACAAAGGAGCCACGTCATAATGACGAGGCTCTATTTGACTAACGCACTCTTTAGTTTAAGTATAATTGTTCACAAACTTATTAATTAAATAGTTACATCTATTTTTTTTCAATCGCCATACGCAAGTTCGAGATAACTCCAATAAGCAATACTAACGAACAAATCATTTTTTCAAAAGGTGTTCCAAACAATTGTTGTATAAATCCAAAAGACCAAAGTACAACAAAAAACCAACATATAACGGTTATTCCTCTTTTGTATTTATATAGTTTAATTCTACCAACAATCAATGTAAAAACTACTCCAATAATAGAAATAACTATATTTATAACAGATATTGGTAGCTGTTCAGCGAATGATTCAGACCTTCCACCATTAACCCATGTGAATGGAATTACACTGCTCATAATAAGAACATGTAGTAATATTGTTAAGGAATAAAAACAAATTCCCATAAATACAGCCGTTTTCATATTAATTTTTTTAAGTTTTTCTAACATAGATCAACCTCATTTTTTCCACTTTTTCCGGATTCCACGTTAACCCATATTCTATATGAGATTTCGCAGTGGTATTAATACCAAGTTTATTCTTTGTCAGCAACATCCATGCTAATAAAAGAAAATAAGGTTTCGGTTTTCTTGTTGAGCTAACCTCCCCTTTAGTTCGATAAGAAAAAAGGCTTTACCCCTTCTTGAAGTAAACCAGCTAATAGGATGTCAATATTTTTCTTTAAAATTTCTATTAATCTTATGATATACTATTTTGTGCATGACAAATAGCCCTCCAAAAACCTT
>NZ_VDGH01000020.1 GCF_006861795.1 Psychrobacillus lasiicapitis | reverse complement strand
GATGGGCTCTATGGCACCATAGTTCATCGACCTTCCTCTCCCAGCCGTAGTATCCTATACCCAGGTTTTCACATTTTCATTCTCTGTGGTGTAGCGCTGATTTTGCGCTACATGGATGGCTAACGGGTGCTTTACTTCAAGAAGGAGTAAAGCCTTTTTTCTTATTGAACTAAAGCAGCAGGTTAGTTTAACAAGAATTTCTCTCTTTTGACGTCAATTTTTTGTTTTGGTGTATTATGAAAGAAAGTCATTTCAATACTTTAAAGGAGATATATTAAAATGAAAATTAATGCAAATTTAATATTAGAAGGAAATACAATCACACTTGTTCCTCTTGAGATGAAATATAAGGAACAATTATATGAAGCTATTAAAAGCCCAGATGTATGGAAAGATACTTGGAGGGAAGTTAAAACATTTGATGATATAGAACAAATTTTATCGATAGCTGTACAAAGCAAAAATGATGGCAAGCAATTACCTTTTATAATAAAGGATAAATTGTCAGGTGAAGTAATTGGGACAACTCGTATTGGTGACATAGATAAAGCAAATCGAAATGTTGAAATAGGATGGACTTGGCTTTCTCCATCAGTTTGGAGAACGAAGGTGAACACAGAATGTAAATTTTTATTACTTCAATATTGTTTTGAGGAACTAAAGGTACTACGTGTTCAATTTTCGATTAGTGGACAAAATGTACGCTCTCAAAATGCAGTTGAACGAATAGGTGCAGTAAAAGAAGGTATATTTCGTAAACATAGGATTAAGGCAGATGGGACTATTCACGACAATATATTTTATAGTATTGTTGATACCGAATGGAATGATGTAAAGGGAAAATTGATTAACTTCCTGGAGAAGAAATACTGATTTATTTCATAACCAATGGATTAATTTTTGTTTTAACAAATAATTTCTTCTTAAACTAACGGGTGCTTTAGCAAAACATGGCCATCATTTCGATGGTCTATTTTTATGTCCAAAATATTAAGTTGATCTCAGATATGCATTGTGAAATGTTACACTTAAACTAAAGCAGCAGTTTAGTTGAACAAGAAATTAGTAATGGATGGTAAAATTTTAAGGAATTCTAAATTGACCAATTGGAGGAATGAGTTGTGAAGTCGATAAAGGTTTATCATTATGATGCGTTTAGTAAAGAACCTAATCAGGGAAATCCTGCGGGAGTAGTGTTAAATGGTGATGAATTGACTGATGCAGAAATGCAAGAAATTGCTTTCAGAGTAGGATTTAATGAGACTGCTTTTCCAGTTAAATCGGATGTAGCGGATCTTAGAATACGATTTTTTACACCCGGGCATGAAATGAATTTATGTGGTCATGCAACAATGGCATCTGTTTATGCATTAAAAAGTAAAGGGTTATTGGGAGATAAAACAAAGTTAACAATTGAAACAAACGCTGGTATTCTACCGATTAAAATTAAAACTCCTGTTGATAGTGAAATATTAATAACAATGAAACAGGCCTCACCTCAATTCAAAGAATTTACAGGTTCAAAAGAAGATTTAGCCAACTCAATAGGACTAAAAGAATCAGACCTTCATGCTAATTTACCGATACTCTATGGAAGTACAGGTATTTGGACACTTCTAATACCGATAAAGCAACTTGATACTTTTAAAAAAATGGAACCAAAGAATAAGCAGTTTCCTGAAATTTTAAAGGAAATGCCTAAATCATCAATTCATCCTTTTTGTTTGGAGACCTATGATTCTCATGCTGATATGCATGCTAGGCACTTCTCCTCACCATACTCAGGTACTATTGAAGACGCAGTTACTGGAACAGCTTCAGGGATAATGGGCGCATTTTATGCTAAATACATAAATAACAATTTTAAAGACCCGTTAAATCTAATAGTTGAGCAAGGTCACGAAATTGAAAAAGATGGTCGGGTAATGGTAAAAGTTACTAAGAATGAAGATAAATATGATATAGAGATTACTGGAAATGCAGTTTATGTTAAAGAATTCGATGTTTTCTTAGAAAACTAATAGTTTGTAAAAAAGCACTTAAACTAGCAGATGCTTTACTTCAAAGAGGAGTAAAGCTTTTTTCTTATTGAACTAACGCAACATGTTAGCTTAAAAAGAAAATCGCACGTTATTTAAAAATTTGAAATGAATGTAAAGGCTTTATTGAAATTCAGAAGGAAAACCACCTAACTAAGATACAGTATATACATTAGAATTAGGCTATCAATGCTAAGTTAAAAATTATCACTTGATAAGTCTATTGAAATAATTAGAAGTGTTTAGGACACAGAACGTAAATTATTTGCATGAAATGGAGTTCAAGATTTCTTCTTAAGGTATGTCTTAATAAAAATAAGATAGACAAAGGCAATGTATGGGAGACTAATAATGGCGATTATTAGAATTGTATGCATGAGCTTCACCTCTTCTGAAAAAACAACAGGACCTAGATTGGCAAAATCAACAGAGCTTCCTAAGAACTGCTTTCGGTTCTGTGTATAGGCATTATAAACAATTGAAATGATATTCATACATGATTATTCGACTGTTAAGACACACTTTTGCTTAAAATATCTGATATAAGATACCCCTTAAAATAAGAGCTTATATCGAAAAGTCTGTCTGAATTATTAATTGAATTGTTTCTGCAGCATATAATAACGATGATGGATGGACAGTAGAGTTATTTACTTGAAGGTTTTAAAGATGCTTGTTTCAAATTATATACAGCAGCTTGGTGTGTCAGCAGAAATATGAGGTATCAAATTGATCACCTATACCTTGAAAGGGACTTTTTAAAAATGAACAACCCAAATCTAACATAAGGTGGATCCAAAAATGGATAAAAGAGTTCAATTCGACTTTGAAATCGATTTTACCAATGGTGGAGGGATACAAGGGCAGGAATTTCGTCTTGATATTGATGGAGCTGACATTTCTGACGAAAAGTTAGCTAAGTATATCGTAGAGGATATGAGGTTGCTAATGGTTGGTGAAGTCAGGATACTTAACAAAAAAATAATTAGTGAAAAACATAAACGAAGACCTGCTGATGAAAATTCTGAGCAATAACCTCTAGCAAAATGTAAGAGAACTAAGGATCCTTTATGAACTGGAAAGATAAATGTTATAAAAGGGTTTATGATTAAGCTCCCATATAAGGTGGCTTTTCTTGTTCAAAAAACGGGTGCTTTAGATAAAGAAGGAAAATAAAAGATAAGGCTCAGTTCAGATGGACTGAGCCTTTTTACTGCTTAAAACCTCAATATTAAGATATAGATAGAAAGTGTAAAATGTAAATAATCTGAAACCTATTTTTCTTGTAAACGTAGAACTAAATTGAGAATCATTGCATAGATATTAAAGACTTCCGAGTTACCTAAATTAAGAGAGGGCTGGTTATCATTCAAAATGCAAAACGTATTTCTACTATATTATATATTTCTTTAACACTACTTTTTTATCTTCTATTTCTTTTCTTATATCTACAAGGTGTTATTGATGAAATTTCATATTTAGTTATCATGCTGATTAGCATACTGATTTTGTCAATCTCAATTATGGTATTACGAAAGAAACGTACGGTACGAAGCAAGATGACAATCCCGCTATCCATCCTCTTGCTGTTATTTTGCTACGAACTGCCACTTATAGGGTTCGCAGCTCAATCGCATATAGCAGACATATACTTTGAGCCAAGGGAGACAGTAGAACGCTCAGGAATTTTTATTATTAGTATTGAAATTGAAACAGTAAATAATATGGAAAGTAAAAAGGCAGTTCAGGAGCAATTAACCAAAGAGCATAAAGATGTCTTAACCATTATCGAAATAACCAATACAATGAGTTACAAAAACAAAAATAGGACTTTGCTAAGTTGGTTGTGGCCAAATGAAAAATCGCCAAAAGAAAAGATGAGAGAGGATTTAAAAGAATATTTCGGGAAAGAAGAGCAAAGACTTACCGACTATTTTAATTACGATCAAGCAATAGGAAATAGCGCTGGGCTTGCAATATTACTAACTGAATTGATGATAAATGGAACTTTTCAAAATCACTTACCAATTGCTGTAACTGGAGCCATCAATGGAAAAGGGGAAGTAAAAGCTGTGGGAGGCATAAAGGAAAAAATACAAATAGCAGAAAAATCCGGTTTTCAATTTATGATCATCCCAAGTGAAAATAGCAAAGAAGCAGAGAATATTCAACAAGAACTAAATACAAATATCCGAATTTTCACTGTAAACCATGTAGATGAAGCAGTTGAACAAATTAATTACCTGAACGAAAATATATAATGGAGCTAGTTAGTGAAAGAAGCTAAAGAAGAACAATGTCGTAGTGCGACTAGAATGTGTAATACAATGAGAAGGCGTTTCATTTAACAAGTCTTTACTTCAAGTAGGAGTAAAGCTTTTTGTTATTCAATTAAAAAAGCAGATGAATTGAACAAGTAAATACATTTTTCGTAATTATTAAAGGAATATTTACTTAAAAGAGGAACTTCAATTCGTTTCAAACGTATGAAAGAAACGGGCAAGAAGTATAGGAATATAGGAGGTATGAAATTTGAAGATCAAAAAAATAGATCATGTGGGTATTATCGTAAATGATCTCTCTTCCGCTAAAGAGTTTTTTCTCGATTTTGGACTTGAGGTGAAAGGGGAATGGGAAATGGAAGGAGACTTGATGGGATATGCTGTTGGGCTTACCGACGCTAAAGTAGAATGTGTAGGATTGGGAATGTCAGACGGTCAGACATGGATAGAGCTAATCAAATTTTCTGCACCGTCAGATGAAAATGGTATTCAGCAAACCTTTGCCAATACGTTGGGTATCCGACATATTGCATTTACTGTTGAAGATATAGAAACTGTTGTTGCCAAATTGAAAAAGAAAGGTACAGAAATCTTTAGTGGGATACAGCGATATGAGGAAAGTTATAAATTATGCTACGTTCGTGGTCCTGAGGGAATCATTTTGGAGCTAGCTGAGGAAATAAAATAATTCATGTAAATTACAATGAAAATAAGACTCTTTGTTACTTACTAATTTTTTGTTTGAGGTGAAGAATATTAAAATCCTGTTTATATGCAGTAAAAACAAATGGCGAAGTCCAACAGCGGAAAAGGTATTTCATCAATTTAATGGCTATGATGTGAGATCAGCAGGAACAGAGGCTACAGCAAGGGTTAAGGTTACGAACGGACACATTGGATGGGCTGACGTTATATTTGTGATGGAAAAAAAGCATTTAAGACGATTAAAAGACAGGTTCGGTCCACTGCTTCATAATAAAAAGATTTGGAACTTAGACATCCCAGACGATTATGGATATATGGACGAAGAATTAGTGGAGATTTTGAAAGCTAGAGTGGGAGAATATATTATTGTTCCGGAGTAGCATTCATGAATATTGAATTTAGGAGTGAGGGTGGTTTTGTAACTGTTTTTATTCAGCTAAAACATTAGGTTAGTTGGATAAGAAAAGAGAGAAAAAAGGGGATTATATACTATGAAAAAATGGATAAGGATTCTACCGTTACTTGTTATAATCATTGTGCTTTTTATCTTTAGTGGATATAGGTTTACTGCATTAAGTGCTGCAAAAGCGAATTCATTCCTATTAAAAAATGCGGAGTTAGTGGAAGAATATGATACAGGTAAATCTACATTGTTTTTATTTAAAAATGATAATGAAGAGGTATTTCAAACAGTCTTATCTGAGAAACATGGATTATTACATAGAAGTCGAGTATCTACCAATGTACCAATCAGTGCAGTCGAAATTCAAACTGTAAGCATTTTTAGCTTCACAGGAAAGGATGAGGCAGCCACATTATTAAGTGTCATCTCTAATGATAGGGAAGTTGCATATATAGAGGCGGGTGTAGAACCTGATATAGAAAGAAAAGCAATTCAAAAAGGAGAGCGTATCTCATTCTTATTTTCATTTAGCGAACAAGTGGAATCATTAAATGCAACTGCATTTAATGAAGAGGGGAAAGCTCTTTTTTATTATGGTCTTCCCAAAAACGTCAGTCAGGTACATATTCCCGAGGATTTAAAGTGGCATAAAATTGATGATGAATGATTGGTTGGAAAATCCATTTAAAATGGAATAGGTGAGGTGAAAATTATAGTTAGTCTTTTAGTTGTTATAGGAATTGTTGTTTGTGTCATGCAATTTTTCTTGGCTAGACAAAGTAAGGTAAAAACGTCTTTGTTTATAGTAATTTTATTTAGTTTAATTGTATTTTTGATGATTTTATTTGGGCTTGTTGTTTTAAAGTTATTTTTAATTTTGTGTGCTGTCATACTTTGGGTTTTATTCGCTTGGGCACTTATAAAAAAGAAGTAATAAAAAGGCTTGTTAAAGCGTTCGTTTAATGGGACGGTTTTGAAAATGAAACAGTTGGGAGGAAGTATGAGAGTCTTATTAGAGTTAATACGAATTATCTTGCTATTTGCTATTGTTGGCGGTATTTTGGGTAATTTTATTGGATATGCCTATTTAGAAATGGGCATTAATACGGAAAAACATGGCTGGATGGGTTTTACTTCTGTTTTTATTCTTCTGGTTGTCCTATACAGAAATAAATGGCAATTTAGCGGATGGTATGTAGGTAAAGGCAGAGTAAAATTACCGAAAAGAGTTTCTCGAATACTTATTTTCAGTTCGATTAGCCTCTTATTATTACCACCAGTTCTTAGTTTCATATTTTAACTAAGTGGTGTTTTGGTTAATAGGATCATTATGTCGAAGGAATTAAGTAAAAGATATTCTAATAGAAAAAGGGGCATGGAACATGAGGAAAACTAAAGAAAAAAATGAACTATTGGAATGGGTGAAAGCAATAGGAATTGCTATCTTATTTGTCTGGGGAGTTCGATTTTTTATACGGACACCTATTGTGGTTGATGGAGCTTCTATGATGCCGACATTTGAAGATGGTGATAAGGTAGTAGTGAACAAAATTGGCTCAAGAATGACGGAGTATAAGCGATTCGATGTAATTGTATTTGAAGCAAAGGAAGATACAAATTATATTAAACGTATTATTGGTATACCTGGTGACCGCATCGCTTACGAAAACGATGAGCTTTTTATTAATGGTAAGAAGTATGAGGAACCTTACTTAGAGGAATATAAAAATGCTTTGATAGACAGTGGTACCCTTACGGAAGATTTTACTTTAGAAGAAAATCTAGGTAAATTAACCGTGCCGGATGGACACTTTTTTGTACTAGGAGATAATCGCCGTTATAGTACAGATAGCAGAGACCCTCGAGTTGGATTTGTATCGATGGAAAAAGTTTTAGGAACTGCAAAAATGGTTTACTTTCCTTTAGATAATTTAAAGTTAATAAAATGACTAAGTGAATTCGTAAACTGATAATCATGGATTGAAACTATAAAAATTCTAGTATAGTCAGTTGGTTGAAATAAACAATCGGCTTCTTTTGGGAGTTAACTTCAAAGGAATAAAGCAATCTCATTTATACACTATGGATTTGCTAAAGTTAGGTTTAATAATTAAATTGTGGGGATGATTTCGTGTTTAAATTCAATGTATGTTTTTTAAAGAGTTATGAGCGAATCTTAATGTTGAATCGTGAAAAGCCCCCAATAATGGGCGTATGGAACGGCGTTGGGGGTAAATATGAAGCGGGAGAAAGTGTTGATGAGGGTGCAAAGCGGGAAGTATTCGAAGAAACAGGCATCAAAGTAAACGAGTATTATTCAAAAGGTGTAATCACATGGAGAAACAGTGATGAGGAGAAAGATGGATTACATGTGTACTTATTCGAAGTAAATGAGACGTTAGGAAATGAACCTATACAAAAAACAAGAGAAGGAATTCTGGATTGGAAAGAAATTGACTGGATCATGCACCCGAATAACCTAGGGATTGCTGAAATGGTAACTGAGTATTTACCTGTACTATTAGCAAAAGAGGGCGATTACCTATTTGAGTACATAGATGGGATAGTAAAACTAATGGAGACTTCAACAATAGCACGGAGGTAAATATGAAATATTTCATCAAAGAAGAAAACCCTAACAATCCATATCAAATTTTTAAGTATGAGAAATTTGAAATACCGCTAAAGGAAATAATACTCTTTAAGCAACATCAAACGGAATCGGTAACCTATGCTTTATACAGTGAAGAAGGCATCGTCTATTTACTAACAAGTGTTTCGGTTATAAATAATTGCATCTGTGGTAATGGTAATTATGGTAAACCATATTGCAAAATCGAAGAGATTAATAGGTACTCTTTAGATAAATTAGATCAGGATGCATACAACTGGTATCTGACACAAGCGAGATAACGCATGAAGATGAAGCTTGTAATTGATACCATTATTCTATTTCGAATAAGTTAATAATATAAAGGAAAATTGGAGGATGGATAATGGATAAAAGCGGATTGTTTAAAGATTTTAATTTTAAATTAGTAGTAATTGAGGCTTTACTAGATAAAGAGCCACTATTTTTAGAGAAATTAACAGACTTACAAAATAAGTATACAAACAGCTTTGAATGGTATTCTGGAGAAGGACCGATAGTTGAAATCAGGGTATATCTAGAAGAGTTGACTTTGGAAACAAGTGACTTGGACAAGATTGTGTACCTCTGCTTCGATGGGGGTAATGAAATTTATCATATCCTAAAACCAGATTGGGATGGTGAGGATAGTTTATTTGATGTAGTATCCGTTGAAGGATTTCAACATCTAAAAAACTTAAAAACTGTGGATTATATCTCGATGTGTTATCCAGAAGTGTTAGAGCCATTTAAGCAAGCAGGGATTGAAATAATGTATTGATAAGGTTTGAGCTATTGTAGCAGGGAGAGAAAAAAATGAATAAAACACTGAAGTACTCATTAATCGGTATTGTTTCTTTTTTTCTGATTTTGTTCGGATTCTATATATTATTGAGATGGGCCAAGCAAGGAGAATTTTTAAAATACGAAAATGGAGTGACGATTGAAGTTTATAATTCAAGTGAAGAAGTAATAACAGATTTAAACTTCTATTTTGCTTTTGATCGCAATCATGTACATCAGGATGTAGGGACGATTGATGTGTTAGAGCCTGGAGAATCCACGAGTCTTTATAATTACCAAATAAAAGATACGGGTAATGATAGAAGTTTATACTTACATTATCCCATCAACAAAGCCAAAGCGGATGTTGAGAGTCTAGCTTATTTAGCATCTTATAAGCCAAGTAAGGTAGTAGTGATTTTGGAGATAACAGGAATTGATAACACGGGGAGACTTTTATTTAGGGTAAGAGGGTATGAAGATGTTTTTGGAAAATATGAATTTGATTTGACTTCCACAAGAGAGTGATTGTTTACACGGTACTATGGAGTGCGGAAGATGATTCACCAGATGAATATAAAAAATATGATAAAGGAATCACTAAAATCCGAAGGGGACGGCTTTTTTTCTCTAAATTATTTCGCAAAAGAGAATTAACATAATTAATAGATAACAATGCACATTCGGTTGTGCACTGTTTACAAATCAGAATTTTCTGTTATGTATTATTAACAATATGGTTACTTTTTATTGGCTAAATGGTATAGCGACACTAGCGTGATAACCTAGTATAATAAGCATTTAATACAGACAACTGTTTTGATTAGCAAACAATTTGGAGATTTGTCTGTAAAATTAACTTATTGGAGGTTACAAATGGAGAAGGAAACAAATGTAAAAAAGAAGAGGTTTCAGCTTCCGCATATTTATGTCATTCTCTTTATTTTCAGTGCTCTTGCGGCCATTTCGACTTACTTTATTCCTGCAGGTGAGTTTGAGCGTGTGCCAGGTCCTGAAGGAAGAACAGCGATTGATCCGAACTCATTTTCATATGTGGAATCTGCACCAATTGGTATAGCTGATTTCCTTACTGTTATTCCGCGGGGACTGATTGATGCGGGGGAAATTGTATTTTTCACGTTTATTATCGGCGGTATGTTCATGGTGCTGAAGACAACTGGGATTATTGAAGTGGTTGTGGACAGGCTGGCCAACCGTTTTGCCAAAAAGAGTATTTTACTTATTCCGATTTTAACCACCGTATTTGCGATTGGAGCAACTTTAATCGGAACCCCTGAACTTTCGTTAGTATACATACCTGTTATTATGCCATTAATTATTGCGTTAGGCTACGATTCCATTGTGGCTGCTGCGATTGCTCTAGTCGGTACGGTAGTCGGCTTTACTACTGGGATTTTAAACCCGATCAACGTTGGGTTATCGCAAAAAATTGTAGGTATTCCGGTTTTTTCTGGATTAGAAATGCGTCTCATTCTTTTTGTTGTCTGTATATCAGTCGGTATCTATTTCATCATGCGCTATGCAAAAAAGGTACAGAAGAATCCTTTAAACAGCTATGTGTATGAGGATGATCAAGAAAAAAGAAAACTTTACAAGCAGAAAGAAAAAATTGAAGCGAAAAGTATGAACACAAGACAAAAATATGCTTCGGTTGTAGCTCTCCTTTTCCTTGGGATGTTAGTGTTTGGTGTGCTTAAGCTCGGCTGGTTCATGGTAGAGATGGCAGGTCTGTTTATCTTTATGGGAATTGTAGTCGGCCTGATTGCTGGACTTAACGCAACTCAGATTTCTAATGCCTTTACGGAAGGATTCCGTGATGTGCTCATGGGAGCCATTATTATTGGTCTTGCCCGTTCTGTCGCTGTAGTACTTGAAGACGGTCAAATTATGGATACAATCGTCTATAACCTGGGCTCACTGGTCGGTGAAATGCCATCTGTGCTCGGAGCAGTAGGAATGTATTTAGTACAGCTGACTATTAACTTTATCATCCCTTCCGGAAGCGGACAGGCCTTAGTCACGATGCCAATTATGGGGCCACTTGCAGACATTATCGGCGTGACTAGACAAACAGCTGTTCTTGCTTTCCAGCTGGGAGACGGCTTTGCCCATATTTTATTCCCGACTTCTGGTTACTTTATGGCCGCACTAGTTATCGCAGGCGTATCGTGGCAGAGATGGATTCGATTCTATATGCCACTATTCCTTGTATTCTCAGGAATTGGGGTAATCACGTTAGTTATCGCTCAGATGATTCAATACACAGGCTGAGAACCATTGAATGAAACATGAATAAAGCTAGGCAAAATGATGATTGTTCAAGTTTCTTCTATGTTTTGTTCCGGGCTTCTTATATCCATTTCTTTTTAATATTCTACTTGTAATTCAAAGTATTAAATTTTCAATTCAACCCCTTTTTCCATATGTGAAGGAGGGGTTGTTTTTTATTGATCAAGTATTTTCCTAAAAGAGAGACAAGCATAGTTGATGCAACATACAACACAATAAGCAGTATTTTTTGTGCTGCTTTTTTATCCCGCATTAACGGGCAGTAAGACTTCCACTTCAAGATTTAAGAAAAGCAAAAAGATAAGCGGGAGATCAACTGCCCGTAAAAGCCCGATTGGTTCAACTAACAATCAGTGGGGGATGAAGACCCCCCACTGAGTGAAGTTTCACTTTATATTATGGATATATATAATTTGTTCGATTACCAATCGTAAGTATGATAAGTCTTGTGATCCCCCAGCAATTTTTATCGTACTGCATTCATAAAGGAGCTAAGTATTATGCGAACTAGTCCAATTTAACCTGACCTGTTTTGAAAGACAATTTAGAAAAACGGGGGATTAAATTGAAATCAAATCGTAATTTTCTTTATTTACTTGTAGGTCAATCACTTGCAAATATAGGTGATGTGTTATATATCGTCGGTGTTATCAGCATTATTTACAGTTTAACTGAATCAGCAACTGCATCGGCTTTCGTTCCGTTTACCATTACTTTTTCTATGTTTGTTTCAAGTGTTCTAACACCACTATTAATAGATAAGTTTAATTTGAAACATTTATTAGTTGATTCTCAAATAGGAAAAACAATATTTTTATTTGGCTTAGGAATTCATTTGATGATAGGGTTTGATGCAAATAAACTTATCTTTATATTTGTAGTGATTTATTTGATTGCTTTTCTTGATGGGTGTGCAAATCCTATAAGACAGACTTTAATTCCTAATTATGTAGCTGAGGATAGCTTAGTTAAAGCAAACGGAGTAGCAGAAACAGTTACTCAGTCGATTCAAATAGGGACTTCGTTTTTTGGAAGTATGCTGCTTGTCGTGTTCGATCCTAACGAGCTTATTTGGCTGGTTACTATGCTTTTTGTCTTTTCAAGCATTATCTTGGGTTTGTTAAAAAATGTAGAACATAAAGAAGAAACAGATGAAAAGAAATGGACTCAGTTAACAAAAGGGTGGAAAACGATTAAACGGACACCGCTATTGAAAACGGTTGTACGTATGGATATTGTGGAAACTATTGCTGGCTCTGTTTGGATTGCAGCAATTATATTGGTTTATGTGGAGCAGGCATTAAAGGCACAAGAGTATTGGTGGGGGTTTATTAATGCAGCTTTCTTTATAGGCTTAGTATTAGGAAGTTTATTGTGCATTAAATTTTCCTTATTTGTAGATAAAAAACGGCATGTTTTTATCATAATAGGAGCATCTTTGACATCCATTTTTACAGTTGTATTTGGATTGACGAGCTTACCCGTCATTGCAGTGATCCTTTCTGCCTTAATTGGGATTTTTGGACAATTGAAAAATATACCCCAACAAACATTGGTTCAAAAAAGCGTACCAAAAGAACAACTAGCGACTGTTTATACTTCTCTTGGAACTTTAGGAACAGGTACATTTGGAATTGCTGCACTCGTTATGGGAGTACTTTCGGATTATCTTGGTGTCCGTAGTATTTTTGTTTTTTTCGGGTATTTTACTTGCACTAGTTAGTATTATGGCTTTAAAAAATCAGGAATTGTTTAGGAAAACCATTGAGTAAGAGAATATATTTCAGAAAAGAGAGAGGTAATTTTGCTTCTCTCTTTTATTGAGTATGTTAGGGCAAAAAAGAAGGTATTAGTCATTTTATGGAGAAATAGAATAGGTCTAGCTATGGATTTTTTTATAGCCGAAATTTAAGGAAGGGGTGACATATTGAAAAAAATAGATTTTCAAAATAGCATACTGATGAGAGGAATTATCTCTTAACTAAGATTAAATCCTCTCGAAGGTAATGGGAGGAAAAAACAAGATGATGAATTTAGGAAACATGGTAAGAGGATTGTCTTCCAATACTGTCGCAAAGAGTCTCATTCAATTCTGGGAGTATGACGAAGCGACTTTGCAGATTTGGCGTGCAAGTTCAAATTTTGTGTATGCTTTTAAAAATAATCAAATTCCATACTTTTTAAGATTTTGTTCTGATCAGGATAACTCTATTGAACAAATAAAAGCTGAACTAGAATTCATGCACTATTTACAATTGAACAATTTTCCAACTGTGACACCGATCTACTCCAAAAGTGATCATCTAATTGAAACACTAAAGACTCCAGAAGGGACATATATTGCAGTTGTATTTAGTGCAGCAAAAGGAATCAATTTGGATTCCGATACGATTACCGAAAAACAGATGGAGGAATGGGGGAAATCACTAGCCTCACTTCACTGTTTGTCAAAGACTTTCGAGCCTGTAACAGAAAGAAGACAGAGTTGGTTGGATACAGTACAGTTCATGGAAAAAGTTTTTCAAAAGCATACAAAGGAACAAGCAGCCCTTCAAGAGCTATACAGGGTAACTACTTGGCTACAATCGATACCTACTGGAAATGATGTGTATGGATTGATACATTATGATTTCCAATTAGATAATATCTTTTTTGAAGGGAATAAGGAACATAGCTTCCATATAATCGATTTTGATGATGCTATATATCACTGGTATGCACTCGATATTGTAACAGCCCTTGATGATTTTATCGATGAAGACAATCCCCATTCCAAATTACTGATTCAGTCATTTTTAAACGGGTATCGGTCCGTAAATGTCTTAGAAGATGGCGCAGTGGCTCAGTTTCCATATTTTAAAAGATATGCGAACTTATATAAGTTCGCCAAATTGCTAAGTTCTTTGGATTATGGACAAATTACTGAAACCCCGCCTTGGTTTGATAATCTTAAGGTAAAGTTATTACGGGTTGCAGGTGAATTAAGACAGGGTTTTCAAAAGCAATGGTAAAAGAATAGGATGAAATAACAACAAGCATGCAGGCATAAAATTGGTTAGAGGCGATAATCCATGAAGAGGATTATCGCCATTTTTTGTATAACTGGAATATAGATTTAAAATCTTTAGATTTCTATTAAAATGGGATGAAGCTCAACTGGAGTTGGTTAGTTAGGGGTATAAAAACTAGGATGTCAATCGTTAAAAACTGATTATTGAAACTTCCTTCAGTTGCAAACGTATAATAAGTATTGCTGTTCTTAAGAAAAAAGGGATGGAAGCGAGCGAAAAGGAGGGAAAGTCGTGCATTGGATGATGTGGTTTTTTTGGGGTTCCATGGTAGCTTTAATTATAGGGAGTGTTCTCGTGGATTTTTTCACTGGACGAAAATATCATTTAAAAGAACAGGAAAGGACTTTAAACCAGAATATTGCTGAGGCAGATGCTCTCCGAGATGTTGAACGCTATAACCATCAAAATGGTCCTTTTTAAATCAATGATTGGACATATACTTATATTAACAAGACGTTTTTATAAAGAATGGGGTGTAGAAACAATAGTTCGTAATTTTATTACTTTCATTATTGGATTTAGTTTAAGCTTTATTTTATCACCAAATTTATTCGACGAAAGCAGTAGTATCATAAATACTTTATATAGAGTTTGTTTTGGACTGTTTTTTCTATTCGTTATTTGGATTGTTCAACCTAAGAGGAAAAATGTTAATAAAAAGAATAAAAACGTTTAATGAAGTTGGAATTTTTTAGAAATTTAAAACAACGAAAAAACACACCTTCAAAAGAAGTCTATTAAATAACGTGTCTACCGTACATGTCATATACAACTAAATTAGATTATTTGGCTTATCAGTAGAGGTTTGTGTCATTTCGCTAACTTTTTCAGTTAAATCGTTCAGTTTTTTATCTATGCGGTCAAACCCCTTGTCCATGCCGTCCAGATCTTCATTGAGTTTGCTATCCATCGTGCCAAGAGTACTATCCATCTTACGCAATAATGCTAAAATCTTTTCACTATTAATCTTCTCTTTTTCCATGTTCAATCACCTCCTATTCAATATAAGAGAATTCATCAGGAGAAAATCATGATATAGATAAGGGCTTGTAGGAGACTTTTTACTATATCTTTATGAATAATTTACCCATACTATTTGCCTCTAAACACAGTATTTCTGATAAGTTATCAGTTTATTGATAGCAGGAAAATTTATTATGCTTAATAAAGATGACGTAAAAGCCTTTTTGAATACTATCACTAAGACACAAATATATGGTACGCCGGAAAATTAAACAACGAACCGGAGGAGTTGAATTATGAAAAGAGGGTTACTATATTGTTTTTGTTTTATCTTTTTGGGTGCATGTAACCAATACAGCGAACCTTTAATACAGGGTGAAATAGTTAAACTCATAATTGAATGTGAAAGTGGTGAAACAATAGAGATTGTTGAACAGAAAACCATAAATAAAGTACTCAAAGATATCAACCAATCAAGAAGAGAAGGTACACAAGAAATGGAGTTCTCAATCGAACATCAAGTCACACTTGAAAATAGCGATGGAGAGACAGAATCTTTCTATTTTTTTAACGGAGGGAAAGCCCTAGTATCTGGATACTATGTTCACTCAAACCTTGAGGACTTTTGTGAAAAGTAGTTTTAATAGGAGAAATAATTAACTAAATATTATTATATATCTATACTAGATCAAGTTTAATCGAAGAAGTTATTATTCAACTTAGCAAAGCATGTTATTTATTGGAGGGAAATCGATATGAGTGATTTATTTACAATAGATTGTGGAGAAATACTTTTAAGAGAGTTTAGAAGAGAAGATGTAGATGCTATTTATGATCTGACTTCACAACCCGAAGTTTATGAATTTTTGCCAGATTGGCGTTCGACTAGAGAGCAAAGGTTAGATTGGGTTACAAATTATGAGATACCTGCTAATAAAGAATTTTTAGCTAATGTTCCAAGCGTAGGTGAAGGCTGGCTGAAGTTAGGAATTATTTTAAAAGAAACGGATGAGTTTATCGGTTTTTGTAATACGGGTATCAAAGAGGAGCTAAGTGGGCCAAATCGAGAAGTGGCTTACTCTATTTCTAAGTATTATAGAAGTATTGGGTATGCCACACTAGCGGTAAAAGCATTAGTAAATTACCTGTTTGAAAACACAGATGTAGAACAATTGAATGCTGTGGTTCTTCCACGCAATATTGCTTCTAATAAAGTAATAAGAAAATGTGGCTTTCAACTTAAAGGGAAGGTTGAGATTGAAGATCAACTACATTCCCATTACATTATTTCAAGATTCCCAAAAATAATTAATTAAGTTACTTTATGAAACAAGGCACTACTGCCATAAGGAGTAAAGCTTTTTTTATTGAAGCAGAGCAGCAGTAATTGTAAAAAGGACAAAATGAAGTATACATGGAGGGAGGATCAATTTGAGAACGGATATAGAGCAGCGTTGGATATAGTGGTAAGACTATAAATACGAAAAAGATTGACCAAAATATTGAACGGTTAAATCAATACGAATGGTTTAAAAAGATTTACGCCGATGAAAAATATCGACGTTTGTTTTTTGTAAATAAACGCGTCAGAGTTTATTTACAAAGCACAATTCGTATTAGAAAAATTATTCGTAGTAAAGAAGCGCAAAAAAAGCTATTGTACCTTCTTGAAAAAGAAATAAAATCGTAATTATCTTATTGAACTAAAGCTGTAGGGTAGCATATGAAGAAATTATCTAAGACATAAGGGAGGTGTAGTTATTTGGCACATCCGTATAAAATATTTGAAGGAACGCCTTTGTGGGAAGTTCTTAATAATGGAATTAATGACCTTGTTGAAAATAATGACATTAAAGAAACGACTCAAAGAGAATATATAGTTGGCTATTTTTGCAAATTAATAAATGAATTAGAAAAGAAAGAAGAGTAGTAGGAATTAAAACTAATAGGTGTTTACGGATGGATATAAAATTAAATGCAGAGGTATATAGAATAGGTGTTTCAATAGGACTTCTAACAGTCGAAGATATTGTGAAATGGGCTGATGCTGTAATTGACCAAAGTGACGCCCCGCCTTATGAATTAATTGAATTGTCATTATCAGCAAAGAAAAAAATTGACGATATTACTCTAAGTCTAATGGAAATTAGGGGAGATTTTAATGATAATGACCTCCCGCCTAAGATAATACTTGGATTATTAAATGAATATCTAAACAGACCAGAAGATATAGCTTCCGTAATCGAAAAAATGGACAAGTTAATTAAATACTTATCAGATAGTGATGAATGGATTGTGATGGAGATCCATTTTTTATCAGATGGGTATTATTTAGCTGAGAAAAATATATTCGGGGATTTAAAAGAAGTACATACGGATCTAAAAGAATTTCTCCTTCACTTCATTGATTATACAAAATTACTTTCTTGATTTTTTTCTAATTAACGGAGTAATTTAGCATAACAAGAAGTGAGATTCTACTTAAAATGATAGGGATTACAAAATCGAACTTTGATCACAAGGAGATAATAATGAAACTGTTGGAGCAATTGAAGAAAAACTCGAATTTTTGGATTCGTTTTGAATTGGGAATTATCCATTTAAAGGGCAAGGAATATTTCGACGAGATGCAATATCGAGCAATGACTATACTAAATTCTATATTCGATGAAAATGATGACATTTTATTCGTCGTTTGTATTAGTAAATCTATTGATTGCAATGAAATTGATAGACCTCATATAAAGCGATTTAAGAGAAAGACCAAGAGATGCATATCTTAGATTGTCTTGAACCAATAGATACTCCTAGAGTACTTAATGATATGATGCTATGTGCCATACTATATCCATTATGTAAACATAACGATATTGTTTCATATCAAAAGGCACTTAAAGGATATAAGGACTCTTTAAGGGAGGTTTTACCTAAGATGATGAAAATAGCAAAATCAGCAATGAAGTTAAAAGAAGAACATTTACCATTGGATATTTTTGCTTTGAAATACATAGCGGGTAATATGTTGTTCAACAAACGGGTGCTTTACTTCAAGAAGGAGTAAAGCCTTTTTTCTTTAGTAAGCTAAATATGCAGTTTAGCTTAATAACAAAAATTTTTATAATGTGTAATTTTTCTGATAAATGAACTTTTTTTCAGGATAAACGTTAATGTATTAATTAGAAAATGAAATTTTAGAGTTTCTAAACCAATTTGATTAATAAAAAGAGAGAAAAAAAACTTAATGAAAAAGGGATGTTTGTTCAGATAAGTGATTGTAAACTATACGCTAAATTGGTTGGAGAAAATAAGGGAAGACCAACTATTGTTATGGATGCTGGTTATGGAAATACTTCTAAGAATTGGGATTCAGTGATTAATGATATATCCATGCTGTCCGATGTTTTCATTTATGATAGGGCAGGGTGGTCATTAAAAATAAGCAGAAGATAGTTAACAATTCTTGGATGGAATTAAGGTTTCATTTAAGAGTAATATATTTCAGGTGGAAGAGTCGTATGAGTGAAGCAATTCTTAGATTATATGAACAAAATGACTCAATTCAAAATTTATATGTTTCAGTTTCAAACAAAGAAATATTTAATTCTCAGCAAAAGAGTGTTTCAAAATTAATAAACATTCGTTCAATGACAAAAAGCATAGTTTCACTTTTGATTGGGATTGCTTTTAAAGAAGAATATATAAAGTCTTTGGAAACCCCAATTAATTACTATTTACCTGATGCTCCTGGTCATATAGGAATACGAGACTTACTTACAATGAGTTCAGGATTCGATATTGATGATAAAAATTTATATGGACTAGTTCTAAATAGTAAAGATTGGGTGAAGAGTATATTAGACCTTCCTTTATCTGGGGAAAGGGATTTTAGATATAAAGGCGTTGATTATCACCTTCTATCTGCAATTATTAGTAAGTCAACGGGTTTAAAGATGTCCAGTTTTGCTCATATAAAGTTCTTTTCTAAGCTGGGAATAAATGATGTCGAATGGGAAAATGACCCGCAAGGTGTAACAGTTGGGAGTACAGGTTTAAAGATTTCATTCGAAAGTTTAATAAAGATATCAAAGCTACTTATCAATAATGGTTTTGATTATAACAATGAAATTATTTCAAATGATTGGATAAAAACATCTGTTGAAAATCGCATTTCAACTAACCTTAGTTATGGTGATTATGGATATGGTTGGTGGTTAAAAAGTTATAGAGGTAATGAGATTTATCGAGCTTTAGGTTCAGGTGGTCAACAAATTCTTATATATCCTATGGAAAAGATTTCGGTTATTATAACTGCGGATACTAAAACATTTACTCATTTAGAAAGTGAAGACCTATCAAATAAGATCCTCGATATAATTACTTCTTAAATAATTACTACTGCCTAGTTATTTTGAAAAGGATAATTTCATTTTGAACTGAAGCAGCAGGTTAGTTGAATAAGCAAAAATGGATTTTTGATTATTTTATATGGAAAATTTATTTAAAGTTGGAACTTTACTTCAAAATAAGATGTCTAATAAAAAAGTAATGCAAAAAATTGAGATGATGCACATTAGTATTATTACATGACAAAAATAAAAATAAATGGGGGTATAGTTATGTGGGCAATATTAGGGGGTATTGCAATAGTAATAACTGTTATAAATCTTTCTTTGTATGCAGCAGGAAAGGATTATAAGCTTGCTATGGCGTTGGCATTATCATTTACAGCATTAACAATTTGTGCAGATTACAGTTATCTAACTCGGTGGGTAAAAGTGGAAGATTGGGCAGCTTTATCGGATGTAATACCTGGTATGGCAAGGGCATTTTGGTTTTTGACAATTGTTTCTATCTTGCTAAATATAGCACCTATATTTTTAGAACGAAAACGTAAGAACTTATGACTTATGCAATTATTGTGTAAGTCTTATCTATAACTAACGGGTGCTTCGTATTATAAGGTTAACCAGTTTTTACTGGTTGACCTTATTTTTATAGGATTTAATATATCAGTAGCCAGGGTAGGACGTACGGGTGCGTGGGACAATGATCCCGTGAACTAAACTGTCCACCCC
>NZ_VDGH01000002.1 GCF_006861795.1 Psychrobacillus lasiicapitis | reverse complement strand
AAGCAACTTCATGGTATCCAACCGGGTCTATAAACGCGACCGCATGAGATACACGTATGTCTCCAGATTCCTCCAAAGCAGTAAAAATTGAGCCTTCTTCCCTAATGAGAAAATCATTAGGCAAGTAATTCTTTGGGACTTTGTCAACACAATACACAACTGGTTCTCCATTTGCGGTACGGACTCGTTCCATTGAAATAATCGATTGCTCTTCTTTACATTGAAAGCGCTTAATGTCTTCTTCAGTTGGAAGCGATTGCATAGAACTCAAATAAATAGTACCTGGTTCCATACCAACGCTCCTAATCATAGAGGAAACACTTGTAAGCTGTTCAATACCCGAAGTAAAAAAAGGCTTTGAATTGACAAATGTTCCTACTCCATGACGTCTGACAATGACATTTTCTTCTTCCAATAAACGTAGAGCTTCTCTTAAAGTTGCCCGACTTACACCGAGTGATTTGGCTAGTTCAAATTCAGAAGGAAGCTTTTCCTTTTCTTTGAATATGCCATTTTCAATGTCTTCTTTGATTCGATCAATCACTCGAAGGTATAAAGGACGATGATCTACTTTTATTGTCATATAAAAACACCACCATTTTTAGAGAGCAGACCTCTGATGTAAAACTTTCCTACTAATCAGTCATACTATAACACTTTAAAAGTTCAAAATAAATACTTTTATAAATATTTTTACTATTGACTTTACATAAAATTCATGTATTTGTAATGCTTTTGTCATATAGTGTCTTGATCTAAAGCGTTTTTCGAAATAAGCACTTGCCGCGGCTTACTTCCTTCATAAGGTCCTACGATTCCACCCATTTCAAGTTGATCGATGATTCTAGCCGCTCTAGAATAGCCCACTCTAAACCTTCTTTGAATAAGGGAAACCGACGCTGTCTGCATTTCTGTCACCAATTGTGCAGCCTCATCATACAGCTCATCTCTATCTACTTGTTCGTGTGATTCTTCCACTTCATCCGGAATCATTTCTTCCTGATAATTTGCTTTTTGTTGTTCAATGACAAAGTCCACCATACGTTCTACTTCTGCATCTGATAAATAAGCCCCTTGTACACGAACGGGTTTAGAGCTACCAGCCGGTAAAAATAGCATATCTCCTCGACCTAGCAGTTTTTCTGCTCCCCCCATATCCAGTATGGTGCGTGAATCGATTGCAGAAGACACAGCAAATGCAATACGAGAAGGAATATTTGCTTTAATAATCCCGGTAATAACGTCTACACTCGGTCTTTGTGTTGCGATGATCAAATGGATACCCGCTGCGCGTGCCATTTGAGCTAATCGCGTAATGGAATCTTCTACATCACTGGATGCAACCATCATTAAATCCGCTAACTCATCTACGATGACAACAATGTAGGGAAGCTTTGGATGTTTTTCCTCGTTTTCTTCGTTCCATTTATCAATATAATCATTATACCCTTCCATATTTCGTGTCCCGGTATGAGAGAACAGATCATATCGTCTTTCCATTTCCGAAACGATTTTTTTCAATGCTTGGGATGCTTTTCTCGGATCTGTAACTACTGGAGCAAGTAAATGCGGTATTCCATTGTATACATTTAACTCTACCATTTTGGGATCGATCATCATCATTTTTACTTCATGCGGTTTTGCACGCATCATAATACTCGTGATGATCCCATTAATGCACACACTTTTCCCACTACCAGTGGATCCTGCAACTAATAAATGGGGCATTTTATTTAACTGTGCAAGTACGGCTTGTCCTGTTACGTCTCGGCCGAATCCTATGAGTAGTTTTAAATTTGGTTTATTATTTTCTTCTGATTCAAGTACTTCTCGCAAGCTTACAATCGCTACTTCCGTGTTCGGCACTTCTATTCCAATAGCCGATTTACCTGGAATTGGCGCTTCAATACGAATATCTCTCGCAGCAAGTGCCAGCGCTAAATCATCATGTAAACTGACAATTCGGCTTACTTTTACCCCAACATCTGGTAGCACTTCATATTTTGTTACCGCAGGACCTAAATGCACTTCCGTTACTTTTGCTTTGACGCCAAAGCTTAAAAACGTCTTCTCTAATTTTTGTGCATTGGCGTGGAGCGCATTTAACTCCCCACTTTGATCATTATGTTCAGGTGCATCTAGCAGAGTGATTGGTGGCAATTGATAATCTTCGTTCTCTAATTCCTCTGCATCCATATTGATCTCGATTGGTTCGGTTACCTCTTCTGGTGGTTCTACTTTTTCTTCTTTTCGCACAATTCGTTCTGTAAAGGCAGAAATAATCGGCGCTGTAACTTGCTCTACCTCTTCTTGATCACGAATTTTCAAAATTTCCTCGTGCACAGTCACTGCTTCTTCTTGTACCTGTTCTTTCTTAGATCGTCGTGATGTCTTTTTAGCCGGTGCTGGTTTTTTCTTTTTCTTTCTATTTAGTAACTTTTCTCTTACTTTCGGTACTAACTCAACAGCCAACGGTACAAGCGCTTTGTCGCTCCATAATATAATTCCTATTAATAGCAACAGCCAGCCGGCAATCCTCGCTCCGGCGGAATCAAATAAAACATGAAACGAAGCAAACAAAATAGCACCTATTATGCCTCCTCCAAGTGAGCTCGTTTGGTTGGTAATACCTCCACTTTCCACAAGCACACGATAACTTTCCCGTAAAACTGAATTTGTCATTAATCCTTTCCCTTCAAATAATTGTTGGAAAAGAGCTAAGTGACTAAATAACAATAAACTACTTAATATAAAGCCGCTTCCCAATAATAGTCGGTGATTCCATGCGGGAAAATTTTGCTTCATCATAATGATAAGTGCATATACTATAAACATAAATGGTATGGCGATATGCCAGTTTCCAAATAGGAAATAACCCATGTAAGCGAGTCCGCGACCTACTAATCCATATTCAAAAAAGGCAATGATGGCTAGTCCTATAATGAGCAATCCGATAATTTCAAACATAAGTGGATGCATGGATTTTTTTTTCGGTGCTGCTTTTTTTGCTGGTTTTCTCTTCTGTTGTGCCAACAATATCACCTGCTTTCTTTAAAAAAATGTATAAGCGCTTTGACAGAACCCCAAGGGGTACTGTTCTTCTCCGACTTGAATAGATAAGCTTATTTTCTCTTCTCTCTTATAAAAAGGGATTTCCCTCCGTAATCGGAAAGGAAATCCCTCTATTATCCATATTAATATTCCATAATAATCGGGATGATCATTGGACGGCGTTTAGTTTGTTGGAATAAATATGAATTTAGCGTATCACGGATTTCTTGTTTTATGTTTGTCCATTCAAACGTTTCTTTATTCACATATTTCTCAACAATTGTTCGAACTAGTCGTGCCGACTCATCCATCAGTTCCTCTGATTCTCGTACATAGACGAAACCTCTTGAAAGAATTTCTGGACCAGACGCTATTTTCTTTTGCGCGCGGTTCAATGTAACGACTACGATAAAAATACCATCTTGGGAAAGAAGCTTACGGTCACGTAAAACGATATTTCCAACGTCTCCTATACCGATTCCATCAATTAGTACGTTACCTGCTTGTACTCTGCCGCTCATTCGCATTTTGCCGTTTTTATATTCGACAATATCCCCTTTATCGGCGATAAATATTTCGGATTTTGTCATACCAATGTCTTGCGCTACTTTCGAGTGAGCCATTAACATACGATACTCCCCTTGAATCGGGATAAAGTATTTTGGCTTCGTTAAGTTTAGCATCATTTTTAAATCTTCCTGGCTACCATGTCCAGATACATGAACATTTTTACTAGCCGTTAAAACTTTTGCACCTACTTTAGCGATTTGGTTCATCGTTTGGTACATGCCAACTTCCATTCCTGGTGAAGGAGTGAAAGTGATTAATACAGTGTCTGTGTCTTTAATTCTAATATCTTTGTGGTGTTTACGAATCATTTTTTCTAGCGCTTCTAACGGTTCTCCTTGATTGCCGGAGACGATGACAACAACGTTTTCATCTTCATGTTTGGAAATTTCTTTGATCGAAATAAGTGTGTCCTCTTGCACCGTGAAATAACCAAGATCCAATCCAATTTGGAAAGTATTTTCTAAAGTTTTTCCAGCAATCGCTACTTTTTTTCCGGTTTCAGCCGCTTTATCTAACACTTGCTGAATACGGATAAAATTAGATGCATATAAAGCTACTAGAATACGACCACGTGCAGCATGGAATGTTTCGGATAACTGGTTTTCAATTACAGCTTCAGAAGTTGTATATCCTGGTCTTTCCGCTTCTGTTGAATCAGATAAAAGAATAAATACTCCTTCTTCTCCTAATCCAGCGATTTTAGCGATATCCGGACGATACTTTCCTTTCGCTGATTGATCAAATTTAAATTCGCCTGTATGAACGATTGCACCTTCCGACGTATGAAAAACAATTCCAAGTGAATCTGGAATGCTATGTGTTGTGTGGAAGAATGTAACATGCGTACTTTGGAAATTCATACGGCTTTTATTTGTGACTTCGAAATATTTTACCGCTTGTTTCGTAGGTAATGCTTTAATATGCGTTTTTGCCAAAGCAATCGTCAATTTAGAACCATAGACAGGTGCTTGTACTTTTTGCAATAAATACGAAATGGATCCGATTGCATCTTCATGCCCATGCGTCAAGAAGATTCCTTTTACACGGTCCTTGTTCTCTTCTAAATACGTAATATCCGGAATGACGATATCAATTCCAAGCATTTCATTTTCAGGGAACATAAGCCCACTGTCTACTACAAATATTTCTTCATCTATTTCTACTACATACATTGCTTTTCCGATTTCTCCAACTCCACCGAGTGGGATAATGCGGATAAGCTCATTTTTTACTTTAACCAAATCTTTTCCTCCTATTATTAACCCGACCAACATCCACTAGATTTTATTATATCGAACGACGACGATTCACACAAATAAAAAAAAGACGGAAAGAAAAATAAAATGCCCCGAGCGAAGGGTACACTTTAACTTTCCTCAGTCTTTTTAGTAAAAAATTATTTATTTTTCAAGTATTCTTCCCAAATAAGGTCGTATGCTTTTTTCTCGTCCTCTGTCATTTCAACTAGTGGCAATCGAAGTGATCCTACTTCCACTCCTACTTTGGAAAGTGCATATTTCACTACTACTGGATTCGGATGTGCAAACAATCCGTTTATAACTGGTAAAATAGCTTGATGAATTTTAGCCGCTTTTTGATGTTCGCCGGCATGGAATGCTTGTATCATTTCTTGCATATCATCCCCAATTACGTGGGAAGCAACAGAAATAACTCCAACTCCTCCTAGAGCAAGCAGCGGTAGAGTTAACGCATCATCTCCACTATAAACCCGGAAACTTTCATCTGTACCAGCTATAATTTTTGTCATTTGATCTAAATTCCCACTCGCCTCTTTTGCGATTTGAATGGATGGAATTTTACTTAGAGCGATCATGGAATCCGCTTCTAAGTTGACGACCGAACGCCCTGGGATATTATAAACAACAATCGGTAATGTTGTCGCATTTGCAACTGCTTCAAAATGCGCAATCATTCCTCGTTGATTTGGTTTATTGTAATACGGTACAACGAGCATCAGCGCATCTACACCAAGCGCTTCTGCTTTTTGTGACAAGTCAATCGATGCTGCTGTATTATTACTTCCCGTCCCTGCAATAACTGGAACTCGTTTGTTTACTTTTTCTACTACAAACTTAAAGAGTTCTAACTTCTCATCCGTTGATAATGTTGGAGACTCTCCAGTTGTTCCACTAACAACGAGTGATTCCGTTCCAGTAGCTAATAAATGTTCGATTAACTTTTCGGTTGCAATAAAGTCAATGGAACCATCTTCTGAAAACGGTGTAACCATCGCTGTAGAAATATAACCTATATTCATTTTTCTTACACCTCTTTTAAAATACCTTCCTCGATTAATGCTTCTGCAATTTGAATGGAGTTAAGTGCTGCCCCTTTTAATAGATTATCAGACACGATCCACATGTGGAAGCCATTGCTATTAGAAGGATCCTTTCTTATACGTCCAACAAACACATCGTCTTTATCTGTTGCAAAATAAGGCATCGGATATTGCTGTTGTTCAGGCGCATCTTGCAAAGTGATACCCTTTGCATTCGATAGTAATTGTTTCAACTCATCCACTGTTACATCCTCTTTATCTATTTCGATATAAACAGATTCAGAATGACCCGTTACGACAGGTACCCTTACACAAGTCGCTGCAATCGATAGATTAGGAAGTGTCATGATCTTTTTCGTTTCATTCATCATTTTATGCTCTTCATAGGTAAATCCATCTTCCTCAAATACATCAATTTGTGGAATGACATTACCAGCGATTGGATAATGCTTCTCAGCACTTTTAACAGGTAAAATGGCTGGATTCGGCTTTTGTTCTTTTATCGCTTCACTTTGTGTTATTAACTCATCAATCGCCGCTGCTCCTGCTCCTGAAACTGCTTGGTAAGTGGAGACAATAACCTTACTTAGACCATATTCTTTACGAATAGGTTCAAGTGCGGCAACCATCTGAATAGTAGAACAATTTGGATTAGCAATAATCCCTTGATGCTCATGTAACGCTTGTTTGTTTACTTCCGGCACGACAAGTGGTGTGTCTTTATCCATTCGAAAAGCACTTGTATTGTCGACAACGATCGCCCCGCGACTAACTGCTTCTTTTGCAAGTGCTTTTGAAATAGAGCCACCTGCCGAGAAAAAGGCAATATCTACTCCTTCAAATGATGCTGGTGTTGCTTCCTCAAGCGTATATGTTAAACCATTAACCTCCACTTCTTTACCTGAAGAACGTTTGGAAGCTAAAAGCTTTAGCTTTGAATATGGAAAGCTTCTTTCTACTAACTTTTCGATAATTTTTTGACCGACAGCACCTGTCGCTCCTACTACTGCTACTGTGTAACCTTGTGACATAAAAGCTCTCCTCCTAAAATCAAAACATATTGGCGATATTGTATCATATTATACATGAAAATACATCTTTATTTATATTTATGATGAATACGTAATGAGTAAAGGCTGCAATTGTTTTTTCTGAATGGCATGCTCCACAGTAGGTACAATCCTTGTGAAATCAGCGATTAGCGAGTTTGGTTTCGAGTGAGGATTGTCTTGACCGAAAGGTATAAAATAAATATTTTTTGTCGATAAAAGTTTCATAATGTTCATACCATTTAATCCTAATGCATCGTTTGTGGAGATTCCAAGGACTACTGGTTTTCCATTTCGTAAGGTTGCTTTTGCCGCCATTAAAACAGGAGAATCTGTTTGTGCATTTGCCAGTTTACTAATTGAATTTCCAGTCATTGGCGCTATAACCATACAATCGAGCGGATTAGTCGGCCCAAAAGGCTCCGCTTCTACAATTTTGGAAATGACTTTACTGCCACTAGCTGCTTCAATTTTTTCAATCCATTCCTCTCCCGTTCCAAAACGGGTAGCTGCTGTTAATACAGAATACGTGATAATCGGCACGACGACCGCGCCTAAATCCGTAAACTGTTTAATCATTGGTATTACTTCCTCATACGTACAATGAGACGCAGTAATACCAAGACCTATTCTAAGATCCTTTACCACTAGATTTTTCCCCCTTCAAAAAAGCCAAATGATTTTGAACCGATTGGGCGATGAGTAAACCAGCATCTTGTGGAAAATACATGCCAGGTAAACTAGTCGCAAGCGCATAATTAGGCGGGATATTTTCCTCTGTATCGAGTAAACATCCAGGATTTGAGGCAAGATCAAAAACTTGTTTAAACAAGGACGCCTGTGTATTTTCTAGCCATTTGGATGGTATCGTATTGATCAAATAAGCTGACTTATTTTTTTGTTTCTCCAAAACATTATCTAGCGTTTCAATATCATAGCCATAACTTTTTGCTTCAAATAATTGATGCTCCGAGCGCACAGAAATGACCACTTTTGCACCTAAATGATGCAAAGCATGCGCAAGTCTTTTCCCTACTCTTCCGTAGCCTGTAATGATAAATTGCTTATTATAGATTGCTTGTTTTTCATGCGTATAAAAATAATTAGTAAATCCTTCGGCCGTCAAATTTGCATTATCCCAAATATACTGCTCATCTTCTAAATAGGAAAAAACTTCAATGTCTTTACGCTCTATCTCTTGCTCGATTTCCTTATTTTTTTTGCCGACAAATAGAACTTCACAGGAGGCTGGGAGGATAAAAGGACATTCCATTTTAAGTGGTTGAATCGGTAGGAATACAATGTGTGGTTCAAATTGATCGATTGCATTTTTTAGTTCATCATCCCACGTCATGGTGGCCACTAATTTTGTATTTAATTCGTTACTAATTGCAGTGTGAAAGTAGGATAAGCGTAGGTCAGTTCCAATAATGACACACTTTTTTTTCATGAGTAATCACTTGCATCACTGGAGGAGTCTGTTTCATTGAATAAAATACGATCTTTTCCAATAAGGATGATTTCTTTCCAAGCAATAAATTCTTTTTTCTTATTTGCTTTGTTCGCTTGGAAAAAAGATGTCGTCTTTTGAAATACTTCAAAGCCTTCTATTTTACCGGTTTTTGGATTAAAGAGTAGTTCTGTGTCCGCTAACTTCCCGTATCTCGCACCGTCTCTCACTTGTATCAACTCTTTTTCTGCCAGTTCCGAAAGTAACAATCATTTCCCTCCTTATTTCTTTCTATTTATGTATATGCGCATTTTTGAGCAAAGTGAATAAGAAATAAAGCAATCCGCCCTTTTCGTGTAACTTGATGTCTAAAGTTTAGCTGGTGAAGATTTGGTTACTCGTTTGAAAGTGGTGGTAAATAGTGTTAGAGGAATTGCTTACTGATCAGATCCACAATATTACGTATTTCCGTCTATTTGATCCAGAAAATGGCTAAGGACAACCAATTGGTCATTGTAAGCAACTAATTCTAGTCGGAAAGCAACCAATTCTTAAAACAACAAGTTTACTTGGTGTGAGACAGAGATGACAGCGGCTCCTTTTTGTGAACGTTGCGCATATGTACTTCAATGTTGCGAATACCGCACGTTATGTTGCGCATTTATCAAATCTACCCGTGAATAAAAAAACGCCGATCACGATTGATCGGCGTTTTTAGGCATGATAATAGATATTGCTGGCTTGTGTGAAAAGATTTCTTTCGCTAAATCCATGACAGACGTTAGCGTAACTTCATCTATTGTTTCACTTACTTCATCAAGTGAACGATGTTTTCCATATAATAACTCGTTTTTCCCATTGCGGCTCATCCGTGCATTGGTACTTTCCAAGCCCAATAACAAATTCCCTTTTAGTTGTTCTTTTGCACTGGATATTTCGGTTTCTGTTAATCCGTTCTGGATAATGGTTTGAATGGTATCGTTAATGGAAGTCTTCAATTCGTTTAATTGATTGCTAGAAGTGCCACCATAAATTGCAAGTATCCCTGTATCCTCATAGGAAGAATGATAGGAGTAAATGGAGTATGCGAGCCCTTTATCTTCTCGGATTTCTTGGAATAATCTAGAGGACATACTTCCGCCTAAAATATTATTAAGGATGACGAGACTATAAATATTGTCCGCCTTTACACCTAATCCTGGGTAAGCTAAACAAAGATGTGCTTGTTCTGTTTCTCTGCTATTTTGTGTAAAAATGGGTTTCATCACTGGAGTAGCAAAATCAGCATTGTCCTGTCGCTTCTCGTACGTAAATTGACCAAATAGCGATTCAATATATTCGGTGAGACCTTCTGGAATATTACCTGCTATGGAAATAACAACGTTTTCTGGAGTGTAGTGCTTTTCCATATATGATAAAATCATTTCTTTCGTAAAGCTATTCAGTGTTTCCTCTGTTCCTAAAATAGGTGCACCTAGTGGATGATCTCCGTACATTTCTTTCCATAAATACTCATGGACGATATCATCTGGTGTGTCTTCTACCATGTTTATTTCTTCTAAAACGACTTGGCGCTCTTTTTCAATTTCAATAGGGTCAAATACAGAATGAAAGAACATGTCTGCAAGTATCTCGACTGCATGTGATGCGTGATGGTCCAATACTTTTGCGTAATAACAAGTATTTTCTTTCGAGGTGAACGCATTAATATTTCCACCAATACGATCAAACTCTTCCGCTATTTGTTTGGCAGTTCTTTTTTTAGTTCCTTTGAACAACATATGTTCAATAAAATGTGTTAAACCGTTCTCTTCTGGAAGTTCAAACCTAGAACCAGCTTGCACCCAAATTCCAACTGCTACGGAACGCACATGAGGAATTTGTTCTGCAACAATTCGAAGCCCGTTATTACAAGTAATTTTCTTTATCAATATTACACCTCTGTCTATGTTATTCATTAAGTTATTCATGTATTAAAAAAAGTTGCCGTAGTTAATAAATGCTACGGTCAACCTATTTTATCACAATGAACTATTTATTTATTGCTGTTCTTTTTGCTCTTCACGTTCTTTTTCTTCTTTTAATACAACTTTACGTGATAAGTTTACGCGACCTTGATTGTCAATTTCGATTACTTTTACTAGAAGTTCGTCTCCTAGCTTAAGAACATCTTCTACATTTTTCGTACGTTCTTCTTGAATTTCTGAAATGTGTAAGAGACCATCTTTTCCGTTGAATATTTCTACGAAAGCACCAAATTTTTCAATTCGTTTAACTTTTCCTAAATAATATTCGCCTACTTGGGCTACTCGAACGATATCTTCAATGATTTGTTTTGCACGTGCAATCATTTCTTCATCTGGAGATGCAATGTAAATTGTACCATCTTGTTCTGTATCAATTTTTACGCCAGTTTCATCGATGATTTTATTGATCTGTTTACCACCAGGTCCGATTACATCACGGATTTTGTCTGGATTGATTTTGATCATTGTAATTTTTGGTGCATATTTAGATAATTTCTCACGTGGCTCTTTAATTGTTGCAAGCATGCTTTCTAAAATCTGCATACGACCAATTTTCGCTTGTTCTAATGCTTCTTCTAAAATGGCTTTAGATAACCCGTCGATTTTAATGTCCATTTGAAGTGCTGTAATCCCTTTAGAAGTACCAGCAACTTTAAAGTCCATATCTCCTAGGTGATCTTCCATCCCCTGAATATCGGTTAAAATCGTGTAATTTTCGCCTTTTTTTACTAGACCCATTGCAATACCTGCAACAGGAGCTTTTAGTGGAACCCCAGCATCCATCATCGCAAGTGTTGATGCACAAATACTTGCTTGAGATGTTGAACCATTCGATTCTAATACTTCTGCTACTAAACGAAGTGTATATGGGAAATCTGATTCGTTTGGAATTACTGCCTCTAATGCACGCTCACCAAGGGCACCATGTCCGATTTCACGACGACCTGGAGCACGAATTGGACCCGTTTCCCCAACGCTGAACTGCGGGAAATTGTAATGATGCATGAAACGTTTTGTTTCTTCTAAACCAAGACCGTCGATAATTTGCACATCGCCAAGTGGCCCTAAAGTACAAATACTCAATGCTTGTGTTTGTCCACGCGTAAATAAGCCTGAACCATGTGTTCTAGGTAAAATGCCAACTTCAGAAGAAAGCGGACGAATTTCTGCTACTCCACGACCATCTGGACGTACTTTTTCTTCTGTGATCAATCGGCGAACTTCTTCTTTCACCATTGCATCTAAAATTTCTTTTACTTGTTTTAACGTTGCTTCATCTGCTTCTTTTTCTGTATATTGCTCTAATACTTCATTTTTTACTTCTGTAATAGCATCTTCGCGTGCATGTTTTTCTTGTACTTGAATAGCTTGTACAAGTTTTGTTTCGCAAATGCCTTTTACTTCTTCAAAAAGCTCTTTGTCTAGCTCAAAAAGAGGAATTTCTTTTTTCTCTTTTCCTATTTCAGCGACTACTTGTTCTTGGAACTCAATCAATTTAATGATTTCGCTATGACCGAACATAATTGCTTCTAATACGACTTCTTCTGAAACTTCTTTTGCTCCAGCTTCTACCATATTAATCGCGTCTTTTGTTCCCGCAACCGTTAAATCGAGCGTACTTTTTTCCATTTGTTCAACCGTTGGATTAATAATGAATTCTTCCCCTATTAATCCCACTTGAACACCTGCAATTGGTCCATCAAATGGAATGTCTGACACACTAAGTGCTAAAGAAGAACCTAGCATAGCTGCCATCTCAGATGAGCAGTTTTGATCAACGGACATAACGATGGAGATTACTTGTACTTCATTACGGAAACCATCTGGAAATAATGGTCGAATTGGACGGTCGATTAAACGACTAGTTAAGATCGCTCTTTCAGAGGGACGTCCTTCACGTTTAATAAATCCACCAGGAATTTTACCAACAGCGTATAATTTTTCCTCATAATTCACTGTTAATGGGAAGAAATCTAAATTTTTCGGTTGTTTAGAAGCTGTTGCAACAGATAATACACTTGTATCCCCGTATCTAACTAGTACTGCTCCATTTGCTTGCTTTGCAAGTTGTCCAATTTCTACTGATAGCGGACGCCCTGCCCATTCGTACGTAAACACTTTCTTTTCACTCATTTAATCAAAACTCCTCTCAACTTCAAAACTGCTTGAAATAGCGTATATAAAAGTTATATGTATCATAAGTAGTGTATCAAAAAAACTCAAACTATGCGAAGTATTTTACGCACAAGCACCTATGTTAGCGGAATACATGCTAAGCTATCGACATTTTGTCGTAACGGCTGTATAACTTACTTCCTATAGGAGCCTTTCACAAGTAAAAAGGTGTGATTTACCCATCCACACAGCACAAGTTTATAGTTTCATAGACAAAAGAAAAAGCGGGATAAATCCCGCTTTCTTAGGTGGTATCTTATCGACGTAAACCAAGTTTTGCGATTAGCTCACGGTAACGTTGTACTTCGTTTTCACGTAAGTATTTTAACAAGTTACGGCGACGTCCAACCATTTTGAATAGACCACGACGTGAGTGGTGATCTTTCTTGTGTGTACGTAAATGTTCGTTTAAAGAATTGATTTCTTCAGTAAGGATTGCGATTTGAATATCTGCAGATCCTGTATCGCTTTCGTGAGTTCTGAACTCAGCGATCAATTCGTTTTTACGTTCTTGAGTAATTGCCATGTTTGTTTCCTCCTAAAATTCATAATATCCCCTGTTCCTGAGCAATCGTTGGAGAATCGAAAAAGCCAAGGAAAGGTTGAGTACAATTTTGTACTTTTACAGAATAACATATTATTTTATACGAAGCAACAAATTATGCTTGCCCAAAATAATCGATTGCTACTAATTTATCCTTTGTAATTTGTGCCTTTAATTCATCTATCCCGTTGAATTTTTGCTCCGAGCGAATTCGCTTATACCAATGTACGACAACTTCTTCTCCGTAAATAGATTGATTAAAATCAAAAATATGTACTTCAATCGACAGCCTTTTTTCATCGGGATTATTAAAAGTCGGCTTATATCCAACATTACAAACTCCATAATACCATTTTTCTTGGACGCGAATTTTTACTGCGTAAACTCCAGTTGCGGGTGTAAATTGCCCTTCCGTCGGTTGGATGTTCGCTGTTGGAAAGTCGATTGTTCTCCCTCGTTTATCACCATGAACAACAACCCCTGATAACATAAAAGGTCGTCCTAGTAATTCTTTTACGTTTTCCATATTTCCTGCTTTTAGCTCTTCTCTTATTCTAGTAGAGCTAATTTTCTCTCCGGATAGTTCTTGTTTGCCGACGACAGTGACGGTATATTTACCCTCTGAAAGCTGTTCCATGTCCTCCATCGTTCCTTTTCCAAATGCTCCAAATGAAAAATCAAAGCCCGCAGTAACATGCTTCACATTTGCTTGTTTGATAAACGATTCAATGAACTCAGCAGGAGTAAGTCTCGCGAAGTCAGATGTAAAACGCACAACGAAAACCGCATCTACTTGCAGCTCTTTTAAAACTTCTATTTTTTGCTCAAGAGGGGTTATATAAAAAATTTGTTCTTTCCTGCCACCAAGAACTAACGATGGATGAGGATCGAAAGTCATGACTGCCGTTTTAATATTTCGCTCTTTTCCTTTATATAAAGCTTCTTGGATAACCGCCTGATGACCAGTATGTACTCCGTCAAAGAAGCCAATAGCTAAAGCATAGGCATCATTTGTTTCGTTTTTAAATAAATGGTTCGGGTAAGATACGTGATATACTTCCATATTAATCTCCTTTTTTAAGCTGAAAACATTTTTTCTGGTTTCATCATACCATCTTTTGTTGGATGTTTAATATAAATAGCAATCGGATTAGCATTTAATGTGTAGATAATTTTATCATTCATTTCTAATAATGGATGAGATTCTACTACTTGACCGTTTGTAATACTCTTTTTAGTATCATCTGTTATTTCTATGGATGGCCAATGTCCCAAGGCCTCTTTTAACGGTAAAATAGCATGATCAAGTAGATTATTTTCGATCGCTTGTTGTACTTCTTGGAGAGTTAAGCATTGTTCTCTCGTAAAATTTCCTGATGTTGTTCGGACTAATGAAGCCATATGGGCTGGATAACCAAGTAACTCTCCAATTTGTACGGCAAGTGTACGAATATATGTCCCTTTGCTGCATCCTATTTCAATTGTGAACGTGACATTTTCTCCAGAAAATTCTTCTTGTTCATCTAGCAAGATCAGCTTGTAAATCGTTACTTGTCTACTCGGACGTTCTACTTCTTTTCCTTCTCTTGCATATTCATATAGTTTTTTACCGTTCACCTTCACGGCGGAAAACATAGGAGGAGTTTGAGTGATTTCACCAGTCAGCTGTTTAAGAACTTCTAAAATTTGTGCTTTGGAAAAGTGTTTGTCTTCCTTATTTTGTTCGATTATTTCTCCGTCTGCATCCTCAGTAGAAGTAGATGAACCAATAGAAACGGTTGCTATATATGTCTTCCCTTCGTTCATAATATATTCCGATACCTTAGTTGCTTGCCCTAAACAAATAGGCAGCACACCTTCTACACTAGGATCTAATGTTCCTGTATGACCGATTCGTTTCATTTTTAATAGTTTGCGTAGTTTAAATACACAATCGTGAGAAGTCATTCCTTTTTCTTTCCATAACGGAAGTATACCTTCGTACATATCGTTCACCTCTTAGATCAATAATAATATCAAATTCGTTATAGTGCGTAACATAAAGTGACCACGAGCCTTCGCGCTTGCCGTACCTTGCATGAGCCAACTCGTACTGCGCCCGAGTGGGTCTCATGACTTCGGCTCATGCGGCCCGGCGCGCTACGGCATAAGTTGCCATTTTCTAAAAAGGTGTCGTCTAATTTAAGCAATTGTAAGCTGCTACACAATTAATTAAACGCTTATTCACACTTATGTGTGCTAAGTTCGAGAGACGATACTAAATAGCTGGCGAGTTCTTGTGGATTGTAGCGAAAGGGCGGCGACTCCAGCGGGAATAGCGTTAGCCGAAGACCCCGTAGTGCAGCGAGGAGGCTAAGGCAACGCCCGCGGAATGCGTCCGCACTGTAGTGGAAATCCCAATTATATCTAATTATGCTCAATAAAGAACAAAGAAGCCTGCTTGTTGTTTTAAGCAGACTTCTTTGTTTTTTACTCTTCAGATGACTTGTTAATCTGTCTTAGTAAATCATCTATTCGATTACCATAAGCTGCAGACTCGTCAAATTCAAATAAAAGTTCAGGCGTGATACGTAATCTAATACGTTGTCCGATTTCCGAACGGATAAATCCTTTTGCTTTTTCTAAAGCTTTTAACGTATCATCTTTGTTTCCATCAAGGACAGTTACATAAATTGTCGCTTGCTGTAAATCACCTGTTACTGCAACATCCGTTACCGTAACAAATCCGATACGAGGATCTTTTAGTTTTCGACCAATAATATCGCCTAACTCTTTTTTCATTTGTTCCGCAACTCGGTTAGCGCGCATCGACATGATGGCTACACCTCATTTTCTATCATAAATGTTCTTGTCTTATATCAATGCATTCCCATTCCGGAAAAGATTCTAAATGGTTGATCGCATGTGTAAGCTCCCGCTTTGCAGCATCCTTCCCAGACGCCACACATACAATCCCAATAGTCGTCCGTTGCCATACATCTTGATGATCAATTTCCGAAATAGAAACATTGAACTTTTGTTTCGTGCGAGAGAGCGTTCGTTGAAGAACTGCTCTTTTTTCTTTCAAGGAATGTGCAGTAGGAATGAGAAAATCACACTCTGCATATACAATCATTATCGTTTAATCTCTTCCATAACGTATGCTTCGATAATGTCGCCTTCTTTTATATCATTGAAGTTTTTAATCGTAATACCACATTCGTATCCTTTAGCCACTTCTTTTGCATCGTCCTTGAAACGTTTTAATGTATCTAATTCCCCTTCAAAAATAACGATAGAGTCACGGATAATACGAACACCGCTATCTCTTGTAATTTTACCGTCAATTACATAAGAACCAGCAATCGTTCCAACTTTCGATACTTTAAATGTTTCACGAACTTCTGCTTGACCAATAATTTTCTCTTGGAATTCAGGATCAAGTAATCCTTTCATCGCAAATTCAATTTCTTCGATTACTTTATAAATAACGCGGTGTAAACGAATATCTACACCTTCTTGGTCTGCTGCACGTTTAGCATTTGTATCTGGACGTACATTGAATCCGATGACGATTGCGTTAGAAGCAGCTGCAAGCGTAATATCTGATTCAGTAATAGCTCCTGCACCAGTGTGAATGATTCGAACATTTACACCTTCTACTTCAATTTTCATAAGAGAAGCAGCCATTGCTTCCACTGTACCTTGTACGTCTGCTTTTACGATTAAGTTAAGCTCTTTCATTTCCCCTTGTTTCATTTGATCAAATAAATTGTCTAATGTCACACGAGCTTTTTCAGAGCGTTGGTTAACTTGCGCATGAGAAGCACGTGTTTCCCCAACTTGTCGAGCAGTTTTCTCGTCTTCAAACACGACAAAACGGTCTCCTGCTTGTGGTACTTCATTTAACCCCGTAATTTCTACCGGTGTAGATGGACCTGCTGATTTAACACGACGTCCTAAATCATTTACCATTGCACGTACACGCCCATATGCATGACCTACAACAATCGGATCTCCAACATTAAGTGTTCCATCTTGTACTAATAGTGTTGCAACTGACCCTCTACCTTTATCAAGTTGAGCTTCAATAACTGAACCTATTGCAAGACGTTTTGGATTTGCAGTTAGTTCTCCAACTTCAGATACTAATAATACCATTTCCAGTAGATTATCAATTCCTTCGCCTTTTAAAGCAGAAATCGGAACGAAAATCGTTTCCCCGCCCCATGCTTCAGGAACTAAACCATGTTCAGTTAGCTCTTGCATTACACGGTCTGGGTTTGCAGCTGGTTTATCCATTTTGTTTACTGCAACGATAATTGGTACTTCCGCAGCTTTGGCGTGATTGATCGCTTCAACTGTTTGTGGCATAACCCCATCATCAGCTGCAACTACAAGAATCGTAATATCCGTTATTTTTGCTCCACGTGCACGCATTGTTGTAAACGCAGCATGTCCTGGTGTATCTAGGAATGTAATTTTTTTGCCGTTTTCTACTACTTGGTAGGCACCGATATGTTGTGTAATACCACCTGCTTCACCAGCCGTAACTTTCGTATGACGGATGGAGTCTAGTAAAGTTGTTTTCCCGTGGTCAACATGTCCCATAATAGTTACAACTGGTGGACGTTCTGATAAGTTTGCTGTGTCTTCTTCAGAATTTTCGAAGTGTACTTCTAAATCAGTAATATCGATTTTAATTTCTTCTTCTACTTCTACCCCGTAGTCTGCACAAATTAACTCAATTGCATCCTTATCCAATTCTTGGTTAATGGTTGCCATTACACCAAGTAAAAATAATTTTTTAATAATTTCAGCTGGTTCACGACCAAGTTTTTTCGCTAACTCCATTACTGTTAATGACTCAGTAAATGTAATTTTTTCAGGAAGTTCTCTTTCTTTCCTTGGAACTGGTGGTTGAACAGGCGTTGTTGGGCCTTTTCTTCTTTTTTGGAATTTTTGGCCTGGTCTGTTTTGTCCACCCGGTCTATTTTGGCCGCCTGGTCGGTTATTCCCGCCTGGGCGATTATTGTTATTAAAAGGTTTTTTATCTTTTGATTGGTTGTTTGAGCCTTGACTAGCATTCCCTTGAGATGGTCTTGCTGCTCCTTGGTTTGCCGGTCTTGATTGGTTTTGGTTTGCTGGTCTTGATTGTGATTGGCCAGCTGGTTTTGCTTGTGATTGATTTTGAGCTGGTTTGCTAGGTTTAGCTGTAGACTTTTTATAAATACCGTCTAGTTTTTGGACAGCATCTCCTTCAAGCATAGCCATATGATTCTTCACTTGAATATTAAGCTTTCCTAGTTGCTCTATAACTTCTTTACTCGATTTATCTATTTGTTTCGCGTATTCATGAACTCTGATTTTAGTCATTCGCTCACCCCCGGTTATATTCGTTGAGAAGGCCGGACAGTTTTTTAGCGAAACCGTCATCCATAATGGCTATTGCCACCCTGGCCTCTTTTCCCGTCGCATGTCCGAGATCGTGCCGGTCTCCAAAGACATGCAGCTCAACGTTAAAAGATGCACATTTATCATTCAATTTTTTCGCTGTATTGCCAGAAGCATCAGATGCTAAAATGACAAGTTTAGCTTTTTTGCTTCTAATTTCTTTGACGACTAACTCTTCACCAGATATCGTTTTTCTTGCGCGAGTTGCAAGTCCAAGTAGTTGGGTAATCTGCTGCTCTATCGTCATTTTAGTTTTTCTCTTTCAATGATCACGATCAATTCATCATATATTTCATTTGGAATTGTAGCTTCTAAATGATTGGCTAGCGAATTTTTCTTTTTCGCTTGGTTTACCGCTTCGATCGTTTTAGATACGTATGCGCCACGACCTGATTTTTTTCCAGTCAAATCGACCGTAACTTCGCCTTCTTTTGAACGAACGATGCGAATCATTTCCTTTTTCGGGAACATTTCACCAGTAGCAACACATTTACGTAATGGTATTTTCTTTTGAATCGCCATACAAGCTCACCATCCTTGCTTATTCTTACTCTTCGTCTTTATAAAAATCGAAGTCATCCATCTCATCATCGAAGCTTTCTAAAACAACTTCGGGAGAGTTTTCATTCGGATAAATCCCTAATTCTCTTGCATCTGTTTCGCTTTTAATATCAATTTTCCAGCCTGTTAATTTGGCTGCAAGTCTAGCATTTTGGCCTCTTTTTCCAATTGCAAGAGAAAGTTGATAATCTGGAACAACGACTGTAGTAGATTTCTCTTCTTCGTTCACTTGTACATCCAATACTTTGGAAGGACTAAGTGCATTAGCAACGAAAACTACTGGATCTTCTGACCATTCTACAATGTCGATTTTTTCTCCACTTAACTCATTTACAATCGTTTGTACTCGAGCACCTTTTGCCCCAACACAAGAACCTACTGGATCGATTTCTTCGTTATGCGCATAAACGGATATTTTAGAGCGATCTCCTGCTTCACGTGCAATCGATTTGATCTCAACGATACCTTCGAAGATTTCTGGAACTTCCATTTCAAACAAGCGGCGAAGGAAGCCCGGGTGTGTTCTTGAAACAAACACTTGAGGTCCTCTAGAAGTTCGTTCCACTTTCGTAATATACACTTTAATACGATCATGTGGACGATACGTTTCCGTTTGAATTTGTTCATTTGCAGGAAGCACTGCTTCTACTTTACCTAAACCAACGTAAATATTACGTGCATCTAAACGCTCAACGATCCCATTGACAATATCGTCTTCACGATCTACATATTCTTCGTAAATAAGCCCTCGTTCCGCTTCGCGTACACGTTGTGTTACAACTTGTTTCGCAGTTTGAGCGGCAATACGACCAAAATTACGAGGAGTCACTTCTTCTTCCACGACATCCCCAATAGTATAATGTGGATTGATCGCTCTTGCGTCCTCTAGTGAAATTTGTAAGCGATCATCTGTTACTTCTTCCACTACATCTTTACGAGAATAAACAAGCATCGTTCCCACTGCCAAATTAATATCTACACGCACATTTTGCGCTTGGTTAAAGTTTCGTTTATACGCAGTTACTAATGCTGCTTCGATTGCTTCAATCAGCACATCTCTTGCAATTCCTTTTTGTTTTTCGAGCGCTGTTAACGCATCTAATAGATCACTACTCATAGCTATCACTCCTCAATATACATTATGCAGAGAAATCGATTGCTAAACGAGCAAGCGCAATTTTCTCTTTATCAATTTGAATTTTTACTCTTCTAGTTTTCACACGAACCTCTATTAATGCGCCTTCTTCTACTGAAAAGGAAAGTAATGTCCCTTCAAATTCCTTTGCACCATTTATAGGTTCATACGTTTTAATGAAAACATATTTTCCGACTGCCGCGATAAAATCAGCGTCTTTTTTAAGCGGTCTCTCTGCTCCTGGTGAAGAAACTTCTAAGAAATAGTTTTCCTTAATCGGGTCGACAACATCTAATGTTTCACTTAGTTTTTCACTAACTTGAGCACATTGTTCAATATCTATACCACCAGTCGGTGTATCTATATAGATTCGTAAAAACCAATCGCGACCTTCTTTTACATATTCAATGTCAATAAGCTCTAGGTTCAACTCTTGTAAAATAGGCGTTACAAGGTTCTCAATTTCACTGGTAATATTACTCATATAAGCCTCCTACACCACAATGATTTTCTATATAACAACAGAAAAGAGCGGGAAATCCCACTCTTTCGTCACAGAACTATGAAACATTGGTAGTTTTATATTACCATACATCCTGCTTTCATGCAAATTGTGAAGAAATGCGCAAGCACCTACGTCTGCTCCGACGGGCAAATGGAGATGTGGTAGGTCTGCAAAGTGCGCCACATCCTGTGGCAAAGCAGACATGACCCGCATCGTGCGGGCCCAGGAGGCAGCTCCTAAGCCACCACAAGCGATTTGGTTTGTGACGACCTTTGCGCAGGAGTAGCTAAGCTTATGTTATTGACTCAAAACAACGATAACTGATTAGCTTCTGGAAGACCTTCTAAACAGCCCATTAAATCCATATATTCAATAATCGTTTTAGAAACTCGCCCTCTTTGCTGCAAGTCCTCTTTCGACAAAAATTCACCATCTAGTCTTGCTTTGGTGATTTGGATCGCAACGTTTGTTCCAAGACCAGGAATCGCATTAAAAGGTGGAATAAGCGTGTTTCCTTCAATTGTAAACTCTGCTGCTTTAGATTTGTATAAATCTACTTTTTGCATTTTAATGCCGCGCTCCGACATTTCCAGTGCAATTTCAAGTACAGTAAGTAAACTTTTTTCTTTTGGAGCGGCATCGAGTCCTTTAGCGTTGATTTCATCTAATTTTGCTCGCATTGTTTGCGATCCATTCACCATGGAGATTAAGTCGAAATCAGAAGCTCGAACCGTAAAGTACGCTGCATAATATAGTATCGGAAAATGTACTTTAAAATATGCGATACGAACTGCCATTAATACATAAGCAGCGGCATGGGCTTTCGGGAACATATACTTGATCTTTTTACAGGATTCAATATACCAATTAGCTACACCTTTTGCTTTCATTTCCGATTCGAACTCTGGTGTTAACCCTTTCCCTTTTCGAACCGATTCCATTATTTTAAATGCTAACGAAGGTTCCAGACCTTGATAGATCAAATAAACCATAATGTCATCCCGACAACCAATTACATCGGATAATTGACATGTTCCATCTTGGATAAGTTCCTGTGCATTTCCAAGCCATACATCGGTTCCATGAGAAAGGCCCGATATTTGGACAAGTTCTGAGAACGTCGATGGTTTCGTCTCTTCTAACATTTGCCGAACGAATCGTGTACCGAACTCCGGAATACCTAGTGTGCCAGTTTTACAATCTATTTGCTCTTCAGTTACACCTAATGATTCAGTTCCGCTAAATATTTTCATCACTTCTGGATCATCCGTAGGAATCGTTTTCGGATCAATTCCAGATAAATCTTGAAGCATCCGAATAACCGTTGGATCATCGTGCCCTAGAATATCGAGCTTCAATAAATTATCATGGATAGAGTGGAAGTCGAAATGGGTTGTTTTCCATTCAGAATCTTGCGCATCTGCTGGGAATTGAATTGGTGAGAAATCAAAAATATCCATATAATCGGGAACTACAATAATTCCCCCTGGATGCTGACCAGTCGTTCGCTTCACTCCAGTACAGCCTTGCACTAACCGATCGATTTCTGCTCCTCGCATCGTTAAATTATTGTCATTCATATACCCTCGAACATATCCGTAAGCCGTTTTTTCCGCAACTGTTCCGATTGTACCTGCCCGGAAGACATAATCTTCTCCGAAAAGCTCTTTCGTGTAGTTATGAGCTACTGGTTGATACTCACCGCTGAAATTCAAATCGATATCTGGAACTTTATCTCCTTTAAATCCAAGGAATGTTTCGAACGGAATATCCTGACCATCTTTAACATACGGTGTATCACATTTTTCACAAGACTTATTCGGCAAGTCAAACCCAGAACCGACGGAACCATCTTGGAAAAACTCCGAATGCTGACATTTCGGACAAACATAATGCGGTGGTAACGGATTTACTTCCGTAATTTCAGTCAATGTAGCGACCAATGAAGATCCAACCGATCCACGAGAACCAACCAAGTATCCATCATCAAGTGATTTTTTCACCAGTTTATGTGAAATTAAATAAATAACCGCAAATCCATGTCCAATAATCGAAGTTAGTTCCTTCTCTATACGAGCCTCTACGATCTCAGGTAATTCTTCTCCATAAATCTCTTTAGCTTTGGAATAAGTTAATGATCTAACCTCATCATCTGCTCCTTCAATTTTCGGAGTATATAAATCATCTTTAATCGGTTTAATCTCTTCAATCGAATCTGCAATCTTATTTGGGTTCGTAATGACAATTTCTTTCGCCAATTCATCTCCAAGGAATGAAAATGCATCTAGCATTTCATTTGTCGTACGAAAATGCACTTTAGGCAGCTTATGACGATTCAATGGATTCGCCCCGCCTTGAGAGTTTATTAAAATCTTTCTGAAAATCGCGTCATTTTCATGCAAGTAATGAACATTACCCGTTGCTACTACTGGGAGGTTTAGCTTTTTACCTAGTTTAATCATCTTACGGATAATATCTTCCAAATTCCATTCATCACGCACGAGCTCAAGTTCTAATAAGTGACTATACACTTCTTTTGGATGTATTTCTAAGTAGTCATAGAACTTTGCAATTTCCTCCACTTGCTCCAACGGTTTTTGCATGAGCCCCTCAAAAACTTCTCCTTTATCACAGCCCGAGCCAATGATTAATCCTCCTCGATGCTTTTGTAATACGGATCGTTTAATTCTTGGTACACGATAAAATGTCGTCGTATGCGAAAGCGAAACTAATTTAAATAAGTTTTTAAGTCCTTCGTCATTCACTGCTAAAATCGTACAATGAGACGGTCTTGCTCTTTTATAGGAATCCCCTTGTCCAATATGCTTGTTGAAATCATCATGATATTCGATATCTTTTTCTTCTGCTTCCTTCAATAAATGAAGGAGTAAATAACCCGTTGCTTCACAGTCAAATATAGCTCGGTGGGCTTGTGTTAACTCAATGTTAAATTTCTTCGCCAGAGAACCGAGTCGATGAGTTTTAAGCTCCGGATGTAAAAATCTTGCCAGCTCCAACGTATCAATAACAGGATGTGTGAAATGATCAATGCCGCAACGACGATAGCCCTCATATAAAAAGCCCATATCAAATGAGGCGTTATGAGCAACAATAATTCCGTCACCAATGAATTCATAAAAATCTTTAATAACATCTTCAATCTCCGGCGCATTTTGAACCATCTCATCCGTTATTCCGGTTAACTCAATAGTTGTAGCGGAAAGAGCATGATGCGGATTTGCAAAGCGTTCAAATTTATCAATGATATTTCCGTTTTTCATTTTGACTGCAGCAAGCTCGATTATTTTATCGTATGTTGCCGATAAACCAGTCGTCTCTACGTCAAAAACAATATACGTGGCATCTTCGAGTCGGGTATGTTGTTCATCATAAGCAATCGGAACACCGTCATGCACTAGATTGGCTTCTAGTCCATATAAAATTTTGATGCCATTCTTTTTACCGGCTGCATATGCTTCCGGAAACGATTGAACGTTTGCATGGTCGGTAATAGCAATCGCCTTATGTCCCCATTTTGCTGCTTGGGACACGATAGAAGAAACAGAGGACACTGCATCCATTGCACTCATCGGGGAGTGCATATGTAACTCTACTCGTTTTTCAGTTGCCGTATCGTGTCGCACTACAGGATTTATCTCTGACATATCTTGAGCCATTATAATTAGATCTCGAACGAATGTGTCATTTTGTACAGATCCTCTTACTTTTATCCACATTCCTTTTTGAAGGCGAGACATCATCTGTGCATCTTCTTTATCACGCGAGAACATCTTTACAAGAATCGAATCTGTATAGTCCGTTACTTTTGCTGTTAGAAGCGAGCGTCCACTTCGCAACTCTTTTACTTCAACGTCAAATACAAAACCTTCGATCGTTACTCTTCTCTCTTCGTCTTGAATCGTTCGTATTTCTAAAATTGGTTCTTCTTTCTTCAGCGGAACACCTAGCTGGAAAGGTCCATCTGCAACGTTGTCTCCAGCTTCTTGACGATTTTGTTCTCGGTTTTGCAAGTCTAACAATGCTTTTTTCCCGAGCGCCTCTTCTTCTATTCGTCGCTGCTCCAAAAATGCCATCTGTGCTTCAGCTACCGCTTCCGTGTTTTCTACTACCCGAAAATCAATCCCTACTTTCGGAAACCCAAAACTCTCGTAAATAGAACTGATCATCTCTATATATTTCTTTTTGAATGTACGTAACTCTAAATCATTCCCACATGTTAGTTGAATCATTTGGCCATTCCACACTGGCTCTTGCTTTTCTAGACAATCTTTTAGTGGCGGTGACATGTCACTTAATTCTTTTAGTACGCTTGTCCAATATTGTTTTACTAATTCATCGGTCACGTCTGTATGATCACTCGAAATCGTTAAAATAACATTCGCTATGCCTGCAAACTTTTCTTGCAAGCGAGTTTGTAAAATAGTGTATATATTAATTGGCAAAATAGTTGGTAATTGAATTTGGAATTGCCACTTTCTTATTTTTTTATGCACTGTAAATCTATTAATGGATGCATGTTCAAAATATTTGACGAAAGAATCCTCTGTTAATTCGAGCTGTTGCAGCAATAAGTGCATTCTCATTTTACCATCTTGCATAGTGATTCCCTCCTTCACTAACCTATAACAGAAAAAGAAAGGAAAGTTCATGGATCAGAACTTTCCCTTCTTCCAGTTCTTCTTTAGAAGAAAAACCTTTGTATATCATTCCACGTGACGACGACCATTAATACCATTAAAAGCATGATTCCCACAAAGTGAACCATTCCTTCTTTTTGTTTATCGACTGGTTTTCCTCGAATTGCTTCAAAGAGGAAAAATAATAATCGACCACCATCTAATGCAGGGAGTGGCAATAAGTTCATGATTCCTAAGTTAATACTTAGTAGCGCTGCCCAGTACATTAAATTAAACACGCCATATTGCGCAACTTCCTCTGTTGCTTTATATATTCCAACAGGACCTGATAAATCATCGATTGAGAAGTTACCTGAAATTAATGTGCCTAATAAAATAAATATTCGTTTGGTCGTTTCATATGTTTGCTCCGCTCCATATGGTATAGCTTTCAATGGATTTTTTTCAACTGGGCTCACATATTGAACTCCAATTTGACCAACTTTTTCTTTGCCCACCACGACTTCATTTGGAGTCATAGACAATTCTAATGTTTTGCCATTTCGATCAATCGTAAAGTTCATATTTTCATTAGGACTAACCTTTACTTCTTCTGAGAACTCATCCCATGTACTAATAGGATTTCCGTTAATTGCTGTTACTAGATCCCCGTCTTTCATCCCTGCCTGTGCTGCTGGGCTATCTGCTACTACTGTAGTGATAACGGGTTCGTATGTCGGAACCCCTTGAAACAAACCGAGCAATAAAAAAATGAAAAACGCCAATATAAAGTTAAAGAGCGGACCTGCAAAAATAGCCATTGATCTTTGTCCTACTGTTTTGGATCCAAATTGTCGATCATATGGAGCAATAAACGTTTCTTTCCCATTCTCATTGATCACAGCATTTCTAGCTACTTTATATCTAACTAATCGTTCCTCTTCATCGTACCCTTCGATGAACATTTCCTTCATCAAATCCGACTTCTCTACCTCTAAAAAAAGCATGTCCGGAAATTGTTTATTTTGATTTAGAACGATTTGGTCGATTTCATTGTCATTATTTACTCGAATCCCTAATCTATATCCGGGTTGAAGTTCGACAGAATCCAAATCTTCTCCTGCCATCCGAACATACCCACCTATCGGTAATAGACGAAGCGTATAAAGTGTTTCACCTTTTGTCATAGCAAAAATCTTCGGACCCATTCCAATCGCAAACTCACGCACCATTATTCCTGCTTTTTTCGCAAAAATAAAATGCCCTAGCTCATGAAAAAATACAATACTACCAAAAATTATTATAAACGCAATGGCTGTCTCCATTATATCCCACCTTCATTGTGTTCCAGCATTTCATGCATTATTTTAACATGTTTCGTACGGTTTTTCTCGTTTGGGCATCTACATGTAAGATAGTTTCTAAATCTGGACTTGAAATGTTCACATGTGCATCCATTGCTCGCTCTATTAGCTCATCAATCGTTAAAAAGCCAATCTTCTCCTGTAAAAATAAAGCTACCGCTGCTTCATTTGCCGCATTTAAAACAGTTGTCATCGTTCCGCCTGCTCGCCCTGCGTCAATTGCAAGCTTTAATGCATAATAACGATTATAATCCATTTCTTCAAAATGTAGCTTACCTATTTCCGCTAAATTCAATCGCTTTGCATGCGGACGCGGCAATCTATCTGGGTAAGAAAGGGCATATTGAATTGGCACTCTCATATCAGGAGTTCCTAGCTGAGCGATCACACTCGTATCTTCAAATTCAACCATGGAGTGAATAATACTTTCTCTATGTAACAATACTTCTATATCATCATAAGAAATATCAAATAGAACACGCGCTTCGATGACTTCTAATCCTTTATTCATCATCGTAGCTGAATCTATCGTAATTTTAGAGCCCATTGACCAGTTAGGATGATTTAACGCATCTTTTACCGTCACATTTTTTAGCTCTTCTCTTGTCCGGTCTCGAAAGCTTCCCCCAGAGGCCGTAATGATTAACTTGGCAATCTCTGATCTTTTTTCTCCGTTCATTGCTTGAAAAAGAGCAGAATGTTCACTATCTACAGGTAAAATAGGAACATTATATTCTTTTGCGGCTTGCATCACGAGATGACCAGCTGTTACCAGTGTTTCTTTGTTCGCAATTGCAATCGTTATTCCTTTTTTGATAGCTTCCAGTGTCGGATTCAACCCAACACTTCCAAGGACAGCATTCACTAACACATCGGCATTTGTATGCGCAGCAACTTGTACTAATCCTGCGTCTCCGTACACGAATTCTACGTGAGAAAATTCGCTTTGTAATTGACTCGCATCTTCTTCATTTATAACAGATACTAATTGCACAGGAAATTCACGCAAGATTTTTCTTGTCTCTGCGATATTTTTTCCGACTGAAAATGCAACCAGCTGAAACTGCTCCGAATGCTCTCTTATAATATCTAATGTTTGAATACCTATTGAACCGGTAGCCCCTAATAAACTTATTCTTTTTCGCATGAAATTATGTCTCCTTAGATGAAATGTAAAAAGTGTAGTAATGGTAAGACGAATAATAGACTATCAAAACGGTCTAAAATACCGCCATGTCCAGGTAAAATCTTACCAGAATCTTTTACATTATAATGCCTTTTGATCGCTGACTCTACTAAATCACCTAGCTGCCCAAAAATAGATGCAGCAATCGTAATTCCAATTAATATAAGATAAGAATCCGTAAGCGGGCTTATAAAGTGCATGATAAATGCTGCTATTATTGCCCATATAATACCGCCGATAAACCCTTCTATCGTTTTATTTGGTGAGATCTCTGGCCATAATTTACGCTTTCCAAGTTTTCTACCTGTAAAATAGGCACCAGAATCTGTTGCCCAAACTACAATAAGCGCAAATATTAAATATGCTAATCCGGCATCTCTTGTCTCTATAAAATAGTAAAATCCAATTCCTACGTATAAAGTTCCTAATAACATAAATGCCGCATCATCGAACGTAAATCGATTTTTCACGAGTACTGTATAGATTAGGAGCAGAAAAACAACGACAAAAACCCATTCGATTTTGGAATGCCCCGTCATAGCAAACACATCATCCGCAATAGACGATGGCAATAAAAGCACAAATAAAAGGAGCAAAGAAATAGCCCCCGCAAATGAAAATATTGGTAACTCTTTCATTCGTAACAACTCATACACGCCTATTGCAGCCAAAATATATATAAGTGCAGTAAAAATAGATCCACCTAACCAAACAATAGGAAGAAAAAGTGCTGCTGCAATAACACCCGTAATTATACGTACCTTCAATTCCCTTCTCCCTCCTTCAATCCACCATATCTCCTATTTCGTTTTTGATAATTTTCAATCGCATCCATTAAACACGATTCATCAAAATCCGGCCATAAAGTGTCTGTAAACCAAAATTCCGTGTAAGCAAGCTGCCAGAGCATAAAATTACTTAAGCGCACTTCTCCGCTCGTACGAATAAGCAAATCTGGTTCACTTAAATTCTTTGTCATTAAGTGATTGCTTAATAACGCCTCTGAAATCTCTTCTAACGCAACATTACCTTCTTGTACATCACGAGCAATTTTACTGACTGCTTGAACAATTTCATCTCTGCTTCCATAATTCAAGGCAAAGTTTAATATTAACCCATCGTTAGTGGCTGTTTGGTCTATTGCTTTTTGTACAGCTCTTTTCGTATGCTCAGGCAATGATTCTATATTACCCATCATTTGTACTTGTACATTTTGCTCAATTAACTCCGGTAAATACGTGCCTAAAAATTCCTCGGGCAAGCGCATCAAAAACTCCACTTCCATTTTAGGCCTTTTCCAATTTTCAGTAGAAAAAGCGTATAAAGTTAACACTTTTATACCAACTTCATTGGCAAACCTAGTTATTTTCTTTACAGTCTTCATGCCCTCGTGATGACCAGCTATGCGGGGTAGTGCTCGCTTTTTAGCCCATCTACCATTTCCGTCCATAATAATTGCAATATGGCCCGGCAATTGTTCTTGTTGGGCATTTTCTTTTCGTTTTCCTAACGGAATACTTATCGATTTTTCACTTTTACGGATAAGTTTATTTAACATTCAAAAAACCCCCACCTTACTAACTAGGAACATATATGACCTATCATATCAAATATAACGCAATATAAAAAGGCGTCCCTACTCTAAAGGACGCCTTTTCCAAACAAAAAGTTCAAACAATTATTTGGATGCATTACTAAATTAGCTTATACTTCTAGAATTTCTTTTTCTTTATCCTTCGTAATTGCATCGATTTTATCAATATTTGAATCCGTAAGTTTTTGGATTTCTTCTGTGTAGTTTCTTAAGTCGTCTTCTGTAATGTCCCCAGATTTTTCGAGTTTCTTAAGATCATCGTTTCCATCACGACGAACATTACGAATATTCACTTTTGCTTCTTCTGCTTCTTTTTTCACTTGTTTTACTAATTCTTTACGGCGTTCTTCTGTAAGAGCAGGAATTGCAAGACGAATGATTGAACCGTCATTCGTAGGTGTAATACCTATATCCGACTTTAAAATTGCCTTTTCAATCTCTCCAAGAATTGACTTATCATAAGGCTGAATCGTGATCAAACGAGCCTCTGGAGTCGAAATACCTGCCATTTGATTAATTGGGGTTGGTGCACCATAATAATCAATTGAAATTTTGTCAAGCAAAGATGCATTTGCACGACCAGCTCGGATAGAAGCAAGTTCTCTCGTGTATACTTGAATCGTTTTAGCCATTTTATCTTTCGTTTGCTCAATTACTTGTTTCGGCATTATGAATTCCTCCTAACGACTGTACCAATCGCTTCTCCAAGTACAGCCCTTTTAATATTTCCATTTTCCATAACTGAGAATACAATAAGTGCGATATCATTGTCCATACATAATGTAGATGCAGTAGAATCCATCACTTGTAAACCTTGTTGAATTACTTCGATAAAGGATAATTCATCGTATTTAATAGCTGTAGTATCGGTTTTTGGATCTGCAGAATATACACCGTCCACATTATTTTTAGCCATTAGGATAACATCCGCTTCTATTTCTGCTGCACGTAAAGCAGCAGTTGTATCAGTAGAGAAGTATGGATTTCCTGTTCCAGCTGCGAATATAACTACACGCTTTTTTTCTAAATGACGAATTGCTCGTCGTCGTATGTACGGCTCTGCAACTTGACGCATTTCGATGGAAGTTTGAACACGAGTCTCAATCCCGCATTTTTCAAGTGAATCTTGTAGTGCAAGTGAATTCATAACCGTAGCAAGCATACCCATATAATCTGCAGTTGCACGATCCATGCCCATTTCGCTTCCTACTTTTCCACGCCAAATATTGCCCCCACCTACTACAACAGCAACTTCGACGCCTAATTCTACTACTTCTTTTACTTGCTCTGCTACAGACTTGATAATTTGAGGTGATAGTCCGAAACCTTGCTCTCCAGCTAATGCTTCGCCACTTAATTTTAAAACGATTCTTTTGTATTGTGGTGTGCTCATAGGTATCCTCCATCTCTTTTCTTGAAAAATAGGGAACACTAATTGCGTGTTCCCTAAAAGTATTGTCTATTTAGCGAAAATACTTATCGTATTTTCCACATTCAAATTAGTTACCTTTTACTTGGTTCATTACTTCTTCAGCGAAGTTATCTTCACGTTTTTCGATTCCTTCACCAACAGCATAGCGAGTGAATGAAACTAGTTTACCACCAGTTGATTCAACGAATACGCCTACTTTTTGATCAGGGTTTTTAACGAAAGATTGATCTAATAAGCAAACTTCTTCGAAATATTTGCCAAGACGACCTTCTACCATTTTCGCAACGATATTTTCTGGTTTACCTTCGTTTAATGCTTGTTCAGTTAATACTTTACGCTCACGCTCTACTTCATCAGCAGATACTGCGTCACGAGAGATGTGTGCAGGGTTAAGTGCTGCAACGTGCATTGCAACATCTTTAGCTGCTTGCTCGTCAGTTGAACCTTCAAGTACAGTTAAAACACCAATGCGTCCACCCATGTGTAGGTAAGGACCGAATGCATCTGCATCTGTTTTAGTTTCTACTACAAAACGGCGAAGTGTAATTTTTTCTCCGATTTTTGCAACTGCGTTAGAAATAGCGTTTTCTACTGTTACACCTTCTTCAAGTGTAGAAGCTAAAGCTTCCTCTACTGAAGCTGGTTCAGTTGCTAATAAATGTGTAGCAACTTGTTGTACTAATTGTTGGAAAGCTTCGTTTTTTGCAACGAAATCTGTTTCTGCATTCATTTCTAAAAGTACAGCTTTGTTTCCATCAATTTGGATGTAAGTAGTACCTTCAGCTGCAATACGGTCAGCTTTTTTAGCTGCAGAAGAAAGACCTTTTTCACGTAAAAAGTCGATTGCTGCTTCTAAATTACCTTCTGTTTGTACTAAAGCTTTTTTACAATCCATCATACCTGCGCCAGTTTTTTCACGCAATTCTTTTACCATTTGTGCTGTAACTGCCATTTAAAATTCCTCCTAGTACGAATAAATTCATCTTCTCAAAAAAAGGTGATAAGAGGTTTGGCCGCTTATCACCTGTTAACTACATGTGTCTTACTCAGCAGCAACTTCAGCTGGAGTTACTTCTTCGTCTTCACCTTGTCTTGCTTCAAGTAATGCATCCGCCATCTTAGCTGTTAATAATTTAACCGCACGAATTGCGTCGTCATTTGCAGGAATTACATAGTCGATTTCATCTGGATCACAGTTTGTATCAACGATTCCTACTAATGGAATGTTCAGTTTACGAGCTTCCGCAACAGCAATACGCTCTTTGCGTGGGTCAACTACGAACATTACATCTGGAATAGCTTTCATATCACGGATACCGCCTAAGAATTTAACAAGACGTTCGTGTTCTTTTTTAAGTTGAACTACTTCTTTTTTAGGAAGTACATCGAATGTACCGTCTTCTTCCATTTTTTCAATCGCTTTTAGACGAGCTACACGTTTTTGAATAGTACCGAAGTTTGTTAAAGTACCACCTAACCAACGTTGGTTGATGTAGTAGTTACCTGAACGTTCAGCTTCTTCTTTAATAGCTTCTTGCGCTTGTTTTTTAGTTCCAACGAATAGAACTTTTCCACCGTCTTGACCTACTTGACGCATGAAATCGTAAGCTTCTTCTAATTTTTTCACCGTTTTTTGAAGATCGATGATGTAGATTCCGTTACGCTCAACAAAAATGTATTTTTTCATTTTTGGGTTCCAACGGCGAGTTTGGTGTCCAAAGTGTACACCAGCCTCAAGTAATTGTTTCATTGAGATTACTGACATGATAATTCCTCCTGGTTTGGTTTAGTCTTCCGCAGTCATCATTTTTCTTTAGCTACTCTTTTATTTTATAAAAGAGCACCTGCTAAATCCATCCGAACTGCGTGTGTATTCATACCGTATTGTAATATACCATACATATTTCATACTTTCAACTATTTTAATGCTTAAACTTTAAGAAAAGCTCTACTTCTGTTTTACCAATTTGAAGCTTTTGGGCAATTTCATCGATGCTTTTTCCCTCATCAGCATAAAAAAAGACTTTTTCTTTTATCGTAACCGGTTCCTTTTTTTCTGTTACCGATGCTGTTTTTAAATAGCTATTTGCGGCAAGTTGTTTGGATACAAATGCTTTTGGAACCTCAAAAACTGGGCTTTCTTCTATTTTACTTTCTTTTTGCTCAACCTGTTCTGTTGTTGCTGCCACAACGCGATCTGTTTGATTTAATTCTCGCAACAGACGATCATTTTCGTCTTTAATTTCGGCAATATATGCACTGAAGGAGTCTTCAATCTCGGCTAAGATTTGCTCTTGCTTTTGCTCCATGTTGTTGAATTTAGTTAGTTTTGCATGTAATAAAGCAATGAAGTAAAAGCTGATTAATTGAAGTAAAAATAATATGACTAGAATAATTGACGTCATTGCCTGCTCCTATCCACTAAAATCCACAAAATTCCCTTTAAAAGGATGTTTTGCCTCTTTCATTTCTTGTTCTTTTTTTTCTCGTTTTTTTCTTTCTTGCTCTGCTTGTTCTTTTTCTTTGTTTTCTAAATCCGCTTCTGCTGTCTTGTTCGATTCTAAAACCGTTTCTCTATTTTTTTCCAGTTGTCTTTCAGAAGCAGCTTGTGCATTCGCCTGGTTCACCGCACTTTGCTGTTGCATTTGTTCTGCGACTTTCCCAGCATCAAATGTTTTCGGAATAGCAATTTGGAGTTCTACACCTTTTAAACTCAACGGACTGCCTCCTTCAACGACTTAAGATAAAGTATTTAGTTGATTAATTAGTAGCATTCTAAAAAAATAGTGCATTATACAGTTATATCATTAGAGACTGCTAGATATTAGATAATCAACATCGTCGTCCTAAATCTCCATTACGTTGGATCTTAGGGAAACTGCGCGGTAAGATACTAAGATGTCCGCCATGATTTCCGCTCCAGGCGGACGCTTTCCGTGGGGCGAGCGGTGAGCCTCCTCCTCCACTAACGCTACGTGCGGGGTCTCACCTGTCTCGCTAATCCCACAGGAGTCGTCGCCTTACACTCCAATCAATAGAACCTACTAATAATCTCTATAAAGTAAGTCTTATTCCATTAATTTTGGGTTTTTCCTATAGAAAAACAATATAGTACTAGATTTAGTGCATCATTTCTTAGTAATGAGCGGACTCTACTGGATTGTAGCGAAAGGGTGGCGACTCCAGCCGGAATAGCTTGAGCTGAAGACCCTGGACTGAGCGTAGAGAAGGAAGCGGCTGAAGCCAAGCCGGCGGAAAGCGTCCACCCTGTAGCAGAAATCCAAGCGTCCACTTCATTTAACTCACTACCGCACAGTTTTCCTAAACTGTAAGCAATCAACTATCATTTTTTTCTTAGACATTCGTCATTTCACTAGCAAGTAGCTTTCGAAGTTTAAAGAGTGCTTTTGAATGGATTTGTGAGATTCTCGATGTCGATAGTCCGAGCATTTCGCCAATTACCGTTAAAGTTAACTCTTCTGTATAGAATAGGCTCAGCACTAATTGCTCGTTTTCGTTTAATTGCTGAATTTTGCCGGCAAGATCACGAAGTAATTCTTCTTTCACCATCTGCTGCTCCGGTGTTTTTTGGGCATCATCTCTAATCACAAAAGACTTTGAATCCGCTTCTTCATTATCTTGTAATTGCTCATCAATAGACAATACGTTAGAAAAAAAATGTTCTTGAACTGTTTGATAAACATCGTCTACCGGCATTTCGACAAAATCTGCTATTTCTTCTGCGGATGCATGCCTTAATAATCGTTGTTCGAGCTCTTCAATTTTAGATTCTAACTTCTTCGCCTTTTCGCGAGAAGATCTTGGAAGCCAATCCTCTTTTCTTAGACCATCGATAATTGCTCCGCGCACCCGAAAAGAAGCATACGTATCAAATTTTAACTCTCTTGAGTAGTCGAATTTATTAAGCGCATCAAATAAGCCCATCATACCTAGGCTTTTCAGTTCGTCTCTTGATATATTTTTGGGGATGCTTGCACCAATACGCTGAACATGATAGGTAACTAGGGGCGTATACTTGCGTATAAGTAAATCTCCGGCCTCTGAATCTTTAGATTCTATCCATTTTTTCCAAAGGAGTTCTTCCTCTGTCGAATTGTCTTTTGCCACTATTACACCCCTTTTCAATATATCTGATGAATATGTATATTATAACAAATTTCTACACAAAAAGGGGAGTCGAAAACATCGACATCCCCTACTTTCCTTGTTCGTTTAACATAGATTTGACATTTTTCTTGCTTTCCTTAGGAGAACGCTCTGCTTCATCTAAATATCTTTTACTCCTTGGTTTACCGTTCGAATATTTAATAGTTTCGTCATGGGATTAAATTCAATTGTTCTCCCGCTACTTCCACCTGTATCTTCCGCAACAATTGGTATGGAAAACTTTTTTAAATATTCCTTCACCGCTTCCACATTGCGAGGACCAATTCGCATGGTGTCTTTACCAGAAGTGAATTGGAACATTTGCGCACCACCCGCTATTTTAGCGCGTAATCTAAAAGGTTGTACCCCTTCTAATTTAAGCTGCTCTATCATAGCAGGTATACCAGTATCAGCAAATTTGGCTATATTAATCGTTTCAGTTCTACCTAAGCTAGAATCTGGGAGCATTACATGAACTAATCCAGCTATTTGTGACCTTTCATCATACAAGACGACCCCTACACATGAGCCCAGACCAGAAGTGCGTATCGTGTCTGGAGCTTTCACTGTATTCATATCCGCAATCCCAACTTTAACTACTTGACCTTGTCCAATCATATTACTGTAATCCTAAAGCAGTGAAAATAGCTTCAAATGAATCAGGGTCAGGCAGCAAGAAGAAATGTCCTTTCACACTACCACCATTCGTTGTATTTTCCTCAGTAATCGCAGTATCAATCACAATAACATAATCACTAATATGAGAAACTTCTACTAATCCAAAACTAACAATAGCTCCAACCATATCTACACTTAAAGCAGGTACGGACGGATAAATTCGAAGACTCGTAAAATCAGATAATGCAGATAGATAGGATCCAGAAAGAATATTACCCAATTCTTGCATAGCCGAGGCTCCTAACTCAGAAACTTCACCGTTTTGAAAATCCACAGTACTATCTTGAACTAACGATTGAATGAAGTGGTTAGCCTGCTCTACAGGTAACACAAAAAACATACTTCCCGTCACATCTCCATCAATTCGAAGATAGATACCTGCGACTACGTTTTCAGCTCCCCCTGCTAAATCCATCATATCGTCGAAAGATACCATCTCAACCTTAGGAACAGTCATCTCTATTTTTTTATTCAATAATGTTGATAGTGCCGTCGCTGCATGGGCAGCACCAATATTTCCTATTTCCTTTAAAACATCTAAATGGATCGAGGTGATATTTTTTTTATACATGTATTAAACACCTGACTTTATGGGATTTAATACGAGATGCATATGGAGCAATATTAATAAACGACTGTCCAGTTTAGCGACACCAGCGATATAATCTTCTTCAAATCCGCCAACTACTTCTGGTTGTGGCTCAATCGAATCTGTGGGAATGTCTAACACATCATTTGCTGAATCTACAATTACACCTACGTTCATCTCTTCTAACGTAATAATGATAATTCTAGAGGCTTCATTTAAGTTACTTTCTCCAAGTCCAAGACGATTTCTTAGATCTATTATTGGTGTTACCACCCCTCTTAAATTGATGACCCCTTTTACATAAGATGGTGTTTTAGGCACTCTTGTAATATGCGTCAGTTTTTCGATTCCTTGTACATGTGTGACCGGAATAACATATTCCTTATCTGCCAATTGAAAAACAACTACTTTTAAATTTGGAACATCTACAGCTTCTGTCATATAGTTTCGCATCCTTCCAGAAAGATCAATTACGCCTCGGGGTAATTGCGTCCAGAGGCTTTATCTTCGTTCAGCAGGTGTTTGAACACCCGCTGAACAGTAAACAAAATCACATTCTTCTCCCGAAGATAAAGTAAAACTTCAATCAGTGGGTGTTTTTCGACGCACAGGACGTGCTAGTGGGGACGTTGCGACACGGACGTCGCGCTTTTAGCCCCCGTCATCCCCCACTGATTGTTAAATGCGGGATAAACTCTTATATTATCAATGCATTACAATCTACGATTAATGCCACTTTACCGTTTCCTAAAATAGTTGCTCCTGAAATAGCAAAGACACTAGTCAAGTATGCTCCTAACGATTTCAATACAACTTCTTGCTGGCCGATAAACGAATCCACAACAAGTCCAGCTAATTTGTCCCCTTTTCGGACTAGGACAACTGAATGGAATTCATCTTTTGTGCTTTCTCTTGGTACATCAAACACATCTTCCAAAAATACTAAAGGCACTACTTTTCCTCGGAAATCGATTACTTTTTGATTGTGTGCATTTAATATATCAGATGAACGAATTATGGCTGTTTCAATAATTGAGGAAAGTGGAATTGCATATATCTCTTCTCCTAGTTCCACTAACATGACAGAAATAATAGACAATGTTAATGGTAATTGGATAGAAAATAAGGATCCTTTCCCTTCTGTTGAAGAGATCTCTATCGTTCCACCTAGCGATTCAATCGTTGTTTTTACTACGTCTAATCCAACGCCTCGCCCAGATACATCTGAAATGACATCCGCTGTAGAAAAACCAGAAGACAAAATAAGTTCTGCCACTTGTTTATCTGTTAAAGTCAAAGCAACTTCTTCACTTACAATACCTCTAGAAATAGCTTTCTTCAGCACTTTTTCCCGATTAATACCTGCTCCATCATCCTCAATTTCGATAAAGACATGATTCCCGCTGTGGTATGCTCGGAGTACAACTGTACCTTCTTCAGGCTTTCCTTTTGATTTTCTCACTTCCGGGCTTTCAATCCCATGATCAAGTGAATTCCGAATAAGATGGACAAGTGGGTCTCCAATTTCATCAATTACTGTACGATCTAATTCTGTTTCTGCTCCAATAACTTCTAAGTTAATCTTTTTATTTAAATCCCTAGCTAATTGTCTTACCATTCGTGGGAAGCGGTTAAATACTGTTTCCACCGGTACCATACGCATATTTAAAATGATATTTTGTAGATCTCCTGTGATTCTAGACATCCGTTCAACAGTCTCATCTAATTCAGCGTTTCGAAGATCCTCTGAAATGGACTGTAATCGACCGCGATCAATCACTAACTCTTCAAATAAATTCATCAGAACATCTAGACGTTCAATATTTACCCGTATTGTTTTGCTGCTAGTAGAGGCATTTCCTTTTGTAGCAGAGGATTTTTCTTTTTTCTCTGACTTCACTTCGGTAGTCTCAATCGTTTGTTCAGGAGTTTCAGCAGCTACTTGCTCCACTTCCTCTGCTTTGCTTAATTCATCCTGTTGACGAGTTTTTAATTGCTCTAAAGTTACAGCATGGACAACCACTTCCGTCACTTCAGAAACTTTCATTAGTTTCTTTTGCACGTCATCTTTTGGTTCATTAGTCACTAAGGCAATATAGAAAACTTCATCAAAATCTTCCTCTTCCAACTTTTCCACGGAAGGCGAGGATTTTATAACATCTCCCATTTTCTCCAATAGTTCAAAAACCATATACACACGCGCTGCTTTTAGCAAACAATCTTCTCGTAATTTAACGGAAATTTCATATGTATGATAATCCTGCTCCAATGATTGTTGGATGACAGTTAATTCGTAATCATCATAGTTTAACCAATTTTGTAAGTTAGAAGAATCCACAGCTACACTTTCTTCAATTGTAGTCGCTGCAACTGGTGCTTCTTCTCCTGTTTCTATTGCATGCAGTTTTTGTACTGTCTCTGCAACATCTAATTTCCCGTTGCCACCTGCCGCAATATCTAAGACCATTTCTTCCAACTGGTCTACCGCTGTAAATACAACATCCAGTAAATCAGCTGTTACATGCAAACGATTATTTCTTATTTCGTCTAGTACGTTTTCCATTTTATGTGTAAGATTTGCAATATCCTCGTATCCCATTGTAGCAGACATACCTTTTAACGTATGCGCTGAACGAAAGACTTCATTTACGATAGCGATATCTTCTGGATTTTTTTCCAATTCTAATAAGTGTTCATTACAAGCTTGTAAATGTTCTTTGCTCTCTTCGATAAACATTTCTAAATATTGACTTGTATCCATTTCTCAACACCCCTTTAAGGTAAATATTGTATGATAGCTTTTGCGATATTTTCTAAATCGACTATTTCGTTTACGGCTTTCGTTTCTACTGCTGCTTTTGGCATCCCATATACGATGCATGTGTCCGCCGATTCAGCAATGGCTACGACATGACCGTTTTTCTTCAGTTCTACGAGACCTTTGGAACCATCTGATCCCATTCCTGTCATAATAACAGCAATTTTATCGAAATCATTATAGTGACTATTATCCTCGAATAAGACATCAACTGACGGTCTATGTCCTGCTCTAGGCGCCTCTTCGTTATCTAAAACAATGCAGTATGTACTACCAACTTTTTGGATTTTCATATGATAGCCGCCAGGAGCAATATAGGCCTGACCATTGCGAATGATATCTCCATTTTCCGCTTCTTTTACTTCTATTTCAGCTAATTGATTGAGTCTTTCAGCTAAAGATTTCGTAAATCCAGCAGGCATATGCTGCACAATGAGCACGGGAGCTTGCATGTTTTTTGGAAGCTTTGTAATTACTTCCTGCAATGCTCTTGGACCTCCTGTAGAGGTGCCGATCAATACCATTTTTTTAGTCGTTTTACTCCAATTGGAAACTCTTTTTGTACTAACTAAGTTGCTCGCTACCGATTTTCTATCTAGTAATTTGGGCGTTGTTCTCGGAAGTTTAGTAGTTTCTTTGTTCAATTTACTAATGGTGACATGTGCAGCATTCTCTACTTTCGCTACTAGTTCATCTTTAATTTTATGTAAATCTAATGAAATCGTCCCACTCGGTTTTGCGACAAAGTCTACTGCCCCATATGCCATAGCCTGTAATGTAATTTCGGTCCCTCTTTGCGTAGTGCTAGATAACATGATAACCGCAACTGGAGTTTCTGCCATAATTCGTTTTAACGCATCTAGCCCATTCATCTCAGGCATCTCCACGTCTAGCGTAACAACATCAGGTTTTAAAGCTTTTATTTTTTGAATAGCATCCTTCCCATTACGTGCAATTCCAACCACTTCTATTACATTACTATCTTTGAAAAAGTCACCTATCAACTTACGCATAAATGCAGAGTCATCAACAATTAATAATTTCTTTTTTGGTAAAAGAACCACTCGCTCATGACCTCCTTGAAAATAAATTTTTCAACCGAGAGATGAATGTACTTTGGTGTGGAATATCTGTTTCTTCTACTTCCATCTTAGTAAAACTATTAACCATTTGTTTAAGCTTTTTGGTAATGGCGGCATTTGGATATAAAATGGAAAAAGGAACTTGTTCTTTTACGGACATACGTACAACTGGATCTTCAGGCAATGAACCAAGCACAACAATTTCTTTTGATAGAAATTTAGACATCGCAAGTTTTAACCTAGCTGTCGTATCAACCCCTTCTTCTTCCGAGAATGCTCGATTGCAAAGCAAAAAGAAGTTTTTATCTGGATCTTTGAAATAGATAAATTTCATCATCGAATAGGCATCTGTTATGGATGTGGGTTCTGCAGTAGTAATGACAATAATATCATCCACAGAAACTAGTAAATCCAAGGTTTGACTTGTTGCACCAGCACCCATATCAAACACGATGTAATCATAATGTTTTTGTAAATATTCAAACGCTTCGATCAGGCGATTGAACATTTTTTCATTCCACTCCATCACTCCTGAAAGGCCAGAACCTCCGGAAATATACTGTAGGTTATTCGGCCCTTCAAACATGACTTCTTCAAGGGTTTTTTCTCCGACTAAATAGTCCTTCAAATTAGTAGGAACTGTTTTTCCAAGCAGTATATGAATATTCCCCATACCGATGTCCATATCTATTAGTACTACTTTTTTCCCTATCTCACTTAAGGTGGTCGTGAAATTCATCGAAAAATTACTTTTCCCAACGCCACCTTTTCCACTGACAACCGCAATAGATCGACCTAGCTTTTGCTGACTTTGAAGCATTCGCAGCCTTAACTCTTCAGCTTGATCTCTCATAACGAGTCCCCTTTAATAAATAAATTAAGTAATTCCTCTAGACTAGTTTCCATGATATCCTCGGGGACTTCTTGACCATCCGTATAGTAAGCAAGTCCCTTCTTATATTTAACCATTAAATTAATAATGGAGCCAATAGAATTTGTTTCATCTACTTTTGTAAAAATAAATTTTTCAATCGGAAATTCCTTGAATTGCTCAATAATCACTTCCATATCCCTCTGTTTAGAAGTAGAAGATAGCACAAGAAATGTTTCTGTATTCTCTTTTAAATCAATTAACTCTTGTAAGTCTTCTACAAATTTCGCTTCTTTGTAATTTCTTCCTGCTGTATCGATAAATACTACATCTAATGCTTCGAATTTCTGCATTGCTTGTTGCAAGTCCTGTTCGTTATAAACAATTTCAATTGGTGCTTGTAATAGTCCTGCATAGGTCTTTAATTGTTCAATTGCTGCAATTCGATATGTATCTGTCGTAATAAATCCCACTTTTTTCTTTTTTTCCAATACAGCACGAGCAGCCATTTTCGCTATGGTAGTTGTTTTTCCGACTCCAGTCGGCCCTAGCACGTTGATATATTTCTTCTTATAGGAAATACCGCCAAATGGAAATGCCTCAAGCTGAGATTTCAAGTAATCTTTCGCCAATTTTTGCTGCATTTCTAGGGAAATATGGTTCTCGTTTTTTTTCATATGCACGAAAAGCTCATCACTGATCGATGTGATAAGCTCTTCTGCTAGTTCTTGCTCCTTGAATGATGAATAAGAGCTTCCAGTTCATCCGGATAAGTCCTATTCGGTTGTTGACGCCCTATCGTCTTAACCATTTGTTTTAAGTCTTCTAATTCTTTTTTGATCGCAATTGAATGAAGATCTTCTTGTACTTGTTGAATGGCCGGCTTTTCTAGGCTAGGCTCTGGACTTTCCATTGAATCCATTCCCGCTAATACTTCAATCGATTTCTTTTTAAACAAACCTAAAAAACCTTTCGAATAGACTACCTTAGAACTTAAAATGACTGCCTCTTCTCCCAATTCTTTTCGGATTAGTTTCATCGCCTCAGGCATCGTATCAGCCGTATATTTTTTCATTTTCACTCTACATTCACCACCCCAACACTTTGTACCTCAATAGATGACTCTAGTTCGTTGTAAGAAAGAATCGGTATTTGAGGGAAATATCGTTCTGTCATTTGTCGCAAGTACATGCGTACCGCAGGAGAACATAGAACAATTGGTGATTGCTCCATTAAAGAAGCTCGTTCTATTTCCCTTGCCATGGATTCTAAAATGGCTTGTGAATCATTTGGATCTATAGATAGATAGTTCCCATGTTCTGTTTGCTGAATACTATCCGCTATTAATTTTTCTACTCTTCCTGAAACGGTTAGCACTTTTAAAACATGATTATTCCCTGCATATTGCGTTGTTATTTGTTTTGCTAATGACTGTCTCGCATACTCGGTTAATATATCGACATCGGACGTCATTTTTGAATAATCGGCAAGTGTTTCAAAAATGATCGGCAAGTTTCGTATGGACACATGCTCACGCAATAAATTCCCTAAAACTTTTTGAATTTCTCCAACAGTTAAAGGTGTAGGCGTAAGTTCATCCACAAGGATTGGGTACGTTTCTCTAATATGGTCAATTAACTGTTTCGTTTCTTGACGACCCAGCAATTCATGTGCATTGTTTCGAATAATTTCCGTCATATGTGTGGATACAACACTTGGTGGATCTACAACTGTATAACCAAGTATTTCGGCTTCCTCTTTTACCGACTCTGTTATCCATTTTGCTGGTAATCCAAAAGAAGGTTCAATTGTATCAATACCCTCAATCGAATCATCATCTCCGGGACTCATGGCTAAATAGTGATCAAGTAATAGTTCTCCTCTTGCCATCTCGTTTCCTTTAATTTTAATCCGATATTCATTTGGTTGTAGCTGAATATTATCTCGAATACGAACGACCGGAATAACCACTCCAAGTTCAAGTGCTAACTGTCTACGAATCATGACTACCCGATCGAGTAAATCGCCGCCCTGTGCCGTATCTACTAACGGGATCAGTCCATAACCGAATTCAAATTCGATCGGATCCACATTTAATAGATTAATAACATTTTCAGGGCTTTTCATCGTATCGGTTGCAACTTCCTCTTCATATTCTTCGATTTCATCTGGACTTTCTTTCGTACTTTTCGACATCATATAAGCCCCTACTGCAAGTGCAATCGAAACTGGAAATGTGAGTATTATTCCAATAGGAGTAATAATACCAAGCAAAGCTATCGTAGCAGCTGCAACGTATAAAAGTTTTGGCTGATTAAATAATTGCCCCGTAATGTCTCCACCTAAATTACCTTTAGACGCTGCTCTTGTAACTACAATACCAGTCGCTGTAGAGATTAATAACGCTGGAATTTGCGAAACAAGACCATCCCCAACAGTTAAGGTAGAAAAAAGAACTGCTGCTTCAGCAAAAGGAAGACCAAATTGAACAACACCAATGATAATCCCAACCAAAAGGTTAATAATGACAATAATTATTCCAGCTATTGCATCCCCTTTTACGAATTTGGTAGCACCATCCATTGCTCCGTAAAAGTCAGCTTCTCCACTAACTTTTTCACGTCTTTCTCTTGCCTCTTTTTCAGAAATCATCCCAGCATTTAAATCAGCGTCAATACTCATTTGTTTACCAGGCATAGCATCTAGCGTAAAACGAGCGGCAACTTCAGATACTCGTTCCGCCCCTTTAGTAATTACAATGAAATTGATAATAACTAAAATAGCAAATACTACTAAACCAACTAATATATTACCTCCCGTTACAAACGTACCGAAAGTTTCAACTACTGTCCCCGCGTCCCCTTCCGCTAAAATCGCTCTTGTAGTGGATACGTTCAATGCGAGTCTAAACAAAGTTACAAGTAATACGACCGTAGGAAAAACGGAAAACTGTAAAGCCTCTTGCATATTCATAGCAGTCATTAATATCAATAAAGCTATGGTAATATTGACTATTATCAGAAAACTTATCAACCAATGAGGAAGAGGTATTACTAGCATAGCCACAATGGAAATTACAGCTGCTAAAACGGATATATCGCGGATTTGCATATACTTCCACCTCAATCTTTGCCTTTAAATTTTTTGTTTAATTCGATATACATAAGCTAGCACTTCAGCGATCGCCTTAAAAAATTCATCTGGAATTCGTTGACCAATTTCTACTTGGTCAAACATCGCTCTGGCAAGTGGCCTATTTTCTACCATCACTACATCGTTTTCTTTTGCAATCAGCTTAATCTTTTGAGCAATAAGATCTGCTCCTTTAGCAACAACTATAGGGGCATCCATCAATTCATCATCGTACTTTAATGCAATGGCAAAATGCGTAGGGTTTGTAATAACCACATCCGCGGTAGGGACTTCTTGCATCATACGTCGCATAGCCATTTCCCTTTGCCTTTGTCTTATACGAGATTTAATGATTGGATCTCCCTCTGAGTTTTTATGTTCATCTTTAATGTCCTGCTTCGACATTTTTAAGTTTTTTTCGTAGTCAAATCGTTGATAAAAGAAATCTAATATCGATATAAATAACAACACGACAGATGCCGCTATTCCCATCATCCCCGTTAACCAGCCGACGGTCGATAATGTATCCCAAGCTGTTTTAAAGGACAAGGACAATACTTGTTCTAAATTCATCCATAAAATAAGCGTTGTTACCGAACCGATAAACGAAATTTTCAATATTGATTTCAATAGCTCGATAATTGCTTTAAGAGAAAAAATACGTTTTAATCCTTTAATCGGATCAATCTTTTTTAGATCAAACTTGAGTGGTTCCGTTGTAAAAAGCAATCCAAATTGAAAAAAGTTTGCAGCGATTGCAGCCACTACAGCTACTAGCATAATCGGCAGTAAGATAACTGCCATTTCCATTAATAAATCCTTATAAATCTCAATGGACGTCTCAATGGTCAATGTTTCAACTAACATATATTTGGTAAACGTCACATCAAAAAAAGAAAAAATTTCTGATCGTAAAAATCCCGAAAAGAAAAATAAAAACAAAAAAACGGCAAGTAACACGATCGCACTTGTAACATCTTGGCTTTTTAATACTTGTCCTTTTTTACGCGAATCTTGCCTCTTTTTAGGGGTCGCTTTTTCTGTTTTTTCTCCAGCAAAAAACTGTAAATCTAATTGGAGTCTGAACATATTAGCCACCTCCTAAAATAATCATTAAATCGCGCATACTGACGACCATAATTTCAAACATTTTCTGAACAACTGCCATTAAAACACCCATCATAACGAGCAGTACTAAGAAACTAACTCCTATTTTAATAGGAAACCCTATTACAAAAATATTTAACTGAGGAACGGTTCTTGCCGTGATACCTAAAGCAATATCTACTAAAAAAAGAGTTGCAACAATTGGAATCGACATTTGAAAGGCTACCGCAAAAATACCCGCAAATGTTCTCATGATAAACTCCACATAATTTTCTTGTCCAAATGCTGGCCACATAAGCTCCATCGGGATAAATTGATAGCTATAAAAAACACCATCTAACAATAAATGATGACCATTTAGAGCAAGCAGCAAAAGAAGTGCTAAGGTATTCAAAAATTGACCGACTAAAGGACTTTGCGCACCAGTTTGTGGATCAATAACATTCGCAATAGCAAACCCCATCTGAAAGTCGATAAACCCTCCAGCGATTTGTACAGCGGACATAATGATATAAGCGAGTAATCCAATAAACAAGCCTACCATTACTTCTTTTATAATTAATAAAAGATAATCCCCATTCACATCAAATGGTTCTACATCCATCGTATAATACATCATCCACGATAGGACAACCGCAAGAGCAATCCGGTGCGATGCAGGTATCGTACGATGGGAAAAAAGAGGCAAAATGACGAAAAAGGCAGAAACTCTTGCAATGATTAGTAATAATACAGTTAAACTAGGTATAATTTCTTCCATGTTCTCAACCAATGTATCGTATTAAATTTTCAAATATATCAGCAGCATAAGATGTCACCTGCGATAACATCCAAGGCCCGAAAAAAACGATGGCAACTAAAACAGCTACAATTTTTGGAACAAAAGCAAGAGTTTGTTCTTGGATTTGTGTAGTTGCCTGAAAAATACTTACCGCAAGACCAGTTATTAAAGCGACCAAAAGAAGAGGACCTGATGCCAGAAGAATGACCCAAATTGCTCTTTCTGCAATTGAAATTACCATTTCATTATTCATAACAATCAGCTCCTAAAAACTTTGTAAAATGGATTTCATGACTAAATACCAACCATCCACTAATACAAACAATAATATTTTAAACGGCAATGAGATCATAACAGGTGGTAACATCATCATACCCATCGACATTAATACACTGGCAACAATCATATCAATTACTAAAAAGGGAATAAATATCATAAACCCTATTTGAAAGGCTGTCTTAATCTCACTTAGAGCAAATGCAGGAACCATAACTGTTAGCGGGATATCCTCAATCGTTTCTGGTCGTTCTGCCTCTGTATAACGTAAAAATAATTCTAAATCTTTTTGCCTCGTATGCTTGCTCATAAACGCTTTAAATGGACCACTTGCATTTTCATACGCCTGCTCTAACGTTATCTCTTCATTGAAAAGAGGAGTTAAAGCCTCTTCATTTACTTGCTGGAATGTGGGCGCCATGATGAAAAATGTTAAAAATAACGCCAGACCAACAATCACCTGGTTCGGAGGCATTTGCTGGGTGGCAAGCGCCGTTCGAACAAAGGACAGAATAATAACGATTCGAGCAAAGCTTGTCATTAATATTAAAATGCTTGGTGCCAAAGATAAAACCGTCAGCAATAGCATTAACTTGATTGAAGTAGAGACATTTGACGGATCACTGTCCGAAAAGAACTGGACAAAATCATTCATTTTTTTCGCTCTCCTTTGCCTTCCAATCCTTTAATACATCACTACGGTCTTTTTTTATTTCTCGCAACTTTTTTTGAAACGTTTCGTTAAATGATGGATTTTTTTGCTCATTATTTTTTGACTTAGAAGATACATTTTCTTTCATACGATGAACTAGCTCGGATATGTATGGAACTGTTTTCCCGATATCTTGTTTTTCTTCGTATATTTTCGTTAGCTTCTCTATTTCTTCTGGATCCTCTATTTCTTTTAATAAAGTAATATCTTCTCCAATACCAACTAAAAATAGAGAATTGCCAACTTGTAATAACTGAACAGACTTACCTTGACTGACGCCAACCCCACCTAGATTTTGTATAAGCTGATTATGTTGAAAGGTTTTATTTCTACTATTTACAAACTTTAATAGGCCAAACAGCAATAACACGACGAATAATAAAGCGAAAATCATTTTTACATAATCCCAGACAGTAACAGACACTGGATTCGTTGAAGCTTCTTCATTTACTTCTTGGTCTTCGTTTGAAGCAGGCTTTTCCTCTTTGCTCTCTGTCTTGGATTTGTTGTTATAAAACTCCTCTATGCTTTCATTCGGATTCACTGCTGCATGCGCACCTTGATCGAATAGTAAAAATAGGGTGGAGATGATACAAAATACGAGGGTGAATTTCCTCATCATTGTATTACCCGATTGCTTTGGAAATTGCTTCAATTACTCTGTCTGCTTGGAAAGGTTTTACGATAAAATCTTTTGCACCAGCTTGAATAGCATCAATAACCATTGCTTGTTGTCCCATAGCGGAACACATAATAATAACTGCATTTGGATCTTTTGCTTTAATTTCTTTTAATGCAGCAATTCCATCCATTTCAGGCATTGTAATATCCATCGTTACCAAATCTGGTTTAAGTTCAGCATATTTCTCAATTGCTTGTACCCCGTCTCCAGCTTCTCCAACTACTTCAAACCCGTTTTTAGACAAAATATCTTTGATCATCATGCGCATAAATGCAGCATCGTCTACTACTAAAATTCTTTTGGACATAGTATGTCTCCCCCATTACTTATTGTAAATTGTTAATACGATCTGCTTGGCTTAGAATATCCGTAATTCGAACACCGAAGTTTTCATCGATTACTACGACTTCCCCTTTAGCAATATGTCTATTATTTACTAAAATATCAACTGGTTCTCCAGCCAATTTGTCTAGTTCAATAATAGAGCCACTTGTTAGTTCCAGAATGTCCTTCACTGTTCTTTTAGTACGACCTAATTCTACTGTTACTTGTAGAGGTATATCAAGTAGTAAATTTAAATTTCTCGATTCATTTTGTGATAGACTTGGTGTCTCAAAACTAGCAAATTGTGCTTGCTGCACTTCTACCTGTGGCTGTACATGACGCGGTTGAGTAAATTGCATTGGCGGTTGCTCTTGTACTTGCTGGCGCGCTTGCCCTGTTTGTGCCACCGGATTTTGTGTTTGTGTTGGAGTAGTTTCTACTCTTTCTTCCATGATCGTTGCAGCGGCTTCTTGTTCCTCTTCTTCTCCCATTAACGATTGTACGATGTTCAATCCGAATTCAAGCGGAAGTAACTGCATAATATTCGAGTCGATTAATTCGCCAATTTTTAAGCGGAACGATACTTTTATCAACATTTCATCGTTTGGAATGGCATCCGTTCCTTCATCGGCCAATAAATTCATCAAATCAATAGAAGGTGGTGAAATATCCACTTTTTTATTGAACACAGTCGACATAGATGTCGCAGCTGAGCCCATCATTTGATTCATCGCTTCTTGCACTGCACTTAACTGAATTTCACTAAGCTCTGGCTTTGGATCAATCCCATCTCCACCAAGCATTAAATCTGCAATGATAGTAGCATCTGATTGTTTAATGACAAGAAGATTCATCCCGGTGAGTCCAGCTGTATAATGAACCTGAACTGCTACGTATGGTTGTGGAAATTCCTCTTTAAGTTTCGAGCGATTAATCATGCTAATATTTGGTGTCGTTATTTCTACTTTTTGCCCTAAAAGAGCAGACAATGCAGTAGCCGAACTACCAAAAGAAATATTTCCGATTTCTCCTAAAGTGTCTTGGGCAAAATCATCCAAATAATCTCCTATTTGAACATCATGAGTAGCTTGTTTACTGTTTTTCTCCTCTTCCAATGTTGTTCCTCTTAGGAGGGCCTCAATTTCTTCTTGGGAGAGCATATCATCACTCATCATCTTCCTCTCCTCCTTTCAATGTTTCCATGACTTGTACAGCCATCCGATTTTTAAGTTTACCCGGTTGCGCTTTAAACTTTGGCATATCCCCAACTTTAACGGTTAAAGGATCATCTATTTTTGCATTTAACTGAATAACATCTCCTAATTGTAAGTACAACAAGTCTTCAATAGAAATATTAGTAGATCCTATTTCTGCTACTATTGGTATTTCTGCTGATTTAACACGTTTTTCAAGTACTTTTAACTGCTCAGGAGATACTTCTTTTTTGTTTGTTTGCATCCAATAACGCACCGATAAGTTAGGTACGATTGGTTCTAAAACAACATGCGGTATACAAATATTAATCATTCCACTTGTTTCTCCAATAATCGTATTAAAGGATATAACAACTACTGTTTCGTTTGGCGAAATCATCTGTAAAAATTGTGGGTTGACTTCGAGCTCTGTAAGAATTGGGTCAATATCTGCAATATTGGTCCAAGCCTCTCTTAGATTATCAAACGAACGTTCAAATAGATTCGTCATTATTTTCGTTTCAATCTCTGTTAAGTTATATGTCTTTGTATGTGTTTCACCTCGACCACCCATTAAAAGATCCAACATCGTGTAAGCGATATTCGGATTAATCTCCATTAAAATATTTCCTTCTAATGGGGGAACTTCAAACACATTGATCAACGTCATATGTGGCACCGAACGAATAAATTCTTCGAACGGAATCTGATCCACAGATACGACAGAAATTTGGACGTACGATCTTAATTGGGCAGAAAAAAATGTTGTTAATAAACGAGCAAAATTTTCATGAATTCGCGTTAAACTACGAATTTGATCTTTTGAGAAACGAAGTGCTCGCTTAAAGTCATATACTCTGACTTTTTTAGCTTCCTGCTCACTTTTCATCTCATCTGCTGTCATTTCGCCTGTTGAAAGAGCACTTAACAACGCATCTATTTCCGATTGAGATAATATATCTCCTGCCAATCTGCCCACCTCCATTCAAAAAAATAGTACATTACTGAATTATATAAGAAGTAATATAAACTTGCTGCACTTCTCCTTCATCCATTAACTCATTAATTTTCGTTTTTAAGGATGATTGAAAATTTGCTTTTCCTTGCTTTCCTTCTAAATCTTCTGGTGTCATTTCAGAAAGCTCTGTAATAACAATATTTTTCACTTGGAAATCTCTTTTCATTAGTTCTTCTGCTGCTTTTGGATTATCCGTTTGCACTTTTAACGAAATACGAATGAATTTATTCGCCGCAAGGTTCGTCGTGATTTCCGGTATATCGACCGAGGATTCTACTATTTCATCGATAGTCGGCCCTGTTTCTTCTTCACCTTTATTTAGTTGAAAAATAATGAGCACTGCAATGACACCTACTAAAGTGATAGAAACTAAAATAATAAGCATAATCGTTAGCAGTCTATTTTTACTCTTCATGATCTTCACCTCTTATATGGGGGTTCGCTAATATATGTATATCCTTGTAAAACTGATAAATTTGAGCGTGTACTTCTTCTCTGGACTCCAACGCAACATATTTATGACCATTTGTAAGTGTAATCGTTGTATCCGGAAAAGCTTCCACCGTCTCTATGTATAGAGCATTCAACGAAAACTCTTTGCCATTTAATCGTGTTAAGTTAATCATATATAAAGGGCCGGGCCATTCAAGGAACGGCCCACCCCTCCCTTACAAATTTACTAGTTTAATAGATTAACGTTTTAAGTTGATAAGCTCTTCTAATATGGAATCAGAAGTTGTAATAATACGAGTGTTCGCTTGGAAACCACGTTGTGCTACGATCATGTCTGTAAATTCTTCGGATAAGTCAACGTTGGACATTTCTAGGAAACCTGAGTTGATAGATCCACGACCTTCCTCTAAAGGATTTCCTGCTAATGGAGCACCGGAAGCTGGAGATTCTTTAAAATAGTTTGAACCTGCTTTTGTTAATCCGCCGCTATTTGGGAATTTTGCCATTTGAATTACACCCGCAGTTTGTAGAGCTCCCGCATTATCAACATAAGTAACTGTACCATCTTGTCCAATTGACATACTTTGTGAGTCTACTGGAATATTTAAAGGTGTAGTATCACCTACCAAATACATACCATCTCCATTTACTAAATCACCGTTGCTGTCTAGATAGAAGTTACCGGCTCTAGTATAAGAAATATCAGTAGAACCATTTTCGCTTACCTGAAAATAACCTTCTCCCGAAATACCTAAATCCAATGTATTACCAGTAGTCTGTAAAGAACCACCAGAGTGAATTGTATCAATGCTTGCCAATTGAGATCCTAACCCGACTTGTTTAGCATTAACTCCACCACGTGTAGCTGTCGCAGCTGTTGCTCCAGCAGTAGTTTGCGAGATCAAATCTTTAAAAACTGTACGCCCCTTTTTAAATCCATAAGTATTAACATTGGCAATATTGTTACCAATCACGTCTAGTTTTGTTTGAAAGTTTTTTAAGCCTGAAATTCCTGAGTACATTGAGCGAATCATTTAATTTTTCTCCCTTCCATTTGTGTGCTAGCTTCTATCAGTCCGCTGCACATAGCATCCTTTTCAAGGTCCTGCTATTTATTAGTTAAGCACGATGGTGCCGTCGATATTTGTAAATAATTGATTGTTTGCTTCCGTGCGATCCATAGCAGTAATCACTGTTGCATTTTTTGCACTGACGATTAAAGCTGCTTGATCCGTCAAGACTAGAGAGTCTTTTACACCTTTTGAACGTGCTTCTGCTACTTTGTCATTTATCATTTGCCATTGTGCTTCTGAGATGTGAATATTTCTATCAATCAATCGTTGATTAGCATGTTTGCTAACTTTCAGCTCTGTTTTTACGGTAGCCTCATGTAAATGCTGTAAGAACGATTGTTTTGGCGTTGTGACTTGTTTGGATGTATAGGCTTGACGGATTGTTGGTTGCAGCGGAACTCGATTCATCTTCATGTTGTCCATTGCAAGTCCCCGTTCTATTTAACTAATCGAATTTATTTGATCAGATGTAATTGTCGTGTTATCACTTAAGTTATAAACGATTGAACCGTCTTTTTTGGTTACAGAAACAACCTGTCCGGTTCCTGCTGTTTCACCGTTCATATAGCCTACTGTTTTACCTATCATCATACTTGCATCTACTAAGCTATTTGCACCTGCTCCGTTTGCTATAATTTCAGAAATATTTCCTGGTGAAATCACTTTACCGTCTGCGAGTGTAAATTCTACATTCCCATTAACAAATTTAATCGCTTTTATTTGTCCGGTACCTTCATTTGCAATAGGCTTGCCCGCTTCATCTAGCTTATCTGTTAACTCATGCCATTTCACTTCTTTTCCTACGAAGCTACTATACTCAATCATCTGGCTTTGTTCTTGTACTTGTGCAAAATCCTCAAACGCTTTTGTTAAGTTGGACATTTGCTCTAAAGATGAGAATTGAGCCATTTGAGCGATGAACTCGGTGTCTTTCATCGGGTTTGTTGGATCTTGGTTTTGTAACTGCGCCATCAATATTTTTAAAAACGCATCTTTTCCAAGTGCACTGTTCCCCGTTTGCTTTTCTACCTTTTTTTGATTTGCCAAGTACATATTACTTGTAATTGGGTTCATGTCAGCCACTTGCTATACCTCCATTTCCTTTAAAAACTCTTCAAATGAAGATTGGTCTTCCGGTTGTTCATTAGATTGTTCCTGCTGCTGTTGTTGCTGTTGTCTAAATGACTCCTGGAAAGATTGGTTTCTTTCTTGTCTATTTGGATCTTGTAGAGCTTGTGTTATTTCTAGCTTATCGATTTGTATGTTTTGGTTAACTAAGCTTTGCTTTAAATGACTGGAGTTTGAATCTAACAGCTCTTTTCCAAGTGCGGTAGATGCCAACATTTTCGCCGTTAATATTCCATCTTTTTGGACTAATTCGATACGAATTGTACCAAGCTGCTCCGGATACACTTTAATAACTAACCTATTCGCTCCGCCTGTTTGTCCAAACTGTACACGATTCATGACCTTTTGTAGCTCTTTTAAAAATTCTTCTGATTGTGCAGGTTTTTCAGTCGGTAATGTGATCGATACTGTTTCTACTTTTGTTTGTACAATGGCAGAAGATTGCGATTGTATATTGGTCATTTCTTCTTTCGTTACAACAATCGCTTCATTTGGAGCCTGAGTTGAAACTTGTCGGACGATCACTTGTTGGGTAACTTGCTTTAACCCTAGCATCATATCGTTTTTCTGGCTTCCATTAACGTTAACTTGTGTGTTACCTTCTTTGACTTTTTCGAGCAATTGTTTTAGGTCAAATAGTGTGGATTCTTGTTTTAAATTAAGATCCGATTTATTGCCAATTAGCTGTGCTATTTTTAGTAATTGTACAGCTTGCTTTGCTTCAGCCGGTGATACCGGTCCTTGCCCATTAAGTGATAAGGTAATCGCATCTGTCAGCTTACTTGGCTGTTGTTGTACGCCTGCTAGAATGTCCCATACGTTGGCTTCTGTCATTTCTTCTACCGGATCCATTTCTTCTCCTAGTAGCTTAGAAAGTAACTCTTTTAATTGTTTCGGACTTACTGCTAATTCTTTCGATCCGATTAACGTTTCTAGTTCTTCTAGCGACACTGTATTAAGAATGGATAATACGTCTTGGGTTACATCCTGTTCAGGCATTTTACGCATCGTATCAACGGTTGGTTGCAGTTGTTGATTGGATAGTATTTGTCCAAAAACATTGCCAAAAATTTGATTACTTTTAGGAGATAACTGCTGCCCCTTTGCTGGTAATGCTATATTATTTCCCATATGGACAATTGTTGCGAGATTCACGAACTATCTCACCTCCTTTCAAATAGAACTGTTATTACTCTGCCATGAGCTCTGTATATTTTGCAGCGTCTTCAGGCGTCATTTTTTCGTAAATTTTCGCTACGGTATCTGGTTTTAAACTAGTTAGTATGCGCAGTGCCTCTGCGTCACTCATTTTCGTTATGACAGGAGCAGCCGCTTTAGCAGACATTTTTTCAAACGTCGAAACTATTTCGCTATATGCTTGTTTCGTGCTTGTTTGTTCTCTTTTAAGTGTTTCTATTTCATCAAGTAGTCGTTCCTGTTCTACTAGCAGCGCTTCATTTGACTTTGCCGAGTCTTCTATCTGTTGTTGCAATTGACCTATTTCTGCCTCTTTTTGTTGAATTTCTGCTTGTAGAGAGACAACTCGTTGTTCAAGATTGTCCGTTTTTAAGTCTTCTGTTACCACTTCAGTTTGTCCAACACCGGTTAACTCTTTTGCTTTCTCAAAAACATTCACATTCAATATTTGAGCAATAATTAGTAGGAGAGCTAAAGCAAATAACAAAGGAATGATAAACCAATAAAAAAACATTTTCATTTTGCTTATACCTTTTGCATTATTTTCTTCTTGTAGAATGCTTTTCTTCGATTTGTTCCGGTTAGCCATGCTTTTACTCACCTAATCTCTTTGTTTTGAAACTTTATAGAAGAAATCTCATCTAACTGTATCGTTTCTAGTCGTTGTTGTTCTTGCCTGAATTGTTCAAAGTCTTTTTCTTTCATCTTTTCGAACTTTCGCACTTCCAATGATTTTTCTACTAGCTTCTCTTCGAACCAATTCATCTTTGTGCGTGCTTGTATGACTTCTTTTTGAACTACTTCAATTCTTTTTTGGAGTCCATCTATATATTTGGAATAATGATGGACTTGGTCGATATACAGCCCTGATGATAAACGGTCATTTTGCGCATCAACTGTATCTTCTTGCTTTTTCAATAGCTCATATAATTCCGTTGCTACTTTTTCAAAAGAATGGACAGATTCTTTATACGCAATTTCCGTTTCGGACTTTTCCTGTTCCCGAATGTTTAACACTTTTGCAAATTTATATTGATAGGCAACCATTTTACGAACCACCACCTGCTAATTTCACTAATTCATCTACACTGGACGCGAGAGATACTTTGTCTAAATAGCCTTGTTTTAGGAATGCTGTGATTAAAGGCTCATACTGTATTGCTTCATCTATTTCTCTGGATGTTCCTCGCTTATAAGCACCTATATTGATCAAATCCTCTGATTTGTTATACGTAAAATATAAATCTCGCAAACGTTCCGCTGCTTTTTTATGTTTTTCATCCGAAATATGATTCATCAGCCGGCTAATACTTTTCAGTACATTGATGGCTGGGTACTGTCCTTTGTTGGCAAGTGAACGATCGAGTACGATATGCCCATCTAAAATACCTCGGACGGTGTCTGCAATCGGCTCGTTCATATCGTCACCGTCTACAAGCACGGTATAAAACGCAGTAATTGTTCCATTTTCATTGGTACCGGTACGCTCTAATAGCTTCGGTAAGATAGAGAACACAGAAGGAGTATACCCTCTTGTTGCAGGAGGCTCCCCAACTGCAAGTCCAATTTCTCGTTGAGCCATCGCAACGCGAGTCACAGAGTCCATCATCAGCATGACATTGAGCCCTTTATCTCGGAAATACTCGGCAATGGCAGTAGCAGTAAACGCCCCTTTAATACGCATTAAAGCAGGAGAATCTGATGTGGCTGCCACAACAATTGATCTTGCTAAGCCTTCTTCCCCTAAATCTCGCTCGATAAACTCACGTACTTCTCTTCCACGTTCTCCAATAAGTGCGATAACGTTTAAGTCAGCATTCGTATTTCTTGCAATCATCCCAAGCAATGTACTTTTACCAACACCAGATCCAGCAAAGATCCCAACCCTTTGACCTTTTCCGATTGTTAACATTCCATCAATCGCTTTTACTCCAACTTCAATTCGTTCGTCAATCGGTGGACGAGTAAGAGGATTTGGCGGATCTTGCTCTGTGCCAACAGTCATCAAGCCTTTTGGCAACATAGTTCCATCTATCGGATTCCCCATCGAATCAAGTACTTTCCCTATTAACTCAGGGCCAACCTTTATCTCTAACGGGCTACCCGTACCTTCGACTAAACATCCTGTCGATATTTCACGAATATTGGTGTAAGGCATTAAAATAACGATTTCGTCTTTAAACCCTACTACTTCAGCAAAAATGACAGAATGACCGTTTTTAGAAGAGTTGATATGAATTTTACATACATCGCCGATTGAGCTTTCAGGACCTTGAGATTCAATCATTAATCCAACAACCCTATTTACACGGCCATATTTTTTAAATGTAGGCACATTGGAAATTTGTTGAACTAAATCGACTGCTTTCATCACATTCACTCCATGCTTTCTAGTATGCCAACTAGTTTTTGTCTTAACTCCTGTAGTTGCTCATCAATGCTGACTACGATTCTTCCATGATTTGTTTCGATCAAACAATCCGTGGCATCCATATCTTCATCTACAAAAATCATAAAAGGCACGTCTACCGGAAACAAAGAGGCAAGTTCATCCCGATTACTTGACACTAAGGAAAAATAAGTGGAGGAGACATACAGTTTTATTTCCTTCATCTCTCTCGCTTCTTTTAATCCTCTTTTTACGATGGATAAAAAAACTTCGTCATTTTCTTCTAATTTGGTTCCAATTATTCGTTCAGCTGTTCGTAGGCCAAGTTCTAATATTACTTGTTCTTGCTGCCGTAAGTATTTTGCTGCGTTTTCTTGCGCTATTTGTATAGTTTCATTCGCAATTTGTATGGCGTTTTGCATATCAGAAAATGCCTTTTCGCGACCTTCCTCCACTCCTTGGGTAAATGCTTCGTCATATGCTTGTTGTTGAAAAGCCAGTTTTTGTTCATCCCAAGCTTTCCGTTCGTTTTCAATCGACTGATTGAATGCTTCTCTTTCCATTTCTAGAGCAGCTTTCTTTTGTGAAATTTCCTGCTCTACTTCCTGTATCATTTTTTCTCTTTCTTTTAATAAAATGTCCAAAGAAAGTGGTCGTTCGCTATCTAATTCTTCTTTCACATGAAGATTTCTTATTCCAATAGGCTTTAATTTTTCATTGTTTTCATTTACCTGTACGCCACGGAAAATCCTAGACAATAATGTCATCTCCTCCACCACGTGCAATGATGATTTCGCCTGCATCTTCTAATCTTCGAATAACTGTCACGATACGAGATTGTGCTTCTTCGACATCGCGTAAGCGAACTGGCCCCATAAATTCCATTTCTTCTTTAAAGGTTTCTGCCATACGAGTAGACATATTTCGGAAAATCACATCTTTTACTTCTTCGCTCGATACTTTCATCGATAGAAGTAAATCTTCGTTTTCACAATCACGAATAACACGCTGAATCGAACGATTATCCAATGTAACAATATCTTCGAATACAAACATTCGTTTTTTGATCTCTTCTGCAAGTTCTGGATCTTGAATTTCTAAAGCATCCAAAATCGTTTTTTCCGTTGTACGATCAACACCATTCAACACTTCAACTACTGCATCGACTCCACCAGTTTCGGTATAATCTTGTGTAACTGTGGATGAAAGTTTCCGTTCTAACACGGATTCAATTTCACTTATTACTTCTGGTGACGTAGAATCCATTGTCGCAATACGTTTTGCAATATCTGCCTGCATTTCTTGTGGCAATGAAGAAAGAATAATTCCCGCTTGCTGTGCCTCTAAATAAGATAAAATCAGCGCAATTGTTTGCGGATGCTCATTTTGAATAAAATTAAATAATTGCGTTGGCTCCGCTCTTCTTGCAAAGTCAAAAGGTCGCACCTGAAGTGAAGAAGTTAAACGATTAATGATCGCTTGAGCATGTTCTGCACCGAGCGCTTTTTCAAGCACCGTTTTCGCATAGCCGATACCGCCTTGTGAGATATAATCTTGCGCAAGAGCAATATTATGAAATTCTTCAATAATATCTTCTTTTATTTCAGGTTCTACTTTTTTCACTCCTGAAATTTCTAAGGTCAAGCGCTCAATTTCCTCTTCATTTAAATGTTTATAAATCGAAGCCGAAACTTCTGGCCCAAGAGAGATTAATAAGAGCGCTGCTTTTTGTTTACCACTAAGTTCTTTTTCTTTTTTATTCATAGCGGTCCTCCTAATCAATTACCCCACAGCGTAATTGCGTCCAGATTTTGAATTGCGCGAGCAATTAACTCCTTACAAAATCTGTGACATCCGCCGGAGGCTTTAACTTTATTCAGCAGAATAAAGTTAATCTTCGGCTATCCAAGTACGTAACAATTTCGCGAAATCTTCTGGCTTGTCTTTCGCCATTTTTTCTAGTTGTTTTCGTCTTAAGCTAGCTTCCGTTTCTTTTTCATCATTAATATCATCAATTCTCAATTCTTCTCTTTGCTCTTCTAGAATCACTTGTTCTTCCTCTTCTTTTCTTCTAGAACGAACGAGTAAGATTACGAGTAGAATAATTGCTGCGAGTGAAATTCCACCTATAAGGTACACCCACCAAGGAATTGTAGAGGTAGTTTCTGTAGTCGCTACAGATTTACCGTTAAATGGTTGAACAGATACTACAATTTTTTCTTCTAGTTGGGCTTCCGTTAATTCTCCTGCTTCTTCTTTATCAATCGAAGTTCGAATGATCGTTGCAAGAATTTGTTCAATATCTCCTTCAACACCAGTAGGCATAGAAGCAGCATCCTCAGGATTAGGCGGTTCCACCATTACTTGAATACCGATATCTCTAATTTTATAAGGACTTTCAACAATTTCTTTTCGAATTCTATTTACTTCACTATTGATCATGTCTTCGGTTCTTTCGTAGTCACCATTAGCATTAGAGCCTTCTACATAATTGGTGAAATTATCTGTAGCATCTTCTGCTTGTGGCGTCCCTCCCGCAACCGGGTTGTTTCCTGTGAATGTTTCCGAAATACGCTGCGCGCTTATTTCAATACCAGCCATATTTTCTTCATCTACAGGTAGTACTAAATTTTCTTCCCTATTTTCTTGTTGGAAATCGATATCTGTTGTGACAGAAACGACTACTTTGTCTTGACCCATTAAAGTGCCTAGCATCGTTTGTACTTGTCTTTGTAAGTCGCGCTCCACGGTCTTTTTAATCGTCATTTGATCCGTTACAGTTGTTCCACCTGCGCCACTACCTGCTTGTTTCATATCAAAATACTCTAAATACTGATTTCTAATCGTAATGTCGTCTGTTGATAAATTCGGAACGGATTTGGAAACTAAATTATATAAAGACGTGATTTGAGATTCTGTAAATTGATATCCTGGTTCCGTATTTAATATGATTGCAGCACTTGCAGCCTCATTGCTTTGTGTTAAAAACACACTCTCCTCTGGTAATGTAATCATTACTTGAGCATCTTTGATTCCTTTTACACCTTTTATCAGATTAGCTAGTTCCGTTTGCATAGAAGCTAATTTTAGTACGTTAAATTCATTGTCTGTCATACCAAAACCAGCATTTTGAGAAAAGAAACTATAGTCAATCATTCCTGATTGCGGAAATCCTTCTGCTGCTAGTTGGACCAATAATCCATCTACTTGTTCAGCAGGAACGGAGATCGAAGTTCCTCCAGCTGCAATCTCATTGGGTACTCCTTGTGCATCCAATGTTTCTTTTATGCGCCCTATCTCAGCAGGTGAAACGTCCGAGTAAAGGGGAACGAATTCTGTTCTTGTTAAAAAATAGGTAAGTATAGCAGCTAGTAAGATAACCGCAACGACACTACCTATCATTGTCCCTTTTTGAGTCTTCGTTCGACTTTTCCAAAACAGGGTTATATCATTTGTCATTTTTTTTATACGCTCATTCATTTGTATCCTCCGGTTATGGTGAATATTTTGCTCGATATTTAGCGATAACCGAGAGTTTATACTGGCATTCGCATGATTTCTTGATACGCTTCAATCACTTTGTTTCGAATTTCTAAAGTTGCGTTCAATGTAATACTTGCTTTTTGTGAAGCAATCATAACATCATGCAATTCTATATTCTCCCCACGGATTAATTTTTCTGTTGCAACATCAGAAGCTTTTTGATTTGCATTTACAGAATCAATTGCGCTTTTCAAAAAATCGCCAAATTTTTCTTGTGCTTCTGCGGAGCTTATCTTTGAAGTTGTAGAATCAGGATTTATTTGGGAAGGATTAAATAATGAAATAGATTCAATCGCCATATTCGTTCAGACCTTCTTTCTTCTTATTTTCCAATTTCTAATGCTTTCGACAACATTGCTTTATTCGCATTAAAAACAGTGACATTCGCTTCATAAGAGCGAGTGGCTGATATTAAGTCAACCATTTCTTTTAACGGGTCCACATTAGGCATTTCTACATATCCTTCCTCATTCGCGTCGATATGAGTCGGATCAAATACTAATTTGAATGGAGTTTCTGTATCTTCGTTGATTTTCGTTACTTTTACCCCATGTCCAACGCTATCTTTATTTGCCGTCCCCATCGCTACGTTTAAGAAATTCGAAAATTTCCCTTCTTGCGGTTGTAGTGTGACTGTCTTTCTTCTATATGCCTGCCACTCACCATCGACATATTTCGCACGAGTGGTATCAACGTTTGCGATATTAGAAGAAATCACATCCATACGCAGGCGCTGTGCCGTTAAAGCAGAAGCAGTTGTATTCATCCCTTGAAAAATCGACATTATCTGCTTCCTCCTTTAATAACTGTTTGGAGCGTGTTCATTTTTCCGCTCACACGGTCTACAAGTGCATTATAGTAAAGCTGATTGGTCGCAAGGTTCGCTTGTTCTTTGTCCATGTCGACCCCATTTCCATTGTTGCTATATCTAAAGTTTTTATAGTCAAACACTCCAGAAGTACTAGCTTGCATGCTAAAATTCATATGCTTCTGTTCTGTTCGATTCGCAGAAATAGTACTTTTTTTTGCATCTGATAAAAATTCATTAAAGCTAACACTTTTCGCTTTGTAATTCGGTGTGTCAACATTCGCTATATTTTGCGCTATTGTTTTTTGTTTCGCAGCAGAGAAAGCCAGTCCTCTTTCCAAATTTGATATTGTCCCACCAAATATACCCAACTATTTCACCCCATTTTGCTCTTGTATGTTTTTATAATAAGAATCTATGAAAATCATAATAATCTAATTGTAATGAAAACGTTACATTGTGTCTATTCAATTTACGCCGTTTTAATAGGTACTTTGTCCTTTTTTTCGCTAACTTTCGACTTTTTAATGTCTGTTCTTCACAATTGTTAATTTTTGCATAGATTACCTCCAAAAATCAATCAAAAAGTATCAATTTTCACAAATACTTAACTTTTGAATTAATAGAAAAGTGAAAATAATGTATCTTATTGTCTACCCTATTAGAGAATAAAAAAACTCTTGATTAAAAAGATAGTTCTTACTACGTGGAAAAAAAGTAGGAAGGTTTTATCAGATTACCAAACAATTTTCCGCTCCCTCCAATGTAAAAAATAGAGCTTACTATTTACTTAGTTCCATGTGAACCGATAACTTATATCATTAGTAAATATATTCCAATAAATGGTGTGGCGAGAGATAACTTAAGATGAACACGACAATCAAATCAAGCGGATGCTTTTCGCTCTCGCTAGTAATTTGGTTGCTCTTATCCTGTTTTAGTTGCTTTCAAATAGAATTGGTTGCTTTCTATGACTGGTTGATCGCCCTTAGCCATTAATTGGATAATAGTGAAGGGAGAAACTTTCACTTATTGAGATATTGCTGAGCAAAGGTGCCTAATAAAAAAAGCGCAACATTTTAGTCGGTACTCGCAACATTGTATGACATTTGCGCAACATTCGTAATCATACGTGCAATGATAATATCGATTTGCGCAATGTTTATAAATTATCACTTGTTATTTTAAGAATTGGTTGCTTTCATTACTAATTTGGTTGCTCTCGCCTTGATTTAGTTGATTTCACTAAGCAATCTGTTGCCCTTAGTCAATTATTGGGTTTACACCGTAGGAAATGCTGAAACTTCTCACCCACAAAAAAAGCCTCTCCTACTATTAAGTTGAAGAGGCTGCTTTGTCTTATTTATTATTTCATTTTTAGTTGAGCTAATTCAGCAAGGAATTTGTCATTAAGAACTTTAATATAAGTTCCTTTCATTCCTAAAGATCTAGATTCGATTACACCAGCACTTTCAAGTTTACGAAGCGCATTTACGATTACAGAACGAGTGATACCTACGCGGTCTGCAATTTTAGAAGCAACAAGTAATCCTTCGTTGCCGTCTAGTTCTTCAAAAATATGCTCAATTGCTTCCAATTCACTATAAGATAATGAATTGATCGCCATTTGTACAACTGCTTTACTACGTGCTTCCTCTTCAATTTCTTCCGATTTTTCACGTAGGATTTCCATACCAACAACTGTTGCACCATATTCTCCAAGGATTAAATCATCGTCATGGAATTCTTGTTTTAAACGACCTAAGATTAATGTCCCTAGACGCTCTCCTCCACCAATGATTGGAACGATCGTTGTTAACCCTTCTTTAAATAGGTCACGATTTTCCTCTGGGAATACAGAATGTTGACTGTAAACATCTAAATTAGATGATGTTTCGTTTACAGAAAACAAGTTCTTCGTATAATCTTCAGGGAATTGACGTTCTTCCATCATTTTAATCATACGCTCATTTTCAATTTGTTGATGTACTTCAAATCCAAGTAATTTACCTTTTCTGCTTACGATGAATGCGTTACATTCAATTACGTCACTTAATGTTGCTGCCATTTCTTTAAAGTTAACTGGTTTCCCAGCAGATGCTTGTAGCATTGAGTTAATCTTTCTTGTTTTGTCTAATAAATTCATTTTTGTATCCTCCATTGTATTTCCATTATTTATTTTAATATTCTAAAGTTTTTCAATTGTTCCGTTGAAAACACCCAGTATTCCATTCTACAGTATAAACTGCGATAAATCTTTATTTTTCACAATATTGTCAAGTTTTTGGTCGATATAAGCTGGTGTTATTTGAATATGGGCTGGTGAAATGTCGGAAGCTTCATAAGAAAGCTCCTCTAAAATTTTCTCCAAAATAGTATGAAGTCTTCTAGCTCCTATATTATCAGTTTCCTGATTTACTTCATAAGCGATTTCACCAATACGTTCAATGGATTCATCTGAAAACGTAATTGTTACTCCTTCTGTTTGAAGTAATGCCTCATACTGCTTCACTAAAGAATGTTGAGGCTCTTTTAAGATTCGAACGAAATCATCTTTTGTTAGCTTTTCTAACTCTACACGAATCGGAAAACGACCTTGCAATTCTGGAATAAGATCCGATGGTTTCGACATATGGAAAGCACCTGCAGCGATGAACAAAATATAATCTGTCTTAACAGCTCCATATTTAGTTGTCACAGTGGAACCTTCAACAATAGGTAAAATATCTCGTTGAACACCCTCTCTAGAAACATCCACGGAAGAGTTGCTTCCATTCCTACTCGCAATCTTATCCATCTCGTCGATGAAGATTATCCCGGATTGTTCCGTTTTTTCAATTGCAATTTGAGAAATTTCGTCGTTATCAATTAGCTTACCCGCTTCTTCTTGAACTAAAACTTTCCGTGCATCTTTCACTTTCATTTTTCTTTTCTTCTTTTTCTTTGGCATTAAGCTCGAAAACGCATCTTGCATATTCATACCCATGCTTTCCATTCCGCCGCCCTGTAATGCGTCAAAAATAGAAGGTGCTGTTTCCGTTACCTCAACTGTTACAATTTCCTCTTCAAGTTTACCGTCTCTTAAATCTTCGGCAATTTGAGAGCGTTTTAAACGTATATCTGTATCTTCTACATCAGAATTTTCATCTTCTGCTTTTCCACCAAAAAGAGCTTCAAACGGATTTTGGTTCGCACTCTTTTTCTTTAAGGAAGGAACTAATAGTTTCACAATAACATCATTTGCCAAGCGGACTGCTTGATCTTTTACTTCTTCCATCTTTTCTTCTTTTACAATTCGTATAGCTGCTTCTACTAAATCCCTAACCATCGATTCTACGTCTCTTCCGACATATCCGACTTCTGTAAATTTAGTTGCTTCTACTTTTACGAAAGGAGCTTTTGTCAGTTTCGCGATTCTTCTAGCAATTTCTGTTTTCCCTACACCTGTAGGTCCAATCATTAAGATGTTTTTAGGAATTACTTCATTTCTCATCTCTTCGCCAAGCAACTGTCTTCTATAACGATTTCTAAGTGCAACTGCCACCGCTTTTTTGGCAGTTTCTTGACCAACGATGTATTTATTTAGATGCTCTGTAATTTGTTTTGGGGTTAAGTTTGTTTCTTTCATTCACCTAATACCTCCACAATAATTTGATGATTCGTAAATACGCAAATATCAGCTGCAGTGGTTAAAGAAGCAACTGCAATTTCTTTTGCAGTCATTTTATCCCCAGCGTACTGTTTTAATGCTCTCCCTGCTGCAAGTGCATAGTTTCCACCCGATCCTATTGCAAGAATACCATCGTCTGGTTCAATAACTTCCCCAGTACCAGATACTAGTAATAGATTTTTACTGTCCATCACTAATAGCATTGCTTCTAGTTGGCGTAGCATTTTGTCTCCTCGCCACTGCTTGGCAAGCTCAACAGCTGCTCGTTGAAGGTTTCCATTATACTCCATTAATTTTCCTTCAAACATTTCAAATAATGTAAATGCATCCGCTACAGATCCAGCAAATCCAGCTACAACCTGACCGTTAAATAATCTTCTTACTTTTTTCGCTGTATGTTTCATTACTACTTGATTGCCTAATGTAACTTGACCGTCTCCTGCCATTGCATGAGTACCGTTATGACTAACCGCAAAAATCGTTGTTGCATGAATACTAGACATTTATCATTACCTCCAATATATCAAATTCACCTTCATATTGTTGCATTTATGCTCGCGGGTGAGCATTCATATACGTTTTTCGTAAATGTTCTTTCGTTACGTGGGTGTATACTTGAGTAGAAGAAAGATGTACGTGGCCTAATAACTCTTGAACACTTCTCAAATCGGCCCCATTGTTCAATAAATGAGTGGCAAATGTATGGCGCAGCATATGTGGATAAATCGTTGAATGCATGGATGCTTTCTCCATCATCCCATTTAAAATATACCTAACTCCCTCTGCTGTTAAGTGCTCTCCCCTGTTATTGACAAATAAAAAGGTATGAGACGTATGCTTCATCAGTTTGGGCCTACTATTTAACACATAGTCTTCTACAGCAGAAAGCGCAAAGTCTCCTACAGGCACATATCGCTCTTTTCTACCCTTTCCCATTATGCGGACGACCCCGTAACTACTATCTACATGACGTAATTCGATAGATATAAGTTCACTTACCCTTATTCCAGTCGCATATAACAGTTCAAGTATGGCAATATTGCGAACAGATAATGGATCAGAAGCCTTGTTTGCTTCGAATAATTTCTCCATTTCCTCTTCGTAAAAGAAATGCGGCAGCTTTGTTTCTTTCTTTGGAAGGTATAACGATTGGAAAGCATCATCTCGAATATTGTACTCTCTATGCAGAAATTTATAGAACGATCTTATTGCTGAGATTTTCCGTGAAATGGTAGTTCTTGCAAGCTGCTTCTCATATAAGTTCGTCACATACAATCTAGTATGAACATACTCCACAGCATTTAAATTTTTTACTCCTTCTATTTCAAGAAACTGGATAAATTGATATATATCATTTTCATATTCGCGGATGGTAAGTTCCGAATAATTTTTCTCTAATTGGATGTACGTTATAAAAGTATGTAATTTATCAGGTTCAATCATACAAAACAACTCCATTGCATTTCCATAATAAAAGCCTCTAAAAGTATACAACTTTTAAGAGGCTTAAAGCAATTATATTGCAGTATTTTTCATAAAATTTTGAATTGTCGCAAGCGCTCTGTTCGCTAATTGTTCCGTTCTTGCCTTTTTATCTCTTACTTTTGGTTGCAATTCTGGGAATAAGCCAAAGTTTATATTCATAGGTTGGAAGTTTTTTGAGTCTGCTTCTGTAATATATCGAGCCATACTGCCGAGCGCAGTTTCGCTTGGGAACACTACTAATTCTTCCCCTTTAGCAAGTTTCGCAGCATTGATGCCCGCTAGTAACCCACTACCAGCTGACTCTACATAACCTTCTACACCAGTCATTTGACCCGCAAAGAAAATATTTTGATTTGCTTTTAACTGATACGTCGGTTGCAAAACATATGGCGAATTGATGAACGTATTTCGGTGCATGACACCATATCGAACGATTTCCACATTTTCAAGTCCAGGTATTAACTTGAGTACTTCTTTTTGAGGTCCCCATTTTAAATGTGTTTGGAAGCCTACGATATTATAAAGTGTACCAGCTGCATCATCTTGTCTAAGCTGAACAACCGCATATGGTCGTTTGCCTGTTTTCGGATCTTCTAGACCTACTGGTTTCATCGGTCCGAATAATAATGTTTTACGACCACGCCCTGCCATTACCTCTACCGGCATACAGCCTTCAAAATAAATTTCTTTTTCGAATTCTTTTAGAGGTACTACTTCTGCCTCAACTAATGCATCATAAAAGCGATTGAATTCCTCTTCTGTCATCGGGCAGTTTAAATAGGCTGCTTCCCCTTTATCGTAACGAGACTTCAAGTATACTTTGTCCATATCAATGCTGTCTTTTTCCACAATCGGAGCAGCAGCATCGTAGAAGTATAAATATTCTTGCCCTGTCATTTCTTTCACTTTTTCAGCTAGTGCTGGGGAAGTTAAAGGGCCAGTCGCAATAACTGTAATACCTTCCGGGATTTCTGTTACTTCTTCATTGACTACCTCGATCAATGGATGATTTCGAATTGCTTCTGTTACTCTTCCAGCAAAATCATGGCGATCGACTGCAAGTGCACCCCCAGCAGGTACGCTGCTATTATCAGCGGAATCAATAATAAGCGAATCTAACATACGCATTTCTTCTTTAATAACGCCTACAGCATTCGTTAAATTATTTGCTCTAAGGGAATTAGAGCATACTAGTTCTGCAAATTTATCCGTATGATGGGCTGGTGTTTGTTTGACAGGGCGCATTTCAAAAAGACGTACTTTCACGCCTCTTTTTGCAATTTGCCAAGCTGCCTCACTTCCAGCAAGACCTCCACCAATAACGTTTACTATTTCAGTCATGTTGTATCCTTCTTTCTTTTAACTCTGTGGATCTTCTTTATAATCACAAGAAACACATTGTATTTGTATACCTTTTTTCAATTTTTTCTCTACTAGCATAGCATTACACTTAGGACATGGTCGATTGATTGGCTTGTCCCAAGAAACAAACTCACATGTTGGATACTGGTTGCATCCGTAGAATAATCGTTTTGTCTTACTTTTACGTTCAACGATTTGTCCTGTTTCACATGACGGACATGGTACGCCAATTTCCTTAATAATCGCTTTTGTATTTCTACAATCCGGGAAATTGCTACAAGCCATGAATTTTCCGTAACGTCCTAATTTGTATACCATCGGAGATCCACATTCTTCACAGTCTTCTCCAGTAGGTTCATCTTTAATGACGATTTTTTCCATTTCAGCATCTGCATGCTCCACGTGCTTTGCAAAGTCTTTATAAAAACCATCAATTACTTCTACCCATTTCACTTGCCCATCTTCTATACTATCTAAATCTTGTTCCATTTGAACAGTAAATTCGATATTTAAAATATTTGGGAAGAATTCTAGAACAAGCTGATGCACAATTGTTCCAAGCTCAGTAGGCACGAAACGTTTTGTTTCTAACGCAACATATCCTCTTTTTTGAATCGTATCAAGCGTCGGTGCATAAGTGGATGGTCTACCTATGCCTAACTCTTCTAAAGTTTTTACGAGTCTTGCTTCCGAATATCGTGGAGGCGGTTGAGTAAAATGCTGTATTGGTTCAATGGATAGAGCACTTACTTTATCCCCGACAGCTAGAACAGGTAAGAGTTTGTCTTTATCATCTGTTTGATCGTCCGAGCCTTCTACATACACTTTCATAAAACCAGGGAATTTTATTTGAGAACCGTTTGCACGGAATACGGCTTCTCCATTTTTCAAATCTACCGCAACTGTATCTAAAATAGCAGGTGCCATTTGACTAGCGATGAATCGTTCCCAAATTAGTTTGTACAAACGAAATAAGTCACGAGATAAAATCGCTTTCAACTCATTTGGTGTTCTTAAAACACTTGTGGGACGTACGGCTTCATGAGCATCTTGTGCTTTTTTTGATTGTTTTTCTGCTTTTTTCGGTGATATGAACTCAGAACCATATTCTTTCGTAATGAATTCTTGTGCATCTGCTTTTGCAGTATCCGAAATTCGCGTAGAGTCTGTTCTCATGTAAGTAATTAAACCAACAGTACCCTCTTTTTTACCAAGATCAATACCTTCGTATAGTTGTTGCGCAAGCATCATTGTTTTTCTAGCTCTAAAGTTTAACTTACGAGCCGCTTCCTGTTGGAGGGAAGAAGTCGTAAAAGAAGGTGCAGGATTTCTTTTGCGTTCTTTTTTCACAACGTTTGTTACTGTGAATTTTTTGCCTTTCATGACATTTAAAACTTCTTTTACTTCTTGTTCATTTGATAGCTTTACTTTTTCTTTTTCCGTACCGTAGTAAAGAGCATCAAATGCTTTTTTATCCTTTTCAAACTGCCCTTCGATTGTCCAGTACTCTTCTGGAACAAAGTTATTTATTTCATTTTCACGGTCAATAATCAATCGAAGTGCTACAGATTGAACTCGACCTGCCGATAGACCTTTTTTTACTTTCTTCCATAGTATAGGACTAATATTATATCCTACAAGGCGATCCAAAATTCTTCTCGCTTGTTGTGCATCTACTAAATCCATATTAATCGGTCTAGGATGCTTAAAGGATTCTAGAATGGCATCTTTTGTAATCTCGTTAAAAACAACTCGACAGTCTGATTCAATATCAACATTTAAGGAGTTAGCTAAATGCCATGCAATTGCTTCCCCTTCTCTGTCGGGGTCAGCCGCGAGATATACTTTCTTTGCTTTTTTTGCTGCTTTTTTTAAGTCTTGTAATACAGGACCTTTGCCGCGTATCGTAATATATTTTGGCTCATAGTCATTTTCCACATCGACTCCCATTTGACTTCTAGGTAAATCGCGGACATGGCCGACCGATGCTTTTACTTTATATTTTTTTCCAAGGTATCGCTCAATCGTTTTTGCTTTGGCTGGCGATTCTACTATAACTAAATAATCCGACATAAATGTGCCTCCTTATAGAAGGTAACTCGCTTTATTCTTCAAAACAAATACCTGTTGCAAAATGTATAACAGTTTCATAAGAAATGCAAGACTTTTCATTTTTAATTTATTTTGTTCGTTCGTTATTTTAGTAATTCTTCGAGTATTTGATGCCCATCCCAAACAGGCTTCGCACCTTCTAGTATAAGGTGATGAGGGCCTGCAGAAAGGGGAGAAAATATAGAGCCTGGGACCGCAAATATTTCTTTTCCGTTTTCGAGAGCATGTTCCATTGTCGAAACTGTACCACTTTTTTCTTTTGCTTCTGTAATAACGACACCTTGTGACAATCCACTAATAATTCGATTTCTCATAGGAAAATTCCACTTTTTTGGCGTTATATACGGAGGATATTCCGTTACTAACAGCTGGTTTTTCGACATTTTATGCGCTAGATTTTCGTTTTGTTTTGGATACATATGAAAAAAGCCAGTGCCTAATACAGCGATTGTATTTCCACCATATTGCATCGTCATTTCATGCGCTAATGTATCTGCACCTTTTGCTAATCCACTAACGATAACAAAGTTATTTTGTATTAATGGAGGCAAGATTTTTTCAATACTACTTTTAGAGTATGCGGTTGCTTCTCTCGATCCGATAATTGCAAGTTTTTTATCATTTAAAAGTAAATTTATATCACCTTTTATATAGAGAACAGCTGGTGGATCATATAAGTTTAATAGATTTGATGGATAATTGGGATTAGTGTAAATAATAGGGGATATAGCATGTTTTTCATATATTTGTAGAAGTGGGATTTCTACATATTTTCGGTACATTTCTTGCAATTTTATCGCGCGATCCTGTGAAATCTTGCCTAAACTTGCCAGTAAAGAAGGCTTCATCGTTTCTAGTTGAGTGAGGTTGGGGTCATACTCAAGCAGAGGTTTTATCTTGTTTAAAGGAACTGGAAATACATAATGCAAAGCTAAAAATCGTTGTAGAAATTGTTCATCCTTCATTGCTTCCCTCCTATAAAAAAATAGTACGGCAACACCAAAAGATGTGCCGTACTATTATCTTAATGTGTTTTACAAGCGTCGTAAAGACCTGCTTCTTTAATAGCTTCTATTAAAGTATCACCAATAACAGATGGAGTTGCAGCAACTTTCATTCCTGCATCTTTCATCGCTTGGATTTTTCCTTCAGCCGTACCTTGCCCACCAGAGATAATTGCTCCAGCATGTCCCATACGTTTACCTTCAGGAGCAGTTTGACCACCAATAAATCCTACTACTGGTTTTTTCATGTTAGCTTTAATCCATGCTGCTGCTTCTTCTTCAGCAGTACCACCGATCTCACCAATCATTACTACTGCATACGTTTCTTCATCTTCATTGAATGCAGTTAATGCATCGATAAAGTTTGTTCCGTTTACAGGGTCTCCACCAATACCTACAGCTGTCGTTTGACCGATACCAGCTTGTGTTAATTGATGAACTGCTTCATAAGTAAGTGTACCAGAACGTGATACAACGCCTACATGTCCTTTTGTATGAATATATCCTGGCATAATACCAATTTTACATTCATCTGCTGTAATAACACCAGGGCAGTTTGGTCCTACTAAACGAGTTTTCTTTCCTTCCATGTAACGTTTTACGTTAACCATGTCTAGTACTGGAATATGTTCAGTAATACAAATTGTCATATCTAGTTCAGCATCTACTGCTTCCAGAATCGCGTCAGCAGCAAATGGAGCTGGTACATAGATTACTGAAACGTTCGCACCAGTAGCTTTTACAGCGTCTTCTACTGTATTGAAAACTGGAACGCCTTCTACTTCTGTACCACCTTTACCAGGTGTAACCCCAGCAACGATTTTCGTCCCGTATTCAAGCATTTGTTTTGTATGGAAAAGAGCAGTTGAGCCCGTAATTCCTTGAACGATTACTTTCGTATCTTTATTAATATATACGCCCACAATATGTCCCTGCCTTTCTTATCCTACAAGATTAACGATTTTTTGAGCACCGTCTGCCATTGAGTCAGCAGCGATAATATTTAAGCCAGATTCATTTAATAATTTTTTACCTAAATCAACATTCGTACCTTCTAAACGTACTACTAACGGTACTGAAAGACCTACTTCTTTCGCAGCAATAATAACACCTTCTGCGATAACGTCACATTTCATAATACCACCGAAGATATTAACGAAAATACCTTTAACGTTTGCATCAGAAAGGATGATCTTAAATGCTTCCGTTACTTTTTCAGCTGTAGCACCGCCCCCAACGTCCAGGAAGTTTGCGGGTGAACCGCCGTAATAGCTAATTGTATCCATTGTAGCCATTGCAAGTCCTGCTCCGTTAACCATACAACCGATGTTTCCATCTAATGAAATATAGCTTAGGTCATATTTAGAAGCTTCGATTTCTTTTGGATCTTCTTCATCAAAGTCGCGCATTTCTAAAATATCGCTATGGCGATATAAAGCATTTGCGTCGAAGTTAAATTTTGCATCTAGCGCTAAAACGTTATCATCCGCAGTTACTACTAACGGGTTGATCTCTACGATAGAAGCATCTTTTTCTTTATACACTTGGTATAGGCCAAGCATAAATTTAGCTGCTTTATTAACAAGTTTTGCTGGAATGTTCATATTAAAAGCCATGCGACGAGCTTGGAAGCCCGTTAAACCTACAACAGGATCAATCTCTTCATAGAAAAGCTTTTCTGGTGTATTTGCAGCTACTTCCTCGATGTCCATTCCGCCCTCTTCAGAGCCCATCAATGTTACACGAGAAGTTGCACGGTCTAGTACTAAACCTACATAATACTCCTTCTTAATATCGCTACCTTCTTCGATTAGTAAACGTTTAATTTCTTTACCTTCTGGACCTGTTTGGTGTGTTACTAACACTTTCCCTAAAAGTTCCTTCGCGTATTCACGTACTTCATCTAAATTTTTTGCGATTTTTACTCCGCCTGCTTTACCTCGTCCACCTGCGTGGATTTGAGCTTTCACAACAATAACGCTTGAGCCTAACTCTTTTGCCGCTTTTACAGCCTCTTCAGGTGAAAAAGCAACAATTCCGTTTGAAACTGCTACGCCATATTGTCTGAGGAGTTGTTTCCCTTGATATTCATGGATATTCATCTTGCATCCTCCAATCAAACTTGTGTCAAGTAATTTACTACCTTATTCATTGTATTAAAACCGACACAACTTGTCCACAAAAGTCTAGTATTTGTAAAATTATCGAAAATTCAGATTTCAAGTCGAAATATTAGATTTGTAGATTTTTATTTGCTTTTTCCTGATCCACCTTATAAATAAAAGCGAATACCTCTGCAACCGCTTGATATAACTCTTCTGGAATGGATTGATTGATATCTAACTGCCCAAGAAGTTCTACTAAACTTGCATCTTGCTGGATAGGCACATTATGCTCTTTTGCTTTTGCTAGTATATTTTCGGCAATTTTTCCTTTTCCTTTTGCCACTACAGTAGGAGCATCTACCATACTAGGTTTATAGTTTAATGCTATTGCTTCTTTTCGGGTTTGTTTATCTTCTGTCATATTCGTATATCTACTCCTTGCGATTGTTTCGAAGCTCCTTTTGACTGGATCTTTGATGCAAGCTTTTGTTCTTCGAATGTTTTCATAAATACACCAGATAATGTGTACCCCACCGATGACAGGCCATCTTTTAAAGCATTTTTAAATGTATTGGCAATGTGCTGCAGCTGCGCATCGTTATTGTAAACATTAATGGTTACAATCCTATTTTGCACTTGCATATCTACTACTGTCTCATCCAATGTTTCCAATTTTAAATAAAACATAATCCTCGCAAAATCAGAGTCTATTTTACCGTCTTCTTTCATTCGTCCATTCCATTCGAGCGTCGCATCCATTTTCTTTCCAAAAAATTCTAAAGGCACTTGCATGAGCAGTTGATGTTGAGGGCCACTTTCTCCCGACAAAATTTGCAAACCATTCATTCGACCTAGTAACATTTCCGCACTCTCTCTAAGAGATGCAGCGATCGCGTGATTTTGCACTAGCTCCACTAATTGAGGTTTTAACTGGTGTGCTATATTTCTTATTTCTTCGCTGTTAGTTCCTAGTTTTGCTTCATAACTAAACCCAAGTGATTTTAACACTTCTTTCAATGCATGCTCAAAAGCTTTTCCATCCAATTGTTTTAGTGCTGCTTGCTCGGACTCCATCATCGATTGCGAGTTAAAACTATTAGAGTTACTTTTCACCAGCATATTTACCTGGTGTAAAATTTGATTAACAGTTTCCACCGTCTGTCCTTTGCCTAGTAACGTAACTAAATGTTCTTTAGCAGTTAAACCATTTGTATCTTTCTGAAAAATAGCTTGCCCACTTTGTTCTGCAAATGCTTTAACAAGCGCGTTTTGGATTGGTTGAGCTTCGCTATTTTCTTTTATTAGAGACAATACTTGTTCTTTTTGCCCTGCTATCAATAAAGGCTGTGCATTTATCCAGTTACGGAGCTGTTCCTTCAGTACTCCTTTTTCAGTTGGGGCAGCTTGTACTAATTTTGTCATCCATTGACCCGCAGAATTTGGTAAAGAAGGCTGGCTAAGTATTGGTGTTGGGTTTGATAGGGAAGCCACTGCTGGTAAAACTCCCGCTTCTTTTAATGTTTGTAAAATCGGTAATCTCTTCGAAATACTTGTTTGCTGATTTTGAAGTGTCTCTAATTGCTTTCCGATAATCGCACCTGCTACTGGTAAACGAAAAGGCTCTGCAATTTTTTGTAGGCTTTGCTGCATATCAGTTTTTACAGCCTGTGAAATAGTTGAATCTTGTAGCAAAGCGAGTTTGAAGCTTTCAATGGAGGACTGAAGCCCCCTTGTGGATTTCCCACTCAAAACGGCCTCCAACAGACTTGTTGTCAAAGGCAGCTTTAACTCTGTCATTTTTTGAATACCTTCCAACGCAGCCTTTATCGACGTCCCTGGTGGCAGCTGCTTTAATAGCTGTTCTGCTTGTATTAATAATTCTTTCGAAATAGGCAACTGCTCTTTCAAGAAAAATTGAGTCACCGCTTGCATTTCATTCGTTTTCGTTAAATTCATCGCCTGCAATAATTGGGTCGCTTGTTGAGCTAAAGTATTACCTCCAGTTAATGGACCGGTCACTACTTTTAGCTGTACTTCGGGAGATGCTTTAGATACTTGAAAAAAATGAGCATCTCCTGCTTTTAAAGGTGTTTCTAGCTTTGCAATGACTTTTTGATTGCCTATTTGCACCTCTGCCGTTTGATTTGGATATAGTTTTTTTATCACTCCGTGTACAACTTGCCCTTCTTTCATCGGCATTTGTTTACTAGCTGTAACGGCCTGGGTTGACTGTGCTCCAATAGTTGAAAAAAATGGAGATGTCATATATTCACCTCATTTTTAAAATAGACTTGATCGGTTCAAACGTTTTTCGATGATGCTCAGTTGGCCCATATTGTTTAATCATCTCCACATGTTCTTTCGTTCCATATCCTGCGTGTTTGTTAAATAAATAAAGTGGAAACGTTTCATGTAGTTGATCCATATACTCGTCTCTGGCTGTTTTAGCAAGTATCGATGCCGCCGCAATCGCTAAACTTTGCGCATCCCCCTTAATGATAGAGTGTGTCTCTATATCAATTGGTAGCTTCATAGCGTCTACAAGTACTACAGAGGGACGTTTATGTAAATGAAGGACCGATTCAGTCATGGACTGTTTTGTTGCCTCGTAAATATTTAATTCATCAATTTTTTCAACCGGTTGAAAATGAATAAAATAACTGATTGCATTGTTTTTAATAATGGTTGCTAGTTCATTGCGTTTTATTTTGGAAAGTTGCTTAGAATCGTTTAAGCCAATCAATTCTTCAGCTTGTGTATTTAAAATGACAGCTGCTGTTACTACAGGTCCCGCTAATGGTCCCCTGCCCGCTTCGTCTACTCCAGCTACTAAATCAAGTTCGTTTGCACAAAAACTGCGATCAAATAATATCTTTTCATCATGCGCTTGTTTTTCTAGCAGTAACTTTTGCTGCTTTCTTTTCCAACTACTAATTAATTTCTGTGCACCTACTCTAGTATCATTTTCTAGCTCCGTAAACCAAGTTTCTGAACCGGTTGCATGCTCTAATTTCTCTTTCATCTCTTTCAAACTTAACATATTCACATCTACTTTCTCTTGCTTACTATTATGTATCGGTTGATTTATCGATTAATTAAAAAAGTGCTTACATATTTTCTTTTTTTCTAACTAATTGGAATCTATATATCACATTATAGGGAAACTGCGCGGCAGTGAGTTGAATGAAGTAGCCACTGGGATTTCCGCTACGGGGCGGACGCTTTCCACGGGCACGGCTTCAATCTCCTCGGAGCTCTCGCTCCTGCGGGGCTTTCAGCTCGTACTGTTCCCGTCGGAGTCGCCACCCCTTCGCTACAATCCAATAGAGTATGCTATTTACTCCATAATGAGACACTAAATTTAGTACTATGTTGCATTTTCTATGGGTGAAAACCTTTGATTAGTTGAAAAGATATACTATCTAGCGATTGTTGGGACCCATTGCTTGAATGGCTAATAACAACCTTCCCTATAATTTATACTGTACATAAAATTATTTTAAATAAGAAACAGCTTGACAGTGGTAACTAAATTAAAGAGCTTTTTTGCATTTAATTATGGATTAGTCAGCAAGTTCTATTGATTGAAGCGCAAGGCGGCGACACCTGCGGGATCAGCGGGACAGGTGAGACCCCGCAGGAGCGTGCGACGAGGAGGCTCACCGCCCGCCCCGCGGAAAGCGTCCGCCTGGAGCGGAAATCAATTACCTTTGCCGTATCTCTTTACCGCGCAGTTTCCCTAAACTGTCTTATATCATAAATTTTATTACATCCCCAAAACAAGAAAACCCTTTTTACCATATGGCAAGAAGGGTATTTTTCGCATTAATATTCTTCTACAAAATCGAAAGTCAATCGACCAAGATGGAGACTACGTACGTCACGAACGATTAACTCTGCCACTTGATCGTAATCTATTTCTCCGCCACCTGCATAACATCTCCGCAGCTTTCCTATATGGTCGAACGTTTCGACTAAATCTTCGCTAACCTCTGATAGCTGATATCGTTCTTGCATACGCTTTGGATAATGCTCCTGTAGGAAACGAAGCCCGTAAACAGCTAGATCTTCCATGTTGATGACCGCATCTTTTATCGCACCAGTAAGTGCTAGCTTATATCCAACTTGTTGATCCTCAAACTTTGGCCAAAGAATACCTGGTGTATCGAGTAATTCAATTTCTTTTTCCACTTTGATCCATTGTTGTTTTTTTGTTACGCCGGGTGTATTACCTGTTCTAGCAATATTTTTCTTTGCAAATCGGTTAATGAGTGTAGATTTCCCTACATTCGGAATTCCAACAATCATCGCTCGAATTGCACGAGGTTTAATGCCACGGTCTTTCATTCGATCCCATTTCGGCTTTAAAAGCTCTTTAGCGGCTTTAAAAACCGTTTGGAGACCTTTTCCCTCTAAAGAGTTTATCGCAACAGCAGGATGTCCTTTTGACTCAAAATAAGCTATCCATTTTTTTGTTTGCGCTTCATCTGCCATATCCATTTTGTTAAGGATAAGCAATCTCGTTTTTTGATGAACTACTTCATCAATCATCGGATTTCTGGAAGACAACGGTAAACGTGCATCTATTAATTCAAAAATGATATCCACTAGTTTTAAGTTTTCCGTTACTTCTCTTCTCGCTTTGGCCATATGACCAGGAAACCATTGAATCGTCATTTTTGTACCACCTTCTTTACTTCACAAAACCAATATCATCCATAGGCCAAAATACGAAGTTCGTGTTTCCAATCACTTCATCAATCGCTACTAGACCAATATGTCGGCTATCTTTACTATACAAACGATTATCTCCCATAACGAATATGTATCCTTCAGGGATTTTATTCTCTTGTGTAATATCTTCTAAAGTGAAGTCACCTGTTAATGTTCCTTCAGTAATTTCGCTTTTATACTGCTCTAAATATGGTTCTGGTAATTCTTTTCCATTAATAAATAATTGATCATTTTTAAATTCTACATGATCGCCAGGTAAACCAATCACCCGTTTAATATAATTCTTTTGTTCTGGTGCATGAAATACTACTATATCGTAACGATCTGGTCCGCCAATCATGTATCCAATTTTGTTAACAACCATACGATCGCCATTTTTTAAAGTAGGCATCATCGATTCTCCGTCTACTACAATTGGTGTAAATAAAAAGAAACGAATTATTGCTGCGAGTCCAAAAGCGATCAAAAGAGCTTTCGACCATTCCCATAATTCATTCTTTTCTTTTTTTACTTGTTCCATCAATTTGCCTCCTTTATTCACTCTCTATATTGTACAAGGAAAATTAGTTTCAAGCAAAAAGAATGACATCATTTCTTTTGAAAAGCAAAAATGTTGTAGCAAAAGTGGCATCACCTTCACTACAACATTTACTTTTACTATTAGCGACGTTCTTTAATACGAGCTGCTTTACCGCGTAGTTCACGTAAGTAGTACAATTTAGCACGACGAACTTTACCACGACGAACAACTTCTAAGTTTGCAATTTTTGGTGTGTGTACTGGGAAAGTACGTTCAACACCAACGCCAGAAGAAATTTTACGAACTGTGAAAGTTTCGCTGATTCCGCCTCCACGACGTTTAATTACAACACCTTCGTACATTTGAATACGTTCACGAGTTCCCTCTACTACCTTAACGTGTACACGAACTGTGTCACCAGGACGGAAAGTTGGAAGATCTGTACGTAATTGTTCTTTAGTGATTTCTGCAATAATGTTTTGCATCATTTTCTCTCCTTCTCTAGAATGCTCTTACACACATTAACTGTTGCAGCGGAACACCCAAAATCAGTACTTTACATAAAAGTACATAATAGAATATATCATAACTAGTTGTTACTTGCAATTATAATTTGCTTTTTAATTCATTAATTAATTGTTTTTCTTTGTCACTTAATTCAACCTGGTCTAACAAATCTGGTCTTCTTTCCACCGTTCGTTTTAGCGACTGTTCTCTTCTCCATTTATCAATGGCCGCATGATTACCTGACAACAAAACATCTGGCACTTTATAGCCGCGATATTCTACCGGACGGGTATAATGCGGATGCTCTAATAGTCCAGTCGAAAAAGAATCTTGTTCATGTGAGGCAGCTTTTCCAAGTACATTCGGTAATAGTCTTACAACACTATCCACCACAGTCATTGCAGCTAGCTCACCACCGGTAAGCACAAAATCTCCAATGGAAATCTCATCTGTCACTAAATGCTCTCGTATACGTTCATCATAGCCTTCATAATGACCACAAATGAAGATAAGTTCCTCTTCTTTTGCAAGTTCTTCTGCTTTTTGCTGCGTAAATCGCTCGCCTTGAGGGCAAAGAAGAATAATACGTCGTTTATGTTCCGAATGTTGAACAAGCGACTCTACCGCATTAAAAATGGGTTCTGGCTTTAACACCATCCCGGCTCCGCCACCATATGGATAATCATCTACTTGGTGATGCTTGTTTCCTGCAAACTCTCGAAAATTAACTACATTAATCGTAACTTCTTCTTTTTCCTGCGCTTTTTTCAAAATAGAGGAATTAAAAACCCCCGTAAACATTTCCGGAAAAAGCGAAAGAATATGAATGTTCATCATGATAATAAACCATCCAACACGTCAATCGTAATTTTCTTATTCGCAATATCGACCGTTTTCACAACATCCTCGATATACGGAATATAATGGGTTTTCCCTTTTACAGGTTGAACTGCCCAAACGTCATTAGCACCGGTTTGAATAATTTCTGTAACTGTTCCGATTGCCTCACCTTCCAATGATTCAACCGAGCAGCCAATAATTTCATGGTAATAAAATTCATTCTCTTCTAAATCTGAAAGATACTTCTCCGATACTTTCAATACAGCATCTCTGAAAGCTTCTACATCTTTTAATAATGTATAACCTTCAAATGTCAATAAATCAAAGTTTTTGTGCTTACGATGACTAGCCACTTTGACGATAATCGGTTTAGATCCATCCGCTTTATAAAGTCCAAGCTCGCTTCCTACTTCATAGCGTTCATCTGCAAAGTCAGTAGTTGAAATAACACGAACTTCTCCCCAAATACCATGCGTGTTTACAATTTTACCAACATTAAACCATTCCATCTATAATTACCTCCTATCATAAAAGCGCAAGTGCCTATGTCTGCCCCGACAGGCAAGGCGCTAGAGCTGGATCTATCAAAAAAGGAAGAACAAAGTGTTCTCCCTTAATCTTGAATGTCGACATATGTTTTTTTCTTTTGGTGACTGCCTGCTGCTGAGTAAACAATAGTGCGAATGGCTTTTGCTACTCGCCCTTGTTTGCCAATTACTTTCCCCATATCTTCAGGATGAACAGAAAGTTTATAAACTATACGGTTTACATTCTCCTCTTCTTCAACTTGAACTTTATCAGGATAATCAACTAATGGTTTAACGATTGCCTCGATCAGCTGCTTCACATTGTCCCCTCCGATTATTTGCCGATTTTTGCGTTATGGAATTTTTCCATAATTCCTTGTTCTGAGAACAAGTTACGTACTGTATCAGATGGTTTCGCACCGTCTTGAAGCCATTTTAACGCTAATTCTTCGTTAATTTTAACTTCAGCTGGTTTTGTAAGTGGGTTGTAAGTACCTACTGTTTCAATTTGACGACCATCACGTGGTGAGCGAGAGTCTGCTACTACAATACGATAGAAAGGAGATTTTTTTGCTCCCATACGTTTTAAACGAATTTTAACTGCCATTTTTATTGCACCTCCGAATAGTTTCACACAAGATAGTATATTATCAAGCTTTTATTTGTTTGTAAAGTGTTTTTTCTTAACACCTTATTTTTTTCTAGAAATTTTACTTAAAAAGTGAGTCTAAACCAGGCATTCTCATCTTTTTCTTTCCTTTTTGTTGCATGTTCGTCATTTGTTTCATCATTTTTTTCATGTCTTCAAATTGCTTCAATAATCTGTTTACATCTTGAATCGATGTTCCAGATCCTTTGGCAATTCGTTTTTTTCTTGGACCGTTGATAATTTCAGGGGTTGTTTTTTCTTTTGCCGTCATCGAGTAAATAATGGCTTCTACACGATCCATTTGCTTTTCATCGACTTTCGCATTTTCCAACCCTTTAATCTTACCTGCTCCTGGTAGCATCTTCAGAATTTCATCTAATGGTCCCATTTGTTTAACTTGGCTAAGTTGCTCCAAAAAGTCATCAAATGTAAAAGACTGCGTACGGAATTTTTCTTCTAATTCCTTCGCTTTTTCTTCGTCTACATTTGCTTGCGCTTTTTCGATAAGAGACATCATATCTCCCATACCTAAAATACGAGAAGCCATACGTTCAGGGTGGAAGGCTTCTAAAGCATCCATCTTTTCGCCCATCCCGACAAATTTAATAGGCTTTTGCGTTACAGAACGAATAGATAAAGCCGCACCACCACGAGTATCCCCATCCAGTTTCGTTAAGAGAACACCTGTGATGCCAAGCGTTTCGTTAAAATTATTCGCAACATTGACTGCGTCTTGCCCCGTCATCGCATCGACAACCAAGAAGATTTCGTCTGGTTCTTTTATGGCACGAATGTCTTTTAACTCCTGCATAAGCGTTTCGTCAATATGAAGTCGACCTGCTGTATCAATCATTACAACATCATGATGCTCTTCTTTTGCATGTTCAAGTGCCTGTTTGACAATTTCTACAGGCGAAACATCTGTCCCTAATGCAAAAACCGGTAAAGATAACTGTTTCCCAAGCGTTTCTAGCTGTTTTATTGCAGCCGGTCGATAAATATCTGCGGCCACAAGTAAAGGCTTTTTGTTGTATTTTTTGCGCAGTACGTTTGCTAACTTCCCAGTAGTAGTGGTTTTACCTGCACCTTGAAGCCCAACCATCATAATGACAGTCGGAGGTCTCGTTGCAAAAGAAATCTGACTTTGCTCCCCACCCATTAACTCCGTTAGTTCATCTTTAACGATTTTAATGACATGCTGGCCAGGAGTTAAACTTTTCATCACTTCTTGACCAACTGCTCGTTCGGATACATTTTTGACGAATTCTTTTACGACTTTTAAGTTAACATCCGCTTCGATTAACGCACGTCTTACATCTTTCATCATTTCTTTTACATCTGCTTCAGAAATTTTTCCTTTGCCTTTGATTTTCTGAAGCGTCCCTTGGAGTCGCTCAGCTAATCCTTCAAATGCCATGCACGCCGCCTCCTAATCCCATTCTTTTAATTGATTAATGAGTTGAATCAGTGTTTCTTCAGATGATTGATCTTTTACTACTAGCAATAGCTCATCAATCGTTTCTTGCCGTTTTTCAAATTTCGTAAACAGATTAAGCTTCTCTTCATATTCTTCTAGCATTGCCTCTGTTCTCCGAATATTATCATAAACTGCTTGTCTCGAAATATCATATTCCTCTGCTATTTCTCCAAGTGATAAATCATCTAAATAATAAAGCTGCATATAGCTTCTTTGTTTATCGGTTAATAGAGCTTGATAGAAATCGAATAAAAAATTCATACGAGTTGTTTTTTCAATCATTTCCATCTCTCCTATTCAATTGTCATTCTCTAGTTTAGTAACTGCTGATGCATCTGTCAAGTAAAATTACTTGTCTGATTCATTTTCACTTTCGTGCTCTAGACCTTCTGCAAAAAGTCCATATACATATTTCTCTGCATCAAACGGCTGTAGGTCATCCATTTGTTCACCAAGCCCAACGTATTTAACCGGTATATGCAACTTCGTACGAATAGCTAACACAATACCACCTTTTGCAGTACCATCTAACTTTGTTAATACGATACCTGTAACATTTGTAGCTTCTTTAAAGGTTTGTGCTTGCACTAATGCATTTTGACCTGTTGTAGCGTCTAAAGCAAGTAATACCTCATGCGGAGCGTTCGGTATTTCCCGAGAAATAACGCGATGAATTTTCTCTAATTCATTCATTAAGTTAACTTTGTTTTGCAGACGACCTGCAGTATCACATATTAAAACATCTGCATTTCTATTTTTTGCTGCTCTAATAGCGTCGTACATAACTGCAGCTGGGTCAGAGCCTTCTGCTTGTTTAATCACTTCTACACCTACTCGGTCGCCCCAAACTTGAAGTTGGTCAATGGCTCCTGCACGGAATGTATCTCCGGCAGCAAGCATTACTTTTTTTCCTTCTCCTTTTAGACGATGCGCAAGTTTTCCAATTGTAGTAGTTTTTCCCACGCCATTTACTCCGACAAATAAAATAACAGATAATCCCTCGTTTTCCAATTGGAGTTCCGTTATATTCTCTTCGCCAGCTTCATAAATTTCTACTAGCTTTTCGGAAATAACTGACTGAATTCCTGCTGTGTCTTTTATATTTTTACGCTGTACTTCAAAGCGTAATGCTTCCATTAGCTCGTCTACCGTTTCAAAACCAACGTCCGCTTGCAGTAAAATTTCTTCTAATTCTTCAAAGAACTCTTCATCTACTTTACGGTACTTTGCCACAAGATCATTTACTTTAGAAGTAAATTGATTTCTCGTTTTAGCTAATCCTTCTTTAAACTTGTTTGTTACCGTAACAGTCTCTTGGACTTCTTCTGTTGTACCAAGCATTTTATCTTTTAGCTTTTTAAAAAAACTCATCCATATAAACTCCTTTACGTCACTAATTGTTCTTCTAGTTTAACAGAAACTAATTTAGAAATTCCTGATTCTTGCATCGTAATACCATACAAGACATCCGCACCTTCCATCGTTCCTTTTCGATGGGTAATCACGATAAACTGTGTATCATGACTGAATTTTTTCAAATAATCACTATAACGAGTGACATTTGCTTCATCTAGCGCTGCTTCGACCTCATCCAAAATACAGAATGGTACTGGTCTTGTATGAAGAATAGCAAACAACAATGCTATCGCTGTAAGTGCACGCTCCCCACCTGACAGTAAGGAAAGGTTTTGCAATTTCTTCCCTGGAGGCTGGGCGATAATATCAACACCAGTGTCTAGTAATGAAGTTGGATCTGTAAGGATAAGGTCAGCCTGCCCACCACCGAACAATTCACGGAATACTACTTTAAAATGTTTCTGTATTTCCTGGAAGGTAGTTTCAAAACGAATGGTCATTTCTTCGTCCATCTCTTTTATCACTTCATGCAATGTTTCTTGAGCAGAGAGCAAATCCTCTCTTTGTTCGGTCAAAAATGCATGACGTTCACTGACTTGTTCGAATTCTTGAATGGAACCCAAATTAATCGGTCCAAGTTCTTCAATAGAAAGTTTTAATAGCTTCACTTTTTTGCGAGCCAAATCTTCTTCCAGATCAAACGGGAAATCGCGTTCAGCCTCTTCTAAAGTCATTTCATACGTATCTTCTAGATGATTTTGTAAAGTATGCATCTCTACTTCTAGCTTACTGAGCTTAATCTCTAGTTCTCGTTCCATATTTGCATGAATGTTTGCTTCATTTTGTACAGATTTCAAGGTATGCTCGAGTTTACTTATTTGATGCACAAGGTCCAGCCTATTTGTTTTGCCAGATTGAATTTGTTCGATCAATTGATCCTTTTTCTCTTTCAATTGCGCGATCAGTAAAACTAGCTCTTCGGCAGAAGTACCACTTTGTTCATCATTTTCGTACCATGCAATTTCTTTCTGTAATGACTCTACTTTTTGGTTACTCGTTAAAATGGAGCTTTCCAACTGCGCTTTTTCTTTTTCTTGCTGGGAAACTTGTTCGTTTACGACAGCGATATGAGATAGTAGCTTCCCAAGTTCATTTTGAAACTTATCTTTTTCTACAATCGATTGTTGTTTCAACAATTGTAGTTGGTCAATTGTTTGAGTAATTGTAGCTAATGATTCCTTAATCTCCGCGTTTCTAATCGCAGTTTGTTCTTTTTTACGAACTAGGTTCTCTTGTAGATGATTTTTTTCCGTTTTTTCCTCATCGTATTCTAATAATTGATGCGTAAGTCTAGAAATGATTGCGGCACATTCTCTCGTTTCGGAAAGTACTCGAAGTTCCTCTCCTCGCAATGTTTCACCTGCAAGACGAGTTTCCTCTAACTCAATTTTTAGCTGCTGAACTTCTTGTTTCCTTGAAGAAACAGCTTTTTCTGCTTGATATACAGACTTTTCTAGTTCAACAAGCTTGTCATTTAGTTGATCCAACTCTGCTTTACGTGTAAATAGCGATGATTGCTGTTTTACCGAACCACCGGTCAGTGATCCCCCTGCATTGACTACATCTCCGTCTAACGTGACAAATCGGTACTTAAACTGTAAACGAGACGCCATTTCATTTGCGCCTTTTAAATCTTTGGCAATAATAATACTCCCAAGTAAATTTTCCACAATAATTTGATAGCCATCACTATAGTTTACAAGCTTATCCGCTGTATTGACAAACGATGGATGTCCGCTAATCGAAGCTAGAGTATGCTCGTTTAATTTACGAGACTTCATCACTTGGAGTGGTAAAAATGTTGCTCTACCAACCCTTTTCTTTTTCAACCATTCAATCGCCATTCGTGCATCTTGGCTCGTATCTGTAATAATATGCTGAGATTGCTGGCCAATAGCCGTATCAATTGCATTCATGTATTCAGGTGGAATTTGGATCAGCTCAGCTACAGCTCCATGAATTCCTTGTAATTCCTTTTTGTCTCTAGCTTTTAATACTTCTTTTACGCCCTGGAAAAATCCGGAGAACTCAGATTCTAGTTCTTCTAGCGAATCTTTTCTTGCTTGCATTTGATGCTTCATCTGATACGCTTTTTGGAGCATGGTTTGCTGCTCTTCAAATGTCGTCTCTAGTTGTTCTGATGCTTTTCTCTTCTGCCCAAAGTCACTTAGTTTTTGTTCTAATTCTTTTTGACAGGTTGCTAGCAATTTGTCTAATTCCTGTTTACGAGAAGTAAGTTTTTCTAACTCTTCTTTTATGTCCCGATAGTCTTCAATCATTTTTTCGGAAGAAACATGTTCAAAATGCAATTGCTGCTCCATATGCTTCATTTCATTTTTCATCGTTGCTTCTTCATTTAATAGATCAATATACTTGCTTTTCAACTCTTCTATTTCATCTTCTACTTCGGAGGCAGATTTACTTAATACAAGATCAATTTGATGCTTTTTAGCACGAAGCTCTTTTAGCAGAAGCTGTTTTTCTGATTTGGAAACATTATTTTCTTTTAATTGTTGTTCAAAAGAAACAAGTTTTTCTTGTTCCTCTTCTAGCGCTTTTCTTAGCTGAGAAATTTGCTGACTGGCATTATGTTGCTTTTCTGCGAGTAAAAGCTTACGACCTTCTAAACGTTCTAGTTCAGAGCTTGTCTCTACTAGTTCACTTTGTTCTGCATCTAGCTTTTCGTCTATTTGAGACATTGTTTTTCGATCTTTTTGAATAGAAGCTTCCATCGTATGAATTTGTTCTAAAAGTGATTGTTTTGTTTCTTCCATGGCTTGTAATTTACTATGTAATGTAGCATTTTCTTGAACATATAATCGTAAATCATGTGCAATTACAGCAATCTCAATACCTTTTAGCTCCTCGGACATTCGCAAATAGTCAGATGCAAGAGAAGACTGAATTTGTAAAGGCTCCATCCGACCGTCTAATTCATGTAATATATCTAGTACACGATTCAAATTATCATCTGTTTCGATCAGTTTAAATTCCGCTTTCTTTTTACGCTGCTTGTATTTTAGTACTCCAGCAGTTTCCTCAAAAATAGTTCTTCTATCTTCCGGACGGCTATTTAAAATCTCATCGACCCGCCCCTGCGAAATAATGGAAAAAGCTTCTTTTCCAAGACCAGAATCCATAAACAAATCGGTAATATCCTTCAACCTACATGATTGTTTGTTCAATAAATATTCGCTATCGCCGGATCTAAAAACCCTTCTAGTTACGCTTATTTCTGCAAAATCAAGCGGAACTAAATTGTCCGAGTTATCTAGTATCAATGTAACTTCTGCAAAGTTTAGGGCTTTTCTAGAATCGCTTCCTGCAAAAATAACATCTTCCATTTTCGCACCACGTAATGATTTAGCTGATTGTTCGCCCAGTACCCAACGTATTGCATCGGTCACATTACTTTTTCCACTACCATTTGGACCTACAACCGCTGTAACTCCTGGTACAAAATCTATACCAATTCGGTCTGCAAATGACTTAAAACCAATAATTTCTAATCTTTTAAGGAACAATGATTATTCCCCCTGTTCTTGATCCTTTATTGCAAGTATTGCTAGTCTTGCTGCTTGTTGCTCTGCTTCTTTTTTAGAACGACCCTTACCAATACCTAATTCTTTTGCGTTTAGTAAGACACGCGAAACGAACGTACGATTATGCGCCGGTCCTTTTTCCTCTACAATTTCATAGCTAAGTGTTCCATTGTTATGCTGTTGAACAACTTCTTGTAACTGACTTTTATAATCCATCACATGCGAAAAAGCACCGAGTTCTATTTTCGGAAAAACAATTTTTTGTAAGAAGGAGACAACTTCATCTAACCCTTGATCCAAATATAATGCGCCGACAAACGCCTCAAAAACGTCTGCAAGTAACGCTGGTCTTTCCCGTCCGCCTGTTAGTTCCTCTCCTTTTCCAAGCAATACATATTTACCAAAGTTTAACTCATTGGCAAATAACACAAGCGAAGGCTCACAAACGATTGCCGCACGAAGCTTTGTTAACTCCCCTTCACTCATCATAGTATATTGTTGAAACAAATATTGGGAAACAGATAATTCTAATACGGCGTCACCAAGAAATTCTAAGCGTTCATTATCGGCAAAAAATTTCCGTCGATGCTCATTCACATAGGATGAATGGGTAAAGGCTTGATACAATAGTGCTGGATTATTAAATTGAATTTGAAAATGCTGTTGAAATTGTTCAAACTTTTCTTTTACATTTTCAGAGAATACTGCTTTTCTGATTTGATTATTTTTGCGATTTACTTTCATGAATAATCTGCCTTCCTCACTTTTTTCACTTTTTCACGTATGCTTTTAAGTTTACCTGTTTATAAAGCATTGTGCAAAAAGAAATAGAGACGTCCTACTTATTCACCCGGAATAATAGAACGTCTCTTTTCGCTATTTGTCATTAGCTTTGTTTACTTTCAATATAGCTAACTGCACTACCTACAGTTGAAATGTTTTCAGCATCTTCATCTGAAATTTCCATATCGAACTCATCTTCCAGTTCCATTACTAATTCAACTACATCTAGGGAGTCAGCACCTAGATCATCACGGAAAGATGCTTCTAGTTTCACTTCGCTTTCGTCTACACCTAGACGATCCACGATTACTTTTGTTACGCGTTCTAATACTGTTGACACATTAGTCACCTCCCCTCAATGATTATACAAAATTCTCTCGCCTAATGAAAGAGGAGATTACATGAACATTCCACCGTTTACATGAAGCGTTTGCCCAGTTATATAGTTTGCATCATCGGAAGCTAAAAAAGCAACTGCTTTTGCAACATCTTCCGTGTTACCAAACTTAGCAAGTGGAATTTGGCTCAACATTTGTGCTTTCACTTCTTCCGGAAGGGCATCCGTCATATCTGTAGTGATAAATCCTGGCGCAACCGAGTTCACTGTAATATTACGACTTGCTAGCTCCAATGCCGACGTTTTAGTTAATCCAATAACACCAGCTTTAGCCGCTACATAGTTCGCTTGCCCTGGATTACCTGATACACCAACGATGGATGTAATATTAATAATACGGCCAGCACGTTGCTTCATCATTTGTCGTGTGACAGCTTTCGTGCATAGGAATACGCCTTTTAAGTTCGTATTAAGCACATCGTCCCACTCTTGCTCTTTCATGCGCATTAGGAGATTATCGCGTGTAATACCAGCATTATTTACTAAAATATCAATCGAACCGAATTGTTCAAGTGTTGCGCTCACTAATTCTTTAATATCTTCTGATTGATCTACATTTGCTTGAATAGCGAATGCTTCGCCACCAAGTGCTTTAATTTCTTCTACTACCGCTTCTGCTTTTTCTTTGCTTCCGCTATAGTTAACCGCAACTTTTGCACCTTCTTTTGCTAGGTAAAGTGCAATGTCTTTTCCAATTCCGCGAGATGCTCCTGTAACAATTGCTGATTTTCCGTCTAATTTACCCATTTACATTCTCTCCTAACAAATCCATTACTTGCTGCAATGATTCCTCATCATGTACACAATACGTCGTAACAGAACGATCGATTTTTTTCACTAATCCACTCAACACTTTTCCTGGACCACATTCGATAAATGTAGTGACACCCAGTTCGATCATCTTCCCAATGGATTCTTCCCATCGTACAGGTGAATAAAGCTGTTCCACTAATAGGTTTTTAATAGACGCACTTTCAGTCACTGGAAGTGCTGTTACATTCGAAATAACCGGAATTTCCGCTTCCTTTAAGTCTATGGAAGAAATAGCATCATCTAATTTAGCGGCTGCTGGTCGCATTAACTCCGAATGGAATGGTCCGCTTACTACTAATGAGATTGCTCTTTTCGCACCAGCTTCTTTTGCTTTAACAGAAGCTTCTTCTACTCCAGCAGCAGTTCCAGAAATAACGATTTGTCCTGGGCAATTTAAGTTGGCTACTTGTACAGTTTCGCCATTTGCAGTTACTTCTTTTGTTACTTCGATTAATGAGTCTTTGTCCAGCCCTAAAATAGCGGCCATTGCCCCTTCTCCAGCAGGTACTGCTTCATTCATAAAAAGACCTCTTTTATGAACCAACAAAACAGCATCTTCAAAACTCATTACACCGGAAGTTACAAGTGCGGAATACTCTCCTAGACTGTGCCCAGCCGTATAATCTGGAGAAATACCTGCGTCAAGCAACTTTTTCGCCACCATCGTACTAGTTGTCAGTAGAGCAGGTTGTGCATTGTAAGTTTTCGTTAATTCCTCCGCTGGACCTTCTAGCATAATGTTCGATAAAGAAAATCCTAATACTTCATCCGCTTGCTCATAATATTTTTTACTATCTTGATTACTTTCAATCAGTTGCTGACCCATCCCAACAGATTGGGAGCCTTGTCCTGGAAAAATAAATGCAATTTTAGTCATTGGATAATTCCTTTCTTAATGTACTATGAATAATTCCACACACGTCGTACTCAACCATCGTTCTTGCTTGGCGGATTGCATGGAAAATAGCGTTCGCATTGGAAGAACCATGCGCTTTAATAACAGGTGCTTTTAAACCGAATAACCCAGCACCACCATACTCCGTATAGTCTAGCTTGTTTTTCAATCCTCGAAGCTGGTCTTTAACTAATAAAGCGGAGAGTTTTGTTTTTGTAGAAGTATTAAACGCTTCTTTTAGCAAAGTAAAAATGCTTGATGCTGTACCCTCAATTGTTTTTAACACCATATTACCTGTAAAGCCATCTGTCACTACTACATCTGCAACGCCACTTAGCAAGTCTCGAGACTCCACATTGCCGATAAAGTTAATCGGTGCATTTTTCAATAATTCGAAAGCAGCTTTTGTTAGATCGTTTCCTTTAATATCTTCTGTCCCGATATTTAATAGCCCAACACGGGGGTTTGCAATTCCACGAACTTTTTCTGCATAAACGCTTCCCATAACTGCAAACTGCTCTAAATGTTCTGGCTTTGCATCTGAGTTTGCTCCTAAATCCAACATGACAAATCCTTTTCCATCGAGCGTCGGCAAAGTAGGGGCAAGCGCCGGACGATCTACTTGGTCGATACGTCCAACAACAAACAACCCAGCAGCCATTAAAGCACCTGTGTTTCCAGCTGACACACAAGCATCTGATTCACCGTTTTTCACAGATTCAGCCATTTTGACTAAGGAAGAATTTTTCTTTCTGCGAATGGCACGTACAGGTTCATCCGTCCCTTCAATCACTTCCTCTGTGTGGATCACTTTTAATCGGTCATGTACTTTAAGGAGGGGGTTTAACTGTTGTTCGTTTCCGTACAACTGGATTTCAATATCATCAAAAGCTTGTAGCGCTTCATATACACCTTTTACAATTTCATGTGGGGCATTATCTCCCCCCATTGCATCAATGGAAATTTTCATTTGTCATCACCTTTATTTAAGACTTTGTTACTCGGTACATACTAAATTGACCGATAAAAACGGTATCATTTTCTACTTTACTAGTCACTTCGATTAGCGTGCTATTTTTTTCTGTATCGCTAGATAGAACGACTGCTTTTGCAATTACTCTATCTCCTGCTTTAACAGGTTTCACAAACGTAATCGTAGACTTTCGAGTAAGTGCTAATTCATCATTTATAACAGCTACCGCTAAGGAATTTGCTTGTGCAAACAAGTGATGCCCCCTTGCAATGCCATTTCTTGCAAATACATGGTCTTGTGTAATATCCAATATGGAAATAGCTTGTTTATCTAAATCAATATCGATAATTTCTCCAATTACCTCATTTAGCGGAAGTGACTTAACTTCTTCTCCAAAATTATGTGCCGCCACTGATTTTATTCGTTCACGTAATTCTGGGATAGATAACTCCATTCGATCAAGACGAATCGTTTGAACGCTTACGTTAAAGGTCGAAGCCAATTGTTCATCTGTGATAAATGGATTTTTCTCTAATGTCTCTAGAAGTAGTTGTTGTCTGTCTTTTTTAGTGTATTTCATCCAATCACCACCATTTTAGCACTTGGTACTAATATCAGTATATAAATATTAAAAAAAGAATGCAAGAATAGATTCACATCTATCTCGCATTCTTTTTAATCGATACGTTCTCCATCTAGCGCTTTTGAATGGATAAGAATGGTTCGGAGAGCTTCCATTTCATCGGACTTCCAAAATTCATCCGAGCTTAAAAGCTTCTCAGCATCCACCTTTGCCGTATCAAGCGCACGATAATCATGCACAAGATCTGCCATTTTAAATTCGGGCAAACCGCTTTGCTTTCGACCGAAAAAGTCACCAGGTCCTCTTAGCTCTAGATCTTTTTCTGCTAAAACAAACCCATCATTTGTTTCGGTCATCGACATCATGCGCTCTTTTCCTTCTTCTGATTTCGGATCAGCTAGTAATATACAATACGATTGATGCTCCCCACGACCTACACGACCTCTGAGCTGATGGAGCTGCGCAAGTCCAAAACGCTCTGCATCGAAAATAATCATAAATGTCGCATTGGGCACATTCACCCCAACTTCCACAACCGTGGTAGAAACAAGCACTTTCACTTGTCCCTCTGAGAAGCTACGCATCACTTCATCTTTCTCATCCGGGTGCAAGCGACCATGCATGAGACCAACTGAATAATCAGTGCCCAGTTCTGCTGCCATCATATTATATACATCCACTGCATTTTGAACATCTAACTTTTCCGACTCCTCGATAAGCGGACAAATAATATAGGCCTGTCTTCCTTTTGCCAATTCTGCTTTTAAACGAACGATCAATTTATGGAGTTGTTCCTGCTTCATCCAATATGTATCGATTTTTTTACGACCAGCTGGCATTTCATCGATAATGGAGACATCCATTTCTCCAAAAGCAGTAATGGCTAAAGTTCTTGGAATAGGTGTTGCCGTCATAAACAAAACATCTGGATTTTCGCCTTTTTCTTTTAACACTCTTCTTTGCTCGACACCAAAACGATGCTGTTCATCCGTAATTACTAAGCCAAGCTGTTTAAACACCACGTCTGGTTGTATTAAAGCATGTGTTCCGATCAATAAATCGATGTTACCTGCTTCTAAGTTTTCTAGTACCGTTCGACGTGCTTTTGTTTTGGTCGACCCAGTAAGCAGAGCAATTTTCACACCAATTGGTGCTAGCCACTCATCTAAAGAGCTGGCATGTTGTTCAGCCAAAATCTCTGTTGGCGCCATAAGCGCACCTTGATACCCGGCAGTGATTGCTGCGTACAAGCAAATCGCCGCCACTATCGTTTTACCGGAACCAACATCTCCTTGAAGCAAACGGTTCATCCGATGTGGCTCTTTCAAATCTCGGCAAATCTCATTTACGACTCTTTTTTGTGCGTTTGTTAGTTCATAGGGCAATGTTTCGATTAACTTTTTCAGTTTTTCATTATCAAATGCTATGCTATTCCCTACATTTTGTTCTTTGCGAGCTTTTTTTATCGCTTGCATTTTCAACTGAAAAACAAGCAATTCTTCATACACAAAGCGTCTCCGAGCATTTTTGGAATGCTCTACATTTTGTGGGAAATGAATTCCTTCCAATGCTTCCGATATATCCGGCAGACGATAAGGTCCCTTAATCGATTCTGGTAAAGGATCTATTAAATGACCATTCACTTCATCCAACGCTTGACGCATAAATTTACGGAAAACCTTTTGGCTTATTAAACCTTTTAACGAATAAACCGGTTCAAAGTCTTGTTGATCCGTTTTAGGACCTGCTGAAAAAGTAGACACATTAATAACCTGTCTACCTCGATCCCATTTTCCAGTTACGGTAACTATGGATCCTGGAGTTATTTTATTTTTTAAATATGCTTGGTTGAAAAATACTGCTTTAATCAGATGCTGTCCTGCCAATAAACGAACTTGCATTCTAGATTTTTTCTGTCCTAAAAAAAGTAAGGAAGGCTCACTTTCGACCCTTCCTTCTACAGTGACACGCTCATTATGTGGTGTTTCTGCTATATTTTTTAATCGAAAATCCTCGTGTCGGTAAGGGAAAGTCATCACTAAATCTTCTAAGGTCTCAATACCGAGTTCTCGCAATGCGTTAGCAGATCCACTTCCCACTCCTTTTAAGGAAGTTACTAACTCATCTTTTTTAGTTACCACCAGTGACAACTGCTCCGCCAAAAATCTTCGCTTCTAACCATTTTCCAGTAGGAGTTGCCGCTAAACCGCCTTGAGCTGTTTCCTTTAAAGCAGTTGGCATTGTTTGTCCAATTTTATACATTGCATCAATTACTTCATCACAAGGAATACGACTAGTAACACCTGCTAGCGCCATATCAGCTGCTACCAATGAATTCGAGGCACCCATTGCATTTCGCTTCACACAAGGAACTTCCACTAATCCCGCTACAGGATCGCAAACTAAACCAAGCATATTTTTTAACGTAATCGCAAATGCAGTAGAGCTTTGTTCAGGTGTACCACCAGCCATTTCTACAATTGCTGCCGCTGCCATTCCCGCCGCTGACCCTACTTCTGCTTGACAGCCACCAGCTGCCCCAGAAATCGAAGCATTGTTCGCAACAACAAACCCAAATGCTCCCGCATTAAACAAATAACGAATCATTTGTTCTCTTGTCGGATTTAACTTATTTTTCACTGCAAATAAAGTACCTGGCACAACTCCCGCAGAACCTGCAGTTGGAGTAGCGCAAATAGTTCCCATTGCCGCATTTACTTCATTTGTAGCTACCGCTTTGCTGACAGCATCTAGCATTAACTCCCCAGATAAAGTGTTCCCTTTTTTCATATAAGCTTGAAGAAGTACTGCGTCTCCTCCAGTTAAACCGGAAGTAGAGCGAACACCCTTCAATCCTTTTTCAACCGCTTCTTCCATGACAGTCAAATTACGATCCATTTGAGCCATAATTTCTTCACGGGAACGACCTGTGATTAACATTTCTTGTTCTATCATAATTTCTGAAATGAGCTTTTGCTCACTATTCGCTCTATCTACTAACTCACGAACATTATGAAATAACACATCCATCTGACATCCCCCTTAATCTGCTATTCTCGTTACTTGTGTAATATTCGGTAGTTTACCAATTTCCTCAAGTATTTGCTCATCCACTGTTTGATCCACTTCTATAACCATTAACGCCATATTTCCTTTTTCTTTTCGTGAAACTTCCATATGACCAATATTTATATCGTACTTCGCTAAACAATTAGCAACATTTGCAATACAACCAGATCGGTCTTCGTGCACTACTAAAATGGCTGCTAAATTACCAGAAAGTCGTAATGGAAATCCGTTTAGCTCAGTAATTTCAGTTTTCCCACCACCGATAGAGATACCAACCATGGACATTTCCTGCTTGCCATCCCCAATAACGATACGCGCGGTATTTGGATGCTCTGTATTTGCCGTCTCCGGTATAAACTCAAAAGAAAGCCCTAATTTTTCGGCATCTTCAAAAGCCGTTTTAATGCGCTCATCAAATGTATCATAATCGAGCAATCCGCCAATTATGGCCACATCTGTACCATGTCCTTTATACGTTTCTGCAAAAGATCCATATAAATGTATTTTTGCCCATGTAGGTTGTTTTCCAAATAAATCCCTTGCCACTCGACCAATTCGTGCTGCTCCTGCCGTATGGGAAGAGGATGGTCCAATCATAACGGGTCCAATTATGTCAAAAACGGATTTGAATTTCAATGCATAGACCTCCAGTTGACTATTATATTTATCTTCTATTTTACACCTAAAATACTAAATTAACAAAAGGATTAAATTAGAGTAACCTATCTGGCACCATCCCTTGGTACTTACTAGGAAAAATAGCAAGCTGCACACGCTATGTTTTAGCGCTCTAGTATTCATTTTCAAGCGCAAACAACGCCTCCAGCCGCTACATTTCGTCCCAACATTTACTAATCTGATATAGCATAGGGGAACACTCTGTGGAAATCACTAACTTATTGGGGCTGAACGCCTAATGCGTAAAAAAACCACGGGAATTTCTTTTTCCCGTGGCATCGTATTATTCAACAGATAAAATATATGGATAAAGAGGTTGTTTACCGTTATAAACTTCCACTTCTACATCTTCATATTGTTCCTCGATGAATGTAGCAAAAGCATTTGCTTCTTCTTCTGAAACGTCTTCCCCATAAATGATTGTAACGATTTCTGCATCTTCATCGATTAATGCTTTTGCTAAGCTTGTTGCAGATTCTTCTCGAGAAGGGTTTGATAAAATAATTTTTCCTTCTGCAAGTGCCATGAAGTCATCTTTTTTAATTTCGACACCGTCGATTGACGTGTCACGAACTGCAAAAGTAACTTGACCTGTTTTGACATGCGCAAACGCGTTTGTCATATTTTTTTGATTTTCTTCTACAGTTGCCTGCGGATTGAATGCCAAGATAGCTGCCATTCCTTGTGGGATCGTTTTTGTTGGTACAACAGCAGCTTCGATTCCTAACACTTCTGCAGCTTGCTCAGCAGCCATCACGATATTTTTGTTATTAGGCAATATTAATACGCGCTCTGCTCCAACAGCTTCAATCGCTTTCACGATATCTTCTGTGGAAGGATTCATTGTTTGACCACCTTCGATGACAGCAGATGCACCTAAGCTTTTAAGCAGGTCTGAAACGCCGCTTCCCATTGCAACTGTAACTACAGCGTATGGATGTACCTCTTGTTTTTTCGAAGGCGCTTCTTTAGCGAAATCATCGCCAACGATTTCCGAGTGTTGCTCACGCATATTTTCGATTTTAATTTTGATCAAATCACCATATTGCTGACCATATGTTAATACATCACCTGGTGTTTCCGAGTGAATATGGATTTTCGCTACTTCTTCATCTGAAATGACTAATAAAGAATCTCCGAATGCACTTAAATCATTACGAAACTGTGTCTCGTCAAATGCTTTTTTACCTTCTTCTAAACGAACCATGAATTCGGTACAGAAACCAAATTCAATGTCTGCCGTATCCATAAATCCTTGCACACTTTTATGATGCTCTGCACTTACTAAATCGTCCATCGAAGTAGCAACCGTTTTTTCAGGAAGCGCTTCCCCTCTCAAGCTAGCTAAAAAGCCCTCATAGACGAAAACAAGCCCTTGCCCACCACTATCAACTACTCCTACTTCTTTTAACACTGGTAATAAATCAGGAGTTCTGTTTAACGATTGTTTCGCTTCTTCCACAATTTCTGCCATTAACGTACGAATGTCATCCTCTGTTTCACTAACTTCCACAGCTTTTTTAGCAGCATCTTTTGCTACTGTTAGAATAGTACCTTCGACAGGTTTCATCACTGCTTTATATGCAGTTTCTACTCCGTAGTTCAATGCTTGTGCAAATTGTTTGGCATTTAAAGTGTCATAACTCTCCACCGATTTTCCAAAGCCTCTAAACAATTGTGATAAAATAACACCTGAATTACCACGTGCCCCCATAAGTAATCCTTTAGATAGAGCTTGTGCTGTTTTCCCAACATGCTCTCCTGTATGCGCAGCAGTTTCTTTTGCACCCGAAGTCATGGAAAGATTCATATTTGTTCCTGTATCTCCGTCCGGTACTGGAAACACATTTAGTGCGTCTACATAATCTGCGTTTTGAAAAAGATGATGCGCTCCCATCTTGACCATATCCGCAAATTGAATTCCATTAATTAATTTCATTATGTTCTCTCCTTATTCACACGTTTGCCACGCGAACTCCTTGTACATATACATTTACGGATTCCACTGACATTCCAAGAGATTTGTTAAGTGTGTATTTCACTTTCGATTGTATTTGATAAGCTATCTCAGAAATCTTCGTTCCGTAACTTACAATAATATACATATCAATATGTAGATTCTCTTTCTCTTGTCTTACTACTACACCTTTTGTGAAGTTTTCTTTTCTTAATATATCTGTTAGTCCGTCTCTTATTTGGTGCTTTGAGGCCATCCCAACGATCCCATAGCACTCAATCGCAGCCCCACCAGCAATTTGAGCAACTGCATCTTGCGATATATCAATTTGTCCGAATTCGTTTTTCAATTCAATTGACATGTTGAAACCTCCCAAGTCTTTTTGACTACCCATAATTGTACTACATCCATTGAAATTATAAAAGAAACGTTTCTTTTCGTCTATAGATTCACTGTTTAGGGAAACTGCGCGGTAAGGCTTTATTAGGTATCCGCCGTGATTTTCGCTACAGGGTGGACGCTTTCCGCGGGCACGGCTTCAATCTCCTCGTCGCTCACGCTCCTGCGGGGCTTTCAGCTCGTGCTGTTCCCGCTGGAGTCGCCACCCTTTCGCTACAATCCAGTAGAGTTTGCTAATTACTAAGACATAATGCACTAGATCTAGTGCTACATTGTTTTTTCTATAGGGAAAACCTATGATTAATTGAATAAGACTTACTTGATAGTGATTATTAGTAGGTTCTATTGATTGGAGTGCAAGGCGGCGACTCCTGTGGGATTAGCGAGACAGGTGAGACCCCGCACGTAGCGTTAGCGGAGGAGGAGGCTCACCGCTCGCCCCACGGAAAGCGTCCGCCTGGAGCGGAAATCATGGCGAACATCTTGAGATCTTTACCGCGCAGTTTCCCTAAACAATGCGTCTTTGGTCGACTATGTTGCGCATTTATTCTCCAGATAGTTCGGATACTTTTGCCGTTACGCGTCTGATCCTCATGTTCCGCGACATGAGATTCACATGTGGAACACTAGTTAAATCATACAGAGTACAGTAAGTGCGAAGGCAAGTAGAAACTCCATAAAACGCACTTTTCTTAAAGTGTACAGTTTTTGTCTGTAAAGGTTTTTTTCTTGATAAGGCTTGCGCATAGCAAAAGTCTGTGGTAAATTATTAAAGTATGTGAAATATCGAACTGAAAAATCTTTCAGCTTCTTTTAAGAGGAGGAAAATATAATGCCAAAAGTATGTGCAATCACTGGGCGTAAAGCTCGTACTGGTAATGCTCGTTCACACGCTATGAACGCTAACAAACGTACGTGGGGAGCAAACCTTCAAAAGGTACGTATCCTTGTAGATGGTAAACCTAAACGTGTATGGGTTTCTGCTAGAGCTTTAAAATCAGGTAAAGTTGAGCGCGTTTAATCGCACTCGTAATTAACACCAAGCTGACAATTGTCGGTTTGGTGTTATTTTATTTTCCCTAAACTATTCATACATACAAACAAGACCTAAACAGGCTAAATAAATAAAAAAGACCCCAAATATATTTGGAGTCCACTAAGTATTTCACTTCTTTACTTCTTCTTTCTTAAACAAACGAATGCAAACTTTCATCAAACTACTGACGGATTTAGGCAATCTAAATGTGTAGACCTTCACACAATTCCTCCCTTTTAGTCACTGCTTCTTATCATTAAACATATGCCAGCTATAAAAGAGATAGTACTTGTTCGTCCTTTTAGTTCATTACTAGTAAATTTTGCTGTACCCGCTGTAATGTTTTCATCTGTGACATTGTAGAGAAACCCATTTAGAGAAATTTTCTCAACTTTTTCACCGAAAGAAAAAAAAGAAATGTATTTATAATGGTCGTCTTGCTCGATTTCATGGCTTCCCGGCAGCAAAAAACGGATGATGTTTTGATTGTTTTGAATGGAGAAAAGAATATTCGGGTGTTCTATTTGAAAGCGGCATATATCATGCAAACTCGCTTCGTAATGATCTAATCGCCCACCAGTAACTCCAGTTAATATAATTTCGTCTGGTTCATATGTAAGTGCTTTTTGAACGGCTAGATGGGTATCCGTATCATCTTTTTCTACTTGGAGGATTGTGACTTCACTTACCCATTGTTTTACGAACTTTAATTCTTCTGCTGTAAGCGAGTCGAAGTCACCGATAATTTCATTAGGTGTTATCCCTCTTTCCAATAAATGAAGGGCGCCACGATCAGCGCCGATAAAAACAGTCTCTTCTTCCAAAAGAGGAAGCTGTTCAAAAGCAACAACTTCCTCTACTGGCCCACCGGAACAAACAATTACCCGTCTCATTTCGCTAATACACTTAAACCAGCTTCTTTAATCGCTTGTAAAGCTTTTCCTTTATCAGGTGCGTTATAAATAGCAGATCCTGCCACTAAAATAGTTGCCCCTGCTTCCACACAAGGTTTAATCGTTTCTTCATTAATACCACCATCGATTTCAATCTCAATTGACAGATTTCGTTGTCGAATAATATCTGCTAATTGCTTCACTTTTGGAACGACCGAATGAATAAATTTTTGCCCCCCAAAGCCTGGGTTAACAGTCATAAAGAGCACCATATCAATATCTTCCAAAACATGTTGAATGGTTTCGATTGGTGTATGTGGATTAAGTACTACACCTGGTTTTACACCAAATGTTCTGATCAGTTGAATCGTTCGATGTAAATGAGGACAAGCTTCCACATGAACTGTAATATAGTCAGCACCTGCTTTTGCAAATGCTTCAATATATTGATCTGCATTTTCAATCATTAAATGCACATCAAGCGGCAATTTTGTAAGCGGACGTAACGCTTCCACAACAATTGGACCCATCGTAATGTTTGGTACGAAATGACCATCCATGACATCGATATGAATCAATTCTGCGCCTGCTTTTTCAACTTCTAATACTTCTTCTCCCAGTTTTGCGAAATTCGCTGCTAAGATAGATGGAGCTATTTTTACCATAATTAGTACCTCGGCTTTCTTTCTACTATTTCATCGAAAAACTGTAAATAATGCTTATATCGATATTCCTTAATTTCGCCTGATTCCACAGCTTCTTTTACTGCACATTTCGGTTCCTTTACATGCAGGCATTCTCTAAATTTACACGCATCTTGTTTTTCCACAAAGTCAGGAAAACAGTTAGACAGCTCTTCCTTTTCCATCAGGTCAAACTCAAATGAGCTAAAACCTGGTGTATCAGCGAGTAAACCGCCACAAACTTCGATCAGCTCTACATGCCTTGTCGTATGTTTTCCACGGCCTAATGCATTGGAAATAACACCCGTTTTTAAATCTAGAGAAGGTAAAATCGTGTTTAAAAGTGTAGATTTACCGACACCTGATTGACCTGCAAGTACGGTCGTTTTATCTTTTAGTAGCGGTGCTATTTTTGCATCAAAATCAGGGTCATCCTTGAATGTCATCAATACTTGATATCCAATTTGCTCGTAGTCTTTTATATATGCTTCCATCGTTTTTTCCATTTGTTCATCCATTAAATCGCTTTTCGTTAAACAAATGATTGGTTCGATATAGAATGACTCAAGCACTACTAAAAAGCGATCCAATAAGATTGTATTGAAATCTGGTTCTTTTATCGAAAATACTAAAATCGCTTGATCTATGTTGGCAATCGGTGGGCGAACTAAGTTATTTTTGCGTTCATGAATGACCGTAATCGTACCGTCATTTTCTCCCTCCACCGTATAATCTACGAAATCACCTACTAAAGGAGATTCCCCCCTGTTTCTGAAAACTCCTCTAGCACGGCATTGAATCATCTTTCCATCATCATATACATAATAAAATCCACTTAACGCTTTTCTAATTTGACCTTGTGGCATCCGAAGCCTCCTTTATATATCGTCATAAGCAATCGTTTCATCTACGATTACATTTGAATTCACCAGAATACGATAGACTGCTTTTTGTCCTTCACTAATTTCAAATTTAAGTTGTTTTTGTGTCGTTTCGGTTAAAACAAACTCCTCTGCTGGCTCTTCCAGTGTTCTTGTTTTGTCTTGTATATAAATACGTACAACTTGTGGTTGCACTTCTATTTCTTCTTCCTCTTGTTCATCCTCAGCGTCTTCTTCATTTGGATTTGGTTGCGTATATGGAATTGTAACTGTTTTGGCATAGTATTTAGTCGGCTTTGCTTTCGGTCCGTCCGAAATGACGACTTTGATTGTACTGCCTGGTGCTACTTTGGCATTCGGTTTTGGATCTTGACTAATAACATTCCCTTTTTGAATACTATCAGAGTTTTCTTTCCCAGCTATTTGAATTTTAAAACCTGAAGACTTTTCCGTATCCTTTAATGCTTTTTCATTGTAATTTGTTAGATCATTTACCGTTCTTAGGTCAGGACCTTTACTTACGACAAAAACTAGATCCGTTTCTGCTGGAATAATTTCAGTACCACCAGCTGGATTTTGCTCTAAAATAGTCCCTACAGGTTCTGAATTGAATTTTTCTTCTACGTCAATATTACGTAATCCTTGATTTTGTAGTAAAGTTTTCACTTGATCTATATCGTGACCTGTATAATCACTAATCGCAGAGGTTTCTTTACCAGATGAGACAAACAAATGTATTTCTGTATCTTTGTCCCGCATTTTACCTGCTTCAGGTGTTGTCCGAATGACGTGATCCTCTTCAATATCTTCGGAAAATTCTAGTGTTTGTTCACCAATTTTGAACCCTTCTGCTTCTAGCTGTTCTATGGCTAGGTCAACCTCTAGCTTGGATACATCTGGCACTTCAATTTTTTTCGGCTTAAATAATCCAGGGAATACGATAATAACTAGCAGTGCAAGCACTACGATGCTTGCTATTATAGCGCCAATTATCTTTCTTTTTTTCCCCTTTTTCTTCGGTTTTACTTCTTCTACTCCCCCTGTTTCAGTTGCGACAGGAATCTTTTTTGTTTCCGAAACTTCTTCAAAAGAAACAGGTTCTTTAATAACCGGTAAAATCTTCGTTGCATCATCATCCAATGCTACAACAAACTTTGGTTCTTCCGCTCTTTCGGGTGATAGAGCAGTTGCTAAATCTGCTTCCATATCTTCTGCAGTGCGATATCGATTCTTTTGATCTTTTGCAGTTGCCTTTAAAACAACATTTTCTAAGCTTTGCGGTATTGCAGGATTAATCGCACGAATAGAGGGCGTTTCCGACTGCAAGTGCTTTAGTGCAATAGATACAGCAGATTCTCCCGAAAATGGGAGTTGTCCGGTAAGTAGCTCAAACAATACAATCCCTAATGCATAAATGTCGGATTGGTTCGTAGCCGTTCCCCCACGTGCTTGTTCGGGAGATAAATAATGCACCGTTCCTAACACAGAATTTGTCTGTGTGAACGAAGTTGCACTAAGGGCCATTGCAATTCCAAAGTCCGTAATTTTAATATTTTCCTCTTCATCCAACAATATATTTTGAGGTTTAACATCTCGGTGAATTATATGATTATTATGTGCATTAGCAATAGCGGAAGTAAGCTGTCTCATAATCGTTACTGATTTTTTAGGTGAAACCGGAGCATTCCGTTGTATGTATTGTTTTAATGTTTCTCCTTTTACATACTCCATGACAATATAATGTATATCGCCATCTTCCCCTACATCATATATATTCACTATATTGGGGTGTGTAAGGCTTGTTGCAGATAATGCTTCGCGTTGGAAACGACGGTGTAATTCTTCTTCATTGGAAAAATCGTAGCGTAAAATTTTGATTGCCACATCGCGGTCCAAAATCATGTCATGCGCCAAATATACATTGGACATGCCGCCTCCACCTATCATTTCAAGCAATTTGTATCTGCCGCTAATTCGTTTGCCTATTAACATCCTTACACCTCCTCTTCATTATTTGATAATAAGACTAATGAAATATTATCTTCCCCACCAGATTGATTAGCTTCCTTCACTAATTGACTCGCCTTTTCTTGGAGCGTTTTATCCGAGTAGAGGAGAGATTGCATAAAGTCTTCGGTTAATTTATTACTTAATCCATCTGAACAAAAAAGAAAATAAGAATTAGGAACAAATTCAACTTCGTAAAAATCAGGTTGGATGGTTGGTTCAGTACCAACTGCTTTCATCAATACATTTTTCTTTGGATGTGTTTTTGCCTGTTCCTCACTAATTTCTCCTGAATCAATTAATACATTTACATAAGAATGGTCTCGTGTTATTTGATTCACTTTTTCCTTTGTAATTTGATAAACCCGACTATCGCCGACATGTGCAACGATTCCTTTTTGCTTTTCAAATAAGCCAGCAATTAATGTAGTTCCCATTCCTTCGCACCCAGCATTCATTGCGGAATGTCTAGCAATGGATTGGTTAATCGATTGGAATGTATAAGTGAGCCAATCTTTTGCTTTTATTACAGTGGGGTTATAGGTCGTAAAATACTTTTTGAACTCAGATATCGCTAACTCACTTGCCACATCTCCCGCATTATGCCCCCCCATACCGTCAGCAACAACGGCAAGTATTCGATGATCGTCGCGGACAAATACATCCACCCGGTCCTCATTGACCGTCCTCTTCAAGCCAACATCAGTTTCAACAACGAACTTCATTTCTTCCATCACCTCTTTTAGATTAAGAAAAGTGTAAGCGCCTATGTCTGCCCCGACAGACAAATAGGGTTGGGGTAGGTCTGCAGAGTACGCCACATCGTGTGGCAAAGCAGACATAACCCGCATCGTGCGGGCCAAGGGGGCAGCTCCCCAGCCACCACAAGCGATTTTGTTTGCGACGAGCTTTGCGCAGGAGCAGCTTTTTCACATTTGACCCCGAGGGGCAAGGCGTTGCAACTGGATCGATACTTAGTAAATTTTTTTTTCCTTTAAGAATCTTACTTCTTCTTGAAAATTGAAACAAAAAATCCATCACTTTTTAAATCTTGCGGGAAAAGTTGGAGCATTCCTTCCTGTTCTTGTTCTTTAATACTTGAAATAACGTTAGGGAAAGGCTGTAGTTCCATATCAGGATGAGCTTCTAAAAATAACTTGGCTGTTCCTTCATTTTCTTCCCGGTCTACCGTACAAGTGCTATACACTAAAAGTCCATCTCGCTTTAACAGTGTATAGGCCTCATCTAAAAGTTTTAGCTGAATTGGCTTAAGCGTTGCAAAATCTTTTACATTTTTCGTGTATTTAATATCCGGCTTACGCTTCATGACACCTAAACCACTACATGGAGCATCGACCAATATACGGTCAAATGATTCTTTTGGAAATGCCTCTGAAGATTTACGACCATCCATTTGCATCGTTTCGATAAAATCGAAGCCGAGTCTAGCAGCATTTTCTTTTACTAGCTTTAACTTATGTTCATGAATATCCATTGCTACAAGTTTACCAGTATTACGCATTTTCTCTGCGATATGCGTCGTTTTCCCACCGGGAGCTGAACACATATCTAGCACCGTCATACCTGGTTCTGCTTGAAGTGCATAAGCAGGTATCATCGAGCTTTCATCTTGAATCGTAACGAAACCTTTCTCAAAAGCAGTCGTTTTCGCCGCTTGCGCATTAAACAAATAAATACATTCAGGGATTACTTCACTACGAGCCACGACGTATCCTTCTTGAGTATATAAATGTAGCACTTGTTCTACTGTACGTTTAAATAAATTCACACGAAGTGTAGTGACAGGTTGCTCATTATTTTCCTTTAACATTTTCGCTGTTGTTTCAAATCCGTATTCGGAAACGAATCGTTTTACCATCCAAAGTGGATGACTTGTTTCAATTGAAAGTCGCTCCAATTCATCTTTTATCTCTTCTGTTGAACGGACACCTTCTCTTAAAATAGAACGAAGAATACCATTTACGGCTCCTGAAATTCCTTTATGACCTCTTCTTTTCGCGATATTCACTGCCTCATTTACCGCTGCATGATCTGGAATTCGAGATAAGTAATGAATCTGATATAAAGAAAGGCGCAGTAATTGCTTAACCCAATCATCTAACTTCCCTTTAATAAATGGCTCCAAATAATAGTCTAATGTCATTTTATATTGGAGCGTTCCATAGGTTAACTCGGTTAATAACGCGCGGTCTTTATCATCGATTTTATATTTTTCAATCGTCTGATGTAATAACAAGTTGCTATATGCTTGTTGCTTTTCGACCGCCATTAGTATATTGAGTGCTGCGTCCCGGACATTACCTGTCCAAATTTTTTCTTGTTTTTTTGTCATTCAAAAATATCCCCTATTCGCAATTTCGAACCAACGCCACGCAAATAATCTTCTGCGGACATTTTCTTCTTTCCAGCTGGCTGTAATTCATTTATTCGAATTGCTTCTTCCAAGCCTGTTTGTACAACAAAATAATCCGATTCAATTTTCACAACCGTTCCTGGTAATTCTTTTGTCTTTACCTGTATCGTGTCTGCTTTCCACACTTTTACTGTTTGTCCTTCAAGCGTTGTATACGCTACAGGCCATGGATGCAAACCACGGATTTGGTTGTGTATATCAAGGGCCGATTTGTTCCAATCGATTCTCTCTTGCTCGCGTGATATATTTCTAGCAAATGTTACTTGAGACTCATCTTGCTGTATTCGATTATTAGTTTTCGAAATGATGGATGGTAAAGTTTCTTTCAATAAATCAGAGCCAACCTTGCTTAACTTTTCAAAAAGGAAGCCTGTATCATCTGTATGGGCAATCGGGATTTCGCTTTGTGAAATAATATCCCCAGCGTCTAGTTTTTCTTCCATATACATAATCGTTACGCCCGTTTTGTCTTGCCCATCAATAATTGCTTGATGAATCGGTGCCCCTCCGCGATATGCTGGTAATAGCGAAGCATGTACATTAATACAGCCAAGTTCCGGTGCATCAAGTAATTCTTTCGGTAATAGTTGTCCAAAAGCAGCTGTGACGATTAAATCGGGGTTTAACGCAATAATTTCTTCCAATTCTGCTGATCCTTTTAACTTAGTCGGTTGGATTACTGGAAGCCCCAGTTTAACAGCTTCTTCTTTAACAGGAGGAGCTGTTAATACCTTTTTTCTGCCGACTGGTCGATCCGGCTGTGTCACTACCGCTAGTACGTTATAGCCTTCTTCGACAAGCATTCGTAGTATTGGCGCTGAAAATGCAGGTGTCCCCATGAAAACAATATTTGTCATGCTTCTTCCTCCTCATTCTCTAATTCCTCTAAATCTACATATCGAATAACTTTGGAAGTAAACAAAACGCCATGTAGGTGATCGATTTCATGTAAAATAGCTCGTGCTTCATAGTCCTCTGCCTCTAGTTCATACAAAGCACCATCTCGATCTTGCGCTTCCACTTTTACATAAAAAGGACGTTCTACCTCCCCATAAAGATCAGGAAAACTTAAACAACCTTCCACTTCTATTTCAGATCCACCTACTTCTACGACTTCCGGGTTAATCATTTCGATTACTTCTTGCCCTTCCCCAAGGTCAACAATTGCTACTTGAATCGTCTCTCCAACTTGTGGGGCTGCGATTCCTATTCCGTCAGAAGCAATCATCGTGTCATACATATCATCTAATAATGTCGCTAACTTTGCGTCAAAAACCTCTACTTCGCGACATTTCGTCGTCAGTATTTCATTTGGGTGTGTAACTATTGGTAAAATTGCCATGTCATTTCCTCATTTCAAACTTAATCAATTTCGCCTCGGCGTAATTGCGTCCAAATTTTGAATTGTGCTTTGGGCTCAATTAACTCCTTTCAAAATTTGTGACATCCGCCGGAGGCATTATGCCTACAGGATGTAGGTCACTCAGGCGTTGCCGCAGGACGCGGCGTTCTTAGCCAGAATTCCTTTATTCAGCGTTTTGTTTGCGAAAGTAAAATTAAATAATAGTGGAAGGGTCTAAATCAATCGTCAAAATAACGCCTTTTTTTATCCAATCCGTACGGTACATTTTTATTAATTGCTGTAGTTTTTCGATTAATAATGGTTCTTTTTTGTATTTTATCAAACATTGGTAACGATATCTATTTTGTATTTTACTAATCGCACTTGCGGTAGGTCCAACGACCATTGTCGTGGACGATAAATTTGCTCTTAGCCAATCCGTCGCAAGCTTTGCATATTCAGAAGCAAGCAGGACATTCTCATGTGTTACTTGCACTAATGTTAAATAGTAGAAAGGTGGATACCCATACTGTTTACGCGTGAGCATTTCCGTATGATAAAAAGGTTCATAAAGTTGAGATTTAGATAATTCAATCGCATAATGCTCTGGCGTATACGTTTGTATATATACTTGTCCTTCTTTATCATGTCTTCCAGCTCTTCCGCTAACTTGGGTCATCAATTGAAACGTTTTTTCCGCTGCTCGGAAATCTGCTAGATGGAGAGTCGTATCAGCATTTAACACACCTACTAGTGTGATATTCGGGAAATCGAGTCCCTTGGCAATCATTTGTGTGCCAAGTAATATATCAGCTTCACCGTCCCCGAATTGCTTCAAAATTCGCTCATGCGCTCCTTTAGCTCTGGTCGTGTCCACATCCATTCGCAGTACTCTTGCATACGGAAATAATTTCGCAATTTCTTCTTCCACTTTTTGCGTACCAGTGCCAAAGAAACGGATATGCTCACTATTACATTCTGGACACTTAGTTGGAACCGGCTCTTCATGTCCACAATAATGGCATTTTAGTTGTTCACCGGCGCGGTGATAAGTTAAGGAAATATCACATTGTTTACACTCCACTACCGTTCCACAGTCTCGACATAAGACGAAGGAAGAAAACCCTCGTTTATTTAAAAACAGCACGATTTGTTCTTTTTTCTCTAGCTTGTCTCTTACAGCATCTGCAAGGTCCACGCTGAACATAGATCGATTGCCGTTTTTCAGCTCTGCTCGCATATCGACTACATTAACAGTTGGTAGCGCTTGTTCTTTTGCACGCATTTTCAATTTTAGTAAAGAATAAACTCCTTTAGATGCCCGTGCGTAAGATTCAAGAGAAGGTGTAGCACTTCCTAAAATAACCGGGCATTGGTGATATTCCCCTCGCCAAATCGCTACATCTCTTGCATGGTATCTTGGATTGTCGTCCTGTTTATAAGTCGACTCATGTTCCTCATCTAAAATAATGATACCTAGATCTTTGAACGGAGCAAAAATAGCAGATCTAGCACCGACCACCACTTTTACTTCTCCACGCCAAATTTTCCGCCATTCATCGTATTTTTCACCGATAGATAAACCGCTATGCATCACTGCAACCTGGTCACCAAAACGCAGCTTGAAACGTCGTGTCATTTGAGGTGTCAACGAAATTTCGGGTACAAGCATAATTGCTTGCTTTCCATTTACAATAGAATGCTCGATGGCGTTTAGATAGATTTCTGTTTTTCCACTACCGGTAATACCATGTAAAAGAAATGTGGTGTTTTCGGCATACTCCTGTGCATGATTTATCTTTGTTAGCGCTTCTGTCTGTTCATCTGTTAGCTCAAATCGCTTGTCTATATCCTGATAGTCTAAGGAAGTAATCTCACGGTAGACTTCTTCCGTTTCTTTTTCTAAAATGCCTTTTTCGAGTATAGCTTTTACCGTACTATTTGTGGCATTTGCTAGTTCAGTCAATTGTTTCATTGTAAAAGAGGTTTGTTCTTGCTTTAAGAGCCATTCGATCAATTCTTTTTGCTTCACTGCTTGTTTGGTTAAGCTGTTTAACTGCTCCACGATAAATTCTTTATCTGCAGTTACTTTGTACTTCGCAATCGTTTTTGCCTTGGCATGCTGTTTAATAACCGTTTCTAATTGAACAGCTCCATCTGACAAGTACTTTTTCATTGCACGTAGTAAGCCAGCTTTTTCAATAGCTTCATAAGAAACAACTTCTTTTTTGCCAAAGAGCGCTAAAAAATCAGCATCTAATGCAGAGGAATCGACTAACTTTATATTTTTCTTATAAGTGGCACGCAATGCCGCTGGAAGCATAACCTGCAAGGCATCGATTTCATAGCAAAGTGTTTTATTTGTCAGCCATTTAGATAACTGCAACAGCTCTTCCGTCATTACAGGCTCAACATCAATAATAGAATGAATGGCTTTTAACTTCGATATATCCAAATCCGTTTGTTCTTTTATATTCGTTATAAATCCTTGCACTTTTCGAGGACCAAAAGGAACATGCACTCGGCTTCCTCGTTCAACAAGGGTCTCTAATTCTTCGGGCACAACGTAGTCAAAGGGGCGATCAATTGGATAGGCAGAAACATCGACAATTACTTCTACAATCATTTTGACTCAGCTGTTTCTAATTTCATAATCGTTTGTAGTAATTGAATAGCAAGTTCTTTTTTAGGCAAATGAGCAAAATGTATTTCCACATCATTTTTCCCGACTAATGTAACGGAATTCGTATCCGTACCAAATCCTGAGCCTGCCTCTGTAACGTCATTTGCGACAATATAATCCGCATTTTTCTTTTCCAGCTTCCCTTTTGCATAATGGGTGACGTCATTCGTTTCTGCAGCAAACCCTATTAATAACTGAGTTGTTTTTCTTTCACCAAGCGCTGCCAGAATATCCGTTGTTCGCTCTAAAACAATCGTCGCTTCCCCCGGTTGCTTTTTCATCTTCCGGTCATGTACTTCTTTCGGTTTATAATCCGCAACTGCTGCTGTTTTAATAACGATCGAAGCGTTATCAAATTGCTCTACAACCGCTTCATACATCTCTTTGGCACTTTCTACCGAAATAAGTTTGACATTGGACGGTGGATTAATACTTACAGGACCAGAGATCAGAATCGTTGCTGCACCTAAATCAGACGCAGCTTCTGCCATCGCATAGCCCATTTTCCCACTAGAAAAGTTCGTCAAAAAGCGAACAGGGTCTATTCTTTCTCTCGTAGGACCAGCAGTTACGACGACTTTCTTTCCTTTAAGCGGTAAATCCTTCGGCGAGAAGTAGTCTTCCACAAGTTGCACAATTTTTTCTGGTTCCTCTAGTCGGCCTTTTCCAACATAACCACATGCTAAAAAACCTTCAGAAGGCTCTACGAATGAATATCCGTCTTTTGAAAGTTGGTCGATATTTCGTATAACCGCTGCATTTTCATACATATGTACATTCATCGCCGGTGCAATCCAAACCTTTGCAGTAGTCGCAAGTAATGTTGTCGTCACCATATCATCTGCAATTCCATTCGCAAGCTTACCGATTACATTCGCAGTTGCAGGTGCCACAATAACCAAATCTGCCCAATCTGCTAAATCTATATGCGCAATCACACTAGAATCTTTTTCATCGAATGTATCAAAATACACATCATTTCTAGACATCGCTTGAAAAGCTAGAGGTTGTACAAATTCCATCGCCGATTTCGTCATGATTACTTTAACATTGGCACCAGCCTGAGAAAGCTTGCTTACAAGTGCAACCGCTTTATATACCGCAATTCCACCAGTAACACAAACGACTATTTTTTTAGAAGTTAACATCTTAATTTCTCCCCTCTAAATAACAACCTCCCAAAGATTAAATTCTTTGGGAGGTGTTTCATACATCTCTTATTACACTTCGTCTTCGTAAATTACATTTTCGTTAGATGACTCAATTGCCAGTTCGCCTGCTGCTACTTCCTCTAACGCTTTCCCAACTTGTTTCGCAGATACGTATGAAGTTAAACGCTCGCCGCCTTCTTCTTGTAACTGTCGTGCTCTTTTAGAAGCCACACTCACTAATGAGTATTTAGAATCGATTTGATTTTTTAATTGGTCTACTGATGGATATAACATTTAAAATTCCCCTTCCAACATTGCTAAATATCTTTTTTCCACACGTTCACGTCTACAGTGTTCTGCAGCAACGATGGCATTAATTTTTGCACAAGCTCTTGCAACTTCATCATTTTCCACGACATAATCGTATAAATGCATCATTTCAAGCTCTTGTCTCGCAGCTTGGATTCTTGAATTGATCACATCTTCGGTTTCTGTTCCTCTGCCTATTAGTCGTTGCTCTAACTCAGACAAGCTAGGAGGCGCTAGGAATATAAAAAGTGCGTCTGGTGCTTTTTCTCGTACAAGTGCTGCTCCTTGTACTTCGATTTCTAAAAATACATCGCGCCCAGAATCGAGCGTTTCATTTACATAATCAATGGGAGTACCATAATAATTGCCGACATAAGAGGCATACTCTAATAACTTCCCTTGTCCGATCAACTGTTCAAATTCTTCTTTCTGTTTAAAGAAATAATCCACTCCATCTACTTCTCCCTCTCTTGGAAGTCTCGTAGTCATAGAAATGGAATATTCGTAATTTGTGCCAGGCTCGGAAAACAGTTCTTTTCTCACTGTCCCTTTACCAACTCCGGACGGACCTGATAAAACGATTAATATACCTTTTTCTCTTCGCATAACGTCTCCTTCAAATATATGCTTACTCCGTTTCGTTGTTGCAATATATACTTAACTGATTATAACACAAGTTTCCATTAAAATGATATCATATTAGAAAAGCGTTATTGCCGAAGGTTTGGCAATTGGCTAGTTCGACGATAAAGATTTGAAAGAGGATATAATTATGGCTTTTGATGGTTTATTTACTATAGCAATGACAACAGAACTGCAGCAATTAGTGACAGGACGTATTTCTAAAATACATCAACCTAATGCGCAAGAAATTTTAATGCACATCCGAGCACAAGGACAAAACTTTAAATTATTGTTTTCTGTACACCCTTCTTATTCTCGTGTACAAATTACAAATGAAACAATCGATAACCCAGCACAACCACCGCTATTTTGCATGGTATTACGCAAGCATTTAGAAGGTGGTATCATTCAGTCTGTTAAACAGCATGAAACAGACCGAATTATCATTATCAAAATTCAAAGTAAAAATGAAATCGGAGACGACATTACACGAGAAATTCATATGGAAGTAATGGGTCGTCACAGTAACCTACTATTAATAGATCCAACGCGCAATCTGATCTTGGAAAGTATTAAGCATCTATCTCCTTCCATGAATAGTTACCGAACGATTTTACCTGGGCAACCTTACATTGCACCACCTGCCCAAAATAAGCACCATCCTTTAGAATATTCAGAGGCACTACTGAATGTTATTCAATCAGCCAATGAATCAAAAGAAATTGTAGAGCAAATTTCTGGATTCTCTCCCCTGCATGCAAAAGAATTACTACATCGATTCCAAAACGGTGCGAACCGTGTCGAAATTTATAAGGAATATATGAAAGAATTTGAGCAAGGTGGAGCAGCAATACAAATTGTCGAATCTGGCGGAAAAACGTATTATTCACCAAACGAATTAACTCATCTAGATGGCGACAAATTTCGCGAAAAAACACTAGGAGATTTACTGGACCGAGTATATTTCGCAAAAGCGGAGCGCGACCGTGTAAAACAACAAGCTGGAGATTTAGAAAGATGGCTTCAAAACGAATTAAATAAATTGAAGCTGAAAATGAAAAAACTCCAAAAAGATTTTGAACAAGCCGAAAAACTAGATACATTCCAATTGTACGGAGAGCTACTAATGGCAAATGCATACGCATTGGAAAAAGGGTTAAAAGAAGTAGAGCTCGTCAACTACTACGATGAAGATCAAAAAACAGTCATCATTCCATTGGATACACGAAAAACACCAACCCAAAATGCCCAAAGTTATTACAATCGCTACACAAAAGCAAAAACAGCCTTACAAAAAATCGAACAGCAATTTGAAATAACAAAAGACGATATCGCCTATTTCGAATTACTACTACAACAAGTGATGCAAGCATCTCCAACCGACATCGAAGAAATTCGAGAAGAACTAATGGAACAAGGCTTACTAAAAGCAAGAGCATCCAAAAAGAAGAAAAAACTACTGAAGCCAACACCAGAAAAATTCATCGCCTCAGATGGCACCGAAATTTCTGTTGGTAAAAACAATAAACAAAATGATTTCGTGACATTCAAGCTAGCCAAGAAATCAGATACATGGCTCCACACTAAGGATATCCCAGGATCCCATGTCGTTATACATTCCGATGATCCTTCGGAAGTAGCTTTGCTTGAAGCAGCGAATCTTGCCGCTTATTTTAGTAAAGCTCGGGATTCCGCTTCTGTACCAGTCGATTATACAGTGATCAAACAAGTGAAGAAGCCTAGTGGGGCTAAACCGGGGTTTGTAATTTATTTTGAGCAGACTACTTTGTTTGTTACGCCGGATGAAGAGAAGATTCGGCAGATGAAGAAATGAGAAAAGGTTATCAGAGCGGCTTTGTTAGTCGCTTTGATAACCTTTTTGTTTTATTTTTCAACTATGATCGCAAGAACATTCTTTAAAGATATAACAGATACTTTAGTAGAAATACAAATCAAATAGGTCGCTCATGCGAATGAGCCTGTTTTTCCATGTATGATTATTAAAAGTTCCTTAAGCTCATTTATGAACAAGTTCCTAAATTTTTTTTAAAGATGTCACATCTATTTACCCTTTGTCGTCTTGAGTAATGAAATAACTTTTAGGAGGTTATCTTATGACTCAAAAATGGGATATTGTTATAGTTGGTGGTGGATTAGCAGGTTATGTTGCAGTTAATTATTTAACTAAAGCAAATTTATCTATATTACTAGTAGAAAAAGGAAAAAGTATTGGCGGCAGGGCTAGAACAAACAAGGTCAACCAACAGTATTTGAATCTAGGCCCGCATGCTCTTTATAAAAAAGGAAAAGCAAAGTCTATTCTCAATGAATTAGGTATTAGTCTTAGTGGAAAATCACCCAAATTAGGCGGTATATTAATTGAAAACGATAACGAATATGCTGCCCCTCTTTCTCTTTTGGAACTATTTACAACAAGCCTTTTGAATGGGAAAGAACGTATGGAGTGGATTGCGGTTTTGTTAAAAATAATGAGTATAAATCCTGAAAATTTGGCAGAGCAAACATTCCAACAATGGGTTATGCAAGTAGGCAATTCTGAAAAAGTTAAATCATTACTATATGTACTTGGCAGACTTGCAACATATTGTCATGCACCTGAAATGGCGAGCGCCAAAATAGTAGTATCGAATATAAAAAGTGCTATGGGAGGCGTTCTTTATCTAGATGGTGGCTGGCAAACTATTATTGACCAACTTCACAATAAAGCAATCATCTCGGGTGTTCAGGTTCAATCACATACTTTTGTTAAACAGATTGATCCCGTTCAACAGGATCAATTTAAATTAATTCTGTCTAATAACAAAGAAATTTACGCGAAGTATGTAATTTGTACAACTGGCCCTCATGAACTTAATGAAATGTTAAACAAAAAGGTTAATCTTTATCAAAATAGCTTTTTTAACCAGATAACAGCTGTAAGAGGGGCAACGTTAGATTTGGCTTTAACACAGCTTCCTAACCCAAGGCGATTATTCGCCATGGGCATCACAGATCCCCTATACTATTCGGTACATTCAAATTATGCCCGCCTTTCTGATGACACAGAGAGTACAGTTCTTCATGTATTTAAATATCATCACCCAGATGATCACATTGATAGAACAAGTATTAAAAACGAGCTTGAACAATTCTTAGATAGACTACAGCCAGGTTGGCAGCAATATGTGATTACAAAACGATTTATTCCTAACATTACGGTGAACCAGCGCTTACCCCTAATAGGAGATGAGCAAAAGCTACAGCGTTCTAAAACAGAAATTCCGGGATTATATATAGCAGGAGACTGGGCTTCCCCCAACTCCATTTTGGCAGATGGAGCAGTCAGCAGTGGTAAACAAGCAGCTGAAGAAATCATTTTAAACGAGAAGGAGAAAAATAGTGAAAGTTACGAAAGAAGATTACCATCTTTTTAAACCATTGTTATTTTCAATTGGTTATCGGATGCTAGGTTCAGTAGTAGAAGCAGAAGATATTGTCCAAGAAACTTTTCTAAGAGCTTACCAATCAAGTGAAGAAAATATAAAATTTAAGAAAGCATATCTCTGTAAAATAATGACAAACCTCTGTCTTGATGTATTAAAGTCTACACGGTACAGACGAGAACAATATGTGGGACAATGGAATCCTGAACCTTTATTACTAGAAAAATTACAGACCTTTGATCCATCTGAAACGCTTATAGAAAAAGAAGGATTAAGTATTGCCTATTTACGAATGATGGAGCATTTGGGAGCAGATGAACGAGCAATTCTCCTTTTAAGAGAGGTATTTGATTTCCCATACTCAGAGATTGCTAACATAATAGAAAAGAAAGAAGAAAACTGTAGAAAAATTTTTAGCAGGGCTAAGCAAAAGATCTCACGTGTAGAAGGCGAAAGCTTAAACTATGAGAAGAATACGCTAATAATTAATCGCTTTATAGAAGCATTTCAAAAGCAAAATATGGATGCCTTATTAGAGCTTATATCAGAAAATGTCACACTATTTTCTGATGGTGGCGGAAAAGTAACGGCTGCTATACGTCCAATCGTATCCTTCTCTAATGTTTTATCCTTATTATATGGAGTCATAAAAAAGGCGCCTGAAGACTTTTATTTTGAAATTAAAAATGTCAATTGTCAACCAGCATTAGTGATATACATGAATGGTAAGATTCAAAGTATCCTTAGTTTTTATATTAGTAATGAGAAAATAGTCGAGATGTATATAACAATGAATCCTGAAAAATTACCTATTCATTAAAAGCTATAGAGAAGCGGGGAAAAAGATCATGCTTGCAGCAGCTTTTTTATCGGGATTAGAATAAGTAAATCTAATCTACATGTCAAAGTTTCCAATTGTAAAACTTGTATTTAAGTATTCAAACAAAACTGTCCCTAAAACTCAATTAATGAGATCCTTTAGGGACATTCGCTTTTTTCCTTTTCTAGTAGTAAAACCTCATTTACCTATGATACGGTTCCCCACTACTAATATAATTCGGTTTTTCCAATTAACACTTATAATATTTAGAAGGTGTGATACGTGTGCTAACAATTAGGCTTGCCTTAATAGGTGCGCGTGGAGTGGACTTAGTGGATATAAAAAATATTGACCTAAGGATTCTCACTTTTGTAAGAAAACTTTTCATCCTTCCTATACAAAAAGCTTCCCTGTGTTAGACACAACTTAAAACAATTCAGAGCAGTATACCATTTATTCCCAACACAGGGGTATATCCCAGACACAATCAAAAAACGAGGTCCTGCCTTGATTAGCAAAAGACAGGACCTCGTATATTTATTTTAAAATGGTAGTCTTTAAAAACTCCTGTGTTCGCTCTTCTTTCGGATTACTGAAAAATTGCTCAGGATTGCCTCGTTCGACAATTTTTCCATCGTGCATATACACGATCCAATCCGCTACTTCTTTCGCAAAATCCATTTCATGGGTAACAACAACCATTGTCATTCCTTCTTCAGCCAATTCTTTCATGGTTGCTAAAACCTCTCCCACAAGCTCGGGATCGAGTGCCGATGTTGGTTCATCAAAAAGCATAATTTCTGGTTCCATCGCAAGTGCTCTAGCAATCGCCACCCGTTGCTTTTGCCCGCCTGATAGTTTGTTCGGATAGACATCTAACTTATCCTCCAAGCCTACTTTACTCAGTAATTGTTTTGCTTTTGAGATAGCCTCCTCTTTATCAACACCCTTTACCATGATTGGTGCTTCAATAATATTTTCTAAAACAGTTTTGTGTGGGAATAAGTTGAAGTGCTGAAACACCATCCCTACCTTTTCTCTAATTTTATTGAGGTTATCGGTATTTGGGTCAACTTCTTTTCCTTTAATGATAATATTGCCGTTATCCTTTTTTTCTAAAAAATTCAAACAGCGAAGGAGCGTACTTTTCCCCGAGCCGCTTGCTCCTATTAAACAGACAACATCGCTCTCGTAAACGGTCATATCGATCCCTTTTAATACATGCAAGTCTCCAAATGATTTATTCAATTGATTTATTTTAATCATTTCTTTTGTGTCCAATGAATTTCATCTCCTATCTGTCACTTACTGCTAATTTCGATTCAAATCGGTTCACTACGAACGTCAACAACGCCACTAGTACTAAATAGTAGATTGCTACAATGAGTAAATAAGTCATTTCGTCAAAATTATTGGACCCTAGTGTTGTCGCAACATTGAATAGCTCATTCATGGAGATAAATGCAGCTAACGAAGAATCTTTTAACCCAATGATAAATTGGTTGCCTAAAGGCGGTAGCGCTCGGCGGAATGCCTGCGGTAGAATAACTCTTCTTAATGTGAGTACTTTTGTCATCCCTAAAGAGCGGCCTGCCTCCATCTGACCTTTATCGACTGCCTGTATTGACCCTCGAAGGATTTCCGAAATATATGCTCCATTATGTAACGCCAAGGCTAAGGATGCGGCCCAGAAATCAGGAAGAAGGAAAATCCCGCTAATTCCGAAGTAGAGGATAAATATTTGAACAATCAGAGGTGTCCCACGGACTAAATAGACATATGCATCTGAAATGAATTCTAATACTTTTATTTTAGAAATCTTTAATAAAGCAAAGAAAAGTCCAATAACTATCCCGATTAAGATAGAAACTACAGTCAGCTCTATTGTTAGAAGCATGGCTTTTAGGAATACACTTTTTGTTTCTATGAGTGTTTGTATAAAATGAGAAAAACTTGGCAATGTAGCTACTTCCTTTCTTTCCATAGTGATGGCTTATTCCGGTTTTTTGGTAATGTCCTCACCAAAATATTTGATGCTAATCTTAGTTAGTGTCCCATTTTCCCGTAGTTTCTCCAGCGTTTCGTTTATTCGCTTCAATAGTTTTGGGTTATCCTGGGGCAGCACGATCGCTTGTTCACTACGCTCAATTAACTGCTGTCCTTTAATCTTAAACCCTTCCTTTGCAGCATTTTTACCGGTAACAAAATCTGTGATTACTGCATCATGACGTCCGGTGTTTAACGCTTGTAAAGCTGTAATATCACTGTCATATGTTTTTATATCGTCTGTATATTTAGCCGCAGTATCGGCATAAGTCGAACCTTTTGCTACAGCTACTTCTTTTCCTGCTAAATCTTCTACAGTCTTAATATCACTATCCGGTCTGGTGAAAATTTGTGGCCCCGAATAATAATAAGGGGTAGTGAAGGAAACATGTTTGCTCCGCTGTGGATTAATCGTGTGGCTAGCAACAGCCGCATCCGCACGTCCTGTTTTTACCCCTTCTACAATCCCTTTAAATTTAATTCGCTTCTGAACCGGCTTAAGACCCATTTCTTTTGCAATGGCTTCGCCAACTTCCACATCAAAGCCTGACATGGTGAGATCATCATTCATATAACTAAATGGCTTAAACTCACCAGAAGCAGCAAAAACAAATTGATCATTATGTATCAGTTTTGATCCATCGGCAAGCTCTTCCTTCTCCGCACAAGCAGATAAAAAGCAGACCGCGATCAAACTAAAAAACAATATTAACTTTTTATTTAACCACATGTTGGCTATCAATCCCTTTCACTCTTATATATTTCTACAATACTATTGCTAACTAAATAGCTAACTTATATATGGTAAATACCCAATTACTCCCGGATTAAACAAAAGAGTGTCAGGCACCTTTAATGGCGCTTGACACTCTTTGTATAACACCTATCATACACATTTGACTTATGTGAAAATGAAAGGGACCCCATGATGGGATCCCTATACATCAATTTTATTTATTTTTAGTTGTCTACATATGCGTTAACAGGCGATCCTTTTGACCAAGAAAATATGCCATCAGTTTCTTACATTGAGGAATAGAAAATCCTAAAATTGGCCCTAATCCAAACGCAATAAACACAGTTCCAATTCCAACAGGCCCCCCTAACATCCAACCAAGAAGAAAAACGAGTACTTCTATTCCATTTCTAACAAACGGAATACTCCAACCCGTTCTTTCAATGATTAAAAACATAAAGCTATCTCTAGGACCTGCTCCAAAATCAGCGGAAACATATAATCCAATTCCGTACCCAATAAAAACTACACCTATGATAAAGGCAATCGTTGCTTCCGCTAAACTATCAGTGCTAGGTAAAATTGAATTGAAAAAATCAATAAATAATCCTAATAACAACATATTCAAAAAAGCTCCTACTTTTGGCCATGCCTTATTGAACAGTGAACTGATGAGCAAAAGTAAAAATCCACTTATTATCGACCAAGTTCCAATAGTAAAGCCAAATTTAGTGAATAAACCATAATGAAAAACATCCCATGGTCCAATACCTAAATGCTTTCCTTCAATTGTTAAAGAAATCCCAAATGCTAACACCATTAATCCAAAAATAAAAAAAGACCAGCGTAGAATCCATTTCTTTTTCATAACCGCTCCTCTATCATATAAAATACTTTCTCATTAATATAACATTAAATTTGGACAGAATTTATAATCTATATTTTCCGAAATGTCCTCCAAAATCATATCTTACATTTTCTTATTAAGAGAATCGCGGAGTCTTATTCGTTTTATCAATGGAGAAGCTGACGAAGGTAAAAAGAGGAGCATTTTTACTACTGACCCATTACTTCCAACTTCCCATGAATTTCTGTTAGAATTAATATCTACTGGTAATAATAAAATATAGAAAAAATAGGATGATGCATATGATAGGAATGGGTTATCGGACAATTAAAACGGCAATAGGAGCAGGGTTAGCAATTTGGCTTACGAGTTTATTCGACTTGGAGTTTGGATCATTTGCCGCCATAATCGTTATCATGGGTATTGAGAAGACAAAGAGAAAGACATTACATTCTATCCAGAAAAAGTTTTTCGCATCTTTGTTATCGTTAATTCTTGGTTCCATATTTTTTGAAGTATTAGGATATCACCCCATTGTCTTAACTCTATTTATCCTATTGTTTGTCCCAATTCTTATGAAGGTACGTATTCAGGAAGGTTTAGTTACAAGCATAGTTATCATTTTACATATTTATACAGTAAGGGAAGCCAACCTAGAGAACTTATTGAATGAACTCTATATAATTTTCATCGGTATAGGAATCGCCGTACTTGTAAACAGTATTATGCCAAGCTTTAAGAAAGAAATTGAAAAATATAAAACGGAAATCGAAAATAGATTCAGCGTTATTTTGTACCAATTCTCTATTCTTTTAAAAGATAATGATCAAAAGTGGGACAGAAAAGAGTTAGTCGAAGTAGAAAATATTCTTAATCAAGCTAAAAATATTACTATTCAAGATGTAGAAAATCATCTGTTAAGAAAAGAAAACAAAGATTATTACTATCTCGAAATGCGAGAGGATCAACTGGAAATCCTAAAACAGATGGTCGACACCCTAAGCATAGTTTCTTCATCAGAATTAGATGTCAAACAAAAAGGAATGCTTGCGAATATCTTTCAGTACATCAGTGAACATGTGGATTCAGGAGATACCACCATTGCATTAGAGCTATTAGAGGAATACGAAGAATCAATTCGTGAAACAGAATTACCGAAGACAAGGGAAGAATTTGAAATCAGAGCAAATCTATTTTATTTAAATTTCGAGATAAAGAATTACTTAATTATTAAACAGGATATATATAATAGAAGTAAACTTTAGATCCAGAGGCTAGTCATCATCTTAACAATGTCGTTATTTTAGAAGTAGATACCGAAGAAGAGGCAGTTGAACTGATGAATTAATGACCTTGCTGTAAAAGAAGGAATAATGTAAGCACAACCATTTCTATACCGAGTTGCTTAATATAAACAAATATAAAAATCCTATTCAAGAAAAATGATTGAATAGGATTTTTATATTCAACTCTTTACAAGAGCTCTACCACCGGCGATACCAGGATGGGTCATTTCAAATGGATCTAATATTATATCTAATTGTTCTGCTGTTAAAACGCCGGATTGTAAACAAAGTTCACGTACAGAAGCACCTGTAGCAATGGCTTCTTTTGCAATTTGAGCTGCAAGTTCGTATCCGATATGTGGATTTACTGCAGTGATAATTCCTACACTTTTTTCAACGTATTCTCTTAATCGTTCTTTATTTGCCGTAATGCCTACTAAACATTTTTCAGTAAATGTTGTAAATACATTATTCATGATCGAAATAGATTGGATTAAATTATAAAATAAAACCGGTTCCATGACATTTAGTTCAAATTGACCAGCTTCAGAAGCTGCCGAAATAGTTAAATCATTCCCCATAACTTGGAAAGCTACTTGGTTCACGACTTCCGCCATTACCGGATTTACTTTTCCAGGCATGATCGATGATCCTGGTTGACGAGCAGGTAATTGGATTTCAAATAAACCATCACGTGGTCCAGAAGCCATTAAGCGCAAGTCATTTGCGATTTTTGACATATTAATCATACAAACTTTTAAATTTGCCGATACTTCCGTATAACAATCTGTATTTTGAGTAGCATCCACTAAATGTTCGGCGCATTTTAATGGTAAGCCACTTAATTCACTAAGATTTCGTACGACTAATTCGATATATAAGGGGTCCGCATTTAATCCTGTTCCAACGGCAGTTGCACCCATATTGATGTCATATAAGTGTTGTCTGGAAAGTGAAATACGATCAACGTCACGTGAAATAACTCGACTATATGATTCAAATTCTTGACTCAGTAAGATTGGCACGGCATCTTGAAGATGAGTACGCCCCATTTTAATAATACCTTCAAATTCTTGCGCTTTGGAAACAAATGCTTTTTGCATTGTCTTAGTAGCTTCGAGTAATTGATCCATTAAGCACAACACTGCAATATGTGTTGCCGTTGGAAAGGCATCATTTGTAGATTGAGACATATTAATATGACTATTTGGGCTAATGAGTGTATAATTCCCTTTTTCTTCTCCCATTAACTCAAGCGCACGATTTGCTATGACTTCGTTTGCATTCATATTAATAGATGTACCTGCGCCACCTTGAATAGGATCGACTATAAATTGGCCATTCCATTTTCCAGCAATGACTTCATCACACGCTTGAATAATCGATTGTCCAATTTCCTTCTCCAACATACCAACTTCCATATTTGCTAATGCTGCAGCTTTTTTCACAATACCTAAAGATTTTATAAGTTCTGGGTGAATTCGATATCCCGTAATCGGAAAGTTTTCTACTGCTCTCATAGTTTGAACGCCATAATAAGCATCTTTCGGAATCTCTTTTTCCCCTAAAAAATCTTTTTCCATACGAAACTCTGTGGTAACCATTATCATAATCTCCATTTCTAAGAAAACGTTTATTTCGGAATATTCTTCAACAGTTAATAGGTTAACACAATTAAAAAATAATACTATTATATTATTCATTAATCAGCACAAAATCCTACTGAAAAGCTAACTTGTCGGCTTTTTAGTAAGATGTTCTTTTCACATTTATTTCTCTTTTCTCACAACCAACATAAAAATCACCAACGCAAAACCACTACAACAAACAATAATAATACCCATCGGCCAAGCCGTTTGATCACCTGCTATTCCAACGAGCGGAGAAACAGTCGCTCCACCGATGAAAGGAAGTAAACCAAGGAATGCCGAAGCACTACCTGCCGATTTACCTTGTCTTTGCATCCCTAATGAAAACGCGGAAGTTGAAACCATCCCCACACTGGATACGACTAAGAATAATGCAAGAGACATGAAGAACAAAGGCAATTTATAAATAATCACTACCAAAAGCAAAAGACTGCCTATAAATGATAAAAGGACGCCACTGAAAAGTAATCTCACTTCCCCAATGGTACTTGATAGTCTTCCTGTTACTTGCGCTGCGATAATAATTCCAATTCCGTTCAATGCAAACAACATAGAAAATTGTTGCGGAGTTACATTGTAGATGTTTTGCAAGACAAACGGAGATCCCGCGATATACGCAAACATACTCGCCATAATAAGTGCTTGTGTACATGCAATCCCCATAAAGAGACGATCCTTCAATAAAATTCGAAATGTCTTAACAACCGCCAACATACTACCTTCCGACCTTTTTTCTCTAGGTAATGTCTCCGGTAGAAAAAGGAGTACACCTAAAAACATAACCAGCCCAATAATTCCCAAAATAATAAACACAGCATTCCATGAGGTAAAGTTTAAAACCACCCCACCCGCGATTGGTGCTAGAATTGGTGCAGCTCCATTTACAAGTGCAAGCAATGCGATAAATTTCGTTAAATCTTTACCCGAATACAAATCGCGAGCTGACGCACGGGCGATGACGATTCCTGCCGCCCCCGTTACACCTTGCACAAAACGCAAAACAATAAATACCCAAATATGTGTACTAAGGGCACATAATACGGAGGCAATAACGTAAACAATTAGTGTATATACAAGCGGTCTGCGTCTTCCCCGAATATCACTTAACGGTCCAAATATGAGCTGACCAACTGCAAGTCCTAACAAGCAAGCGGTAATGCTTAACTGTGCCAGAGATGTAGTCGTTTCTAAGTCAACAGCAACAATCGGTAGCGCCGGCAGATACATATCCATCGATAAAGGCCCGAATGCAGTGAGTGAACCTAATAGGAGCACAAGCCAAACCTTGGATATGGAATTTGTAGCTTCCTTGTCATTTTCTAATCTATTCATAAAATAATATAATTCCTTTCAATAATAACTTAATTTTCAATTGAGATACTCAAAATTCAACTTTTGGAGTTTCATTCCTAAGTTGTACCCTCGGTATTACTAGCAGAAAAAATCGTCCCTGTATTTAAAATTATTCTACACTATTATAAGGTTTATTAATACTTGTCTATTTAAGATGATTCGGATTCCTTTCCAATAAAGTTCTTCCACAGAGGGCTCATTCCTAGTTGATAATATTCTACACCTTGACTATCTTCTAAAATACGCTCAGCCTTTCTCCTATTTTTTAATGCCAGCTTAGCAAATCATAACTGCGATTGATCTACAAATAAGTACGATACATGGCCTCTCCACGAAACTCTGCTTGCTTTTCAACTGCTTCGAGCAACAACATCTTGGACAATGTCTTCTGAAATTTTACACATAAGTATAAGAAAGTCTTAACAACTCCTTGCCACGCTCATATATAAATTTGGTAAACGGAACAACGCGAATTTCTGTTTCAAAATAACTGTGTTTTTTAATTACTGCTACACTTCGCAACTAAATCATAGTATCTTTAACCCTTTTCGATTTCATTTAAAATAACAAAAACGAATGATGTTGAATAAGTCCATCTCTCCTGAGCACATTAAGTTTTAGGAGGTGACGATACCATGGCAAAGAAAAACAAACCAAATTTTAAAAAGAAAGAACCTAATTCAAGAAAAGATACACGTGAAGAATTTGCAGAAGAACATAATTTAAATCAAGCGAAACGAAACGACAAACAACCAAATAATCAACAGAATCGATAATTCAAGTATGCAAAAAACACGAAGGCTATATTTTGCCTCCGTGTTTTTACTAAACATTTTAATTACTATTATTAATAATTAATATTGGGACATAATCGTCAGATTCACCGCCATAGAATTCGATGAAATTAGCGCTGAATCCTGCTGTAGTATCCGCCTTTAAACGGAATTGTGTAGGCCCGTTCAAGTTAATCTTAGACAAACTGTTTACTGGTATATCAATCTCCATATATTCACCTTCAACAGGTGAGAAACTATTGATAGTAGATTGGGTAGCTAGATTGGCGTAATCTGTTTGTTCGATAGTAGAATTACTTCCGAATACCCCAGTTTTAATGTCTAGGTGGAGCAGTGAAATTGTTCCTTGTTTTGCCTTAGTGTATAGACGAATTTTTGCAGATTCTATAGGTTCTGTTATTGAACTTGTATCGAAGGATAAGATGCCTCTATACGTATCTGTATTATACATTCCTTTATCCCCAACTTTAATTGTCGCATTACTCTTTCCATCTGCAGTATATTTTCCTACAAACCCATCTTCACTTCCAATGGACGGTATTATTGTTTCACCGGTAGGATCACCGTCTGTTTTGATAATATAGGTTTCTGTTTTGACCGATTCGACGTTGCCATCGTTATCTATACTAAAGAATTTTAACGTTGTATTTTCCGTTAGTGTAAGCGGTTGGGAATAGTTTGTTGAGTGAATGGTTGGTTCAGATCCATCGGTTGTATAATAGGTAGTTCCTGTTTTATTCGATTTAAGCTCCACACTAACAGAATCTTTGTAACTTCCACCAGCCGGAGTTGCAGTGGTTACTGGTATATCTCCAGGAGGTTCTACTTCAGATTGAAAAAATTCCCACATCATACGACTTGCATCTGGCCCTTGTGGATCTGTATAGCTTCCTTGTGAATTTCCTCCAGACCAAGCATGTCCCATATTTAAGATGTTTACTTTTTTCATCCAAACCTGATTATCTTGTGCCTTATAATCATATACCGTATAACTTTTTCCTGATGGTACTTGTAAATTCTGCGTGCTATCCGCTTGATCATCTAGCCATCCTTCTGTTCCAGTCGCCGCCAAGCTATTTGTAACAGCCCATTGGGAAATGACTTGATCACCATTTACTTTATTCACAGTGTAGTCTGAAGTTCCATGAAAAACGATTATCTTTAATGGTTTAGCTCTACTAGCCATGGCCTTATAGGCATCTCTACCTCTTTGAATCGGATTTGCCCCACCACTAGACATTGCAGTAAAAGCTTCCGTCATACTAGTTGCCGCTTTATATTCTAAGCCTGCGCCAACTCCTATACCTGAAAAAACATCTGGATATGTCGCGCCCATAATAACACTCATTGCCGCACCAGCCGATAGACCTGCCACGTACACCTGATCATCCTTTATTGAATAATCCGTTTTAATAGATTGCACCATACCAGCAATCACGCTTGGTTCTCCACTTCCACGAGATTGATGACCTGTTTCAAACCAATTCCAACATTTATTCGCGTTAGAGCTAGCACTTTGTTCTGGATATAGCACTAGAAAACCTTTTTCTTCTGAAAGCGCATTCATTTTTGTCCCTGTTGAAAACTGAGTAGCATCTTGTGTACAGCCATGTAGCATAACGTATAGCGGATAGTTTTTACTAGAGTCATAGTGACTCGGCACATATAGCTTGTAGTTCTTCCCACCATAGGATCCAGAGATGAAACTTCCCGAGGCATTTGTAATAGAAGGCAAACCAACCATAGAACCTATCAACACTAGGCAGAAAACAATTAACCAAATACGTTTGTGTCGTAACAATTAAACAACCCCTTCTCATTTTGGTTAAACAATAGTAAACGATTGGAGTTACAAATTAGTTACAAACTATATTTAACCAAGAGATACTGTGCGGTAACAAGTTGAATGAAGTGTGTACTATAATCTAACCAATAAACGGTAGAGTGCGACAAACGACCGCTGAACAAGACAATTTCGATATAGCAGATATTCTTTTAGAAAAAGCTTGAATTCTGGCTACTATTTACTATGCAGTATCTCCTTGTATTATTATCCAGTAAATGGTTAAGGGCAATCAATCAGTCATGGAAAGCAACTAATTCTTAAAATAGCAAGTTTACTTGGATTGAGATGCCGATAACTAACACACAGTATTCCTATACTGATCGACAAGCCATAGAACCTATTATTTCTTGAGCCCCCCAAAAAATAACTCATCTTTTCTCAGATGGGTTACTACTATTTACAAGCATGCTTTTTCTAATAATGAGTAGTCCATGATAATTTCTTGTTTCTTGCTTGTTGCTCTTTCATTGGATGATGAACAAGAAAGCATACCCCTAAATCCCTACAATTCCTCCGCCATAACTTTCACGATTTCATCAATCACTGTGGATGCCCCCGATTTATTTTGTACTAATACACTAAAAATGTAGGATTGCCCGCTACTTGCTTCTAAGTAACCGCTTAGTGTACTAACACCAGTTAATGAGCCCGTTTTTGCAAATACTTTTCCTGCCGTGAGCGGATCTTTTAATCGAGTTCTTAAAGTACCTCCTACCATTCGGTCTGCATTTGCAGCTACCGGTAGGCTATTCAAATAGGTAGTAAACCAATCTTCGTCTTGTACTTTAAATAACAATTCACTGACTAAAAAACTCGAAACACTATTTTCATGAGACATGCCAGAGCCATCTTTAAAATGCCAGTCTGCCATATTTAAGTTAATGGAGTTACCATATTCTTCTAAAACCTTTAATCCACCCTTTGTACTACCATGTTGATTTTTTACTTTCCCCATTGTTTTGACTAAAATATCCGCAATACCGTTATTACTTAGTTTCATATACGGGATTAACAATTGCTCCAGTGGCATTGATTGCTTCATTGCTACTAGTTGAGCACTCTTTGGTGTTGCAGCTTGAAATACTTTATCTTTTGTAAATTCGATTCCAGCTTCTGTTAAAACTGCTTGGAACATAGTCATTGTATGCGTGGTTGGATGCTGAACAGTCACCCATTCTTTTTTCGTTTTGTCGATTGGAAGATTCCCACTAATAACAATTTTGTTGGTTTGATATAATCTTTCAATTGTTATTGTGTTGGTTTCTCCAGCTTCCACTGTTTGTGCTTCATTTACTATTTGTAGATCACCAATTTGAGGTGTTACTTTAATGGACGGTGATTCTGCAACTGCTGAACCAATAGCTTCTACGATAATAGTTCCAGAATCGTAGTCTGTGTTTGGAGAAGTAGTTAACGCTGAAATAGGAGCAGCGTAATAATAAGATTCGTCTCCAACCCAAATACCAGGCGTTAATAAATCGTTATCAAACCATTTGTCATCCCCAACAATTCGTCCATCAATTTTTTGAATTCCCTTTGCTTTCAACTCTTCTGCGAATCGTTGTAGATCCTCGATAGATAGAGTTGGATCACCTTGTCCTTTTAAATAGACATCCCCTTTTAAAACCCCATTCGATAGTTTCCCGGTAGTATAGAGGCTTGTATTAAATCGATAATCCTTGCCAAGTACATTTAAAGCTGCTGCTGTAGTTAATAGCTTCATATTAGATGCTGGTTTTATGGTTGTTTGACCATTATAGTCATAAATCATTTCTCCCGAATGTCGGTCTCTTACTGTAATACTTACATCTGCTCCAGCTAATTTTTCTGCTACAATCCTAGTAATAGAATTGCTTAATGTTACTTTTACTGCTTCCTCAGCTTGAGCTACATGTTGAAAACTGAACATGCTTATTACCAACATCCACGCCATTACCATCACTGACCATTTTTTCCTCACAAATCTTCCTCCCTTTATTTGAATATTCAGTTATACCAAAGCATAAATTCACCATAAATAGTTTTTTTCCTTTATTGTTATTAAAAACAGGCTTATCGATGGAGATTAGCAGCATTAGTATAAATCTATAGTTCTATCTCATTCCCTTTAAAAATACTCATATAACTAAAACACCTTGAGAGGCTTTAGCCACTCAAGGTACATTGTATCTTCTTGTAAAAATATTTATGCTCAGCTTACTTTTCAGATGATATTTTTCATAAAACGGCTTATAATTTTTAACTGCACTTTGACCAAATTTTGTGCTGTATGATATAAAATCCATAGTTTCTTTCTCATCAAGGTATGTTTCAAGTCTAAAAGTTAAAATAAACCTTGAACGTTCTAATCGCTCAAGGTTTTAACGTATACTATTTATAGATAACATTCGTTCTAAAATTATTATTTTATCTAATTAGTGCATATATAATTGGATATATTATTCTTTAACTAAAATTACCTAAGTACTCCTTAACTTGATTACTCGGTATCACTTTTCTTTCTTCTGGAAAATTGAAGAATTCCAATATTGGCTCCATAATTTCTACTAATGCATCAATCTCATATATACTGACTTCTTTCGTAAAAACAAATTGCTCTTTTTTTTCAAAACCATTACTTTCATAATCTTTGTAATCACTACTAAACAAAGTAATTTTTCCATCATCAATTACTAGTTCTCCTATTGAAAAGGCTTCATATTCCTTTCCTTTATATATTATCCTATGTCTTAACTCAAATAAAAAATCGATTTCATCTAATGTTACTTCTTTTATAAAGATATCATGATGAACATTTCCACCTAAATCAATTAATTCTTTAAAACCATTTTCCTGTTCTTTACTCTTTAATCTATACTTATCATTACGAATATTTACTGAATAAATTTTATTATTATGTTTAGCATATTTCCCCATAGTAACACCACCTAATTGATTTCTACCCACGTATTTGTATCACCATCAAAAATAAATTTCAATACTGGCTCCCCTACTTTACTATCCCTAATATAAAACATATCGCCTTCAACAAATTTCCTTGCTTCTTGATAATATTCTGGTAAAACGATTTCTTTGCTGCCTGTAAATCCTCTCCCAGTATATGGATATGAATCAGGTTGAGGATCCCACCTAGGTATTGATAATTGATTAGGTTCACTTATTTTGTATTCAATTGTTCCATAAAATCTATCGGGGCTTCCAATTGATTGTGATATACCATCAACACCATTTGTTATTTTAAATGCTGTATTATTATAATCCAAACGAGCCCCTTCAAAATTACTCTCTAAGGATTTTAGTTTTTCCGAATGTTCCTTTACTGCAGTGAATCCTCTAACACCATTATATTTTTCATTATAAAAATAATTATATATATCTCTTTGAGGTATAACCTTTGCCATCATAGTATCTTTTGACGGAATACCTATCTGTTCTCTTATCAAATTTACTTTCCTAGCTTCCTCATCGAGTAGTAGCCTATCTGGATGCAATAATTTTAAAAATTCGTCAGTAGTATATCCATTCTTTTTTAAAACAACTTGTATCGATTCACTAGTTTTAATTGCTCCATTTTTTGAAACAGTGGTACCTGTCCTCTTAACGATTTCGATTGTACCATTAGTAGCAACTTTCTCTGCTACTTCGTTGACCCCATTTCCAACTCTAGTACTTACTCCAATTTCCGTTTCCTTCGGAATTCCTATAATAGGTTTTGTCGGAGATGTTATCAATTTTCCAGCCCCAAAAATACTTGTGACTAAGCCGAAGCTATTTTGCCAATGTTCTTTTGAAAAAGAATCTTCTGGAAGAACGGCTTCTTTAACCATACCGCTGAAACCGAAAGTAGCATAGTTAGCAAAATTAGTTTTCGAATCGAACATTTTGTCTGCTCTGTCTTTGGCTCCTGACCAAATTCCATCTGAAGCCCCAAGCGTCATATAATTTACAAAATCATAAGGCGAATCTAATGATTTATCAGCCCGTGTTTGTAGTCCATTCCAAAAATCTTTTCCCATTTCTTTAAAGCTATTCATCGATTTCATGAATGGATTTACATCTTCTTGCTGATTGTCATTTGTTTCAGGTACTGGACATGAAAGGGCGATCATATCAGAACCGACAAAAGGACTTTGTTTGCTAATGGTACCTCCAAAGCCAAAAGTAATTGGTTTCGCATAATTCAACAATGTTTGGTAAATCGACTGAAGCTTTTCCCAGGTGAGCCCATGTGAAAGTTTTAGTAGATTAGCTTGCCGTGCATCAAGTTCTACCTTTAATCTGCTTTGGGAAGTTAAAGCTGCCCAGTCATTTTGTTGGAAATTGACATCCGTCAATCCTCCTATTAACAGTCCTTCTATATCCGATAGCCATTGGTCCATCGCATGTATATCCATTTCAATCAGGTTCAGTGCAGTCGTCTGTTTCGCATCAAATTCGTAAAGCAGTGTAATCGTATCATCACGTTTCTTTTTCGAATGAATGACCCCTTCTTGCACGCCACTATCATCAAGATGCGGCAATCCAATAATGTCACTTACTTCGTCAATCACACTGTTTGTCTCATCCGTCAAACTATTTGTCAGCCGACCGATGAACGTAAGCCCCTGTTCCAATTCACCTTCCAGAAATTGTTCTTGTATGTAACCTGCTGTATCAGGTTCGAGTGAAAAAAGGGCTGCTTCCATTTGGTGAAGCACTTGTTTAAATTGCATGGAAAACAATTGAAAAAATTGAAGGAATGGCAAGTGACACTCTTCATAAAAAGAGCGAATCGCGTTTCCTCCTTCCCCTTTCAGCATTTCATCCATTTGAACAAGCCCTTCGACCGAACGAAGAATAACTTCTGTTTCGTTTCTTAACCTTTCTAGCATTGCTATATTTCGCTGTAGTCCATCTTGAAATAAATCGACATCTAAAACTTTCATATGTAATACCTCAACGAAGGTCTAGAAATTATAACTTTATTAAGTTCTCTATTATATAATAATACTCTAAAAGTGAACATTCTTCTCCTCCTCAAGTAAACTATCCATAGTTATAATATTCCATTTTTACATATGAAGGTAAAGAGAGAAATAATAATATTCATAAAAATGAACCCTAAGCAACGATTTTATACAATTATTTTATAACTCTTATCCTACTACATCATGACAATAGTGGTTATTTAGATAGGAGTGAGCATTTATTCAACTAGTATGTATCTATATGTTTTTTGGGAAAAGGTGAGCATTTATACACTCACCTTTCATTTACCGACCTAATCTCTTTTTTTAGGTTTATTTTTATTCAATTCTTTGGTCACTTTGTTTTTAGATATCTCCACAAATTCTTCCCCAAATTCCTCGTCAGGATTATTCGTAGGATTTTTATATAGCTCGAAACTATTATGTGTTCGGACATTCATGGTTTTATTATTATTTTTACTCATTGATTATCACCTCCTAGAGTCTAATTTGCTCTACAGTGAGGGTTTTATTCTTACTAAACCAAACAAATCGGTATAGAATGGAGCTTTTGTGGAGACGAAAAAAACAGAACTACATTAATAATACCTTTCTATCATACATATACTTTTATATTTAAGTCTTCAAAGATGAGGAGGAAAGTACATGGAAGTTCATGTAAGACGTGGTGATTCCCTCTATTACTACAGCCAATTATTTATGATTCCGTTGCAATTAATTATTCACTCGAATCGCAGTGTTAATACTCAAACACTGGCGGTTGGTCAACTCATTCAAATACCCGGATTTGTAACAGTCAATTATCAAATTACACCAGGTGACTCTCTTTGGAGACTAGCGGGCAGTCGTAATCTTCCTTTAGATGCAATTCTAATTCTAAATCCCAATTTGAATCCAAACTTTTTGCAAATCGGGCAGACGATTCAGCTTCCACTAAGAGTGGACTGGCGAATTGTTAGTGGGAAACAAGATTATGATTACAATACCATGATATTTGATATTAGACGTTTACAGGCCATCTATCCATTTTTGCGAGTTTCATCCATAGGTAATACGGTTTTAGGAAAGGATATCCCGGAAATAGAAATTGGAAATGGAGAAAAACGAGTGCATTACAATGCCTCCTTTCATGCTAACGAATGGATTACAACTCCTATCCTGTTAACCTTTTTAAATGATTATTTATTGTCCTTAACGAATCAACGTTCAATCCGTGGACTGGCTACTTCTCCCTTGTATATTCAAACAACTCTTTCCATTGTTCCGATGGTAAACCCGGATGGTGTGGACTTGGTATTAAACGGTCCTCCTACTGAAGAACCATCTAGAAGCAATGTAATTGAATGGAATAATGACAGCTTAGACTTTTCAGGATGGAAAGCAAATATTCGCGGAGTAGATTTGAATGATCAATTCCCCGCCGAGTGGGAACGTGAACGGGCCCGAAATCCTAAAACACCCGGTCCAAGAGATTATGGTGGTGAAAGTCCCTTATCCGAACCGGAAGCGATTGCGATGGCGGATTTAACAAGAAATAAAGATTTTGCTAGAGTACTAGCTTTTCATACACAAGGAAGAGTTATTTATTGGGGATTTGAAAATCTCGAACCACCGGAGACCGAAGCGATGGTCACAGAATTTAGTAGAGTGAGCGGATACGAACCCGTTCAAACAATTGAAAGCTACGCTGGTTATAAAGACTGGTTTATACAAGACTGGAGAAGACCCGGTTTTACGGTGGAACTCGGATTAGGAACAAATCCACTACCACTTACCCAGTTTGATGAAATTTATGAAGAGGCGTTGGGGATATTCTTGGCTGGGTTATATTTATAAATATTTATAAAAAAACAGCTGCTTTCGGGATTCTCCAATTCCTTTAGCGGCTGTTAGTTTTTGCGTTTATTATTTGATTTTGACATCCGTTACCGTGAGCAAAAGCTAGTTGAACATTAACTTATTGCAAGACAAATACCCTCAAGTGCATAACACTGAGGGTAGTAATTTTGCATGCTCTTTCTCTAGCTTCCATCGTTAATTGTCTCATCGACAATATACTAACTTCTAATCTTCCTGAGAATACTACTAGGCACTTTGAACTTAAATACTTTCTTTATATTATCTAATGTTATTGCTTTTCGTAATGCTGTATAACTTTTCCCAAATAGCTCGCTATTTTTTACAATATCAACAATCAATGTCTCTATTAAAGCAATACTCCCTACAATTATAAGGATAATAAATAAAATCATATCGTAAATACCATCAAATGAATTTGGTTTATAAGAAATAAAATGGAGTTTGCTATAATAAAAAATTACACCTGAAGCAAAAGAAAAGACTGGAATATATTTCATTAAGCTATGGGCTACTTTTTTTCCTAAATAAAAAGTAACGCCCGCTATAAACACCATTATGATTAAACAAATAATAATGCCAATCTTAAAGCTCATTTCTTCACCTCTTTCATTATAACAGTATATTCATATTCCCTATTTAATATACAAATAAGACCCAATTCAGAATCGTTACTGAATTGGGTCTTGCAGGGATATTTAAAATGCTGGAATTGCTGTTTCTTCATAATTTTCTTCTAAAAATTTGCGTACTTCTGGACTTGTCATCGCTTCGGCTAATTTTTGAATCGGCTCCCAGTCCTTGTTGTCTTCTCGTGCAATTAAAGTAATCGCAAAATCATTTTCTGTTCCTTCTGTAAGGAGGGCATCACTTTTAGGCGTTAATCCTAGTGGTGCAGCATAGGCAGGTGTCATAACTACCGCATCTGCATCATCGTACATTCTCGCTAACATTAACAAGTCTACCTCTTCAAACTTCAAGTTTTTAGGGTTGTCCTTAATATCCGCTAACGTATAATATGTATCTGTTTTTTCTTTTAACATAATGACATCATGCTGCGCTAACAAAGTCAAAGAGCGATCAATATTCGAAATGTCATTGGCGATTGCTACAACAGCACCTTCTGGCAATTCATCCATTGAATCATATTCCTTCGCATATACGCCGTAATTTGCAAAATAAATTGGTACAATTGGAACTAGTTCCGCATTATTGTTTGCATTGAATTGCTCCATATACGGGACATGTTGGAAGAAGTTCGCATCCACTTCTTTTGCTGCAAGTGCACTATTAGGCTGCACATTATCACCTAAAACAACCATTTCCAGATTAATCCCTTCTTCAGCAAGTTTTGGTTTCACTAGCTCAAGAATTTCTGTCATCGGTGGTATTAAGGAAGCCACCTTCAGTGTCACTTCTTCGGTCTTCTTATTTTGCGGATTTTCATTTTTCGCTACTTTATCTTCTTTACCACAACCAGCCAAAATAAGTAGTAGCATGGCGATTAAAACGAGTAGTTTTTTCATAACTATTTTCCTCCATTTATCTTTTATCTATTTTTCTTGATACAGTAGTTCCTATAAACTGAATGAGCTGCACAAGTATGACCATAATAATGATCATATACATCATTAAGTCTGTTTTAAATTGTTGATAGCCATACCGTATAGCAAAGTCTCCTATACCGCCTCCTCCTACTACGCCCATTATAGTCGAATAGGAAATAAAACTAATGATAGAAGTTGTCAAACCTAGAACAAGACCGGACCGAGCCTCTACATAAAGGAATTTATAAATTATTTCCTTTACAGATGCACCCATGGAAATCGCTGCTTCCAATACCCCTTTTGGTACGTCCAGTAAAGATTGCTCGACCAATCGAGAATAATGCGCAATTGCTATTATAGCTAGTGGAATGGTAGCAGCCGCTGTGCCAATCGCAGTTCCAATGATGAATCTTGTAAATGGGATTAAAAAAACAACTAATAATAGGAAAGGAAAAGAACGTATTATATTTACCAATAAATTCAAGGAGGAGAAAATCACTTTATTCTCCAGTATTTGTCCCTTCCTACAAAGGAAAAGTAATGTTCCAACTGGGAGTCCCAATATAACCGCAGCTAGAATAGAAACACCAACCATTACAAAAGTTTCTCCAATAGACGACCAAATTTCTGCTTCATATTGAACTAATATTTCAGGCATGGTCCACACCTCCATCCTTTGTCAATTGTTCCACAAAGTACTTTGGACTATCATCTGTACCCAGCATCCTTTTTGGTTCGATTGATATTGTGTCATATATTGCTCCATCCGCCATTACCGTTGCGCGATTACATATACTTTTTATCACGTCCATCTCATGACTAACGATTACAATTGTCACACCAAAACGTTGGTTCACTTTTTCTAATACATCCAATATTTCACCGGTTGTATGGGGATCAAGTGAAGAGGTTGGTTCATCACATAGCAAAACCTGCGGGTTATTCGCTAGTGCCCTAGCAATTGCGACACGCTGCTTTTGGCCACCGCTTAATTGTGCAGGATATTTAGAAATAAAATTTTCTAAACCAACAAATTGAAGACATTCCACCACGCGATTTCGAAGATCTTCTTTCGGAAACCTTGCCAACTCTAAAGACACCGCTACATTTTCAAAAACTGTTTTATTCGCGACTAGATTAAAATGTTGAAAGATCATCCCAATCGATTTGCGAGCTTCCCTTAGATGTTTGCTAGTCAAATTAGTAAGTACTTGACCATTTACTACCACTTCCCCTTCATCGGGATTTTCCAGCAAATTCATGATACGCAGTAAGGTGGACTTTCCTGCTCCACTTGCTCCGATAATTCCATAGATTTCTCCTTCTTCAATCTCTAGAGTTACGGAGTTAATAGCCCGAAAATGTGCGTATTTTTTCGTTACATTATGTAATTTAATCATAAAAAAAACACCTTTCTATTATTTGAAGGGCGATTGCAACGATACTTATTATAGCTTAAATTACTTAGGCTGTCATGGTTGTTCTTCCGTGTGTCCTAGACAATTTAGACATTACTACATCTAGATTGTCCGGTACACAAGAAAAGTATTTAATTCAACAACTGGTCAATCCACTCTTGCACCTTTAATCCTTCTTCAAACGAAACAAGGAATGATTCTTGACCGTTTACAGTTTGATGACATGCATCTATTAGACTATAAGGCCTAATGCTAGAACTCACTTGAACAGCTTCTTGATCTTTTTCACTGACCCAAAGTTCTGACCAATTTCGGATAGTCATCACTTTATTTGTTCCAAAAACTTTAAACTCCAGACGTTCCTCCTGCGCAATTCCAGACAAACCGTTTAAGACAATCGGTATTCCATTTTCTGTTTTAGCTAATGCTGTTACACCTGTCTCACACAGCTCCATCTCTCTTGGATAAGTCGTTGTATGAGAAGATATTGTAAACCCTCCGAAAAGATGATACATAAGCTGGAGATAATGTGGGAATATTTCTCTTATAAAACCACCTTGTTCCCTTGTGCCAATCCATGGATTTTGTTGCCATTTTCTAGGCCAATTCGGTAAGTATGTATGTAATTCAATGCGAACAATATCACCAAGCTCCTTTGTAGCTAGTGCATTCTTGAGACTGTGTACAACCGGGCTATACATTAACGGAAAATGCATTGCTGTATGAACTTTTGCTTCAGATGCTACTTTCACCATCCGTTTACCATCCACCACATCATGAGCAAGTGGCTTTTCAGAAAGAATATTTAATCCGTGTGCTGCTATTTGTTCTGAAAGAGGCGCGTGGCTGACAGGTGGAGTACCGATATAAACCCAATCTGGACGCGTTTGTAAAAATGCTTCTAATGATTCTGCAGCGGAAAGCTGATACTTAGTGGAGATTTCTTCTAGCCTTATTTTATTTTCATCAAATACCGATATAATTTCGCAATTAGGATGAGCTAAAATTTGATTGATAATACGTTCTCCTACAACTCCGGTGCCGATTATTGCAAATGAAGTTTTTGTCATTATTTGCACTCCTTTAATATTCTATTTTCAAGCTATGTAACTAGTTAATCATAATCATCTGAAGAATGAAAGATTAATCAGTGCCTCATTAAAATTGTGTAAACGTTTATTTTCCGGAAATACTAACAGGCAAAGGAGTGAATAAAATGGCAAATAGAAATAAAATATTAGTTCCCTCTGCTCGAGAAGAATTAGACAAATTAAAAGCTCGTGTGATGAAAGAACAAGGCTATGCTGTAAATATGGACAAACCAAATGATGTGAAATATGAAATTGCCGAAGAGCTAAGCATCCCATTAAAAAAGGGATATAACGGCAAACTTACATCAGAACAAGCCGGAAAAATCGGAGGATCAATCGGCGGTAGCATGGTAAAAGAAATGATTAGAATGGCACAAGAGCAGATGTTGAAAAAATAACGGACCTCATTATTCATAAAGTGAAAACACATAATTTATTTAGGATGGGGGATTCTAAAGTTGAAACGGAGAAGGAAAGAACATTGTTAAACTACAGATTGGAGGATTTACACAGATGACAAAAAGTCAACAAAACCTGAGTCCAAGTGCTGCCTTTGCCCGTTTCATGTTGGGCTCTGTCCTAACCGCTTATGGTACGGTTAAAATGTTACGTGAACCGAAGAGCAGAAGCGGAAAAATGCTTGTTCTATTTGGTTCTATGAAAGTTGCGGAAGGTGCCACTAAATTTTGTCCAACTAAAGCGATGAGTAATGTGATGGACAATATGATGAGTGAGAATACATCACAATCATCTTCTACAGGTTCCAGTGCATCTATGAGTAGTGGAACAGGAGCTCAACAAAATGCTTCCAGTAACAGTTCGGCTCAAATGGGCGGAAACATTATGCAGATGGTTGGTAATCTTGCTCAAAAACTAACCGGTGCAAGTGCAACTCAACAAATGACAAGCGGGTCAAGTGCTCAAACTATTGGCAACATCGCTCAAACGGTAGCACCTAAAGTTGGTCAATTCATGAACGATGTAGCATCCACTATGGCGGGATCACAAAACGCTACTGGAGGAAACAATGGCGGAAAACAAGCTGCTGCGACAAGCGGGGCTTCAAGCAAAGCAACAAGCTCCAATGCGAATTCACAAACTGCTACAAACGGAGCCGCAAGTGGGAACAAAACTGCTTCTGCAAATGCAGATAATACCAAAACCGCTTCGGCTACAAACAGCGCGAAGAAGCAAACCACCTCTACAAATAGCAAAAACACACAAAAAACGGACGCTTCCGTGATAGACGCTACGTCAAAATCAGCTGCCAATAACTCAAATATCCCCAATATTCTTCAGTAATCTAAAACATGTCACCGTATTTGCGGTGGCATGTTTTTTTATTCTCTAATTTCACAAAACATTTGAATAAACGAAACATACGTTCTATACTGAAGATAAGGGAGGAATTCATCATGAATATAAAAGTCCAAGAGCCTCAACAAGATCATTCACAGGATTTACTTGATTTGAGAAACATGTATATTTTCAAAAAAATATTTAGAAAAGAGGAAAATCATGACCTCTTACTTGATTTTATTAGTCCATTTTTAGATTTCAATATTGTAGAAGTAGTAAGAGTGAAGGATTCCAATTACCTCGGACATGAATTCCTTGAAGAGTTTTCCGTCGATATAAAAACGGATAATGGAAAGCTTTATAATATAGAGCTACATCTTATTCATTCCGAAAAATATTATAATCAGATGACTATGACATGGGCAAAAGAGTATATAAGAGAAGTTGTACAAGGCAATATAGGCTGTATTCCTAAAGTAGTCATATATTTTTTTGATTTCAGCAAGCATTTGGATTCCCGACATAAAGTTCAAAAAGCTGTAACGCACGATGGTAGTTCCTATTCCGAACATTACGAAGTCTTTGCTAGAGATGAACATGAACCCGAGAAAAGGAAGTGGTTAGAATTCTTTATTGGAGATCTCGAAGCAAAGCAAGCACTTGCAACTCAACATCCTCTACTGGGGAGAGCCCTAAAAGCACTTATCGAACTTAGCGAAGATGAAGTTACCGTGAATGAGGCTGCAGATTATCATTCTGCCTTACAGCAAGTGTATTTTTATAGATACGAAAAGATGGATACTACCAAATGGCAAATAGAAATGGATGAAATTCATCACCTAGTTTCAAGCTCCTGTCCAATGTCTTTTCAAGAAACAGCATTCCATATGAAAATTCCTATTAGTGAAGTAATAGCAAAAACAAATATGTATTACTTCTTCTAATAACACACGGCGGTATTCCAATAATCCATTAAAGAAGACCGCCGTATTAAAATCTACAAGGAAACTGACTGCCCCCTCTCATCCTGGAACCTCACATTGAAGGTATCGATGCAACTGAACAAATTTAAATCACTACATACAAATATCTGAAAATACTAAATTATTTTTCTAGTGAGTGTATTCTTAAAAGCCTTAAGCTATAATTATTAGTTGAAGGGGGAAAAAATATGATCAAACAATCCGTTATTGAAAACGTGTTAGAAGCCGCACTATCGAACGGCGGTGATTTTTCAGAAGTGTTTATTGAAGATAAATATGTAAACAGATTGGAATTGCAAAGCGGAAAGATCGATAAAAGTATATCCGGGCGCGATTTTGGAATTGGCATCCGTATTTTTTCAGGTTTGCAAAGCATTTATACTTACACCACTGATTTCTCAGAAGAAGGCTTGTTGCGAGCTGCAAAACGTGCAGCGCATGCTATTAAAAATGGAACAAATGGAACGATCCATCCACTTCGGAAAGAAATGGTCCTTCCTATTCATCCAATTGAACAAATGCCGCAAAATGTAGAGCATGCTCGAAAAGTAGCCGTTATGAGAAAGGCAAATGAGATTGCTAGAAATTACGATGAACGAATTCGGCAAGTCGGGCTACGATATATAGACGAAGAACAGCATGTGCTAATCGCCAATTCAGAAGGCAAATTTGTGGAAGATACTCGCGTCCATAGTAGGCTATCTATACAAGCGACCGCTTCAGACGGTGTGGAAATGCAAACCGGATTTTATGGACCGGGTGCACATGCAGGATTTGAATTTATTGAGAACTTAAATTTGGAGCATTATGCAGGTGAAGCTGCACGTATTGCAATAACAATGCTTAGTGCGGATGAATGTCCAAGTGGGAAATTCCCTGTCATTATTGATAATGAATTTGGCGGCGTGATTTTTCATGAAGCATGTGGACACGGATTGGAAGCCACTTCTGTTGCCAAAAATAATTCCGTTTTCGCAAATCGAATAGGTGAAAAAGTTGCTCCTGATATCGTGACATACATCGATGATGGTACCCTACCGAATGAATGGGGTTCCCTAAATATTGATGATGAAGGTGAAAAGACTCGTAAAAATGTATTAATCGAAAACGGGATATTAAAGGGCTATCTAATCGATAAATTTAATGCTCGTCGTATGAATGCGGAAGTAACAGGATCTTCCCGCCGTGAGTCTTACCGCTTCAACCCGACTTCTCGTATGACAAATACGTATATTGCCCCAGGCACCTCAACACCAGAAGAAATTATTGCATCCACTGAAAATGGTCTATATGCAAAATATATGGGTGGAGGTTCTGTTAATCCAGCTACAGGCGATTATAATTTCGCTGTTTCGGAGGCTTACCTCGTGAAAAACGGAAAAATTGATCGACCTGTTCGTGGCGCGACCCTAATTGGAAATGGTGCAAAAACATTGCAGCTTGTAGATAAGGTCGGCAATAACCTAGCCCATGGAGCAGGGATGTGTGGCTCTATAAGTGGAAGTCTACCAGTTAATGTCGGGCAGCCGATGATTCGTATCAGTGAAATTACAGTCGGTGGGACAAAGGGGGAATAAAACATGCAAATCACTGAGTTTCAAGAAGAACTACTAAGTAAGGCTATAGATGCTGGTTTCCAGGAAGCTGAAGTCTATTATGAGCGTTCGGAATCATTTCAATGTATGATTTTTGAAGGAGAAATTGATAGTTATGAAACGTCTGAAGAAGGCGGTCTTGGATTTAGAGGTCTTTATAATGGAAAAATGGGCTACGCTTATACGGAAAAAATCGATGAAGATTCCATCCCTTTTTTAATTGATAGTGCAAAAGCAAATGCAGACACCCTTGATGAAGACGATGGTTCGGATATTTTCGGTGGAAGTAAAGATTATTCTACTCATACGTTTTATAGCGAGGAACTTGCAAAGATTCAAGTCCCAGAAAAGATTGAACTCATTAAATCTGTTGAAAAGAAAGTGCTCGCATACGATCCACGAATTGTAACGCTCAACTACTGCGTTCTTCAGGATTTTTCTGGAGAACGTATCCTAGCAAATAGTAAAGGTCTTTCATTGAAAGAAAAAAAGAATGGTATAGTTATCTTCATTTCCGCAGTCGTCAAAGATGGGGAAGAAATGAAAACAGGTAGTTTCATTAAGGTAACTCGTGATTTTGGTTCTCTAGATGCCGATAAAATTGCAAAAGAAGCAGCAGAAGAAGCATTGTCTTATCTCGGTGAGCAGTCCATTCCAACTAGAAGGTACCCGATTATTATGCGACATGATGCAGCAGCGTCGTTACTTGCGACATTTACACCCATTTTCTCAGCTGAAAATACACAAAAGGATCAGTCGCTTTTGAAAGGTAAAGTCGGGAAAAAGGTCGCGTCGGATATCTTTACCTTGCTGGATGATCCCTTCCACCCTGACGCCGCTTCGGGATCTAATTTCGATGGTGAAGGTGTTGCAACTAAAACAAGAAGCATCGTTTCAAACGGGATGCTTGAAACTTTACTTCATAACCGAAAAACGGCAAAAATCGATGGTGTAAAGACAACAGGTCATGCACATAAAACATCTTATAAAAGCACACTTACTATAGCACCACTAAATATGTTCATCGCACCAGGTGAAAAAAGTCAGGATGACCTAATTGCTTCTTTAGATAACGGGGTCCTCATTACGAACCTAGCCGGACTTCATTCCGGGACAAATACGATTTCCGGAGATTTTTCGGTTGCGGCTTCTGGCTTCCATATAAAAGATGGCAAGATTTCGTCTCCTGTAAAACAGATGACAATCGCCGGTAACTTCTTCGACCTTATAAACGATATTGAAGAGATTGGATCCGATTTACATTTCCGTCCAGGCGGTTACGGTTCTCCGTCATTACGAGTAAAAGAACTCTCTGTTACAGTTGATTAAGTAAAATACGGGACACCCTCCACTTTTGAGGATGTCCCGTATTAAAAAGAATTGATTAACTTTTCCTTAAAACTCCTACCCTATTAATGATAGATTTATTTCACTGGTCAAAATCCTGCTCCAGCCGTTTCACGAATTCTTCCGCTGCACTATAGCCTTGCTGCTTCAAATACCAGTTATTTGCCGCCGCTTCTATTAAACCGGCAACATCTCGACCTGGCTGTAATTGAATTTGGATATGTGGAATTTGGACACCCATATATTCCGTGAATTTCGTTGCTAATTCTAGTTCGTTATTAAGTGTATTATCCTCCCATTTGGTTAACTCAATATCTAGCGCAATCCTTGTTTCATCTTGGAATGCAGCTCTTCCGTATAACCGCACGACATTTAATAAGCCAATACTTCGTAAAGCAAGAAATTCTTTGTTTTTTTCATTATGCGAGCCTAGCAATGTTTGTGGGCTTAGCTTTTTCAAAACGACAATATCATCTGCTACTAAACGATGTCCGCGACCGATCAATATATGGGCAGTTTCACTTTTTCCGACGCCTGATTTACCGCGCAACAAAATACCAATTCCAGCTACATTCACACAAACACCGTGGATTGCGATTTCTTCTGCCATTGCTTTTACCACATAAGCATCTAATTTTGCACTTACCTCGCTTGTTGAGTCATGGGTACGCAATACTGGAATCTTTTTTTCCACACAATATTGGATTAATCCGAGTGGTTCATCTTGATTGGATGTGATGATAATACATGGTGGATTATATTGAACAATGTTACCGATACGTAATTTACATTCTTGATCTGAAAGTGTATGTAAATAATTTATTTCATTTTTCCCTAAAATTTGGACATGTTCAGTCGCAATAAAATCGAATTTATCCATAAATTCGAGTCCAGGTCGACGAACTTTCGATTTTTTCAGTACACGATGTAACTGATCCTGTCCTGTTAACACATCAAATGAAAATGTACGGACAATATTTTCAACTGTTATGATTTTCATATTATCTCTCTCGCCTTCTAAATTCCCCGTTAAATATTAGTTATAATACCTCATTAAAGTATACTTAACAAGTGTACAAAACATGAATAATAAACAAGTGCTTACTTAGAAAAGAAAGAGGGTATACCATTGTATACTATCCGAATGGAGGAGATCTTACGTGTATTTAGATACATTAGTGAAACTTACAGTCGGACTTGCCGCATTAATGGTTGTTATCCGCCTTCTTGGTAAAAAAGAGCTTGCCCAACTGACACCTTATGATTTTATTTATACACTCGTACTTGGTGGAATACTAGAAGAAAGTTTATTTGACGAGAAAATAAAAATCACTCATTTTCTGTTTGCAATCGCTTTGTGGGCAGTCCTCATATTTCTAATTGAAAAAGCAGCCAAACAATGGAACCCTGTTCGTATACTACTAAAAGGAGAACCCGTTCAGCTGATAAATAAAGGTGAGTTAGACATGAAGAAATTTAATAAGCATAATCTCGAAATGGAACAACTTCGTTCCGCTCTAAGAAAACAAGGTGTCTTCTCTCTTCGTGAAGTACGCGATCTATTTCTAGAGCCTGGAGGAGATGTAACGATCAATAAATATGTGGATTATGAACCAGTTAAAAATGGAGATGTTAAGACTGATGCAAATGATCAAGAACCGACTGCTCTATTGATCGATGAAGGTGAAGTGAAGGATGATATATTAACCTCAGTCGGAAAAGATCGAACATGGTTAATAACCAATCTATCTGAACAAGGGTATACTAATCTCCAAAACATCGCCTATTGCGATTGGTCCGAAACAGAAGGATTTTTTATTAAGGTTTATAAGTAAAATAGGCTATCAAACAATTAAGTTTGATAGCTCATTCACTTCCTCGACTCATTAAGCTTGCCCATTTTCTATAATCTCAACAAACTTTTTGGACGCTTGAGACAAGGACACACTCTTTAAAAAACATACACCAACACTTCTCTTAGGTATTTCTTCTACTAACGGCACTTCATATACTAATCCTTTTTCTATATACTCTTGCGAAAATTCTTTTGTAACACATGCAATACCTAAATTTATTTTAGCGAATTCTAATAATAAATCATGAGAGCCTAATTCAAACTCCGGAGCTATCTTTATCCCTTTGGAAAATATATAATCCTCTACGTATTTTCTTGAAATCGAACTGGGTTCCAACAATATGAGCGGAAGTTTCACTACTTCATCTAGACTTATTGGTTGAGAGAATAGACTTTTATATTTTTCTCCGCAAACAAAAACATCATGTATATCAATACATGGAATTTGTTCTAAGGTGGTATCCTCGATCGGAAAATTACAAATTGCAATATCGATTACTCCTGATTTTAGCATCGAACAAAGCTCTAGTGTCGTACCGTTCTCAATCTTGAATTTTATATTCGGATACTTCATATGAAAGGCTTCTAAATAGGGAAGTAAATAATACCTCGAAATGGTATCTCCTACCCCTATTGTCAATTGCCCAGCAGTTAAATGCTTAAATTCAAGCATCTTTTCTTCCCCAACATCGATTAAATTCAAAGCAGAGCTAACATACTCAAAAAGTAGAGCCCCTTCATTTGTTAAAGAAACCCCCTTTGGTGTTCTATTAAAAAGGCGGATATCTAGCTCTCTTTCTAGCTGCATGATGGACTGGCTAACAGCCGGCTGTGTCATATAGAGATCTTTTGCAGCCTTCGAAAAACTTTTGCTTAGGGCAACCTTCCAAAACACTTTATATAAATCTAATTTACTAACCATATAAGCACCTCTTATACCAGCTATTTGATATATTCATTTTACTTATACCATTAATAACCTGTATAGTACAAGTAGGTACGGTTTTAAAATAATTTTTTTATGCTTATTAAGGAGCGATCATTTTGGAAAGAGTTGTAGGAACAGTTGTAAGAGGACTTCGTTGCCCTATCATCAATCAAGGAGATAACATCGAAGAAATAGTTGTAGATAGCGTATTAAAAGCTGCAGAGGTAGAAGGATTTACAATTCAAGACAAAGATATCGTTACGTTAACAGAATCCATCGTTGCACGTGCGCAAGGTAACTATGCGACGATTGACCATATCGCACAAGATGTGGAAGCGAAATTTGGAGAGGAAACAGTTGGCGTTATCTTTCCTATATTAAGTCGTAATCGTTTTGCAAACATCCTTCGCGGTATAGCAAAAGGTGCTAAAAAAGTTGTATTAATGCTAAGCTATCCATCGGACGAAGTTGGCAATCACTTGGTGGACATAGATTTACTTGATGAAAAAGGAGTAAATCCTTGGACAGATGTTCTAACAGAAAAACAATTCCGCGATCATTTTGGATATATTAAACATACGTTTACTGGAGTCGATTATATTGAGTATTATAAATCATTAATCGAAGAATTCGGCGTGGAATGTGAAGTAATTTTCTCTAATAATGCGAAAACAATTTTAGATTACACGAAAAATGTTCTTACATGTGATATCCATACAAGATTTAGAACGAAAAGAATCTTAAAAGCAAATGGCGGAGAGAAAATCTACGGCCTGGATGATATCTTAGCTACATCTATTAATGGTAGTGGATTTAATGATGCATACGGTCTACTTGGATCAAATAAATCAACAGAAGATAGCGTCAAACTTTTCCCACGTAATTGTCAACCTCTTGTTGATAATATACAACAAATACTAAAAGAAAAAACAGGTAAAAATGTAGAAGTTATGGTATACGGTGATGGAGCATTCAAGGATCCAGTCGGTAAGATTTGGGAACTTGCAGATCCAGTTGTATCCCCTGCATATACAGCAGGACTTGACGGCACACCTAACGAAGTGAAGCTAAAATACCTTGCGGATAATAACTTTGCTGATTTAAGAGGTGAAGAACTGAAACAGGCTATTTCAGAATTTATCACAAATAAAGATGAAGACCTTGTTGGTGCAATGGAAGCACAAGGAACAACTCCAAGAAAACTGACAGACCTAATCGGCTCTTTATCTGATCTAACTTCTGGAAGTGGCGACAAAGGAACACCAATTATCTTCATTCAAGGTTATTTTGATAACTATACAAAATAATATATTAAAATTACTGGTTATAGGCGAGGTATTCAACAAATTAATTGTTGAATACCTCGTTTTTTTAATTGGATAACTATAAAACTGACCTTTAAGTTTTGTTTTAAACTGACGCTTTTACAAGTGCCATAATTTTGATAAAGTTATCGACAAATACATAAAGAAAGAAAGGTATAAGATTATGAACTCAATAAATAGGTATTCGAGAACCAATACGACCGATCTAATCATCACTTCGATGTTAATTGCGCTCGTATTTGTTGCAACAGTTCTTCTAAATATTAAACTACCAATCTCAGCAAACGGCGGTTTAGTTCATCTTGGTACAGCTATGCTCTTTATCGCTTCTATTTTATTTGGTCCTAAAAAAGGTGCAATTGCTGGTGCTGTTGGAATGGGTTTATTCGATTTAATGATGGGATGGACTTTGTGGGCTCCATTCACGATTGTTGCTCGAGGGCTACAAGGATATATTGTTGGAAAAATTGCTTGGTCAAATGGTCGTAAAGGAAACAGTTATGTCTTCAATCTAATCGGAACCATCTGTTCAGTTCCTGTTATGCTAGCTGTGTATTATATTTGTGAACGGGTTATTTTTGGTAGCTGGGTAATACCATTAGCTTCTATTCCGGGGAATCTCGTTCAGATTGTTGTAGGTATGGTTATAGCCCTTCCGGTTTGTGTTGTATTGAAAAAGGTGCCTATTTTTAAATAATCGTTTAAATCCCTCTTCAAAATGTGAAGAGGGATTTATCTATTGTATCAACCATAAAAGCCTTTGATTGCTTCTATTTGAAGTAACCAAAGGCTTTTCTAGGCGTAGTCTAGCGGAAAATGACTAGAATCTCAAACCAAATGGCTTGGACGTTGCATTAAAGGCATTATTGTAGTAAATTCTGTGCTTTCTCCAAGCTTACTTTGAACAGTTATACTTCCGTCATGCATATCTATTATTCTTTTCACAATGGAAAGCCCTAAGCCGCTCCCGCCATTTACCGCTGTTCTCGATTTTTCCGATTTAAAAAATCGTTCAAAAACATGCTTCTGATCTTCTTTTGTCATTCCGATGCCATTGTCTTTGATAGAAATAATCGCTGTTTCATTTTGTTTCCTCATATGAATGTGAATGGTTCCTCCGTCGGGCGTAAACTTAATACTATTATTAAGTAAATTCATCCATACCTGATTCATCAAGTCTTCATCCGCTACTATGGTCACTTCATCTAGCTGAATATCCATTTCAATATGTTTGCTTACCCAGCTTGGCTCACAAGCTAACACAACGCTTTTCAATTGTTTATCTAGCCTATATGATATCGGTTCGAATGGATGATGCTTCGATTCTAATGACGTTAGTTTTAATAAATTATCACTAATCTTTGATAATCTACTACTTTCCATTTCGATGATTGTTAAATATTGGAGTCGTTTTTCATCGGTCATATCGATATTTTTCAACGCTTTCGCAAAACCATTAATAGATGTTAACGGAGACTGAATTTCATGCGAAACATTGGAAATAAACTCTTGGCGCATCTTCTCCATCTCTCCTAGTTCGACCGCCATATTATTTATCCCACTAATGAGCTGACCAAACTGATCTCGTTCATTTGCTTTAAAATCTAATTTTACATTAAAATCTCCTGTGGACATTTGTCGCAAAGCACCTACGATGGAATCCCAATAAACTCGCTGCCTTTTAGAACCGAATAGAAAAGTAATGATCGCTGTACACCAAAAGAAAATTATTACCCCTATGACAGTGATGAGCTGCTGCAAGTACCCTTGAGGATACTTTCCAATCCAATCATACAGAAAAGAGGTTAAATGAAAAGAAAGGAACGAAAAAACAGTAGTAGCGACAAGAAATAGTACAATCACCGCTAGAATCTTCCCTATAAACTTCCAATCCTTCATGATTCAAGCTCCAATCGGTACCCAAGCCCGCGAATCGTACGTATTGTAAATCCACTTTCTTCTTCTGGGAATCTTTCACGTAGCCTTTTAATATGCACATCTACGGTTCGCTCATCCCCTTCATAATCGAATCCCCAAATTTCTTCTATTAATTGCTCACGTGAAAATGTTTTTCCTGGGTAACTTGCTAATGTAAATAAAAGTTCAAATTCCTTTAATCGCAGCGTAATATTTTCATCTAAATACACTAGCTCGTACGTATTGCGATTCATCTGAAGATGGCCAACTTCAACTGTTTGGGATAAGGAAATACGGTAACGCTTTAAAATGGATTTTACCCGCACAATTAATTCCGCTGGTTCAAAAGGTTTCACCATATAATCATCTGTACCGAGGTTAAAACCCTTCACTTTTTGTGTCGTTTCTCCTTTTGCCGTAAGCATAAGAATCGGCAAATCCTCCTTATACGTTCGTATTTCCTTACATAACTCCCACCCATCCATATTGGGCATCATTATATCCATAATAACCATGTCAATCTTTTCCGACTCAAGCTTGGACAGTGCATCCATCCCATCCACCGCTTCAAGTACGCTAAATCCTTCATTTTGCAAAAACACTTTTATCAGCTCTCTAATATGTTCCTCATCATCTACAACTAATAGTTTGGTCATAGCAACAAATCCCTTCGCACTTATTCCTCAATACGCAATTGTTGTTTGGCAAACTCTCGATACATATCATGTGTTTGAAATAATGTATCATGTGTACCACTTCCCGTAATATGCCCTTTCTCCATAAATAAGATATTATCCGCATCCACAACCGTAGAAAGACGATGAGCAATTACTAGTGTCGTTCTGCCTTTCATCAAATTATCGAGTGCTTTTTGCACATAAATTTCTGATTTACTATCTAGGCTGGAAGTTGCTTCATCCAGCATTAAGATTTGAGGATTGCGTAATAACGCTCTGGCAATTGCAATTCGTTGTCGTTGGCCACCAGAAAGTTTGATCCCTCTTTCTCCTACTTCGGTTTCAAACTTTTCTGGAAGTGCTTCTATAAATTGATCAGCATACGCCATTTTCGCTACTCTTTCAAGCTCTGCATCATCCACATTCTTTTCAATTCCATAACATATATTTTCACGTATCGTACCAGATAATAGTGCACTTTCCTGTGCAACATATCCAATTTTACTTCTCCAAGAATGTAATGAAAACGTATCGATTGGTGTTTCCCCTAGAGTAATAGTTCCTTTTGTCGGTTGATAGTACCGCTCTAAAAGAGAAAATGTAGTCGTTTTCCCTCCACCACTCGGTCCGACAATAGCCGTTACTTTACCCGGTTCAATCGAAAAGTCAATATCCGATAAAATGTTCTCTTCTCCGTATGCAAAGTCTACATGATGCACATGGATTGATTCATTTACTACCTCCAACGTCTTACCTGCATGTACATTTTCCTCTTCATGTTCTAGTACTGTGCTAATGCGTTCCGTTGCTCCCATTGCTTTTTGTAGCTGCGTAAAGAACATTGTTAACTGTGTCATCGGAATAATTATTTGGATTAAATATAAAATAAACGCGACCATATCACCAGCAGTTAGCTCTCCAGAAGAGACACGTACACCTCCATAACCAATGATAGCAACTAGTACTATCATTAGAACAAAGGAAATTAAAGGACTGATCAGTGCATGAATTTTTGCTTCTTTTAATCCAAATTGGAATAGATTTGTAATCCCCTTTTTTCCTCGCTTATATTCCAAATCCTCTGCATTAGATGCTTTCACTAAGCGAGTTTCAGGTAAAACTTGATTCAACACAGCAGTAAATTTTGCCGTTTCATCTTGCATTCCTTTTGAGATTACGTACATCCGTTTACCGAGCAACATTAAAATAACCATCGCAATCGGAACTGCTATCAGCATTACTAATGTCATTTTCCAATCCAAAAATAGTAAAATCGTAACAGAACCGATAATCGCAATAATTCCTGTTAAACAATTCGCAAGATGTTCTGTAATAAGTTCTTTCACAACAAAAGTATCATTTGTCACACGACTTAACGTCTCACCGGTATCGTTCTCGTCATAATAAGGAATCGGTAAATGAAGTAATTTTCTCCACAAACGGTCTCTTAAATTGGCTACCACATGATGCCCCACACGATTCAATAAATAAATAGAAAGCCCGCTCGCGATCGCTTGGGCAACAAAAGCAATCACTAACAAAATAATTTGCCAATAGTTTAGAGAATCTATGGAAAATCCGTCTACTAATTGCTTGGTAAATAATGGGACGATGAATCCTACCCCCGTTGTTGCAAAGCTCATACAAAGTGCAATAATTAATAGAAGCTTAGGTGGTTCCGTTTCTTTTATTAGCTGAAAAAATTGTCGCCAATTTTTAAATTTATTTTCACTTTTTTCTTCTTTCATTGTTTTCTTCCTCCTAACAAACTCTTTTACAAAAGTTACTTTAACATCCCTTTATGAACTGAATATGAAATATAAAAAAGAAGAGACATCTTCGTTGCATGATGTCTCTTCTTGTAGTCGTTTCTATTAAAGAATATTACAGTTGAGTTCATACCCTAACTGCAGCAAATGTACTTCCTGTTTCAACAACGAGTGAACGTCTTTTCTTTTTGTTTCCACAATCTTTCTTTTAATTTAGTATAACATAATGAAAGTTTTATAAATCTCCTTCTAAAATTGTTCATGCTTCTCTTTTAGTAATCCGTTTTTTAAAAAAACTCCCGCTTTAGAAATTCCATTATAAAACAGTAATATTATTTAATCCTTCACTTTTTTAAAATATCGATATATCTTGTTTAATTTTTTAATTTGCTTTCCATTGACATTTTCCATGTTACCGAATTCAAAAAACTTCACTTTTTTTATTCCAACAAAACTGAATAGGGCCCGTTTCATTAATATTTTATGTGCATTATTCAACCAAACAAATATGTAGTTTGTAGGTCCCTTCATAGTGGATACACATACTACTGATTTTCCTTTTAATAGCCCCTCGGGTATGAGACCCTTCTTATCCCTGTAGGCAAAATTTGCAGCGAATAATTGATCAATATATCCCAGGAGCATCGCTGGAGGTCTACCCCACCAAATCGGATAAATAAAAACTATCTTGTCGGCCCAAGTAATTTGGTTTCTATATTTTTCAAGTTTCGGATCACAGTACATGTCACGTCTACGTTTATGCTCATTAAATTTGAGAAGTGGATCAAAGCCCTCTTCATACAAATCTAATAATTGTAACTCTTTTATATTAGGATTTTCATTACTACCTTCCATTACTTTCTGTAAGAATGCATAATTTAAACTTTTATGATTGGGGTATGTGTAAATCACAAGGGTATTCATCATTACACTCCTTTTACTTATCATTTGATAAGTAAATGATAGCACGAATTTTTTAGTTGTCAATTGATAATTGTTTTTAGATAACCTTTTTGTTATGTTAGCAATAAGAGGTGAAAATTATGGACAAAAAAATTCTTTTTAATAAATGCATAACATTATTAACTTCTGTACATCGTGTGACCCATGAGTTAACACAAAACGCCAAATCGGAGTCCATCACACCAGTTCAATATAAAATTCTTGAATATATAACCGTTAGTCAGCCTGTTACTCCTAGCGATATTAGCGATTGTCAGCATATGTCTATGTCAAATACAAGTCGTGAGTTGAAAAAGTTAAGTGAAAAAAACTTAATCAAAAAAATAAGCGATACAGAAGATCGTCGAAAACAATATATTTGTCTTTCAAAAGATGGGGAGGCGCTGATGAACGAAGCCTTTGCAAAAGTTGAGTTACGTTTTCTAGATCGAATACGAAATGCTTCCAAAGAAGATTTACAAGAAATTGATCGCTCTCTCGATATACTTCAAACAAAATTATTTTATTAACCGAATATAAAAAAGTCCATCAGAAATCGATGGACTTTTCTTTGTTTATAAGATTCTTTTTTCTATCACTAAGTTATGCAAAATCAGTTTTGTTAATTTCCGGTTTCGCAGCATCAATCATTAGAAAAATTGCTGAAATGATATGCATAATCATCCCGACAAATGGGATCCAAGCAATGCAAGAGGTAACAATCCCTAATACACTGCCAGTAATTGAACCCCCTTCGTTTTTAGTAAGAACAAGTGTAGTAATATGTAGTATCAGCATTACAAGTAAAGGCAACCATAAGAAACTAATCACTATAGTGGCTCCTAATATTGGTACACCTAAAATCGCCTCTAAACCACCAGTTACCCACTTTAACACTCTGGATGACGACATCCACATACATCCCCTTTTAGATAATATTTTTAATCGGATATAATTTCCATTAAACATACCATACATTAACCATTATGTCTGTAAACTTTCATAATTTTAGCGTTCAAAAAGTGTTTATGAACAGATACAGAAAATGGATAAGGGCAATCAAACTGTCAAGCAAAGCAATCAGTTTAGCGTAAGAGCAACCAAATCTTAAAATAACAAGCTTACTTGGCATGAGACGCCTATCACTGTGACTCATTTTTTATGTATGGTGTTTTGGCGAGAATTTGCTGCGCTCTCCTAACCATAAAAAAACACAAGCAAGTAAATTTATCGTTTACCTGCTTGTGTATTCACTTTTATTTCAACAATCCTTCTTTTAAATCATTATGCCATTTGGAAAGCATTGGCAAATCTGATTCTGCAATGGTGCCAACTTCTTTTGCTGCGTTTGTCAGTGCGTCATAATTCGTCAAACTCACAAAAGAGATACCTGCTTCTTTAAAAGCTTGCTCTGCTTTCGGAAGTCCGTATGTAAAAATGCTTACTACTCCTAATACTTCAAAGCCTTCATTTTGCAATGCTTCTACAGCGACTAAGCTGCTTCCACCTGTGGAGATTAAATCTTCAACGACTACTACTTTTTGTCCCTCAACAATTTTACCTTCGATTTGATTGCCACGACCATGTTCTTTTGCTTTTGAACGAACATACATCATTGGAATTTCAAGGACGTCACTCACCCATGCAGCGTGTGGGATACCTGCCGTTGCCGTTCCAGCCACAGCTTCTGTTCCTGGGAAGTTTTTTTCGATTGCTTCTGCTAGTCCTCTTGCAATTTCTTTTCGAATTGCTGGTGATGACATCGTAATGCGGTTATCACAGTATATTGGTGATTTGATGCCGGATGCCCATGTGAAAGGATCATTTGGTTTTAATTCGACTGCTCCTACTTCGAGCAATGCTTTTGCGATTGTATTTTCTAATGTCATGCTTGTTCCTCCCACATTTTTAATATGTTTTCATAAGATTCTACTGGGTTTTCTGCTTTTGTAATAGCTCGTCCTACGACGATATGTGATGAACCTAGCAATCTTGCATTAGAGGGAGTTGCTACACGAATTTGATCGTGGGCTTCTCCTTGTGCTAAGCGAATGCCTGGCGTTACTCGTAAAAATTCATTGCCACATGCTTCTACGATTTGCTTAGCTTCAAGCACCGAGCAAACAACTCCGTCTAAGCCAGCACTTTTTGCTAGTTTTGCATAGTGGACAACGGATGCATCGATAGACGTTTGAATCAGCTGCTCTTCCTGCATTTGTTTTTCAGACGTAGAGGTTAGTTGTGTTACAGCGAGTATAGAAGGTCTTTTATTGCCAGCAGATGTTCCTGCTTCTAATCCTTCACGTGCGGCAACCATCATTGCCGCGCCTCCTGCAGCGTGAACATTGACTAAATCTGCTCCCAATCTTGCTAGTCCTTTCATCGCTTGACCGACTGTATTAGGAATATCGTGCAATTTCAAATCCAGAAATACATCATGTCCCATTTCTTTTAATTTATAAACGATAGCAGGTCCTTCTTGTAAATAAAGCTCCATTCCTACTTTCACAAAAAGGGACTGTTCAAAAGGTGATAAAAAGCTGTAAGCATCATTTGCTGAAGCAAAATCTAATGCTATAATTGGGCTATTTTTCATAATCGATGACTCCTTCCAACTAGCTCTGATACGGTTTCAAATCCAAGCTCATCCAGTTTTTCTGGCAGCTGTTCGATTAAATTTGGGCAAACAAATGGATCCACGAAGTTAGCCGTACCTACTGCAACCGCACTCGCTCCCGCGGATAAAAAGTCAATGACATCATCTATTGTTGAAACACCGCCCATTCCGATAATCGGAATCGACACATGTTTTGCCACCTCATAGACCATACGTAGAGCAACGGGTTTAATCGCTGGACCAGATAATCCGCCTGTTACGTTTGCGATGACAGGTCGACCTGTTTTCGTATCAAAACGCATACCAAGTAATGTATTGATCATCGTAATTCCATCTGCTCCGCCTGCTTCAACTGCTTTAGCGATTTCATTTACATTTGTTACATTCGGGGAAAGTTTTACGTATATAGGTACAGAAGAAACTTCTTTTACAGCACGAGTTAACTCTTCTGCAACTACTGGATCTGTTCCAAATGTAATGCCACCTTGCTTCACATTTGGACAAGAGATGTTTAATTCTAGTGCATGCACATTTGGTGCTTGTGAAATGCTTTTGGCAACTCCCACATAGTCTTCCATTAATGTTCCCGCAACATTTGCGATAATTGGCACATCATATTGCTCTAACCAAGGAAGTTCATTTTCCATCACTTTCGTTAAACCGGGATTTTGTAACCCTATTGCATTTAACATCCCAGCAGGTGTTTCCGCTACACGAGGAGTTGGGTTTCCTAATCTTGTTTCTAATGTTGTAGCTTTAATCATAATAGCTCCGAGCTTCGATAGATTATACAATTTGGCATATTCTTTCCCAAAACCGAAGCAACCAGAAGCCGGCATGATAGGATTTTTCAATGAAAGTCCTGGTAGTTCAACCGCTAATCTATTCATACACGAACCACTCCTGACTCGAACACTGGACCATCTGAACATACTTTCACATAATCAGCTTCCGTTTTTTTGGTCGTTTCACATACGCATGCAAAACAAGCGCCAATTCCGCAGCCCATTCGCTCTTCAAATGATAAGTATCCTTCTTTTTCTGGATACATTCTTTCTAAAGCAGAAAGCATTGGAGTTGGCCCACAGCTATAGTAAACAGCAAAATCATCCTTTAATGTTTCTAGCACATTTGTAACAAAACCTTTATGTCCATGTGATCCATCGACAGTGACAATATACGTTTCTCCTAGCTGTCTAAATTCCCTTTCGTAAAATACAACATCTTTTGATTGGAATCCTAGTACATGAACTGGTTTCACTCCTTTTTCTACAAGCCGTTTTGATAACTCATAAAGTGGTGGTACACCAATTCCTCCTCCAACAAGTAACGCAGTTTGACCTGCTTCTATCTTATCAATCGGAAATCCATTTCCAAGAGGGCCAAGTACATCGACTTGGTCTCCTGGTTTCTTTTCAGAAAGAAGTGTAGTTCCTCTTCCGTCTGCACGATAAATCATTTTAAACTCCAACGTTTCTTTATCTATTGACGAAATACTAATCGGTCTTCTAAGTAGTGGCTCCATTTGATCAGACACACGTAGATGAACAAATTGACCTGGTTGCTTCATATCTAGTACTTGTTGTCCAATTAATGTTAGCTCGAAAATGTTCGTCGCGATTTGTTGTTGATTTACTACTTGCATTTGTTCCTGTCTAATCATGAACGAACCTCCTCACGTTTCATCGTATTTGTTGAAAAAGCCATTGATTCAATAACTCGTAGCATTGCTTCTGCAGTATCTAATGATGTAAAACATGCAATACCATTTTCAACGGATTCTCTTCGGATACGGAAGCCGTCTCGTTCTGGCTGCATCCCTTTTGTTAGTGTGTTGATGACAAATTGTGCGTCGCCTTTTTGAATCACATCTACTATTGTCGTTCCTTTTGATCCAATTTTATCTACGATATCTACTGGAATTCCTGCTGTTTGAAATGCTGCTGCAGTTCCTGCTGTTGCAATTATGCGGAAGCCGATATTATGGAATCGTTTGGCAATTTCTGTTCCTTCTGCTTTGTCTTTATCCGAAATAGTCATTAGTACAGAGCCGTGATCTTTTATTTCCATTCCGGCTGCTACTAAGCCTTTGTATAATGCTTTTTCTAAAGTGATGTCTTTCCCCATCACTTCCCCAGTCGATTTCATCTCTGGCCCTAGTGTAATATCTACACGACGAAGCTTCGCAAAACTGAATACTGGCACTTTCACATATACGCCTTGACTATTCGGAGTCAGTCCTGGTGTGTAGCCTTGCTCTATTATAGATTGACCTAAAATTGCTTTTGTTGCGATATTTGCCATTGGAATAGAAGTGATTTTACTTAAAAATGGTACTGTTCGGCTGGAGCGTGGATTTACTTCAATCACATATACTTCATCTTTTGAAATGACGTATTGGATATTCATTAATCCTACAATTTTCAATCCTTTTGCAAGTCTAGTTGTATAGTCCACAAGCGTATCAATATGCTGTTGCGATAGTTTTTGTGGTGGATAAACTGCAATCGAGTCACCAGAGTGCACCCCTGCGCGTTCAATATGCTCCATAATTCCTGGTATTAATACGTTTTCTCCATCACAAATGGCATCTACTTCAACTTCCATGCCAGTTAAGTAACGGTCGATCAACACTGGTTTTTCTGGACTTGCATCTACTGCATGCTCCATATAATGTTTAATCTCTTCTTCGTTATAGACGATTTGCATTGCTCGACCACCTAGCACATAAGAAGGTCTAACAAGTACTGGATAACCGATTTCGTTTGCAATTGCTACTGCTTCTTCTATTGAAACTGCCGTTTTACCAAGTGGTTGTGGAATATCAATTTCATGTAGAGCAGCCTCAAATTCATTACGATTTTCTGCTCGGTCGATATCCTCTAGTTTAGTACCGAGAATTTTAACGCCTCTTTCTTCTAAAGCAGCAGCTAAGTTGATCGCAGTTTGACCGCCAAATTGTACGACTACCCCTTTTGGTTGTTCTAGGTCTACGATATGCATTACATCTTCCACCGTTAAAGGCTCAAAGTATAATTTATCCGAGATAGAGAAATCAGTTGAAACTGTTTCTGGGTTGTTGTTTATAATGATCGCTTCGTACCCAGCTTCTTTAATCGCCCAAACTGAGTGTACTGTTGCGTAGTCGAATTCTACTCCTTGACCGATACGAATAGGACCTGATCCTAGCACGATAACACTTTCTTTGTCTGTACGGATAGATTCATTTTCTTCTTCATACGTTCCGTAGAAGTATGGCGTTTCTGATTCAAATTCTCCTGCACAAGTATCAACCATTTTGTAAACCGGAACGATGCCATTTTCTTTCTTAAAGTTGTATACTTCTATTTCCTGTACATTCCAATACTTTGCAATTGTTTTATCGGCAAAGCCCATACGTTTTGCTTTGTAGAGCACTGCTGGATCAAAAGGATTTGCTTGTATCTCTTTTTCGTACTGCACAATATTTTGTAGTTTATTTAAGAAAAATAAATCGATTTGACTCCACTCATGAATTTGCTCTACTGACACTCCTCTGCGTAGCGCTTCTCCGATGAAGAATAAGCGCTCGTCACCAGCTCGGCGAATACGTTTTTCCATCCACTCATCTGTGATGGATTCAGCGTTCTTCATTTCGAGATGGAAATGACCAGTTTCGAGCGAACGAACTGACTTTAAAATTGCTTCTTCAAACGTGCGCCCTAGCGACATTACTTCTCCAGTAGCTTTCATTTGCGTTCCTAGATTACGTTTAGCTAACTCGAATTTATCGAATGGCCATCTTGGAATTTTCGCTACAATATAATCTAGCGCAGGTTCAAAGCAAGCATAAGTCTTTTCTGTTACTGGATTCATCATTTCGTCTAATGTTAATCCAACCGCAATTTTTGCAGCTAGCTTCGCAATTGGATAACCAGTTGCTTTAGAGGCAAGCGCAGATGAACGGCTTACACGAGGGTTCACTTCGATAATATAGTAGTTGAAGCTTTGCGGATCAAGGGCTAGTTGCACATTGCATCCGCCTTCAATCTTTAATGCTCGAATAATTTTAAGTGAAACATTACGGAGCATTTGGTTTTCACGGTCTGAAAGTGTTTGTGTCGGTGCAACAACAATCGAATCTCCTGTATGAATTCCAACTGCATCTACATTTTCCATATTACATACGACAATTGCGTTATCCGCAGAGTCGCGCATTACTTCGTATTCAATCTCTTTGTATCCGGCAATCGATTTTTCCAATAAACACTGCGTTACCGGGCTATATTTTAAGCCGCTTGTCACAATTTCTTGCAAGTCCGCATCATTATGACATATACCGCCCCCCGTTCCACCTAGCGTGAAAGCAGGGCGCACGATTACGGGATATCCTATTTTTTCTACGAATGCTTTTGCTTCAACCATATTATGGATAATGTCACTTTCTGGTACTGGCTCCCCTAGTTCATTCATTAAAGTACGGAATAAATCACGGTCTTCCGCTTTATGAATTGCTTCTAGTTTGGTTCCTAAAATTTCAATTCCTAGTTCGTCTAAAATACCTGATTCATCTAGTGCAATGGCCATATTCAATCCTGTTTGACCACCAAGTGTTGGTAGAATCGCATCGGGGCGTTCTTTACGAATTATTTTGCTTACAAAAGGTAAAGTGAGTGGCTCGATATATACTTTATCTGCTATTTCCGTATCTGTCATAATCGTTGCAGGGTTTGAGTTTACTAGAATTACTCGATATCCTTCTTCTCTCAATGAAATACAAGCTTGTGTTCCAGCGTAGTCAAATTCAGCTGCTTGGCCAATGACAATTGGACCTGAACCAATTACTAATATTGTTTCAATATCTCGACGTTTAGGCATGTAAACTCTCCTTTTGCTCATTAGCATTCATTAACTCGATGAATTGGTCAAATAAGTGAGCGGAATCCTCTGGTCCCGACGAGCCTTCCGGATGGAACTGCACCGAAAATACTGGATACTTAGTATGTTTGACACCTTCCACAGTACCGTCATTTAAAGCGATATGCGTTATTTCCAAATTAGTACTTGCAATTGAATCTGCATCAATTGCGTACCCATGGTTTTGAGAAGTAAGCTCTGTTCTTCCAGTAGTCAAATCTTTAACTGGATGATTACCACCACGATGTCCAAATTTCAATTTAAAAGAGGTAGCACCACTTGCAAGAGAAATAAGTTGATGTCCTAGACATACGCCAAAAATAGGAACTTGCCCGATAATTTCTTTTACCATTTCAATTGCTTTTGGAATATCAGTTGGATCTCCAGGACCGTTTGACAGCATAACTCCGTCGGGAGACATGCCTAAAATTTCTTTTGCAGATGTGTTGTATGGTACGACTATAATGTCACAATCACGTTTATTTAATTCTCTTAAGATGCCATGTTTCATGCCAAAGTCAACTAATACCACTCTTTTGCCACGACCTGGGCTTGGATAAGGACGCGTGATAGATACTTGTTCTACTACATTTTTAAGGATGATAGAAGCCTTTAGTTTTTCAATTTCCTGTTCGATATTCACTTCTTCTCCGGCTTTTGTAAGTTTCCCTTTTAATGACCCATGCTTGCGAATGATACGCGTTAATTTTCTTGTATCGATTCCTTCAATACCCGGCACATTTTTTGCCTTCAAAAATTCGTCTAATGTACGTTGGCTTCTAAAATTGGATGGCTGTTCTGCCAGCTCTCTAATTACTACTCCTGAAAGAGCAAGTTCGATCGATTCAAAATCGTCTGGGTTAATCCCGTAGTTTCCAACCATCGGATACGTAAATGTCAAGATTTGACCACAGTTCGATGGGTCTGAAATGGATTCTTGATAGCCTGTCATTGCAGTAGTGAATATTACTTCTCCAATTGAACCTTCTTCGCTTCCAAATGCATTTCCTTTAAATACAGTCCCGTCTTCCAGCAGCAAATATCTTGTTTTCATCAGTTCTCCTCCTGCCAAACGATATCTCCATTATAAATAGTTACTTGCGGCCATCCCACACAATTCCAGCCGTCAAATGGTGTGTTTCTCCCTTTGGATAAAAATGCTTCCTTATCAATTGCTTGCTCTTTCTCTAAATCTATTAAAACTAAATCAGCAGGTGCTCCAACTTCTAGCTTGCCAAATTCAAAGCCGAAAACGTCAGCTGGTTTAGTCGTTAAAGAGTTAAGTAATTGCTTTAAAGTCCACTCACCTGTTTTTACGAAATGTGTATATAAAAGTGGGAAAGCTGTTTCAAGTCCGACAATACCGAACGGAGCTTTTTCAAAGCCAGCTGCTTTTTCTTCTTCTGAATGCGGTGCATGATCTGTTGCTACGAAATCGAGAGTGCCATCTAGCAAACCTTCACGAAGAGCAAGCATATCCTCTTTCGCTCGGAGCGGAGGATTCATTTTCCAAATTGCCTCATTGGATGGGATATCGTCTTCACAAAGCAATAAATGGTGAGGGCTTACTTCCGCTGTAACATGAACGCCGGCTCTTTTAGCATCTCTTATCACACGCACTGATTCTTTTGTGCTTACGTGACACACATGATAGTGTGCTCCTGCAGCTTCAGCGAGTAGTATATCTCGCGCAATATGTACTGATTCTGAAACGGAAGGGATACCTTTTAACCCCAATTCCTCGTTTCGTTTTCCTTTATGCATTACACCACCGTAAATAAGTGTATTGTCTTCACAATGTGCTACAACCGGGATATTAAATTTCGCAGCTTCCTCCATTGCTTCTAGCATCGTTCCTGCCGCTTGTATTCCAACTCCGTCATCCGTTAATGCAAACGCACCAAGATTTTTCAACTCTTCAATATTTGTTCTTTCTTTTCCAGCTTGACGTATCGTAATCGATGCATATGGTAGTACTCGCACTAGTGCGTTTGTTTCTATTAAATCTAGTACATGTGAGAAGTTTTCCGCTGTATCAGGTACAGGTCTTGTATTCGGCATTGCACAAATCGTTGTGTATCCACCTCTAGCAGCAGATTTCGTCCCTGTTTCAATCGTTTCTTTATGCTCACCGCCTGGCTCACGTAAATGGACATGGACATCGATTAATCCAGGAGAGAGAAGCATTCCTTTTCCGTCTATAACAGTTGCATGTTCCGCCGTTACATTTGCTCCGATTTCTGCTATTTTTCCTTCTTTGATGATAACCGAAGTTTTTTCGAAGTCTCCTGCATTGTTAACTATTTGAACGTTTTGAATAATTTTTGTCATGTTATTCTCTCCCTTTCAATATCATTTCAGTGATCGCCATGCGGACATACACGCCATTTTCCATTTGCTTAAATATTCTAGAGCGGTCACATTCTACTAATTCACTCGCAATTTCCACATCTCGATTAAATGGAGCTGGATGCATAATGATCGCTCCATCCTTCATTTTTCGTTCTCTTTCCACTGTTAAACCGTATGTTTGGTGATAGTCTTCTTTTGAAAATATTCCACTTACTTCATGTCTTTCATGTTGAACTCGAAGCAACATTACTACATCACTAGATTCAATTACTTCATCGAAATCGTGAACACAGTTGAATTCTCCTTGCCATTCAGGTGGGCATACAAATTGTACTTTTGCTCCAAGTCTTGAAAGGGCATCTGCATTCGATTTTGCAACTCGGCTATGCGCTATATCTCCGACTATTGTGATAGTTTTGTTTTCTACGGTTCCAAATTCTTCCCAAATCGTGAAGATGTCGAGAAGACTTTGTGTTGGATGATTTCCCGTTCCATCCCCGCCGTTAATAATGGCAACCTTCGTTTTCCCTACTAGCTCTTCAAAAAAATTGTTTTGTTCATGTCTGACTACTAGAGCATCTATTCCGATCGCTTCTAAAACTTTCACTGTATCGTAAAGCGTCTCTCCTTTTAATGTACTGGAAAAACCTGATTCAAAAGGAATTACAGTCAACCCTAATTTTCGTTCTGCCACTTCAAAACTCATTTTCGTACGAGTACTTGGTTCAAAAAATAAATTGGACATTGTATATTTATTTTTTAATGACGAGGTAGCCCCTTCTCGAAAAGCTTTTGCCTGTTCTAATATTGCTGTTATTTGTTCAACCGATAAATCTTTCATTGATACTAAGTTTTCAATCGATAAATCTTTCATTAATACTACGTTTTTCAACTAAATCCCCCTCTTTCCTATAAAAAAAACTTCTTGAAAAGTCTCAAGAAGGTCCGTTTAAGCATAGGCAAGTAAAGGAATCTCTTCACGGAGTTCCAACTAGTCTATTCGAACCTTTTGCTGACTCTCTGTTCAACTTATTAAAAGGTTATTTATTCAATTTTCCTAAATCCTGTGTTGCTGCTTCTTTTCTACCTGGTAATACTAAGTTTAGTATAACCCCGATGATTGCTGCTAGAGCCATGCCTTCTATACTTAATGATTCAGTCACCACGAATTTTGCTCCACCGATTCCGATGACTAAGATCACAGAGGCGATAACTAAGTTTCTACTATTCCCAAAGTCTACGTTTGCTTCTACTAGCATTCTTAAACCACTTGCAGCTATTATTCCGAATAGTAGAATCGAAACTCCACCTAGAACTGCTGTTGGGATTGTTGCTATAACAGCCATTGCTTTTCCAAAGAATGATAATAGGATAGCGATTACTGCTGCTCCCATAATGACATACACACTATACACTCTTGTAATAGCGAGGACACCTATATTTTCACCATATGTCGTCTTCGGTGGACCACCGATTAATGCACTGACAAATGTACCAAAACCATCACCGAGCAAAGATCTATGTAATCCCGGCTCTTTAATATAATCTCGATTCACTACTTTTCCTAATACAAGCTGGTGTCCGATATGCTCGGATATAGTGACGATCACTATTGGTACCATGATTAATATTAAATGAGGAGTAATAACAAAATCATAATCTACTCCAGGTATTAAAAAGGCTGGAAATTCAAACCAAGCAGCTTCCTTCACTGCAGAATAATCAATTATTCCAATGGCAGCCGAGTATATATATCCTACTATTAAGCCAATTAAAATCGGCATTGTACTTAAAATATTTTTAAAAAACACTGTACAAAAAACTGCTGTTAGTAATGTTACTAATGCTGCTGTGAAATGGATGAAGCTATACTGCTTTAAATCCGTATCCGGAATTGGAATATTCATCGCCATATCAACTGCTACGCCTGCTAGTCCTAAACCGATAACCATAATAACTGGACCTACTACAATTGGTGGTAATAGTTTCATAATCCATTTGTATCCACTCTTCCAAATGATCAGCGACACTATGCCGTAAGTAATACCGACCAGCATTCCACCTATCATCGCACTTCCTACTCCACCTATCTGGGTTGCAAGTATGATTGGTGCAATAAAAGCAAAGGATGAGCCCAAATAAGCGGGTACTTGAAATTTGGTTATTAATAAGAAGAATATTGTCGCTATACCACTCGTAAGTAACGCAATTGCAGGACTTAAACCTACTAACTGTGGTACTAAGATAGTGGAACCGAACATGGCGAACATATGCTGGAAGCTTAAGGTGATGAGTTGCCCTCCAGACGGTTTTTCATTTACATCTAATACGGTATTTGACATGAAATATTCCTACCCTTTTCTTTAAAATTATTACTCGAAAATAGTAACAGCATCTACACCATCTTTTTCGGATACTGTCACAACAATTCGTTCGCTGCTTGAAGTCGGGATGTTCTTCCCAACATAATCAGCTCGAATAGGAAGCTCTCGGTGTCCGCGGTCTATTAAAACTGCAAGCTGTATTTGTGCAGGTCTTCCCAAATCCATTACTGCATCCATTGCAGCTCGAACCGTTCTTCCTGTATATAGTACATCATCGACAAGGATTACTTTTTTATCCGATACATCATGTGTTATATCTACTTCTTGTACTAATGGTTCGTCCGTTCCATTTTTTAAAGATAAGTCATCTCTATATAGAGTTATATCAAGTTCCCCTGTTTTGATTGCTTTGCCTTCTATTTCTTCAATTCGCTTCGCAAGTCGTTTCGCTAAGAATGCGCCTCTCGTTTTAATACCTACGAGTATACACTGTTCTATTCCTTTGTTTCGTTCGATAATCTCATGTGCAATTCGTGTAAGTGCACGCTTGATCGATTGTTCGTCTAAAATGCTCGCTTTTTCTGGCATCGTTCTTCATTTCCCCTTTCCGAAATATAAAAAACCCCTTGAGCTAGAGAAGCCCAAGAGGTTGTATGCGCATGATTAAATAGGGTGAGGCACACTTAAAAAGTCCGCAGACTAATAGTGAGTCACTTTCACATATACCTTCTCAGCCTCTCTGGACTGTTATTAAAGGTGAAGCTATTCGATTTTCTTTTTTCAGTATAAGCTACTAGTCTTCTTTTAGCAAGGATTGTTTTCTCATATCTTGCAATAAATTTTCGAAATCCTCCGGAAGTGGGGAAGAAAACTCTAAATACTCACCTGTTTTTGGTTGAACAAATCCTAAAACACCTGCGTGTAATACTTGACCGTTAAAATCAATTGTTTTCTTCGGACCGTATTTTGGATCTCCTGCTAATGGGTGTCCAATATATTTCATATGAACACGAATTTGATGCGTTCTTCCCGTTTCCAATTGACACTCTACTAACGTATATTTATTGAAGCGTTCTAATACTCGGAAATGTGTCACTGCATGCTTTCCGTTATCTACTACAGCCATGCTTTGTCTTTCTTTCTTATCTCGCCCGATAGGAGCATCGATTGTTCCTTTATCATGTGGAATATGTCCATGGACTAATGCCGTATACTTGCGCGTTACTGTTTTCTTCACTAATTGGTCTACTAATGATTCATGTGCAACATCATTTTTGGCAACCATTAATAACCCAGTCGTATCTTTATCAATACGGTGAACTATTCCTGGACGTAATACTCCATTAATGCCAGATAAATCATTTACTTGGTACATCAGCCCATTTACAAGCGTACCACTAGTATGTCCTGGCGCTGGATGAACGACCATTCCACGTGGTTTATATACAACTACTACATCTTCATCTTCATAGACAATGTGTAAATGCAAGTTTTCTGCAACAATATCGAGTGGTATTGCTTCAGGAGGCGAAACAACAATAACGTCGCCTTCTTTCACTTTATAATTCGATTTTGCAGCTTCGTTATTAACTAACACATGTCCATCTTTTATAAAGTTTTGGATTTGCGTTCGTGACCAATCCGTATCAAAAGAGGCTATTGCTTTGTCAATTCTCTCTTTTACTTGTTCTTTTTCTATTACAAATGTAAGTTCTTCCATTACTTCACCTTTTTCTTTTCTGCTCGTTCTTCTTTTATTATGAATATTATTACCATAACTACACCAATTGATAACGCCGCATCCGCAACATTAAAAATCGGAAAATCATAATTAATAATTGGTATTAACACATCGGCAAAATCGACTACTTCTCTTCTCCATACCCGATCGATAAAATTCCCTATTGCTCCGCCGAGTAGCATCATCAATCCGACTTGAAATACCGGCTTGCCTTTTGCTTCTTTATGAAAATAATAAATAATCCCGATAATAACGATGACTGTGATAATGGCAAATAAACCAAATTGTCCTTGAAGCATTCCCCATGCTGCTCCCTTGTTCCGATGGGAAAGTAGTGCAATATAAGGGTCCAATATAGGGATACGTTCCCCTAGTTCCATATTTTTAACAATTAACCATTTAGTCCACTGATCAAGGGCAATGACAATTGCCGCTATTCCATAAAATTTCCACACATCAAATTCCCCCGATTTAAAAGAATCTTCCCTAGTTTACCATACAATGCAACATTTCGTAAAAAAACAGAAAAAGAAATAAGCAATCGCTTCACTTTAAGTATTACGGTTGAATTCAGTTGCAGTATAGGGAAACTGCGCGGTAAAGATCTCAAGATGTTCGCCATGATTTCCGCTCCAGGCGGACGCTTTCCGTGGGGCGAGCGGTGAGCCTCCTCCTCCGCTAACGCTACGTGCGGGGTCTCACCTGTCTCGCTAATCCCACAGGAGTCGCCGCCTTGCACTCCAATCAATGGTACCTACTAATAATCACTATAAAGTATGTCTTATTCCATTAATCATAGGTTTTCCCTATAGAAAAAACAATGTAGCACTAGATCTAGTGCATTATGTCTTAGTAATTAGCAAACTCTACTGGATTGTAGCGAAAGGGTGGCGACTCCAGCGGGAACAGCACGAGCTGAAAGCCCCGCAGGAGCGTGAGCGACGAGGAGATTGAAGCCGTGCCCGCGGAAAGCGTCCACCCTGTAGCGAAAATCACGGCGGATACCTAATAAAGCCTTACCGCGCAGTTTCCCTATACTGCGCTTCATAGCTTTAGGCAAACGTTACACACAATATAAATTTTATCATTTCCTAAATAACAAAAAATGTGGTCCTGCTAAGAGGACCACATTTACTTATTACATATAATTTTCTTCTACAACATCCGCACAGCGCGCACATAATGTTGCGTGTTTGTCATTTGTTCCAACTGTTTCGGAAATAGTCCAACAGCGCTCACATTTTTCGCCGTCTGCTTTTTCTACTAATACAGACGCATGCTCTAGTACAAGACTATTTTCAGCAGCAGCTTTCACTAACTCAAATTGAGAGACAATGAATAACTGTGCAAAATCAATCGCATCTGTTTCAAACAATGATGTGTATTCATCTTTCACATATAAAGTTACTTTTGCTTCTAATGATTTACCAATTGTTTTTGCATTACGTGCTTCTTCCAATGCTTTTAACACATCATCACGTAAATCCATAATTTTCGTCCATTTAGAAGCTAAGCTTTCGAAGTTTGGATATTGTACCGCATCTGGCATATCCGTTAACTGAATACTTTCTTCTGTTTCATGCTCCAAATAAGCCCAAAGCTCATCTGTTGTATGTGGCAAGATTGGTGTCATTACTTTCAATAAAGTAAGTAATGTATCATACATTACTGTTTGCATAGCACGACGATCCGGATGATCCGCTCCATAAATGTACACAACATCCTTCGCAACATCTAAATAGAACGAACTTAACTCACCAGCAACGAAATTGTTTACAGCATGGTAAACTGCTGCGAAATCGTAGCGATCATATGCTGCACGAGCTGTTTTTAAAACATCTTGTAAACGCATAAACACGTATTGATCCATTTCACGTAAGTTTTCGTATGCTACACGATCTTTTGCAGGGTTGAAGTCTGCAACATTTCCATGTAAGAAACGGAAAGTGTTACGAATTTTACGATATACTTCCGAAACTTGTTTTAGCATATCCATCGAAATTCGTACGTCACCTGTGTAATCTACCGAAGCAACCCATAGACGTAAAATATCTGCTCCATATTGGTTCATTACTTTAGAAGGAAGAATAACATTTCCAACTGATTTACTCATTTTACGGCCTTCTCCGTCTAAAACGAAACCGTGAGAAAGCAGCCCTTTATAAGGTGCGTATCCATTAATCGCAACACTAGTAATAAGAGATGAGTTAAACCATCCACGATATTGGTCAGAGCCTTCTAAATAAAGGTCAGCTGGATATTTCATCCCACGTTCGACAAGTACACCTTGGTGAGAGGAACCTGAGTCAAACCAAACATCCATAATATCATTTTCTTTTGTAAATTGACCATTCGGGCTACTTGGATGTGTAAAGCCTTCTGGTAATAGTTCTTTCGCTTCTTTTTGGAACCAAATATTAGACCCATGCTCACGGAACAATTTAGAGACATTTGCAATTGTTTCTGGTGTAATAATCGGATCTCCATTTTCTGCGTAAAAAATTGGAATCGGTACACCCCATGCACGTTGACGAGAAATAACCCAGTCTCCACGGTCACGAATCATATTATACAGTCGAGTTTCACCCCATGCAGGTGTAAACGCTGTTTCGCGAACTGCTTGTAATAATTCATCGCGGAATGCATCAATAGAAGCAAACCATTGTGGTGTTGCACGATAAATAACTGGTTTTTTCGTACGCCAGTCATGTGGATAAGAATGTTTAAAGAAAGTTAACTTTTCAAGTCTTCCAAGCTCTTTCAGTTTTTCTGTTATAACTTTGTTTGCATCATCATAAAATAATCCTTCAAACCCAGGTGCCTCGTCTGTATAGCATCCTCGATTATCAACTGGACTCAAAATATCCAAACCGTATTGTTTACCAACTAAGTAGTCATCTTCCCCGTGACCTGGTGCTGTATGAACGCAACCAGTACCCGCATCAGCTGTTACATGCTCTCCAATCATGACAAGGGAATCACGGTCATAAATCGGGTGCTTAGCCACAACATATTCTAGGTCTGCTCCTTTTACTTCTTGCAACACTTCATATGCTTCCCACTCTAAAGTTTCAGCTAAGGAAGCTAGTAAGTCTTTCGCGACAATAAATTTATTGTCCGCTACTTGTACTACTGCATAAGTGAATTCCGGATGCACGGAAATACCTAAGTTTGCTGGAATTGTCCAAGGAGTTGTCGTCCAAATGATGAATTTTGCATCTGCTGGTACAACACCCTTTGCATCTTTTACTTCAAAGCTCACATAAATAGAAGGTGATTTTTTATCTTGATATTCGATTTCTGCTTCTGCTAATGCAGATTCAGATGATGGTGACCAGTAAACCGGTTTTAATCCTTTATAGATATAGCCTTTTTCAGCCATTCTACCGAACACTTCAATTTGACGAGCTTCAAATTCAGGTTTCAATGTAATATAAGGATTTTCCCAATCCCCGCGAACTCCTAAACGGCGGAATTGAGAACGTTGGTTATCAATTTGCTCATAAGCATATTTCTCACAAAGCTCACGGAATTCCGCAACAGTCATTTCTTTGCGTTTTACCCCTTTGTTAGTCAACGCTTGCTCGATTGGTAATCCGTGTGTATCCCAGCCTGGTACGTAAGGTACATGGTAACCAGTCATGGAACGATGACGAGCAATCATATCTTTTAGTACTTTGTTTAAAGCGTGCCCGATATGAATATCGCCGTTAGCATATGGTGGTCCATCATGTAAGACGAATTCTGGACGATCCTTTGTACGCTCTAGCTGTAATTTGTTAATGTCCATTTCATCCCATTTTTCTTGGATTTTTGGTTCATTTGCAGGTAAATTTCCGCGCATTGGGAAATCTGTTTTCGGCATCAATAATGTGTCTTTGTACTCCATTTAAATTCCTCCTAAAATGTTTGCGTAAGCGCCTAGTCGAAGGAATACAGTCTAAGTTCGCGATCTTGTTTCGCAACGATTGCATAACCTGCTTCCTGTAGGCCTCCGACAGACAAATGTCTTTAAAAAACAAAAAAACCCCTCATCCCAAAAAGGGACGAGAAGTTTATGCTCGCGGTACCACCCTACTTGCGATTTTTTAAAAAATCGCCGCTTAGTATGCCATAACGGGGCATAAACCGAAGACACTTACTTTGTTTTTGGGTGTCCTTGCTCCAAAGTGATAATCTAAAATATTTTCATTGCTTGAGCTCTCACCATCCCCAAGTCGCTTGTTCGAAACTATTTTAGACGTCTTTTTCAACGCATATTTATATGATATGAAATCATTATAGAAAATGTAAGTCCATCAGTCAAGAATTGTATTATTCTTCTGTTGCCGAAACGCGATCCAGACTTTCTGTATCCACATCGTACTCCATTAAATGATTCCAATCATCTGTATTGATAAGATCCAGTTGTGCTTCTACCAGCATTTTAAATCGATTACGGAACACTTTTGACTGTTTTTTCAGTTCCTCGATTTCTATCGCAACTCTTCTTGCCTTGGATAGTGCTTCATTGACAATTCGATCCGCGTTTTTTTCTGCTTCTTTTACGATTAACTTCGCTTCTTTTTGAGAGTTTCTTCGTACTTCTTCAGCAGCTTCTTGAGCAACAACGATCGACTTATGTAAAGTCTCTTCAATCGATGTGAAATGCCCAACTTTTTCGCTTGAAGATTTTAATTTGTTTTCTAGATCTTTTTTTTCTTTTAATAAGATTTCAAGATCTTTCATTATTTGATCAAGGAATTCGTTTACTTCATCTTCATTGTATCCACGAAAACCTTTACTGAACTCCTTGTTATGTATATCAAGTGGTGTTAATGGCATTTGTTCCATCTCCTTTGACTAGACTATCATTCGTCTCTCTATTATACATTTACGACAGTGGGAAAACATCTAAAATTCTAAGATTATGCATATATTTATTTTTTTTGCTCTAAACGTCCTATTTGTAGTCGTATTTTATCTTTTTTTGTTCTTCCTTCCATCATCAACAACTTAACTCGTCCAAATCCACGAATGGAAAGTAAATCCAGCTCCTGCAGTTCCAAAGACGTTTGATCTTTTTCTGCCCAGTTTACTTTCACTTTCCCACCGGAAATAAGTGAGGCAGATTTTTGACGAGAAATATTAAAGACTGCAGAAAGCACTGTGTCTAGTCGTAAAGAGCTTACTGTCAAAGTCTCGGTTAACCATTCCTCTGATTGGTCAAAATAATTTTCCGGATCTTCCACTAATTCCATTTGTACCTTTACTTTTCCGATAGCCGTGAAGTTCGCTCTTACATAGTCCAATACTTCCGAAGCAACGACAAATTGAATAGCACCATCTACTACTCGGATATCCCCAAATTTACTCCGGTCAATTCCTAACGACATCATGGCCCCTAGAACGTCCTTATGCTTCAGTGTAACAAACTTTGTCGGATATTTTACTTCCACTACAGCCATCGAAAAGTCTTCAGTTGTTGGTACAAAATAAGAAGGGAACAATAAAACTCTTTTTCGTTCTGCTTGATCTAATGCACCATCTGCTTCAGATTCGATTCCTTCATATTGCCTTCGAATAGAATCTACGATAAATTGTTGTCTTGGGTCTAAGAAATCAGTCAACTTAGGGGCATATCTATTTTCCACTTCATGCATCATGCTCACGGCTTGCTCTATAAAAGGCTGCTCTTCTTTCCTAAAATGCTGTAATACGTGTTCCATTTGAGTTTTTCTCCTTATGTATATTGAACTACCCCCACTTTTCCTTCGATTAAGCGCTCGTTGGACATTGTAACTATCCTTCTAAGATGAGGGGGAAACTAGTCAAAAAAGTGGCACTCCCCAATCTCTTCTTATAGCTGAATTTGTTCTGGAATTTGTCGGTTGCGATGGATACAAGGGCATTCACCAGAAGAATATCATCCGATTCGTTGCATTTATTGTATACCTATCTACTTCCTGAGTTTCGGTAGCTATAAGTAGTTTTCCATGATTGCCATATTTTCATACGTTTGTTTTATTGTAGGACTTGTCTATATGTACAATCGTTTAAGAAGGGATCATTTGGAAACGACAAAAACCCCACGTATGTGAGGTTTAAATGAATGCGAATAAAAGATACGCTACCCCACTCATTGCAAGCCTTAAAGCAAAAATAGCAACAATTGGAGAGATATCAATCATACCTATTGGAGGGATGATTTTACGGAATATATCTAAATAGGGATCGCAAATTCTTCCTAGAAACCTGCCGACTGCAGATTGTTGAATACTCGGCACCCATGACATTAATATATAAATAATCAATGCATACGTATATATTGTCACCGCTTGATTTAACAAGTTTAAAAATAAAATCATATTTTATAATGCTCCTCTATTAATCTAAATCGTTATAATAATAATCCGAAATGGCTCCTGCTACTTCTACGGAATCTGGAGCACAAAGGAAAATATCAGTGCCGACTCGTTGGATGTCTCCTCCTAAAGCGTACACGGTTCCGCTTAAAAAGTCGATGATTCTGATTCCTTGGTCTTTGTCAATACGCTGTAAATTTACAATGACCGCTTTTTTATTTTTTAAGTGTTCGGAAATATCTTGGGCTTCTGCATATACACGTGGCTCAATCAAAATTACTTTAGAAGACTTTTGCACGTTTTGAATGCTGACTAAATTTGGTACAGGCATTTCTTTAGGTGTCGTATTAAATTTACGCTCTTTCACAGGGGACTTAACCGGTTGCTGTCGCAGTTGACTTTCTACTGGTTGTTGCTGAGGTTTTGGCTGCTGTGCTACTGAAGTTTCTTCCTCTTCATCTAAGTAGAAGAAATTTTTCATCCAGTTTTTCATGCTCATTTAATTTCCTCCCTCTCTTTACCTACTAATGCTGTTCCGATTCTAACAAATGTAGCACCTTCCTCAATTGCAATTTCATAGTCTCCGGACATTCCCATGGATAGCTCCGTACAAGGTGCATGAATTAACTGTTTTGCTGCAATTTTTTCTTGTAATGCTTTTAACTGACGAAAGACATTACGGATAACGGAATGATCGTCTGTATTGGGAGCCATCGTCATTAATCCCACGACGCGAATACGGGAGTAATTCTCTAATTCACTTATAAAATCCTCAGCTTCTATGATAGAAAGACCATGTTTTGACTCTTCTTCTGAAACATTTACTTGTACAAAACAATCTACCTTTGAACTTGCTCTTTTTTCAATTTCATCTGCTAGACTGATGCGGTCAAGTGAATGTAAATAATCCACTTCATTGATGACTGCCTTTACTTTTCTCGTTTGCAGCGTTCCTATGTAATGCCATTTGACATTGTCTGAAATGGCATCTAATTTGTTCTTTAATCCCTCTGGTCTATTTTCTCCCAAATGGTTTATGCCGGTAGCGATTACTTCTTTTGTACGATTCACAGAAACTTCTTTCGTCACTGCAATAATCGTTACATCCTCTACTTTTCTTTCGGAACGATTACATGCGTCTTGAATATGTTGTTTTATTTGTTGTAAATTTTGCTGTACGTTTGTCATATGAAAACCAACTTTTCATCATTTGTTTTTGTTTATTGTATCAATGAAACACTGATTTATCAATGATGAAACATGCCTATTCTATGTTTCTCGAAACAATTATTACATCTTTACCAATAATAGCTATATTTTGAACTGCAATTTTTTTAGTTTCCCTTTTTTTGTTAAAGAATGCTGGATATGATCCATTAGTTTCCACAATAAATGAAGTAATATATCCGCTCTCTTTATCAATTTCCGCATCGACTATAAATCCTAATAATTGCCCACTACTCGCCTCAATTACTTCCTTTTGTTGCGCATCTGAAAATTTCATCGTCAACCTCCTTTTACCACATTGTATGAACGAAATCGAAAAAAAACGCTTCTTCTATGTAGAAAAAGCGTTTTGCCTATTTATCGTTGAAAAATTTTTAACATCTATTCATTTAGGATTCAAATGGCTTTGTATCGTAGACAATGCACTTTTTTCTAATCGCGAAATTTGTGCTTGAGATAATCCTAAGTCTGTTGCAATTTCCGTTTGTGTTGCCCCGTAGTAAATTCTTTTCGTTAATATTTTTTTCTGTCTTGCATCTAGATTTTGGAAACTTTCTTTTACTGTAAAATAGGTTACCCATTGTTCTTCGGATACATCATTATCACATAATTGATCCATCATATATATAGCGTCTCCTCCGTCACTAAAAATAGGTTCTTGGAGAGAAACTGGATCTTGAATAGCATCCAAAGAAAGTAATATATCTTCCACTGGTATTTCTAATATTTTCGATAAATCATCCAGTGTTGGTTCTTGTAAATGTTCATTTATATATTGTTCTTTTGCTTTCATCGCTTTGTAAGCAATATCTCGTAACGATCTAGAAACGCGTACCGAGTGATGATCGCGTAAATGTCTTTTAATTTCTCCAATAATCATCGGAACCGCATACGTGGAAAAACGAACGTTATGCTTTAAGTCAAAGTTTTCAATTGACTTAATGAGTCCAATACATCCAACCTGGAACAGATCATCTGCTTGTTCCCCGCGGTAGGCAAAACGTTGAACAAGACTTAGTACTAGCCTTAAATTACACATAACTAGTTCTTCCTTAACCGACTCTTCACCTGCTTGTAACCTGATAAACAACTCTTTCATTTCTTCATGCTTAAGTAAAGGAAGCTTAGATGTATCAATGCCGCATAATTCTACTTTTGTTCTCGTCATAGATCTTCCTCCGGACTTTTTAATTGGTTCTTAATCAGTTTGTCCTGAGGAGAGAAGATTATTCCGAGACGCCAAATCCAATTTCAACCATTACGCAATTGGTTCGTTTAGCAGCTCTTTTAAATCTAATATTATTTTCTTTTCCAAGCGAGATATATAAGACTGTGAAATACCCAAATGATCCGCAACTTCTTTTTGTGTCATTTCTTCTTTTCCATTTAAACCAAAACGACATTGCATAATATACTTTTCCCGATTTCCAAGTAGATTAATCGCTTCAAACACATGTTGTCGCTCTAGCTTTTTTTCCACATCCTCGATGATCAAATCTTCACTAGTTCCTAATATATCGGATAAAAGCAGTTCATTGCCATCAGAATCAGAGTTTAATGGTTCATCGAAAGAAACTTCGGATTTCATTCGATTCGTTTTTCTTAAATGCATTAAAATTTCGTTCTCAATACATCTGGATGCATATGTAGCGAGTTTAATTCCTTTATCCAGATTAAAAGTTTCTACCGCTTTAATAAGTCCAATGGAGCCAATACTAATGAGATCTTCTATATTCGTATTCGTTTGATCAAATCTTCTAGCAATATACACAACAAGCCTTAAATTTCGTTCAATAAGTACGTCTCTCGCATGCTCGTCTCCATCCATGAAAGCTAAGAGCATTTCGCGTTCTTCTTCTCTTGTGAGCGGTTTAGGAAGAGACTCATTTCCTCCAATATAATGTACGCCGCTTCTTCTAAAAGATAAAATCCAATAATATAATCTTCTTAGTAATCTCAACAGCATTATCTAACACTCCTTTTCTTTAAATGGAAATACGACGAACTATGCAAAATTCCATCTGCACCGTGTGGGAATTTATCTTTTACTCTTGTCATGACAATATAGCCTTTAGGTAATGATTGATCATTTACTATCCAGTCCTCGTACTTTATCCCAATGACCCATGTTTTCTCTTTTTGGATTGTAGATATTGGTATTAAACGTAATTTAGTAGCATATTCTTTGGAGAGTTTGTCAAGTCCTTTATCTTTTTCAAACTCCCAGTCACTAATAGCTTGAAACAATTCTTCTGGTAGCACATCTTGTAACACTTCTGATGCAACGAAATGTACTGGATCATTTGAAAGTGGTTCTTTACATACATTTCCCGAGTCAATAAAGAGAGTTAGCTCCTTTGTTTCGCCAAACAAAGTTATATGCGATGTATATAGTAACTCTCTTTCTGCATTTGATATGTTGAGATGTAGCACATGTTTTGTTAAGAAGTAGAGCCCACCAATTGCGATTAATGCGAAATTCACCATCATAAAAGCACTATTACTTTTGCTGTACATTGGTGCTATTGCAGTTAATAAACCTCCAGCGAAAATGCTAGCAAGTAATGTGAGTGTAATCGCTTTAACAATTTGTGTGCGTTTTTTCCAAAAGGCTATGCCGATCATCACAAAAAAAGATAAAAATATCGTACTTACGTGATGAGAGAAGATGACTGTAATCACTCCAGCAACAAAAGCTGAAAGGAATAAATATCTTTTTTGGTTTTCAATCCAACCAATTTTGTTCGCAAATGCTAACACGGTATAGTTGAAAAAAGTATTCGTTGCGATCATGACTTCCGCGTACATGATTCTCCCTCCTTTTTTACTAAATGGTACCATGTCATTTATAAAAACTTTGTCAAAAGAACGGTGGAAAAGCTTCTTTTTTAACGACAAAAAACCATAATAAAAAATATCTTTTCATGGTAGTGAGTGCACAGTATAGTGAAACTGTGCAGTGGTGCATTGAATGAAGAGTCCGCTAAAATTTCCGCTACACGGCGTACGCTTTCCACCGGCTTGGCTTCAGCCGCTTCCTTCGCTACGCTCAGTCCAGGGTCTTCAGCTCAAGCTATTCCGGCTGGAGTCGACGCCCTTCCGCTACAATCTATGAAGTATAACTTCATCTAATAGCCGTCACTGTTTGTGCTGTAAGACTGCAACCAGTTACTCTTAACATTCGTTTGGTTGCTCTCAGACTAGAACCGGTTGCTTTCGGCAGCTGTTTGGTTGCCCTTAGCCATTTATTGGATTTAAATTTCGAAAAAATGTTGATGATTTTGTTTTTAGCAAGTCGATTATCAATTAAAAAGAAATTACCATTGATTTTCACTGCTGGCGGCGACTCCAGCGGGAATAGCGTGAGCTGAAGACCCCGCAGGAGCGCAAGCGACGAGGAGGCTGAAGCCATGCCCGCGGAAAGCGTCCGCCTGAAGTGAAAATCATGGCGGACACCTATATGAAGCACTACCGCGCAGTTCCCCATATTACGCTTTTACCAAAAAGAACAATCCCGACACTGTTTGAATTGAAAAATTTACATAACAAAAAAGCTATCTCCAAATCAAATTTGGAGATAGCTTCACCTGTAACTATTTATATTAGCGACGTTGACGATTTCTTAAGAATGTTGGGATATCTAGTGCATCCTCTTGTGGATGGTTAGACACTTGACGTTCTTGACGTTCATGTTGCATTGGTTGTTGTATTTCTTCTTTACGTTGATCACGAATTGGAGGAGTTGGAGCAGCTTGTTGTGTTCTACTTCCACCAAAACCTGAGCTTCTTGGCTGTTTTTGCATAATTAGTTCTTCGTTGAAGCCAGTCGCAATTACCGTAACCACAATTTCATCTTTCAGGTTATCATTAATAACCGAACCGAAAATCATGTTTACTTCCTCATCTGAAGCGGATGCTACGATATCAGCAGCTTCTTGTACTTCAAACAAACTTAGGTTAGATCCACCTGTAATATTCATCAGCACTCCAGTTGCACCATCGATCGATGTTTCAAGTAATGGACTGGAAATGGCTTTTTTCGCTGCTTCTGCCGCACGGTTTTCACCCGAAGAAATACCAATCCCCATAAGTGCTGCACCTTTATCAGACATAATCGTTTTTACATCCGCAAAGTCCAAGTTGATAAGTCCTGGTACAGCGATTAGATCGGAAATACCTTGAACCCCTTGACGTAAAACATTATCTGCTTCTCTAAAAGCTTCTAGCATTGGCGTGTTTTTATCTACGATTTCCAATAAGCGGTCATTTGGAATAACGATTAATGTATCTACCGCTTCTTTCATCATACTGATACCGCCAACAGCTTGAGTAGAACGTTTACGGCCTTCAAAAGTAAATGGACGCGTTACTACACCAACAGTTAATGCGCCTAAATCACGAGCGATTTGAGCGATTACAGGAGCAGCACCAGTACCAGTTCCTCCACCCATTCCAGCTGTAACGAATACCATGTCTGCACCTTTCAATGCCTCTTCGATTAGTTCCTTGCTTTCTTCTGCGGCTTTTTTACCGACCTCTGGATTTGCACCTGCTCCTAATCCACGAGTCAGCTTACCACCGATCTGTAATTTCACTTCTGCTTCTGACATTTTTAAAGCTTGTGCATCCGTATTAACAGCGATAAAGTCTACTCCTTGAACTCCATGCTCAATCATTCGATTAACTGCGTTATTACCGCCGCCACCTACTCCAATAACTTTAATAACGGCTAATTGATCTTCGTTTGTTTCAAATTCTAACATGCTATTGCCTCCTATATTCTCTCAGCTATGATAAAGGTTTTGTTATTCAAAAAATTTGTCGAAAAATTTCTTCGCTTTTGACATTGCGCTTTCTTTGTTTTCATTTGTCGAATTTTGAACAGTTTGTTTTTGTTTTTTAGGACTTGAAACTGCTTCACTACTAGCCATTTGTGCTAATGCTTGGCTATTACCAATTTTACCATAGAAAAGATCTTCTTTATAGGCATATCTTATAAGACCAACAGCAGTTGTATATTGTGGTTCACGTACCCCAATATAATCTGGTGTATATAATCTCACTCTTGTTTGGAGGATATGTCTCGCTAATTGACCTATTCCATCCAATTTAGAAACGCCCCCAGTAATTACCACACCACCAGGTAGGTCTTGTAGACCCATTCTATAAAACTCTTCTAAAACCAATTCGAATAATTCTTCTAGACGAACACCGATGATCTCAGCAATATACCGCTGAGAATATTGCTCTTTCATATCAGCTCCAATTACTGGTACTTCAAAAAGTTCATCATCAGAAGCATCATCGTAAAAAGCATGTCCATATTTTATTTTAATCATTTCTGCTTGCTCTGTAGGCGTTTTTAATACAATCGAAAGGTCTTTTGTAATATGCTCTCCACCTACAGGAATCACAGAAGTATTGATCAAATGTCCTTCACTGAAAATCGCAATGGTAGTTGAGCCACCACCAATGTCAATGTAAGCAGTACCATGGTTTTTTTCATCTTCTGTTAAAGCAAAATGGCCAGCTGCAAGCGGTTGTAAATATATCTCTCTAATTTGCAGACCAGCTTTTTCCACACACCGCAACACATTATGTAAAATTGTTTTCGATGTTGTCATCATAATCCCGTCTAGCTCGAGACGTGTTCCGATCATACCGCGTGGGTCTTTTATTTCTTCTAGATGATCCACTATAAATTGCTTTGGTGCAATATTGATCAATTCTCTTTCAGGGGGTATAGACATTACTTGAGCAGATTCAATGACACGCTCCAAATCCCCATCAGTAATTTCTCTATCTTCTCTATTTACAGCTACTACGCCCTTAACGTTTTGTATATTTGCTAAATTAGCTGGAATTCCTAGAACGATTTCATGGATAGCCATTCCAATCATTCTTTCCGCTTCACTTATTGCTTTTTTAATAGACTGAACAGTTGCGTCTATATCGACAATGGTGCCCTTTCGAATCCCATTTGATTTTACATTACCTACACCTATAACATGCAGCGAGTCATCATTCATTTCTCCTATTAAAACTTTAATCGAAGACGACCCGATATCTAGTGATACATACAATTCTGATTGATTCAACCCGTGGCACCTCCTATTTGCTCTTTAACTATTATTCTAGTGTAAAAACCTTATAAAGTCTAAAACTTTATAGTTCGTAGAGTTTAATATTCAAATTTTTCGTACATATTGCTCATGCATTTTTTCTTTCTGACCATTTTGTCAATAGCATTCGACGAATCACCGCTATATTTTGAAACAAACGAACGCCAAACGCAAAAATAGCAGCCAAATATAAATCTACTCCAAGATGAACTCCTAAAAACGCAAGCGCTGCTGCAAGTCCGATATTGAAGAAAAATCCAGATACAAATACTTTATCGTCATATACATGTTGTAATTGAGCCCTAATACCTCCAAAAAGCGTATCGAGAGCAGCTAGTACAGCAATAGACAAATAGCTTTCATATATTTCTGGAATCTGGATATCTGTTAAAAGTCCAAGGGAAATCCCGAGTATTAAACCTAATAATGGCAACCACATGCGTTACTCTCCTCCTGGAATCTCTTTTAAGAATTGATTGTTTACGGATTGGTCATAACCAGAAATAGTGAGTTGGTTTTCTGGATCACCGATTTCTAGCGTTAAATTATCGATATAAAAGTCATCACCAATAGCCGAAGCCTCTAGTTGATTATACATTTTTTTTGCATCTTCAAACGTTGAGGTTCCAATTTTAATCGTAAAAGGGGCATTTCGTATTGTTAAATTATTTACAGTCGTTTTCCCATTTACATCTCTTATAGCTGACGAATAAATAATGCGTTTACCGTCAATTTCTACGGCTTTTGATTTAAATCGATTAATCTCATTGACCAATCGAATAAGTAAATCGGGTGAGATTCCTTCGATTGCTTGTCCCATTGCGATACTTTCTAAGGATGGCTTTACAGTAATGGTAAGCCCTGGGCCATCAAATGCTTCTAGTCCAATATCTTTTTTCAATTGATTCACTGTATCATTTAAAGCTACTTCGGGACTTTCATTTCGCATATTTTCGTATTTACCAATTGTTTGTTCTAGCATGCGCACTTCCGATAATAACTCCGAATGTAATTCAGTTTCTCTAGCAAGCTCCTGACGAATAGCCCAAATGTCTCTTGTGTCTCTCGCTTCTGGATTTTTGACGGTATTATATTGAACAGCTAACATAAAACCAACTATTAACAAAATGATCGTAAACCGAATATAGACGGCTTTTTTCATTATTCGGCCTCCTTTAACTTAGGAAATCATTAAATCTACAGTATGTGGACACCTTTCTACATGTAATTCTCCGTCCAGACTCCAGCGCCTTGCTCCTGCGCACAGCTCGTCGCAGAAGAACGTTGCCCCTCGGGGTCAAATGTGAAAAAGCTGTGGTGACTGAGGAGCTGCCTCCTTGGCCCGCACGATGCGGGTTATGTCTGCTTTGCCACAGGATGTGGCGCACTTTACAGATCTACCACATCCCCATTTGCCTTTCGGGGCAGACATAGGCGCTTGCGCTTTTGTTACTTGTTAGCTTTTTTCATCTCGTAGTGCGGGCATTGTTATGTTACCTTTCTCTTCAACCGTCACGACAATATTATCACTTGTTAGCTGGTCTAAGACGCCACCTCCTAGATGGACAGAAGCTAATAGTACTTCGGGATCTCCTACTGCTTCAATTGTAAACGGTGCTGGAAATGTCTTTCCATCTATCGTTATAACAGGGCCCGTACAACGAATAAACGAATTGGCTCGAAGTCTTTGGCCATTAATGGAAATCGCTTCTGCTCCCGAAATTTTCAATTCGTTCACCACTTTAAACACATGACTCTCATGGACAATATAATCATTCGGATTTTCTTGGGACGGGTTATATGCACCATCTTCTAATGATACCGAGATTCCCTTTCCTTGTGACGGTATATCCCCCATTAATAACCTTAACTTTTCTGCTTCTTTTACTAATGCCTCTGCACTTTCTTCGCTATTTGCAAATGTTTGCTCCAACTCCCGAATCGCTTGCTGACTTTCATTTATTTCTTCTGTGAGTTCCTTATTTCTTTCTTTTTGTTTAATTAATTCTTCTCTATATTTGGTCTGTTCTAAAAAACTTTCGCTTGTACTATTTCTTTCCGCTTCATTTTCTACGGCAATACTATAGGAATAGGCAAGTATAAAGCCTAAAACTAAACTTACTAAGGAGATAAGTATTCGACCTCGAGAAGGTATTTTAAGGAGTTGGTTCCTCTTCTTCAAGCTCTGTCGCCTCCTCGTCGATTTCTTCATTGTGCAATTCCATATATGGCTGAAAGAATGAGCCAACTTCTAGGTCAATAATTCCTTTTACGTCTGGATTTAACTGCGATACGATGGATGGATAAAAATTCATCTTTTCAGCAAAGGATGGAATAATGGCTTTTATCTCATTGCCATCATTCATAAATACTTGGATCGAGTATTTATCATTTTCTGTTGGCGTATAAATGATTTGCGAAATAGTTAACAATACTTCTGGTTGTAGATTAGCTAATTCTTTTATTAATCTTAAACGAACTTTTTCTTCTTTAAATCCGGAAAAGATCGGCCCTTCAAAAGGCAAGACTTGTCCTACTGTTTCAATCACTTTGCCATTTTCTAAAATAATACTAAGTGTTCCTTCTTTTTCCTCGTATCCAATTTGTTTGTATTCTTCTACTTGGATATGTACTTCTGTGAGCCAGTTGCGTTTTACGTGAGCAGATTTCACCCACTCATTTTGTTCTAAGTTTTTTTCAATATTCTTTTCGTTAAAACCCCACATTGAATCGCCCAATTTTAATGTACTTTGTTTAATATACGTTTCTTTTGGAACAAGGACAGCGCCTTTTAACTCAATGGCCTGTACTTGACTATAAGCTGATTGAAAATAGAGAACGATTAAGAGAGTCGTGACAAAGAGAAAAAGTAGAATGGAAAACTTTTTGTTTGTCCTGCGTCTCCTACGTTCTTTTAAAGTGGGTATACGATCTTCAATATCGATGATTTTTTCCATTCTACCGCCTCCCTTCTTGTATAGATGTATTTGCTAGATTGAATATAATCCCAATAATAATCCAAGTCATGACAAGAGATGAACCACCATAGCTTATAAACGGTAAAGTAACACCCGTTACAGGAAGTAGCCCTGTCACAACTCCCATATTCAAAAACGTTTGAACAGTTAACAAAGAAGTGAACGCGATAATCATTAACTGTGCTTCTCTCGTTTTGGTTTTAGCTGCCATCATAAAGCTTGTCGTGAAAAAAGTTAGAAAAGCAATGATAACGATCAACCCACCTATAAAACCTGTCTCTTCTAGCAAAATAGAAAAGATAAAATCATTTTGAGGTTCTGGTAAGTATAAAAACTTTTGTCTACTATTACCATATCCGAATCCAAACAATCCCGCTGGCCCTATAGCAAGTAACGATTGAATCGCCTGGAACCCCGAACCTAAAGGATCCTTCCATGGATCTAGAAAAGCTTGAATTCGGACAAGTCTATATGGTGCAGAAATGATCAATGCTATAAAACCAATGATTCCAACCCCACCAATTGCTAGAAAAAACTTGATAGACAGTCCAGCTGCGAACAGTAAAAAGAATACTGCCATAACTAATACAAACGCAGATCCAAAATCCGGTTGAAGCATGATTAAACTAATTGGTATTAGAAGCAAAATGGCACTTTGAAAATACACTACTTTTTTTGGCTTCTTTTCATTTGCCAAAGCACCGGCTAATACACCTAATACAGAAATTTTAGCAAGTTCTGCTGGCTGAAAATTCATAAATCCTAATGGAATCCAACTTTGCGAACCATTTCTAACTACACCTATTCCAGGAATTAATACCCCTATTAATAATACGATAGAAATTAAATATAAAATTTGCCAAAATGTAGGAATACGGATAATGCTTTTATTTCGAATAAAAAAAGCTACCGCAATACCTACGATTAAATATGTTGCTTGTTTAATGGCAAACGGCATTTGTCCTTTATAATGCACTTCACTCCAATAAGAACCAGCAGAATGGACAAATAAAATACCAATGATTGACAAAAATAAGACGGAGGAAACAAATAATACTTTACTTTTAACTTCCGATTATTTCATCCTTTCGTTACTCTTTCAGAGAAATAACTTTATTAATAAACTCATCGCCACGTAACTCGAAGCTTGCGTATTGATCCCAGCTTGCACAAGCAGGTGATAATAAGATGACATCCCCTGCATCTGATACGCTAATACCTTCATCAATAGCTTCCACTAAATTATTTACGCGAATAACAGTCGGAATCGATTGCTCCTCTCCGAACTTTTGCAAACGTTCTGCAGTTTCCCCGTAATGTATCAAAGCTTTTACATGATGTAAATAAGGAATTAACTCATCAAAAGAATGGCCCCTATCAACGCCACCAGCGAGCAAAATAATCGGCTCTGAAAAACCTTCCAATGCACTTTTAGTTGCCAATGCATTCGTCGCCTTAGAATCATTGTAGAATTTTCTATAATTCCATTCTCGAATAAATTGCGTGCGATGTTTTACGCCGTGAAAAGTAGAAAGAACAGCCTTGATATCTTCAATAGAACAATCCATTAAAAGTGCTGTAGCAGTTGCAGCTAACACATTTTCTAAATTATGTTTTCCTCTAAGTGCAATGATTGATCTTTCAAATACCTTTTCTCCATTCCAATAGACAAACTGATCGTCTGCGCTTATACCATCATTCGTTTTCTGGCTAACATAAAACGGGACTTTCATCGCCATACTCTTCTCGGCATATTCCATCACGATCTTTTGCTCTCCGTTGTAAATGAACCAGTCAGATGCATCTTGGTTTCTCGTAATATTAAATTTCGCATTTGTATATTCCCTGAAATCCGAATGGTAATCTAGATGTGCTTCATATAAGTTCATCAAAATGGAAATTTTCGGTTTTAATTGTTCCGTTCCCATTAGCTGAAAGGATGAAAGTTCTGTTACAATCGTATTTTCTTTTGAAGCTTCTTTAGCCACACTACTAGCAACGGTTCCAATATTGCCCGCGATCAATGGGTGCTTTTGTCCTTGTTTAAGTATTTCAAAGATAAGTGTAGTTGTTGTTGTTTTACCATTTGATCCCGTAATACCTATCATCGGTGCATCACTTATACGATAGGCTAGCTCCACTTCTGTCCAAACCGGTATCCCTCTTCTTTTTGCCTCCGCAATAACGGAGTTTGTATAAGGAATACCAGGGTTCTTTACTATAAGACTGAATCCCTCGTCTAAAAGATCCTCCGGATGGCTTCCGCATATGACCGTTAAACCTTTAGAAAGTAGATACTGAGCATTTTCGTTTTCATCGAAAGGTTTTGCATCATTTACAGTTACAAAGGCACCTAAATCATGCAAAATTTCGGCAGCAGCCGTACCACTTTTAGCCAATCCTAATACTAATATTTTTTTATGATAGACAATTGGTAACTGTTTCACTTTACAAAACCTCCATCAATACAACAATCATAGCGGCAACAAAACCAACTGCCCAAAATACAGTTACAATTTTGCGCTCATTCCAACCAGAAAGTTCAAAATGATGGTGAATCGGACTCATTTTAAAAATACGCTTTCCAGTTGTTTTAAAACTAATTACTTGTAAAATAACGGACAAAGTCTCCACTACAAAAACAATCCCTATGATTACAAGCATTAGCTCTTGCTTGACTAAAATAGACACCATTGCAAGCGAACCACCTAATGCAAGTGAACCAGTATCACCCATAAATACTTTTGCCGGATTCTTATTGAATAGTAGAAATCCTAATAGAGCTCCAGCCACGCTAAAAGCGAAAATAGCTATATCTGTCTGTTCAAAAGTAAGTGCTAGCACAGCAAATGTTACGAAAGCAACAGAAGCTGTTCCAGATACTAGACCATCTAATCCATCCGACAAATTCACCGCATTTGAAAATCCTACTAACCAGAATATTAGAAATGCTACATAAAATTGACCTAACGAGAAATCGATATTCGTAAATGGAATAGCCAAAGTGGTGTCAAATGGTCCTAATTTTAATAAAAAATAAGCAATAATGGATATAACAATTTGGCCAATCAACTTCTGGATAGACGTTAGCCCAAGATTTCGTTTTAATACGACTTTGATAAAGTCATCCAAAAATCCAATTGCCCCAAATCCAACTAAAATGATGAGCAATACGATCGATTGCGTCGTTAACTTATCGAAGTAAAACGAAAGACCTATCGTTGAAACGATAATGGAAGTGATAAAAATAAGTCCTCCCATTGTTGGCGTTCCTGCTTTTTTTTGATGTGATTCAGGTCCTTCTTCTCTAATACTTTGACCAAACTTCATCTTCCTTAAATAAGGAATTACGATTGGTGCAAGAATGACCGATAAAAGAAAACTAACAAATAGTGTAATAATCGTTGCAGATAATGTCATGAAAAAATCTCCTTAATTGCCATCAACTATAGCTGAATGTTCCATAGTTATTTATTTTTAAAATTGGTTATTTCGTATATACATGTATGGTTCCATCAATAGGTATGAGACTATCTTCTTTTGGTAGCTGGGTCAGTATTTCTTCCCCCTCACCATGCCAAACTATTGAAAATGGATACATATAGGATGTTACTTCTTTTTTCTTTATACCTACTAAATTTGGAACGCGAACTTGTTCAACGTCTCCCCATCTGTATTCTTTTTCTAATTGTTTACCACCGCCGGTAACTTCCAATGAATCCTCGATGATTTGCCCAACAATGGGTGCTGCAATAGTAGAGCCAAATACCGTAGAACTTTTCGGATTATCAATTGCAACGTATACAACGATTTCCGGGTCATCCGCTGGTGCAAAACCGATGAATGATACGATATATTCCCCTTCTGCGTATCTACCGTTTATGACCTTTTGGGCAGTTCCTGTTTTCCCACCAATTCGTAATCCATCTCTATAAGCATTTCTTCCAGAGCCTAACGCTACAACATGTTCTAGCGCATCTCGAACTTTTGCAGAAGTTTCTTCGCTGATTACTTGCTTTTTCATCTCTGGTTCGGTAGTCGATAAAATGTCATTCGTTTCTCCGTCTAACACATTTTTTACGATATATGGTTTATACAAATAACCACCATTTACCGCTGCAGCAACCGCCTGCACTTGTTGAATCGGCGTTACGGAAATACCTTGACCGAATGATGTAGTCGCATGTTCAACAGGACCGTAACGATCTTTACTAAATAGAATGCCCGTCGATTCTCCAGCCATGCCTGATTCTGTCGATTTTCCAAAACCAAAATTTCGAATATACTCTTGAAGCTTTTCGGGACCAACTCTTCTACCTAGTTCGATAAAACCTGGGTTACAGGAGTCTTGAACGACTTCTAAGAAAGTTTCATCACCATGGCCTTGCCTTTTCCAGCAACGGAGTCTAGTACCTTCTACCATTACGTATCCTGGATCAAAAAAATGATCATTCTCTAAATCTACTACATTTTCTTCGAGCGCAGCACTCAGTGTAATTATTTTAAATGTAGAGCCGGGTTCAAATGTCATCCATACTGGTAAATTACGATTATAAATAGTCGATTCCACATCTTGATAATTAGCAGGATCAAAGTTTGGAGCAGAAGCGAGGGCGAGTATCTCTCCTGTTTTAGGGTTCATCGCAATACCAATAGCTTGCGTCGCATCGTACTGCTTCATCGCTTGAGAAAGTTCTCTTTCTACTACTTGTTGTATGTTCATATCAATCGTTAGCTGTACATGATTACCCTTCGTACCATTCTTCCAACCATCATCTACATGAGGTAGTGGGATGCCTTTTGCATCTGTGTACATCCGAATGGCTGATTCTTTCCCTGTTAAAACAGCATCGTATTGATATTCAATTCCCGCAAGTCCTTGTGTATCATACCCGGTAAAACCTAGCAATCTAGATAGCATCTCTCCATGTGGATAGTCTCTTATGTAGTCGACGCCTGAATATAAACCTTTAATATTCTTATCTTGTATTTCCATTGCTAGTTCAGTAGAAATATTTTTACCTGCCGGTGCAATTTTTATGATACTCTCTCTTTTATTTATTTGTTCCAACAGCTTTTCTTTATCCACCTCAATAAGCGGGGCGATTTGGTCTGCTACTTGTTCAGGATCATCATTTTGAGAAGGCATGTAAAATAGTGTCGGAGCGAGCTTATTTCCTACAATGACTTCTCCATTTCTATCCAAAATATTCCCTCGCAGAGATGAATAAGGCAGTTCTCGATCCCAGCTCTCTTTTGCCTTAGACGTCAATTCATCAAATTGAAAAAACTGCAGCTGTATTAGTTTAGCTCCAACCATCAAAAACAGAATAATCGTTATTAACCAAATCATTCGCAGTCGGATCATTTGCTTTAGTTTAGAAATGCCACTTTCTCCTTTTACTCGTTTTAGATAAGGTATGAGAAAATGACAATAACTATTCTATTTCTCTTCATATAACTCTTAATCCTGGGGTAGTTCTTCCACTATTTCCTCTTCCAAAGGAGCATTTTCTGTTACTTCTTCAGGTGTCGCTAGCTTGACTACAACAGGCGTTTCGCTGGATACAATAGAACCAGCTGTCAAACTTTGCTCTGTTACAAAGCCTTCTCCATTAATTTCAATAGGAATATTCGCTAATGATTTATATATCATTAAATTCCGCTTTGACCAACCTGTAAAATTTGGTAACTGGATTTCTCCTTGTCCTTTGATAAACACCGTGCCACTTGAAATAATAGAAGTGCCAGCAGACGGATACTGCTCTATTACATTTTCTGCCTGACCAATTATAACAGTTTTCAAACCTTGTGACTCTAGCATACTTTGACTTTCAATAATATTTTTACCGACTACGTTTGGCATTTCAATCGGACTAGCAAGCTCCAGATTTTCAGGTTGAACGTTTAAGTATTTCAGACTTTTTTCTGTTACTGTATTAAATACTTCCGCAACTGGTTGAGAGCCAGACTCCGTTAACTCTAAATGCGGTTTATGCACAGTCACATATACGATGAGTTGGGGATCTTCTACAGGTGCCATTCCTAAGAAGGAATACAGGAATACTTCCCGCCCCCAATAGTAACCTCCACCAGGTTTTGCGATTTGTGCCGTTCCAGTTTTTCCTGCCGTTGTATATTCATCTAACTTAAAACGCTTTGCGGTCCCATATTCAGATGTAACTGTACTTGCTAAAATTTCTTTCACTTTTTCAGCTGTTTCTGCTGAAATCGGTGATTTTTTTTCGGTTGGCTTATGATTGCTTAATACTTCACCGGTATTAGGGTCAACAATTTTATCAATCACATATGGTTGCATCATTTTTCCGTTATTTGTTATGGCAGTCATTCCTTGAATCATTTGAATAGGGGTTACAGTTGTACCTTGACCATATGTCGTAGTTACTCTGTTTAATGGATAAGTATCCAGAACTGTTCCTGTAGCTTCATTTGGAAGATCAATGCCCGTTTTCTCTCCGAAACCAAAACGATGAATATAGTCAATAAATACTTCATCGCCCATACGATTTAGTAAATATGCCATTGATACGTTGGAAGATCGTTGAAACCCTTCTAAAAATGTAATTGAACCCCATCCCTGTCCATTATTATGATCTCGAATAGTATCACCAAATAATGTATAGGAACCAGATTTAAAATGATCATTTGGATTCCATACGCCCTCTTCAATTGCAGAAGCTAATGTGAAAATTTTCATCGTGGAGCCCGGTTCAATTGTTTGTTCAGTGGCTTCATTTAGCCAATTCGTTGACAACCCATCTCGGGTATTTGGCTCAAAGGTAGGTCTTTGAGACATAGCAAGAATTTCTCCTGTTTTGGCATTCGCCACAATGGCCGTCATTTTTTCAGGATTATATTTTTCCTCTGCATTATTCAGTGCATCTTCTAAAAAGTTTTGAATCGTTTTATCGATGGTCAAATAAATATCTTGACCATTCTTCGGTTCCGTCACCATTTTTTCTGCATTTGGAAGTAAAAAGCCTTTGGTATCACTTTTAAATTCTACTTTTCCTGGGGTACCTGTTAGCGCTTTGTCATATATATACTCAAGGCCCATTTTACCTTTTGTTTCTGCTTCACCATCTTCATTTTCCTCTTTTAATGCAAAACCTATTAAATGAGAAGCAAATTGCCCGTTAGGATATAATCTTTTCAAATCTTGTGAAAAGATAATACCGGGTAGATTATGAGCTTTTATCTCATTCATTTTTTTATGACTAATGTCTCTACCGGCTTTACCAAATTCTACTTGATATTTCTCATTCTCTATATTTTTTTTCAATAAGGCTACTATTTCTTCTTCTGTCATATCAATATATTGCGATAATACTTGCGCCGTCTTTTCCGGATCTATTACATGTCGAGGAGCTTTGCTATTTTCTGTAGCTTTTGGGCTAATAACCGCAACCATCTTATAGCTTAGCGTATCTTGGACAATCACTTCCCCATTACGGTCGATAATTTTTCCTCTACTTGCCTGTAAAACTTGCTCTCTATTGTACTTTGAATCTGCTTTTGCTGATAACACTTGTCCTTCAGCTACTCCAGTGGCTTGAATATACATGAATCTACCCAATAATAGAAAAAAGAGCCCTCCATATAGTAAAAACATAAGAAAGGCTCCCCATTGAAAACGAAATTTTTTATTCATTGTCCTGGTACTACCTTCACGTTTTGCTCATTCAGTTTCAACCCGAGCTCCTCCGCCTTTTTCCAAATGCGATCATAGGTAGATAATTCGCTTACTTGTATGGACAAATCTGTATTTTCTTTTGAAGTAGTATCGATTTGTTTTTCGATTTGAGAAATGTCCGTAGTTGTAGAACGAACGGCCGTTTGCGTTTGAATAATCATGACAGCGAGTAACGTTACAACAGAAAGCAGACAAATGAGTAATATTTTCTCGCCTTTTGATAATAACTTTCTATGCCTCTTTACCGTTTTTTGTATTTGTGGTTGTTCTGGAATAGAAGGACGACTTATGTATGTTTCTGAATGATGATGGTTACGTAAAGCCATTTAGACACTCCCTTTTTCTATTAGTTTTTCCACAATTCGTAGCTTAGCGGATCGAGATCGATTGTTCACTTCTAGTTCTTCGGCTGAAGGCAATATCGGTTTTCTTGTTACTAGTTTTAACATTGGCTCCATCCCTGCTGGAATTATCGGCAAGTTTGGTGGTAAATCTGGTAACGTTGAAGCTTCTTTAAAAATTGTTTTCGCTAATCTGTCTTCTAGCGAATGAAATGTAATTACACTAATTCTTCCACCTACATTGATAAGTTGAATAGCATCCTCTAGAGAATCCTCTGCTGCTCCCAACTCATCATTTACAGCTATTCTGATGGCTTGAAAAATTCGTTTAGCCGGGTGCCCACCCGTGCGTCTTGCCGCAGCTGGAATTCCTGCTTTTATTAATTCTACTAATTGGAAAGTGGTCTCAATTGGAGCAGACTCTCGTGCCTGTTCAATTTTGCGTGCAATTTGTTTCGAAAACTTCTCTTCTCCATATCGGAAAAAGATTTTTACTAGCTTTTCGTATGCCCACTCATTTACAACATGGTAAGCAGTCAATTCGCTCGTTTGATCCATGCGCATATCAAGGGGAGCATCATAGTTATAGCTGAAACCACGTTCTGGTGTATCGAGTTGCGGTGATGATACCCCAAGGTCATATAAAATGCCATCTACTTTTTCAATTCCAATGTTCGCTAGCTCGTTTTTCAAATGGCGGAAATTCGCATGTACAAAAGTCACCTTTTCTAAATATGGTGCAAGCTTTACTTTTGCATTTTCAATTGCAGTCATATCTTGATCGAAACAAATTAACTTACCATGTGTATTTAGTTGTTTCACTAGGTACTCACTGTGACCCGCGCCACCTAATGTACAGTCCACATAAATACCATCTGGACGAACGGCAAGTCCATCTACCGTTTCTTTTAATAATACTGTTGTGTGATGAAACAAGCCTTTCCCTCCTTTTTCTCCTATTGATCAAATTCGCCTGGGGTATTTGCCTCATTTTTTTTCGAGCTTAGACCTGCGAAATACAGGTATCCCTCTAAAAAAAATCTGTGACATTCCCCTGAGGCTCTAACTTCATGCAGTGGTAATCTCCCCTGCTAAATAAAGTTAGATATCGAAGCCAATCATATTTTCCGCAATATCATTAAAGGAATCCTCAGATTCTTCAAAGTAATTTTCCCATGCATCTTTCGCCCAAATTTCTAGGCGATTAGAAACACCTAACACGATACATTCCTTGTCCATCTTTGCATAGTTACGAAGATTACTTGGAATATTTATGCGTCCTGTTTTATCGATTTCAACTTCAGTGGCACCTGAAAAGAAAAACCGAGTAAATGCTCGTGCATCTTTTTTCGTTACGGGAAGTTCCTTTAACTTTTCTTCGAGTTTTCGCCATTCATTCATAGGATAACCAAATAAACAATTATCAAGACCACGTGTTAAAACAAAACAGTCTTCTAAGTGTTCACGAAATTTAGAAGGTATTATTAACCGTCCTTTCGCATCAACGTTATGTTGATATTCGCCCATGAACATGCTACTCACCCCACTTTATGTCATTAACATACCACATCCCCCCACTTTCCTCCACCCATTTTTTTAAAAATGAGCATTTAATTTTTCAAAATGCGTAAATAGTACTTGTTGAGACAAAAATAGTGCTAAAAAGCTATATTTTTCAACACACAAAAGCCCCCACATAAACTGTGAGGGCCTGTATTTTTTATATATATACTACTTGATGTTTCCCATTAAACTCGTAAGGAAGCTGTAAAAGCTCTTTTATAAAGCTTGGTCCTAGCTCATTTAATAATTGAAGTGGGGAATAGGTTCTCTCTTGTAGTCCTCCATTTGGGATTAGATCCATTATAATTCTATCATAGCGATGAATAGAAGCATCTAACTTCCCAAGAAGTGTGTCATCTATTGCATGTTCGATAAATGTAAATTGTCTCTCATGATACTGTAAATTTTTTTGAACTAATGGACTTAGTTTAAGATTATCTTTTTGTAAGAGCTCCTCTAACTTCTCATACTTAGCAGCAAGATCTAGTCTCATCGTTTCAATCAACTGAGGAATTTGCTCATTCCGATGATTGTTAATGTACTGGAGTTTCGCCTCTTCCACTGCTCCATTCCATACATCTTGGATCGTGAATGAAAATTTATCAAGTAATGTTTGTGTTTTAGCATTAGCAACAGTGACACTTAGTCTTGGCATAATGACTGGCATTTTCATATGAAATAGCTCAAATGCCGTTTTCAATGTTCCCCAATAGGCGATTTCCCCCGGACCTCCGATAAAGCTCAATACTGGGAATACCATCTCTTGCATAATTGGTCGTGTTACCACATTATTACTTAGTCTTTCAGGATGATTCTTCGCGATATTCATCAACTCATCTTCTGTAAAGGATAGCCCTTTTGCTTCGTTGATGAATACTCCCTCTTTTCTTTCTAATAAATATCGTTCTCCAGCTTCCACATAAAATAAATGCGCAGCTGAATCCTTCGTTTGGATTGGCGTACCAAAGCCGCATTTCTCAAATTCACTTTCTTTTTCAAAGACGATTTTCGCAAGCTCCGAAGCATTCTTCACAAACAGTTGAAAATATTCGCTTTCTAGCTTTCTAAATGGTTCATAAGCAGCATCTATTAATAGTAATCCTTCTTCATGAAAAAGATCATTCATAAGCGCTGCAAAGAATTCTGTATACGTTTCGTTATCTTCTAAGTGAGCCATCACTTTAGAAAAAAGCTCTTTAGTGTACAACGTTTCCGGTAAACTTTGAAAAATTTCAGTCAAATACCGATCCATTAAAGGTTTATCAAATGTTGTTTCTGATGCTATTTTCTTTATTCTTGATTTTTCAGGATATACAAATTTTTGAAGCTTTCTACTTCTTTCTATGTAAACATGGTTAATCTCGTCAATATCATGATCTTCTCCAGCAATCCAAAAAACAGGAATGACAGGAACTCCAAGTTTTTCCCTTTGCTGTTTTGCTAATGTAATAACTGATATCGCCTTATGGATAGAATACATCGGTCCTGTTAATATACCAGCCTGCTGTCCTCCAATTACAACAACCCCGTTGTCTTTTAACTCTTCTAAATGTTGACTACTTTTTTCTGAAAGACCAAACTTCCGCATATAAGTCGTCAATACTTCTACAAGTTCCATTCTTTTGGTTTTGCTAAAATCAGTTTCTTGAAGTCTTCTATTAAGCGCCTCTTGATTCCATTCATAATGAAAAAAAGAAGATAAACTAGTTGCATCCTCTAAATATTTCTTATAAAAAAGGGTCGCGAATGGTTGTGTGTATTGCTCTAATCGCACGATTTTTCCACCTCTAATTATCAATTTCACCCCGCCGTTGCTTTTCAATAAAAAAGATATAAGCCGCCGGTTATTATCCTAATCCAACAATCTTTTTCGATCTACCTGAATTAAGACAAATTCTTGTTTGAGTATATCATTACAGAAGAAGGCGTGGAAAATTATTAGCTTATATAACTTAATACATATCGGATAACTCCGAATAACCAAAGAAACACATAAAAAAGACAAAGTAATATAAATAACAATCTCCAAATTTTTCGAAGTAGTGGCCCCACTTCAATTTCACGCTTTGATCGCCAATCCAAAAACGTCAGAACAGTTGCAAATATCAAGGAACAGATGACTAATTCAAAGCCAATATTCTTAGAGAAAATGACCGAAAAAACATGTGTAACCGAGAAAAACAATAGAAACGTGGTTATATCCGCCGCAATCCCGATGGATTTTTTTCGTTTGTGTAATATGTATTTAGAGACGATAAACGTCAAAATAAATAGCACGATCGGAAACAATATAAAAAACGAAACAATCGTATTAAAGATGTCTTTCACCTACTTTATTCTTTTCCTTTAGTAGTAAATAGAATGTATGCAATATCGGTAATTTCTTATTTCTTTTACTCGCTTCCGCTAGAATTGCACCAACAATTGTATCAAGTTCCATCAAGCGACCATTCTCATAATCTTTTAACATCGATGAGTGATTATATTGTGTATTTGTACAAAGCGTAACTACTTCATCCCATAAGAGACGATTTTTCCACTCAACAAACACTTCCATCAATTCATCGTATATATTTTTAGCAATCGTTTTATACGTTAAGTTTTGTACAAGTGCTCCGTTTGGCACACATGCAATCGTCGTTAAGGGATTGATCAAACTATTTAGCATTGCTTTTTTAAATAATACGTCTTCTATTTCGGAGGAGAATTCCACGGGAAAATGCTCGTTATGATGAAAGAATAACTCCCCCACTCTTTCCCATTCACCCTTCCACATACCAATCGTTGTAACTCCTATCCCTAAATGTTGAACCGTTTGGGCATTCTTTTTCATTGCTCCATGTAAAACAGAGCCAACCAATATAGTATCTTGCTTTAAATCAGCAGCAAACGAAAGTTGGAGTAACCCATTTTGCAAAAATAAAAGAGGTATATCCTTTGGCAACGCATCTAATCCATCCTTTAAAGAATGCAAATGATGATATTTCACCGCAATGATGATTAAGTCCATTTCATCTAGCTTGTCCATGCTATATACGAGCTTGCAAGGGATTAACTGCTGTCCAATATTGCTTTTTTCTATGTATAACTTAGTTGGCGTATTAGGATCTCGAACTAAAAATGTAATGTTATGCTTTGCTTCTGCTAAATAGGATCCAAATAACAGGCCGATAGATCCGGCCCCTATTATTCCTATATTCATATAAATCACCTCAGCTTATTAGTTAGAGGAATACAGTCTAAATACGCGATATAGTGTCGCAACGACTGGATATCCTGCATACCGACAGGCAAATGGGAACGTGCCTGGTCTATAAATTCCGCCATATCGTGCGGGCTAAAGAGGTAGCACCCCAGTTCACACAAGCGATTTTGTTTGCGACGAGCTGTGCACAAGAAGGCGCTGGATAGATACTGAATGAAAATAGTTTATATTTACTATCTTATAAAAAGGTCTACCGAGATGGTAGACCTTTTCAAAGATATTATACAGGAAGCACTGGGTGTTTTCGAGGTGCAGGCGCAATTTCTTTGTCTTCGTAATAACGAAGTCGATCGGCAAGCTCTCGGCGTAAATCACTTGGTGCAACAATTTCATCGATAATCATCTCGGAAGCTAATTTGTAAATATCAATTTCCTCTTTGTATTCCGCATGCTTTTCTTGTACAAACTTTAGTCTTTCCTTTGGATCTTCAATAGCTTCAATTTTATTGGAATAAACCGCATTTACAGCAGCTTCTGGACCCATAACGGCGATTTGAGCCGTTGGTAGTGCTATACATACATCCGGTTCAAACGCTGGGCCAGCCATCGCGTATAATCCCGCTCCGTATGCTTTACGGACAATAACAGAGATTTTTGGCACCGTTGCAGAACTCATCGCAGCAATCAACTTAGCTCCATGTCTAATAATTCCAGCTCTTTCCACCTTCGTTCCAATCATAAATCCTGGTACATCCGCTAAAAATACTAACGGAATCGAGAAAGCATCACAAAGCGAGATGAATTTTGCTGCCTTATCTGCTGAATCAACAAAGAGTACCCCACCCTTTGCTTTCGGTTGGTTAGCAAGTATTCCAACAGCCTGTCCTTCAATACGAGCAAACCCTGTAATTAGCTCTGGCGCAAAAAGTTTTTTCACATCAAAGAATGAGCCTTCGTCTATAATTGCTTCAATTGCTTCATACATATCAAACGGTGCATTTTGGTTTTCTGGAATAATCGCTTCTAGTGTTCTTCCTTCTTTAATCGCTCTTGTTTCTACTTTTTCAGGCTTTTTTGTATAGTTAGCTGGGAAGAAACTTAGGTATCGCTTAGCTTCAGAAATTGCCTCTTCTTCGGAAGTTACAAGTACATCCCCAACCCCACTAACTGTACAGTGCATTCTCGCACCACCCATTTCCTCCAATGTCACTTTTTCACCAATCACTTTTTCTGCCATTCGAGGTGAACCTAAATACATGGACGCATTACCCTCTACCATAAAGACGATATCACAAAAAGCCGGAATATATGCTCCACCTGCTGCGGATGGACCGAATAATAAGCAAATTTGTGGTATGAATCCTGAAAGTCTTACTTGGTTGTGGAATATTCTACCTGCACCTCGACGGTTTGGAAACATATCTAGCTGATCGGTAATACGAGCACCAGCGGAGTCTACCAAGTATAATAATGGCACTCTATTCTTTTCAGCTATTTCCTGTATACGGATAATTTTTTCAACTGTGCGAGATCCCCATGAACCCGCCTTTACAGTAGAATCATTGGCCATTACACAAACAGTTTGTCCATTTACTTTACCAGTCGCCGTTACAACCCCGTCTGCTGGTAGGTCTCCCGCTTCTACATTCGCAAATCGACCATCTTCCACGTATTCTCCATTATCGAAAAGTAATTTTAAACGATCTCGTACAAATAATTTATTTTGTTGTTTCATTTTTTCATGATATTTCTCGTGACCACCTGCGTAAATAGATGTTAGCTTTTGTTCTAATCGTTCATTATACCCTTTTGTTTCTCCCACTTTGTATTACCCCCTTATATGAATGCGCAAGCGCCTAACAAAGGAGACAGCCAAAGCTTGCGACCCTTGTCACAATGACTGTATGTCCTTCATCTTTTATGGGCTCCTGACAGGCAAAACGTGAAGGTAAAGCCCTAACATTGCGAGAGACTAGGTTACAGTTCTCTAGCCACCCCAAACGTTTTGTTTCAGCCGAGCTTAGCATAGGAGTACTTTTTCACATTTACCTCCGAGAGCCCCTAAAGCTGGACGCCCTATAAAAAAGATTATGCTTCCTTATTCAAACGTAACTAATACGTCGCCTTCGTTAACGAAATCGCCTTCTTTTACGTTGATAGCCGCTACTTTACCTGCTGTTTCTGCTTCAATAGGGATCTCCATTTTCATTGACTCAAGTACTAATACTACTTGTCCAGCGGAAACTTCCTCTCCTGCTGCTACGTTGACTGTAAATACAGTTCCTGCCATTGTTGATGCTAAATTTTTCATCGTGATCTTTCCTCCCTTTGATGTACCAACCATTCCCTTAAAAAGGATGTTACATATATTCCTTTTTTAAATCTTACAGTTTGTAAGAATTCATTGAAAAATGGAATATCTCCTTTACTCTTTCTATTTTAGCAGAAGAAAATACTTTATGTACGTTCTTTATTGCTAATTTTCTATTTTCTTCGATAAAAAAAAGCCTCTAAAATAAGAGACTTCTAGATTATTGTCGTTCTAAATGCGTAATTCCTTGTTTGGCCCAATTTAATAATTGCTCGTAATCTTGTTTTAATAAATTATAGGCACTAGAAATTTCATCATAGGATTGTTTCATTTCATCATAGCTTTCCATCGCTAACTGCAGATGGTTCTGTAATGTAGAGGAGTCTGCCACTTCTCTTACTACATGCTCTTTCCCGGTAGTTTCTTTCTTAAATATTTGTGGGCGTAAATTTTTATTCCACCTGAACGCACAAGCTTGTTTGGAGCGACCTAACAAAATGCTTGCTTCTTCAAACCCAGAAATTTGCGTAAGACCTTGCTCTATTTTCTTTAAAACTATTTCTTTTAAAAGATTGTCTTCTTCCGCACTCCAACTATCTTTTCTAATTTTAACATTCATGTTTATCACCCTTTGCTTTTTTACTAATATATGCAAAGTGGGTACAAATAGACTCTAAAAATGGTTATCTTTTTAAAAAAGCATCAACTGCCTTGTGATGCGTGTCTTGCTCCCAAAGAATGGAACAACCCGATACTTCATCCATAATTCGGTCATATAATTGAGTGTTTTCCCATTTTTGAATAGCTTGTTTCTTGTATGCTTTTAAAACAGAAGCATGTGGAATAATCATTTTCTCGCTAAACTTATGTAGCGCATTATATTTATCTCCTTCGTAAACTTCCGTTGCCCAGCCAATAGAAAGTAGATAGTCTGAAGTATATGGTACTGCTTCTGTCAGCATTTGTAATACGTGGTCATGTCTCATGCCTTTTTCAAATAAGTACGACCCTCCACCCCAGCCAGAAGTAATTCCTAATTTCCCTTGAATAAAACCACATTTAGATTCTTTCTTTACTAAACGAAAATCACATAACGTAGCAATTTCACACCCACCACCTACAGCAGTTCCGTTTAACAAAGCAATTGTTGGAATTTCTATCGTTGCTACTTCATATAAAACTTGCGCTGTTTCAATTAACATTTTGTATGCTTCTTTTTCTGTTTTTAACATATGGAATACAGAGAGATCCCCACCTGAACAAAACGTTTTTTCCCCCGCTCCTGTAATGACAGCAAGTTTGATAGAAGAATCCGTTTTTACTCTTTGTACCAATTGTTTAAATCCCTCTACCACTTCTCCATTAATCGCATTATGGATTGTTGGTCTGTTGATTTCAAAGATAATAATTTCGTCTCTTTTTTCGATTGTATATGCCATATCCATTCCCCTTTGCAATTTATATATCAAGGGTACCATACCTCCTGATTAACAAGAAGCATGATTATGGAGAAGAATTGCAAGATAATTACAAAACATACTTTGTGAAGTATAGGGAAACTGCGCGGTAAATTAAATGACTCTGTTAGTGTCCGCTATGATTTTCACTGCAGTCGTACGCTTTCCGCCGGGTGAGCGATGAGCCATCCCCGCAGCTTTGGCGTACGTTGGGATGTCTCATTTTGCTCCCTCATCCGGCAGGAGTCGACGCCTACAGCGAAAATCAATGATAAATTCTTTTTTATTTTGATCAACTTGCTAAAAACAAAACCATCGACAGTTTTTTTATAAATCCAATAAATGGATAAGGGCAACTAAGCAGCTATCTAAAGCAACCAAACAATGGTGGAGAGCAACCAATTTTTCATAAAACAAGTTTACTTGGAATGAGACTCCTACATAATAGAGCATTATTTAGGATTACCTCACAAAAAGCTTGTATAGGGATCCAAAAACAGGATGTTGGTCTCCTAGGCTGTGCCACACGATGTGACGCTCTTAGCCTTTGTTCCTAAAGTGAGAAAGAGAGTTCAAAGCGTCCGCCCTGTAGCAAAAATCCTGTGGACACTTCATCAACTATCTAAGTCGCAGTTTCCCTAAACCCTCTATCTCATAAATTATTTCCTAAAACAAAAAAAGACTACCGAAGAGCCATGGTCTCTTTGGTAGTCTTTTACGGAACAAATACTGAATTATTTGCTCACTACTTCTTTCCCTTTGTATTGACCGCATGATTTACAAATACGGTGAGCCAATTTCATTTCACCACAATTTGAACAAGCAACCATACCAGGTACGGATAATTTAAAATGTGTACGACGTTTTCTTTTTACAGTTTTAGAAGTTCTTCTAGCTGGTACTGCCATTGGTGGCACCTCCTTACAGATCTATTATTCGTCTGTTTGATCAAAATACTTAGCTAAATCAGCTAGTCTTGGATCCAATTTTGGTTGTTCATCTTCTTGCATATCGTTCAGATCATCATCTGTTGTATAACTCCAACCACTTCCACCTTCATGTCTAAATTGGTCTGCACCTTCTTTATACACTTGCAATGGAATTTCTAAAAGAATTAACTCTTCTAGAATAGGGTCTACATCAATGACATCTCCTTCTACCACATGGAAGTTATCATGTGCTTGCGCCGAAGCAGCTGCCGTCTCAGACCAGTTGAAGATTTCATCAGATTGAATTTCAAATGGATATTCTACATCTTCCCATGTGCGAGCACAAGGTAATATAAGAGTCCCTGAAAGCTGAAAATGACAATTCATTTGCGCTGCACCAAACGTGCAATGCCCTTTTACATGAACGGGTGAAATCTTTCGAACGTCCGGGTTTCGTTCCTTCACTTTTTCAAGTGTGACGAACTCATCTAACGGCATCCCGTTTTCACGATATTTTGCTAGTTGACTAATTGCCCATTTCATACGATTATCACCTCAAGACAACAAAGTTGATTATATAATGACTGAATTTAGATGTCAAGATAATTTCTTGTCACTACAATATAATAACATTATAATTTGATTATGAAAAGCGAAAGCGCCTATTAAAGAAATACAGTCTAAATTCGCGACATCGTGACTTAACGACTGCATGACATGCATGCTGCAGGCCTCCGACAAGCAAACATGGGGTAGGTCTGCAATGTGCGATACTTCATGTAGCAAGGCGTTGTAATCGGGAACTCAAGGAAAGGATTTGGTTAATTTATGAAAGCTACCGGAATTGTGGTGGAATATAATCCATTCCATAATGGACATTTACATCATTTAGAACAGTCCCGTGTGAAAACAGATAGTGAAGTTATGATTGCCGTAATGTCTGGTAACTTCTTGCAGCGGGGTGAGCCAGCACTTGTTGATAAGTGGACTCGAACGAAAATGGCCCTCAACGCTGGCGTAGACTTAGTAATAGAACTACCCTATGCATTTGCTACTGCTCAAGCGAGTGATTTTGCAAAAGGAGCGATTTTTTTATTAGATGCGTTAAAATGTAAGTCATTTTGTTTTGGAAGCGAAGAGGGCTCTTTACGGGCGTTTTTGCATACGTATGAGTTATTGACGGAAAATGAAGCGTCCTATAATTTAGCAATCTCCACACTTATGAAAGAAGGCATTAGTTACCCAAAAGCATTAAACGAAGCTTATAAGCTTGTTTCCAAAGATGTGAGCGTGCCATTAGTTGACCTTTCGAAGCCAAATAATATTTTAGGCTATCACTATATAGAGGCTGCTCAAATGTTACATACACAAATTCAACCAAAGACTATTCAACGCGTCGTAGCTGATTACCATGATGATGCGAAAGCTTCGGAAACAATTGCAAGTGCTACAGGAATTCGAAAGATATTGTTTGACGATAATGATCTGTCAGCGATAAAACCTTTTATGCCAACTACTAGTTTAGACGCGTTAAATGAATGGCAAAGTACAGCCGACTCTTTTGGTAGCTGGGAGCGATTTTATCCACTGCTACGATTAATTATTTTACGTCATACAAAGGAGTCGCTCGCTCAATGTGCAGAAGTGACAGAAGGTATGGAAAATGCTATATGGAATGCAGCTACAACTTGTATAACCTTTCAACCTTTTATGGAAAAAATAAAATCGAAGCGTTTTACATGGACGAGAATTCAACGAATGTTAACTCATATTTATACAGAATTTACATGGAAACAATTGCGTGAAATCGAGTTACCGACTTATATTCGCCCATTAGGAATGAATCAAAAAGGACAAGCTTATTTACAATCGATAAAAAAAGACTTGCAGCTTCCACTTGTTAGTAGAGTTGCCGCAAGTAAAGATAATAAATTACTTCAGTTAGATATTAAAGCAGCGAACTTATATTATCTCGGTTTACAAAGTTCGTATGGTCAGCAAATGGTTGGCAGCGACTTTCGAATAGCACCAATTAGAATTTAATAATTTATTTTGGCTCTAATTTATCTAAATATGCAAGTGCATCGTCAACTGTTTTAACAGGTACAATTTTCATTTTTGTGCCTATTTTTTTCGCCGTTTTTACTGCTAAATCATAGTTGGATGTTAAATCTGGGTTTTTCTCTAATACTGCTGGGTCTATCTCATCATCAGGAGCGAACATGATTTCCATTCCTTTTCGATCTGCTGCAATTACTTTTAAGTCAATCCCACCGATACGCCCAACAGTTCCATCCTGTAGCATCTCCCCAGTTCCTGCAATATTGTGTCCTTTTGTAAGATCTTCCGGCAACAATTGATTTAATATTTCCAGTGTAAACATAAGACCAGCAGAAGGACCTCCAATATCTTCGGTGTGCATATTCACGACAGGTGTAGTTTCAACTATTTTATCCTCTTTATAAGATATCCCAATACCTGGTTTATCAAGAACGCCAGGTACTACTTTAAGTGTGACCTCTTTCTTTAGTTCCTTGCCTTCTCGTTCGACTACTAATTGAATGGTATCTCCTTCTTGTTTATCAGCCAAATATGTTTGGATGGATGCTTCCGTTAAATCCTTTTCATCATCCATCTCCAAAATTTTATCGCCAGGTTCTAAAATACCGTCTGCAGCACTACCGTCCACTACATTAAAAATAAATATTCCGTTATTTGTGATTGTATAAGGCTTATTCGCTCGATTGTATGCAACCGTAATAGCATTAAATTGAGAATCAGACATAAGCTTTAATTGACGAACATTATATTCTTTATCGTCTTCATCTTCTTGCCTAATTTGATTGGCCTTATATATTTTTTGATTATCCACTAGTTTTGCGTATGCGTATGTAAGTGGAGTAGCTTTTGCAAGTGCTATGGTGAGTAGACTCATGGTACCGGTGTCATCCTCGTCTCCACCGTCCACTTCGACAAATGGAGAAAGCTCATAGGCACCTCCTGGTTTGGAAATATAAGATTCCATCGGATAGAAGGCAAGAGCCAGCACAATTGCAAATACGAAAAGAAGGATAACGGACTTTCTCTTCTTCATAAGTTCTCCCTCTCTTTCTTAACTATATATGAGTATTAGTTTATCACTTCCATTTTTTTCTGACAAAACAATCGAAAATAAAGGATGAAATTACATGCATATAATTATAACTATCGCAAGCTGGGCATTAATTATTTTATTGTTTCTTCAACCGGGAACAGCCCATAAGGGGGCCGTAGAAGGAATGCGTATCTTTACGACGGCATTACTTCCCTATTTGTTGCCTTATTTAGTCATTACCCAAATGTTTATAAGATCACAAAATAATTTTTTACATACAACGAATAAGTTTAAATTATATTTGAATGTTTACATATTAAGTGCGATCGGGGGGTTTCCAAGTGGAGCTGCTGTTATTTCTTCGTTGAAGGAAATGGGTACCTTAAATGAACGTAACGCTAGTTGGTTATTAGGAATTTGTCATGCGCCGAGTCCAATGTTTGTGATTGGATTTGTCGGAATAGAAATTTTCCATGAAGAATTTGCAGGTTTGAAATTGTTAATCATTATCCATCTTATCAATTTAATCTTCCTTTTAGTATTCATCTTTTTTTCCAAGCCTATTCAACAGAATGAGTACAAAGCAACAATTGCCATTTCTCCATTCCAAGAAAGTATTAAAGAAACATCCCAAATATTATTGCTAATCGGTACAACCGTCATTTTTTTCACTACAGTAAGCATTGTTGTTTTTGAATCCGTGAAGGAAGTGTTACCATCTATTTCACCATTATTATTAGTATTTGTCGCATCTTTTTTCGAAATGACAGGTGGGATCAGTTTAGCGGGAGAAATACTCGCTGGAAAAGCTGTACTTCCATTTATCGTAGCAATCATCGTAGCTTTTAGCGGTTTAAGCATTCATATGCAGATCATTGTACTTGCTCAAAAAGCTAGAATTCCGATAAAACGTTATATTCTATTCCGCTTCCTACACATGCTCATAATTCCTTTATTTTTTATAATTTAAACTAATTATGACAAAAGCCCTTTTAGTCTAGATGATAAGTCACAGCTCAACAAAAACGATTATGCTACTGTCTCCAGCCCACTTTAGTTCATAGGAACACACAATAGGGATACTGTGCGGCAGTGAGTTGAATGAAGTGGACGCTTGGATTTCCGCTACAGGGTGGACGCTTTCCGCGGGCACGGCTTCCATCTCCTCGGAGCTCTCGCTCCTGCGAGGCTTTCAGCTCGTACTGTTCCCGTCGGAGTCGCCACCCCTTCGCTACAATCCAATAGAGTTTGCTATTTACTCCATAAGGAGACACTAAATTTAGTACGATGTTGCATTTTCTATGGGCGAAAACCTTTGATTAGCTGAATAGGATATACTATCTAGCGATTGTGATTAATTATTGGGAGCTACCATTGCTTGAATGGCTAATAGCAACCTTTCCTATAATTATAAAATGATTCTAAATAAGAGACTGCTTGACAGTTGTAAATAAATTAAATAGCTTTTTTGCATTGAATTATGGATTAGTCAGCAAGTTCTATTGATTGAAGCGCAAGGCGGGACACCTGCGGGATCAGCGGGACAGGTTAGACCCCGCAGGAGCGTGCGACGAGGAGGCTCAACGCCCGCCCCGCGGTAAGCGTCCGCCTGGAGCGGAAATCAATTACCTTTGCCGTATCTCTTTACCGCGCAGTTTCCCTATACCATGTACAATAAAAAACATGTCATTCCCTGTGGTACTTGATAAGGTTATTCCCATATCTACATCTTTTCTAGTTTCTTAAACTACGAAAAAAACCTTGCCATATTGGCAAGGTTACGCTTTATTGAATTTGTTACGTAGGGCAGCTTCAACATGTGGAGGGACTAATTCCTCTATTTTCCCTCCATATTTAGCTACTTCTTTAACGATACTAGAACTTAAAAAAGAATATTGGTTTTTGGTCATAATGAAAAATGTTTCGATTTCATCGTTTAAAACACGGTTCATGGATGTAATTTGCATTTCATATTCGAAATCAGAAACTGCACGTAGTCCTCTAATAATTGCGCTTGCATGGACACTTTCTGCGTAATCCATCAACAATCCTGAATACGTCTCCACTTTTACATTGGATAGATGACTTGTTGCCTCTATAATAAGCTCCATTCTTTCCTCAACAGAAAATAGCGGATTTTTAGAGGAGTTATTTAAGACGACAACATTGACTTGTCCAAAGACAGCCGCTCCTCGATTAATAATATCCAAATGCCCATTTGTTATTGGATCAAAACTTCCTGGTACAACTGCAATTTTAACCAATTTTAATTCCCCTCTTCTTCTAAACGTTTACGATAAATAGAAATAATTGTACCACCGTAAGTTTCCCGTCTAGCAAGAGTAAAAGTATCAAAATCAGCTGCCAGGTCAACCATTTTATCATGCTCACACACGATAATTCCTGTATCGCTCATACATCCAACTTCCACAATCTTTTGGGCTAAATCATAAAATGCAGTCTTGTTATACGGTGGATCTACAAATAGTAACTCGATTTTCAATTCTCTTTTTTCAAATGCTTTTACTGCTCGCGCGGCATCTATTTTATATATTTCACTTAAATCCTCTAAACGACATTTCTTTAAATTTTCGTTGATCGTTTGAATGGCTTTCTGATCTTTTTCGATGAAAATACATAAATCGATTCCTCGACTTAATGATTCGATGCCTAAGTTACCACTCCCCGCAAATAAATCTACTGCAATCCCTCCGTCAAAATAAGGACCAATCATGTTAAAAATAGATTCCTTTACTTTATCCGTTGTAGGTCGTGTATTTGTTCCAGGTACCGCTTTTAATGGCAACCCTTTTCTCGATCCTGATATTACTCTCATGTTTAAACTCCTAATGTTAAAATGTGGAAGACTCCGTAATATTTATGCGGTCTTCTTGTTTTTCTATATCCAATAAAAACAATCGACTCATCCATGCTTCTTCAATATAAAATTTGGATCCGATTTGCTCAAACGGTTCTGACATCGCGTCATATCTTTTTTCATTCATCACGTAAAATGGTTCCTGAATCGGAAAACGAAATGCTCTTGATTCATTTTGCACATATAAACCTTTATCTGTATCATTTAATGTGTAACCCAGTTCAGCTAACAATGGTTCAGCAGCATATAAAATTTTCCCGTCTTTCATTACTAATTTCAACTCTTCTTGTTGTACTCCATTCACATATACAGCACGTGAATCCTCAAGAAGTAACGGAAACTTTTCTATATCAGATTGACCATTCATTTGAAAAAAAGAAGTGTTAGATCCGATTATTTCTGACAGCAGCTTATCTAATTTTTCCGCATTTAAGGAACTATTTTTAGTCAATTCCGTTTTCCATTCCGATAACTGGTTGGTTGTAAAATAATTGTTAAGTGTTTCATACATCCAAACTGATTTTTCTGACCCTATTGGTCTATCCATCGAAAAACTGCTAACCACTTCAGAAAGCAATGGACTATCATCAGTCAATCCATATTGGTATTGAACAGTTTTCACTATTAACTCAAGTTCAATTGAGTCAATATCTTTACTCTCCATAAATACAATACGTGGTGACTTAATATTATTTTTATTTTCAGCGAAAAGCAAGGTTATATTCGCACTATTTGGAATGTTCAACTTATCTAATCGTGTACGCAATTCCTCGGAAAGCTCTTCATTTGAATGAACAGTTAAATAATCATTCTTATATTTCACTGGTATAACTGCTTGTTGCCAATATAAATCTGTTATATTTCCAGTTCCAGAAAAAAGAGTATAATCGATTAAATTTAACGATGTGGATCCTATTACCGGTAAACCGCTAATCCACATCCCCCCTCTTTTTACCTCATCCGTTATATGAAGCGTTGTATAGGAGACTCCACCCTTTTCGATTTTCCCAAAAAATCCAGAAAGTAATTTTCCGTCTTGTAGTCCTTCAGGTAATGGAATTTCATACGAGATACTCTGTTTGGTTGACTCACCTTCTTCAAACGAAGTTAAATCATCCGATAATCGACTACAGCTATCACTTGTAGTGCCTAAATCACAGCTTCTATTTTCACTTGAAATAGGCCAGGCAATGGACATTTTCTCTTTTGGCAAATGAAGAAAATGTTGCTTAACAATGACTTTGTCACTTTTAAACTTCAGTTCAATTTCTTGTTCATAAGAAAAAGTTTGTTCTTCTTCCTCCAAACTAGAGGAATAAACGTGATATTGAAATAAAAGCAAAACACTATTTGTAACCACAAGCAACATAGTCAAAAAACTTATAACAAATTTCATAGAATTTTCCTCCAACAAAGTGGTAAGATGGATTGGAAAGGAAGTGTCCCCATTGATTCAACGTTTTATAGAGCTGGGTGAAGGTTATGGAGATGTATTTGAGCTTTGTGAACTTGCTCGATTAAATAGAAATCGTATACATCACGCCTTCTTATTCACATCTAAAAAAGAGGATAAAGAGTACTTTTCCATTGCAGTTGCTCTAAAGCCTATTAATAATGCTAACTTCTTCCCCATTTATATATGTCGAGAAGGAATACCAAAATCGGAAGCTGTACCAAAAAGACTTTCCGCATTTAAAGAGACGTTAGAAGAGCTAGAAATCGACCCAATCCAAATCGACGTGAAACATTCTTCCACTTTTGTAGACACAAATTTATTTTATCAGTATATAATTGGTGTTTTACGGTTAAATAACTTAATACCGCCGCTTCAATAAACGAAAGTAGATTTTACAACCCAATTTTATAATCGTATTCTTTTGCTTTATCTGGCTTACTATTTTCAAACTCAGTTTTTAAAAATGGTCGGTACGATTCTAGAATTTCTTTTACAAAAGGAAGTTTGTTCATCTTTTGTTTGGCAGTATCTATTTGATCTTGATCACAATATAACACGACATATTTCATCTTTTTAGAAATATAATGGACATGGCCATATTTTCTAAGTGATTTCGCTTGTTTTAGATGATGCACATAGACAATTAATCCTTGTCTTTCTGTCATACTTTTTCCCCTCATTTCTTCCTCTTTAGGATAACATATCCGGGAAAATGATAGCAACAACAACTAGCTGACAGTTGAACGTTCAAAAGATATAATGAGAGAAGCTAACGGTTAAAAGGAGGATAAATCGATTAATGGGAAAAAAGACTAATGTTGTTTTCGCTATTGCCGCAGCTGCAGGAGCAGCTTGGGCCAGTACAAAAGCTATTTCTAAACCACAAAGTCGTACTCCAAAAGAAGCGCTTGAATACGAGCAACCAATCATTCTTGCGCATCGAGGTGGAGCAGCGCTTGCTCCAGAATGTTCGCTTGCCGCTTTTGAAAATGCAGCAAAATTAGGAGTCCATGGATTTGAGATAGATATACGATTAACAAAAGATGAAGAGATTATCGTTTTTCACGATGAAGACTTAGATAGAGTTACAAATTTAAATGGCAAAGTAGCTAATTACACATTGGCACAATTGAAAGAAGCGGATTTAGGTCACCACTTTGTCGATTTAGAAGGCGCTTATTCATATAGAGGTTGTGGTGAAAAAATAATCACTTTAAATGAACTTCTAGATGCATATCCCCAAATGCTTATAAATATCGATATAAAAGATGCTCCCCAAACTTATGAGGGAAGTTTAATGCCTTCCAAGCTTTGGAGACTATTAGAGGAAAAACAAGTTTACAAGCGCGTTGTAGTTACTAGTTTTTATGACGAGCAAATAGATCGCTTTAACTTATATGCACAAAATACAGTTGCTTTAGGAGCTGGTGAAAAAGAAGTAAAAAAAGCATATACTGCTTACACTAGCCAATTTAAGCATTTATACCATCCAAAAGCAGATGTATTTCAAATTCCGGTGAAATCTAATGTATTTCCGCTGGACAGTGCAGGCTTTATCAAACATATCACTTCCTTGAATATCCCCGTTCACTATTGGAATATCAATGATCCGGTAGTAATGAGAAAATTGATACAAAACGGTGCAAAAGGAATCATCACAGATCGCCCCGATATAGCAATTGAAGCATTAAAGCTAGACTAAAAAGGATGTGTGCAAATAAATGCACACATCCTTCGTATTTCTTATGCAGAACAAGAGCAAGCTCCGCCAGTACCACAGCCGCTCCCACAACTAGAGCCACTGGATGCAAAAAACGGATTGCTCACTGGAACTTTAACACCTTCTGAAACTGATTTACCTATTAGCAAGCTCACTTCATCGAGCAAATCTTGCAATTCATTTTCTGCAACTCTTAATGTTGCAATTTCATCTATCAAATCTAATTTTCGTTTAGTTACGCGGATATCCTTCATAACTTTCGAATAATCAGGATGATATTTTCCGAATCGTTGAACCTCTTCATACTGGTCTTTAAGTTTCGTAAAATGATTAATTTCACTTACTAGATTCGAATTTGTATATACAGCACGATGTGCATTTAAATAATGATAAAATTGTTCAGAGGAAAGAACCATTGTACATAGCATATCTGATTGGTCCATTATAGTGGCCCATTCATTGGTCATTATCAATTATAAAACCTCCAATCTGTGTATATCATACCAGAAATGGAGAAGCAATTGCCAAATTATTTACTTACTGTTAGGAGAAAAAACAATGAACGAATTACAATCATTACTGCACCAAGTAACAGAAAACGCATCAGAAGCTGATGTAGCCCTTCTAAAAGACTTTCTTATAGCTATCCAAACGAAACAACAAGATACTTCTGCAACCTATTTAAATGCGGTTTTACAAATGGATATTCAATTCGAACAGGATACATGCATCGTCACTTTTCCTATTACGCCTCTTTCCTTTAATACATTTGATAAACCACACGGTGGAATTATCGCAACGGTCATGGATAATGCGATGGGATACCTTGTAAACAAAGATTTACGACCAGAAGGAAAAGGGGCTGTAACAACAAATATGAACATCCATTATGTGAAAGCAGCTACACAAGAATCGTTGATTGCTACAGCATCCTACCTACATAAAGGTCGACAAACATTAGTGTTAGAATGCACAGTCACTCAACCAGATGGTAACAGAATTGCTCACGCTACTGGATCATTTTTTGTTATTAGTCCACCCGACTCGTCTAAATAATTTCTTACAACATGATGGTCAGAAAAAGGGACGACAAGACCATTCGTAATTTGTTCTTGCTCATGTCCCTTTCCTGCTATTAAAATGACGTCACCTTTTTGAGCAGTGCTTAACGCCAAAATAATCGCTTTTTCCCGATCAGGTTCGATCATCACTTTACTAAGGCTCACTCCACTTACAATTTCAGCAATAATGTCTTCTGGTCGTTCATCTCTTGGATTGTCGGAAGTAATAATTATTTTTGTCGCATATTTTGTCGCAACTTCTCCCATACCTTTTCTCTTTTGCTTATCCCGATTTCCTCCACAGCCAAACACCACATAGATATCCTTTTTAGCATAGGATGAAATCGTAGATAAACAAGCCTCCAATGCATCAGGAGTATGAGCATAGTCTATAAGAACCTCTAGACCATTTTCATTAGGGATTTGCTCTAACCTTCCTTTTGGTAATGTTAGTACTTTTATGTCTTCCAGAGGAATATTTAATCCCGATAAACTTGCTAAAGCTGCTGCTATGTTCATCCCATTATAATAGCCACTGTTTTTCATCTTTAATTGTACTTCTTTATCTCTCACAATATATTTGTAATGGACAATTTCTGATGAATAATCTGCTTTTTGATAGATGACGTCATTCGTATATCGTTCACCAAAACGTATAACCGGAAGCTCTGTCTTTTCTGCGATGGATCTACACCACTCATCATCATCATTGATGACAATTTGTTTGGAAAGTGTGGCAAGTAACTCTTTTGATTTTTTATATGGTACCATTCCACCGTGAAACTCTAGGTGATCCTTTCCTATATTCAAAAAAACACCTACATCGATTGGATATATACCTAATCGATTGTCCAACAATCCTTGAGAAGAAGCTTCTAATACAATATATTCCACTTTATGTTCAAAACAATATTTTACTACTTGTAAAAAATCATAAAATGGCAATGTTGTATTACTTCTAAATGGCCGATTTAATTTTTGACCATTTACAAAAACGCCTAATGTGCCAATAATACATACTGATTTTTGTTGTTGCATCAATAATTGTCCTATAAAGGACGCAACGGTTGTTTTTCCATTGGTACCAGTTATACCAATAGTTTTTATATTTCTTCCATACAATTTATGTGTCATAAGGGAAATTCTTTCCTTAAACAAATGCATATCGGTCGGTAAAATAACTTGAGGCACGCTACAGTCATGGATAAAATATTCGGTGAGTATCGCTTTCGCACCATTTTGAATCGCCTCTTCTATAAATACTCGATTTCCTGTTTCCGAAACGAATATATCCCCTTCTTCAATTTGCTTTGAGTGATCGATAAACCTGTTTATCATAAAGTCCTTCAAATCACCTGTAACTTTGTATTCCAAACAACTTAATAGTTCTTTTAAAGGAAAAATAGTAACACACTCCCTACACCATTCTTGTGAGTTCGCATAAAGTAAAGTGAATTCCTTGTATCGTATGAACGGAGTGTTTGAAATGTCACGAGATGAGTGGTTGAAAATATGATTGTGCAAAAATTCGGTGGAATTGCAATGCAAGATCATCAGAACAGGAAATTGGTATTAGCAAGGATTAAAAAAGCAATTAGTATCCATCAAAAGGTTTTGGTAGTTGTTTCTGCAATGGGAAGAAGAGGACAGCACTATGCAACAGATACATTATTAGATTTAATACCTAGCTCCAGTTCCGCGAACAGTGTTGAAACTGATTTACTTTCGGCATGTGGTGAACTAATATCTGCCTCAGTACTTTGTTCGGAGTTAAAAGAAGCAGGGATTTTAGCAACTCTTTTATACGGGAAAAGCGCGGGAATTATGACAAACAATGCTTATGGAGATGCTCAAATAGAAAAAGTAGAAACTACATCCATTACAGCGGCCTTCCAACAAGTCAATTGTATAGTGGTACCAGGTTTTCAAGGTCTCTCAGAAGAAACGCAAACATTCACTACGCTTGGAAGAGGTGGCAGTGATCTAACGGCAGTCGTTTATGGACATTATTTGAATGCAGATGTCGTGGAGTTCTATAAAAATGTCCCTGGTGTTATGACTTCTGATCCTTTTAGAGAGAAAAACGTTCAATTGATTTCTTCCATGACTTATGAAGAATTACAACATAAAATCAATGGTCCAGTAGAAGTCATACAAAAAAGAGCAGCTAAATTCGCTGCCCTTCATAATGTTCCTTTGCATATTCGCTCACTATATGAAGATAAAGAAGGTACTTTCGTTTTTAATTAGATATTTTTAGATCTGGTATCAATTAATAGCCAAAATTCGCTTTGGATGACATAATCACAACCAAGTACTTTGGCATATAGGCAATTTAGATGGAAAAGGAGAAGGGATGCGACTGTGTCGTATCCTTTTTGCATGCTCAAAACATCCTTCATTCCATCTAATTCCCAAGTGCTTATCCGAATAGTTCAGGAATACTGTAGGTTAATCAATATTTATACTATTTTTTCGTGTTTTTACTTTATGTTGTTCGATTAAATTTTGTGTATAGTAATTACTATATACTCCTACTCCAGTATGTGTATACCATTCGCCTAGTATAGAGGCTCGATGATCTCTCGAATTTAACCAACCATTAACGGCTTCACCTGCATCAAAGTAAAAAGCGGCTGTGTTCCCCGCTGCCCGTGCAAACTCAATAGATGATTCCTTTAACTTATCGCTAAATTTAGGAATTTCAAATGTATCATTAATAACTATATTATTTTTTGCCATTTCTTCACTATGTTCCCTTGCAATTTGTTGCAAAGCATAATCAGACTCTAGCACTTGTAAACCATGCCTGTGACGAATAACATTCGTCATTTCGACAACCTGTCGCTCATTCGCCCTATCTATAGCGGCTTGCAAAGAAGAAGCTGGGGTTTCCACATCTATCATCGTGCCGTTATATAAAATATCGTACGGTCTCAGTTTTAACAGCGTGTTTGCATCTGTAAACCGAACTGCCTCTAGCTGTTGATCTTCCATATCTATATACAATATGGCAAACAAATTATCAAATGGTACTAAAATACGCGTATTAATATCTTCTTCTGTTAAGGAAAAAGTATACGTATTCGAATCTATTGACATAGTGACTTCTGATTGTACAAGCGTAAATCGATAAATATCTGTTAGCGACTGTCCTATTTTATATGGAGTAACATCTATATCGCTACCGATTGCAAATGACTGGGTTATCTGATCATCTGTTATGCCAAACAATCTATACGTAGAAAAGGAATCATTATACACCCACCAATCATAATCAAAACCCGACGGTTCAACTCTCGTAGGCTTGCCAAACAATTCAATTAGCTTTTGGGAAGACTCACCTATTAATGATGATACTCCTTCCTTTGGTCTATCAAAAATGTTTGCAGGCTCAGTAACCTCTGGTAATTGCTGTGGTATTAACTGCCCAGAATTGTTAGAACCTCTTATAAGCTCATTTTCCTGCACAGGATTATCAAAATATATAAAAATTACCAGTACAATAGTAATAGCCACTAATATGCGGAATAGATTTTTCATCTCATTTTTCTCCTTAACAATTACTTCATTATCACTAGTATATCAAGCATACATGGAAAGACACAATGTTGCCATTGCAACATTTTCAAATTTGAATTAATATTAATGAGAACGTATTCTTTGGTAATCGAACGTGAAGGAGGACTATTCAATGTATTTCGAAAACACTGGTATAGAAAACACTGTCATTGATCTTAATTTATTAGATGATCTTATGAAAAAGAACGGATTAATCCGCGCTGGTCAGTGGGATTATGAACGTGTAACTTATGACAAAAAGTATGAAATAAAAGAAGGAACTTTTTACCTTCGAGTATTTGGTTTTACAAAAGACGGGGATGTAGGCGCTCATGATGCAAACATCACATTGTTAAAACCAGTAGTCGGCAAACATTACTATCCACATGGTGTAGAATATGGCGAAAATGAAGTTTTCCCAAATCATTTAGTAAAATCATGTGAACAAGTATTAGCTGCTCTAAAAAAAGACTTAAGTTCATTTGAACTACAAGCATAATCAGGGCTGCATAAAACGCTAGAGAATAGTTTCTCTGGCGTTTTTATCTGTTCAAATATAGATATGTTGTCTATACTAGGGAAAAAGCTGAAGAAAGGAGTATAACCAATCTTGTTGAAACTCTTTAAAAAAGAGTATGTGAAATATATAATTACATGTCTCTTCCTTATATTAATTGCTATCTTCATCATACCAGTATCGCTTCCGATCATCTTAGCCTTGATTACTGCAATCATTATCGAACCTCTTGTAAAGTTGACACAACGAACATTTAAATGGAATCGAAAACTAGCAGTTATGACTAACTTCTTTTTCTTTATCATTATCATTTCAGCTTTTATATATTTTGTCATTACAAAGCTAATAAGTCAGCTCATTTATACATCTAAGGTAATCCCTTTTCATTTAAATAGTTTAACTGGCATATGGATCAACGTGCAGAATAATCTGTTTCAATACACGGAAGGCTTACCAAAAGAAGTAGTTGAATCCATCCAAGATAAATTCGATTCTACTCTTATGAGCATGAAAGACGCTTTACTTGATTTGCTAAGCTACTCGAATATAACTGCTCTTCTAACGAATGTACCAAACTTTTTAATCAGCTTTATCGTATTCATTATTGCTCTTTTCTTATTCATGCTGGATCTAGAAAGGTTACGAACTAAATTCTTTCGTTATTTATCGGATGACACTGCTGAAAAAGTTCGTGTGATGAGCACAAGTGTAAAAAAAGTAACAATTGGATTTATGAAAGCACAAATTTTAGCGAGCTTTATTATTTTAGGTGCTTCGCTAATTGGGTTATTATTTGTCATTTCTCCAAAGTATGCGATTATTATGGCACTAATTATATGGATCGTCGATATTATTCCTATTTTAGGTTCAATCGCTATTTTAGCACCATGGGCTATTTACGAATATCTTACAGGAGATATTGTGTTAGGTACTAAACTTACGATTTTAGCGATAATACTTTTAATAATCCGAAGAGCCGTCGAACCAAAATTAATGGGTTCCCAAATGGGAATATCTCCACTTGCAATATTAATAGCTATGTTCATCGGCGCAAAACTATTTGGATTTCTCGGATTTATCATCGGACCGCTCATCGTCATTCTTTTTATAACTGCTAGAGAAGCCGGAATGATAAAGCTTAACTTTAAACTATAATAACTCTTATAGGATATACAAAAAAAGTAGCATGCGGAAGCTTATTCCCCACATGCTACTTTTTATGTTCAACCGCCTATAATCGCTTTTATGACAGAAGTTGTTTCTCCACCGTGATAAAATACATACAGTAATAAATACACCGCAACTCCGGTAATTGCAACAAAGAACCAAATTATGCTGGTAATAGGACCAATTTTACGATGCTTTGCAATATTATTCTTTAATCCTAAAACAATCGTAACAATTCCAAAAACAGCACCAGTAGTCGCTAGTACAATATGGAAGACTAAAAATATTGTATAATAAATTTTTATATCATCGGGTCCCCCAAATGCGGTATTTCCGATAAAAATTGTTCGTGACGCATAAATGATGAAAAAAATCAAAGCAGAAATGGCTGCAGCAAACATTGTTTTCTTATGTGCCTCTATTTTTCTTTGCGATACTAATACCCATCCAATTGCAACTAATACTGCGCTTAACACGATGAAAAAGGTACTAATAGTAGGTAATACAGGTAAACTCATCGTCATTTCTCCTTGAATACATTAAAATTTGTTATCGTAAGTTGCTTTAAGCTTTAAATCATCTAAAGCTTTCTGTGTAATTTCATCAGCTGTTTCTTGTTCATTTTTAAACCATTTAAAGAAAATCGAAGCTAACACTACAGCATAAATAATTTCTTGAATAATTTTCATCAAAATACCACCAAGTTGTTGATCCGCTTCAGGTGACATATTAGAAAATAGCTCAGGACCAGAAAGTGATAAACCAGATAGTGTACTAGAAGGTACACATAATTCCATCGCTTTAAGCCATGCCTCTCCATCGGTATACGTAGTATAATTTGCTGCTCCTGAGAAAATGATTAAAGCACAAGCTGGTGTTATTAATATAGCACTTCCTACTATAAAACCAATCTTCTTTAGACCATGCAGTCCCTTCTCGCCTTTAATAACATCCACAATAGACCACCACATGAAAATAGCAGAAATAAATAAAATAAACGTATATGTACCATGCAATACCTCGTCCATTTTAATATAATCAAGAATCAATGGAATATGATAAAGCGAAAACAAACCTGAAAATACAATTAACGAAAATAATGGTTTAGTTAAAACAGGAAATACCTTTCGTACAGCAGGTAATTCAATGACAGCTTTCCATACCCACCACGGAATCCCTTTTAATAATAACGGCGGGATTAACAATAGTAACAAAGCCATTTGTACCATGTGATAGGAGAACATGATATGAGCCATTAAATCTACCGGTGATCCTTTAACTATATAAACAAGGACTATACTTGTTAAAAAATATGCAATTTCTTTTTTTGTTAAAGGTTCTGAAACTTTAAAGTCTTTTCGCCATTTGACTGTTATTAAAAAATATAAAATAGTTATAAACACTAATAATCCGATTAATATTGGACTCCAATTAGCCTGAAAACCAAATATACTTAAAGGCATAGGTAACCTCTCTCCTTTATTTTTACTACTAATTCCATTATAGAGCGCAACTACAATAACTTCAATGAACGAACTATGACAAATGAAAAACTCTTGTTTTAAAGGATGTTCCTCCTACAATATAGGGATTTAGCGGTGAAGTGAAATACTTCACATTATAGGGAAACTGTGCGGTAGTGAGTTGAATGAAGTGGACGCTTGGATTTCCGCTACAGGGCGGACGCTTTCCGCCGGCTTGGCTTCGACGCTTCCCTTGCTCCTGCGCAAGCTCGTCGCAAAAGTAAATTTCGCTACCCTTAGTCCAGGGTCTTCAGCTCAAGCTATTCCGGCTGGAGTCGCCGCCCTTTCGCTACAATCCACCATATTAGCTAACTACTCAGCTTTACCACTTTCAATCAAAATTACTTTTAAAAGCGATAATGCTTAAGAGATGTTCTGGTTGAGTAATTCGAACTTTTTCCTGCTAAATGCAGATACTTTATTAGAAAGAAATTCCCATTGTTTTTAGCGGAAGGTGGCGACTCCGACGGGATTAAGCGGGACAGGTGAGACCCCGAAGGAGCGTTAGCGACGAGGAGGCTCACCGCCCGCCCCGCGGAAAGCGTCCACCTGCAGCGAAAATTCTAGCGGTCACTTAATAAAACATTCTACCGCGCAGTTTCCCTAAACAGTTATATCTTATATCTAATTGAAACCATTCACCTAAACAGAAAAAAAGTCGAGACTAAGATTATTCTTAGTCTCGACTTTTTTGTTTGAATTAACCCCACCAGATGATCGTTAAGAACGTCAGGATGAAGATAAATCCGAAGAATGCTCCAACAAATAAGAAATACATTGGTACATTATGATTTTTTTCACTCATATGCATGAAGTAAAAAAGTTGTAATGCTACTTGAACAGCTGCAAGTAACAAAATTACAGGTGCTATTAAGTATTTAGAGAAACCAGCTGCAACAGTAGTGAATGCAATTAGCGTAAAGAAAATCATAATTGCAAAAGTTGTGATTTGGTTGCGCATATCTTGTCTTCTCTTTTGCTTAATATAATTAAACTCAGCATCCGACTTAACATAAACTTGAGCGTCGTGAGACATATTAACCAACAACTCCCATCAAGTATACTACTGTAAAGATGAATACCCACACAACGTCGATGAAGTGCCAGTATAGAGAAGCAGTATAGTATTTTGGTGCATTATACAAGCTAAATCCACGCTTCGCATTACGTACGATTAATAGCGTAATCCATACTAAACCAACCACAACGTGCAAACCGTGCGTTCCAACTAACGTAAAGAAAGCAGATGAAAATGCACTTTGACTATAATTAAAACCTAAATGTACATAGTGATTAAACTCATAAATCTCTAAAGCTAAAAACGCTAGCCCAAGAACAACCGTAATTCCCAACCAAAGCTGCATACCTTTAAAGTTATGGTTTTTCATATGATACATTGCATAAACACTTGTTAATGAAGAAGTAAGAAGTATCATCGTCATAACGAATACTAGTGGTAATTCGAATAATGACTGAGTAGAAAACTCCATACCACTTGGTCCTTTATTTTTAAGCGCTAAATAAGTAGCAAATAAACTCGCAAACAGTACAGTTTCTCCACCTAGAAACAGCCAGAAACCTAAAAACTTGTTCTTACCTTCCATTGTAACTTGTTCTGGGTGATCTGGCCAAGTTTGTGGGGTGTACTTTTTATTTAAGTCCATTATTATTTACCCCCTTTTTCATTCATCAAATCTTCTTTGTGAATATGAAAACCATGATCATCTTTTAATGAACGAACAGCCATTGAACTAAAAGTAATAGCGAATCCAAGTATTAATACAGGAAGAGCCCAATCTTTTTCACCGTGATAAAGAGCTCCAAAACCAGCGATAAATAAACCAACTGTCATTACGAAAGGAATAAATGAGTTGTTTGGCATATGGATATCAGAGAGAGGCTCTGCATATGTCATACCTTCTTTATTTCCTTCTTGTTTTTCAATCCAGAATGGATCAAGTCCACGAACAAGTGGAGTTTGTCTAAAGTTATAGAATGGAACTGGTTGTGGAATAGCCCACTCTAACGTACGTCCATCTTCCCAAGGGTCATTGCCAACTGGTACGTTTCTAACAGCCGTAACAATGATATTATATACAAGAATTATAACACCAATTGCCATGAATGCTGCACCGACCGAGCTGATTAAGTTGAATAAATCCCAACCTTGGTCTGCTCTAAACGTAAATACTCGACGAGGCATCCCCATTAGTCCTAAGAAATGCTGAATAAAGAATGTTAAATGGAAACCGATAAAGAAGAACCAGAAAGTCCATTTACCTAATCTTTCGCTTAACATTTGGTTAAACATTAAAGGCCAATATAGATGTACTGCTGCTAAAATTGCAAGCACAACCCCACCTACGATTACATAGTGGAAATGGGCAACGATAAAGTAAGAATCATGTAATTGATAATCAAGAGGAGCAGCCCCTTGCATTACACCTGTTACCCCACCTGCTACGAATGAAGGAATAAATCCTAAAGCATAAAGCATTGGAGTCGTAACTTTAATACTTCCTCCCCACATCGTAAGCAACCAGTTAAAGATTTTCATACCAGTAGGTACAGCGATTGCCATTGTAGCAACAGCGAAAATAGCGTTTGCTGTAGGTCCTAAACCAACTGTAAACATATGGTGAGCCCAAACCATGAATCCTAAGAAACCGATTAATACGGTCGCAAATACCATAGATGAGTATCCAAATAGACGTTTACGAGAGAAAATAGTGAAAATTTCTGAGAAAATACCGAAAGCCGGTAATATTAAGATATATACTTCAGGATGTCCAAATATCCAGAATAAATGCTCCCAGATAATTGTATTACCACCCATTGTATGATCAAAGAAGTTACCTCCAAACATACGGTCAAGGATTAAGAAGAATAATCCAATTGTAAGTGGTGGGAAAGCAAAAAGAATTAACGCACTTGCAACAAATGTAGTCCATGTGAATAATGGCATACGCATATATGTCATACCTGGTGCACGCATATTAATAATCGTTACAAGGAAGTTAATACCACCTATGTAAGTACCAGCACCAGCTATCTGTAGTCCTATTGCATAAAAGTCAATACCATGACCTGGTGAAGCTAAAGATAATGAAGCATAAGAAGTCCATCCTGCGTCAGGCGCACCGCCCATAAACCAAGAAAGGTTTAGGAATAGACCACCAAATAAGAATAACCAAAAACCAAGTGAATTTAGGAATGGAAACGCAACGTCACGTGCCCCAATTTGAAGTGGCATAACAGCGTTCATAAAACCAAATAGTATTGGCATGGCCGCAAGGAAAATCATCGTTGTTCCGTGCATTGTAATAATTTCATTAAACAGACCAGCACTAACAAAATCGTTATCTGGCTTCGCTAATTGAATACGAATTAGCATTGCCTCAATACCGCCGATTACGAAAAATAATCCACCAGCAATGAGGTACATGACCGCTATCTTTTTATGGTCAACTGTTGTTAAGTAGTCCCATAAAGTTGCGCCAAAGCCCTTTTTCTGTGCGATTGAACTCACAACTTTAACCTCCCTCATAATTATCTACTGAAATTATTTTTCAATAGACAGTCCCATTAAATATTCTGCAAGAGCATCTAATTGCTCTTCACTAAATTCTTTGCCATCGTTAAGTTGTTTTGGCTGAGGCATTAAGTTACCTGGTTTGTATTTCTGTGGATCAGAAATCCAGTTTTTAAGATCTTCTTCTGTATGGTCCATAAATCCAGCAACACGGTTACGATCTCCAAATGTTGCTAAGTTAGGGCCAACACCGCCAGCAGTTCCTTCAGCAGAAGTCGCATGACATGCAATACAGCTTGTATTAAAGATTTCTTCTCCTTGAGTAGCAAGCTCACCGTCTGCAACAGCTTCTGTTGTTTTCGCTGACTCTACCCATGCATTAAAGTCGTCACGACTCAATGTTTTTACTTTGAAATCCATTAAAGCATGTGATGGACCACAAAGCTCAGCACATTTACCATAAAATACGCCGTCTTTTAAATCAGCAGATTCTTTATCGAATTCTAAGTAGAATTGGTTTACATTCTCTACGTTTGTATCCATTTTACCACCAGCTGCTGGAATCCAGAATGAGTGTTTTACATCAGCTGCTTTTAAGTTAAAGTAAACTTTTTCCCCTGTAGGAACTACAAGTTCTTGTGCAGTTACAACGCCTAAATCTGGGTATTCAAACTCCCACCAATATAGCTTTGCAGTTACATTGACTGTAACAGCTGTTTTGTTCCCGTCTGCATCTACGTGATCCATAGCCGCTACATCCGCGTGCTTATAAGTATAAATTACAGTTGGAACAGCAAGTATGATCAATAGAAGAATTGGAATAACTGTCCAAATAACCTCTAATGTATGACTTCCTTCTACTTGTTTAGGAATAACATTTTCTCCAACTTTTTTGCGTCGGAATTTCACTAGCGCAAGTACATAGATAATTACTACTACGATAACAACAAATGTCATGATAGCAGATGCTAAAAGTAGTAAATTAAATTGATCTCTTCCGACTTGTCCTGCAGGTGTAAGTGTCGATAGATATTCCTCGCCACAACCCGATAAGAAAATCGTTAGAGCTGCTAACAGTGAAAAAAGACGCCATTTTTTAAGCCCTTTCATCATAGCTAAATCAAACCCCTCTTTCATAGTTGTATTCATGTGCATTTAGACGGTCGTTCTGTTTTATATGAATTCTTATGGACTTTAAGAAAGAATTCCCTAAGTTAGATAAAGATAGAAAAGATAATCATTGATACAAATAGGATTGTCATATAGTTTAACGAATAAATAAACATACGTGTGGCCCATTTAATATCATCTTCTGCACGAAAACCTTTAATAGATAGCAATAACCAGCCAATATTAAGCACCGTTGCTAAAATAACAAAAATTATTCCAAGATCCATCAATAAAAAGGGTAGTGGGAACAAAAGTAAAATCCATAAAAGCATAGATACTTTTGTACGTTTGAAACCCTTTACAACAGGTAACATCGGAATGTTGGCTGCTCTGTATTCCTCCGTCCGCTTCATTGCTAATGCATAGAAATGCGGAGGTTGCCAAGCAAACATTATTAAGAATAATGCTATTGCACCAAAACTTAATCCCGGTTCTACTGCTGCCCAGCCAATTACTGGAGGTATAGCACCTGAAATACTACCTACTACCGTATTACTAACATGTTTTCTTTTAGACCACATTGAGTATAAAACAACATAACTAATAATCCCCGCCAAGCCCCAAACTCCCGCAGAAGTGGAAGCCATAAATAACAAGATTTCACCTACAATTAAAAATGAAAAGGAAGTTATCAGCACGGCTGATGGTGTAAATCTTCCAGTAACAGTAGGTCTACCTTTCTTACTTTTCATGACAGGGTCAATATCACGATCGATATAGTTATTCATCGCTGCAGATCCTGCAATTATAAGTGCTGCACCAAAAAGCGTATAAAATAACAAATCTAACTCATGTAGAAAGTTTCTATTAGTAAATTGAAATGCTAGCCACAATCCAGTAAATGTCGTTATTAAATTGGAATTCACGATTCCTATTTTAATAAGCGACAAAAAATCTTTCATGAATGAACTAGATACTGGCTTTGTTTCAGCTTCGGTAGTAGCGGTTATTGAATGACCATTTGACATGCTGCCCCTCCTTTCATTTTTGTAAGCATATTCCGCTACCTTTTACTATAGCGAAAATCTTTCCCAATTTCTATAGTGAATAAAGATTTTCGCACAATAAGTTCTAAAAGGATGTAAATTAAGATAGAACATATCAATAGTAAATCATTTTTTGTCACTATTTGTGAAGGTTCGGGCACGAATTTATGAACAATTTGTGAAATGCTAATTTCATGTTCATGTGTTCAAAGTATATACATTGTAATTTTTCTCATGTTTCGATATTATCTAGTAGCAGATATCGTCTCATATAGACGAACAAGATACATAAAGTAGGTGGCGCATTGCACATTCATAAATATTTAAAAGCCCTTGCAATTGCCTCGACAGTTGGTATGTTACTTATCCTGTTGGGAGGAGCACTAGTCACAAAAACTGATAGTGGCATGGGCTGTGGACGACACTGGCCAGGTTGTAATGGACAACTTATACCAGATGTTATTACGACAGAAGTATTAATTGAATTTTCCCATCGTCTTGTAACTGGAGCTGTCGGCATTTTTATTGTCGCTTTAGCAATTTGGGCTTGGCGTTCTTTAGGGCATGTTCGTGAAACAAAATTCTTATCATTCATGGCAATCTTTTTCTTAGTATTGCAGGCACTTATTGGCGCCGCACAAGTAAAATGGGGACAAGGAGATTTTATTCTCGCACTTCATTTTGGTATTTCTCTAATTTCATTTGCGGCCGTATTATTATTAACTCTGTTAATTTTTGAAGTTGATCGAAAATTCGACACGGATAAAATTAGAATAGGTAAAACACTAAGATTTCATACAATCGGTATTACACTTTATTCGTACGTAGTCATTTATACGGGTGCACTTGTACGACATACGGAGTCTAGCTTAGTCTGCCGCGATTGGCCATTATGTAGGAATGACGAATTTTCTTTACCTACTAACTTATACGAGTGGGTTCAAATGGGACACCGGACAGCAGCAGGATTAATTTTTCTTTGGATACTAATCGCTGCCATCCATGTTATTAAAAATTACAAATCCCAACGTGCAATCTACTGGAGTTGGATTATTGCACTTGTCTTAGTAACATCTCAATTACTATCCGGAATGTTCGTTATTCTAACTAAGTTAAACTTGTATGTTGCACTATTACATTCATTGTTTATATCCTTACTTTTCGGTTTACTATGTTATATGATTCTATTGTTATCTAGAAGTAGAGGAGAAAATTAAGCACATCATTGTTTTTAATTCCCTAATACCAAAAGAATAAACAATTATTGGACACATCTTGTTTTAGATCTAACGAGATGTGTCTTTTTTATTTTGCTTGTGAGGCTAAAGTTGATTGCTAGCCTTCGCGCTTCTCGCAGTAACTAGCCAATTTGAGTTTGTTACAAGTGTGTCTCAGAGGGAACGGCGTGCTATGGCAAATATATCTGTTCTTATTATCCACAATAGATTGGTACAACATTATAGTCGGTACGCGCAACATTAAGTTAGATTGCAAAATGTTTATAAATAATTCACTATAATGGTCTTTGTCGTCTCATTCCAAGAAGACTTGTTCTTAGCAAAATGGGTTGCTTTCCATGACCGATGAGTTGCTCTAATTTATTTACTGGATGTACATCATAGGATGATGCTCTTGGCCTTTGTTCTTTTAATACATCTCCACGACATGTAAGAGAAGTGAAGGCTCATCGCTCCCCTATCAGAATAGAAAATGCCGTTTGACAAGTATTTGTCAAACGGCATTTTTGTTATTCTTTATCCATTACGATTAATAGATCACCAGTTGATATTGCTTCTCCTGCCACAACGTGAATTTCTTTAATGACACCATTATATGGTGCCTGTACTGTCGTTTCCATTTTCATCGCTTCCGTAATTAGCAAATGCTGACCACGTTTAACTTTGCTACCAATATCTATAGCAACTTTTAATACCGTACCAGGCATAGTTGCACCAATATGATTCTCGTTGGTTACATCCGCTTTTTGTTTTGCCAAATGACTAACTTCAATATTCATATCTTGAATAATTATTTCACGTGGCTGTCCGTTCAACTCGAAATAGATGACGCGATTACCATCTTGCGTTGGTTCACCGATAGAAACCAATTTTATGATTAACGTTTTCCCAACTTCTATTTCCACTTCAATCTCTTCACCAAGTCGTAAACCATATAAGAATGCAGGCGTATCTAAGACAGACACATCACCAAAATTCTTTTCTGTTGCACTATATTCTTCAAATACTTTTGGATATAATGTATATGCCAAAATCTCTTGGCTTGTTACTGGACGCCCCAGTTGATTAAATAAAAACTCTCGTACTGCTTCAAAATCAACAGGTTCTAGTAATTCTCCTGGACGAACATTGATTGCTTGTCGATCTTTTAATATTACTTTTTGAAGCTCTTCTGGGAACCCACCATATGGCTGTCCAATATAACCTTCGAAAAACTCGATTACGGAATCTGGGAAATCTATTGTTTTGCCTCTTGTGATAACGGATACTTCATCCAAATTATTTTGAACCATGAACAAAGCCATATCCCCTACTACTTTAGATGATGGTGTAACTTTTACAACATCACCGAATAATAAGTTCACACGAGAATACATCTCTTTTACTTCTTCCCATCTTTCCCCGAGACCTACCCCTTTTGCTTGTTGTTGCAAATTGCTGTACTGCCCACCAGGCATTTCGTGTACATAGATTTCTGTATGCGGACTCATCATACCACTTTCAAAATCCTGGTAATATTTGCGTACATCCTCCCAGTAGTAAGATAGCTTTTCAAAAGCATCAATATCCCCGATGACTTCTCTATTAGATCCTTTCATCGCATAACTTAAACTACTTGCACTTGGTTGTGAAGTAAGACCTGCCATAGAACCTAATGCTGTATCGACTATGTCTACTCCAGCATCTACTGCTCTTGCATACATATAAATACCGTTTCCACTTGTATCATGGGAGTGTAAATGAATTGGCAAGTCAACTGTGCTCTTTAGCTCACTGATCAAGCGATAAGCAGCCTCTGGTTTAAGTAAGCCTGCCATATCCTTAATCGCTAAAATATGAGCCCCTGCCGCTTCTAATTCCTTTGCCATGTCTTTATAATACTGAACCGTATATTTAGCTCTGGAATCATCTAGAATGTCTCCAGTGTAGCAAATAGCTGCCTCTGCAATTTTTCCAGATTGTCTTGTCGCATCAATGGCAACTTCCATTCCTTTAATCCAGTTCAAGCTATCGAAAATTCGGAATACATCAATTCCTGCCTCTGCAGACTTTTGAATAAATTCGCGAATTACATTATCCGGATAGTTTTTATATCCAACCGCATTTGCACCACGGAATAACATTTGGAACAACACATTTGGAATCATTTCACGCATTTTAATCAGTCGATCCCATGGACTTTCTTTTAAGAAACGATATGCAACGTCAAAGGTTGCACCACCCCACATCTCAAATGAGAATAGATTGTTCAATCCCTGCGAAGATTCTTTCGCTATTCCGAACATATCATGGGAGCGCACACGAGTTGCAAGTAAAGACTGATGCGCATCGCGGAATGTTGTGTCTGTTAAAAGTACACCTTGTTGCTCTTTAACCCACTTGATAACCCCTTCAACACCTTCTGCCTCAAGGATTTGTTTTGTTCCACTCGGCGGTGCTTGAGAAATATCTAATTTCGGTTTTCTTGGAACACCAAATACTGGTTTCGCTTGTTGTTGCACACCTGGGAATCCATTCACCGTAACATTTCCAATATAGTTTAATAATTTGGTTCCACGATCTTTTCTATTCGGAAACATGAACAATTCAGGTGTTGAATCTATAAAACTAGTATTAAACTGTCCCGAAAGAAAACTTGGGTGTTTTACAACTTTCTCTAAGAATGGAATATTCGTTTTAATCCCTCGGATTCTAAACTCCTGCAAGTTTCTGTTCATTTTCGCTGCTGCCTCTTTAAAAGACATACCCCAAGTAGAAACTTTTACTAACAATGAATCGTAATAAGGGGTGATAACCGCTCCTTGGAAGCCATTACCAGCATCTAAACGAACTCCAAATCCGCCACCCGAACGATATACCATTAATTTCCCCGTATCTGGCATAAAGTTATTTAATGGATCTTCTGTTGTTACACGCGATTGTATAGCGAAACCGAAGAGAGGAATATTTTCTTGACTCGGAATCCCCATCTCTTCACTTGTTAGCGCTAAGCCATCTGCGATTTTTATCTGTGCATGGACAATATCTACACCCGTAATCATTTCTGTAATCGTATGCTCAACTTGAATACGCGGATTTACTTCAATAAAGAAAAATTCATCTTCTGTTACTAAAAACTCTACAGTTCCTGCATTTATGTATGATACATTTTGCATCAATTGAACGGCAGCTTGACAGATTTTGTTTCGTAATTCAGCACTTAATGAATTAGATGGTGCAATTTCCACTACTTTTTGGTGTCTTCTTTGGATTGAACAATCTCGTTCATATAGATGAATTAAATTACCATGCTTATCTCCTAATATCTGAACTTCGATATGCTTTGGTTGATCAATAAATCGCTCCACGTATACCTCGTCCGATCCAAAAGCAGCTTTTGCCTCCGATTTGGCACGTTCATATGCACTTTCCAACTCATCTTGCGTTTGAACGACACGCATACCTCGGCCGCCACCACCTAGAGAAGCTTTAATCATCAGTGGGTAACCATGTGTCTCACCGAATGCCTGTACCTCTTCTAAGCTTTCAACTGGTCCATCACTACCAGGGATAACTGGAATGCCTGCTTTTACCGCTTGTACGCGAGCCTTTACTTTATCTCCAAACATGTCTAAATGCTTTGAAGTAGGACCGATAAATATAATCCCTTCTTCTTCACAACGTTTAGCGAATTCCAAATTTTCAGACAAAAAACCGTAACCTGGATGAATAGCATCTGCATTGCTCTCTTTAGCAATTCGAATGATATCCTCAATATCTAAATAAGCATCAATCGGTTTTTTACCTTCCCCGACTAGATAGGATTCATCCGATTTAAAACGGTGAAAAGACCCGCTATCTTCTCGCGAATAAATCGCAACGGTACGAAGATTTAACTCCGTACACGCGCGGAAGATTCGAATAGCAATTTCCCCTCTGTTTGCAACGACAATTTTTTTAATGTTCTCCATCCATTGGCACCCCTTATTCTTTTGTTTTTTCATGCTTAACAAACATAGATACATTCATTAATATCCCTATTGCAGCGGATAGTATAATGATAGAAGTACCTCCGAAACTTATAAAAGGTAGGGTAACTCCTGTAAGTGGAATAATCCCTAGCATTCCTCCTAAGTTTACGAATGTTTGAAAACCAATAATACTGGAAATACCAGCAGCAATCATACGAGCTTGTGGATCTTTTGTAGATAAGGCAATCATGATTCCCTTCAACACAATAAAAAACAATCCACATAAGACTATTAAAACTCCAATAAGTCCAAGCTCTTCCGCTATAATAGCCATTATAAAATCTGTATGTGGTTCAGGCAAGTATCCAAACTTCTGATTGGAATTTCCTAATCCTAGACCCTTTAAACCACCCGAGCCTATCGCAATATATCCATTTACTATTTGGAACCCATAATCTAGCTCATAGTCGAACGGATTAATAAATGCTTCTAATCGTCCAAGTCTGCGCGGAGTTATTAAGGTATCCTTCATAAAATATATCGCAAGTAGTCCCATTGTTATAACTATACCAATTAATCCGACAAGTTTGGAGAAAGATTTAAATTTTATACCACTTGCTGCTATAACTGAAATCGCTACAAAGCTAATAATCATTGTATTTCCAACGTCTGTTTCCATCATAATTAATACAAAAACAAAGAATAATACTATCAATGGTGGTCCTACTGATTCATTTAACTTATTCAACGTACCATTTTCATATTTTTTCGTAAAAATGCCTGCAAAATATAATACAATTACTATTTTCGCAATTTCCGAAGGTTGAATATTACCAAAACCTAAATGAATCCAACTCTGAGATCCACTCGCCCCACCAGTCCCGATAAAATGAACGAGAATTAGTAAAGTAAACATAACAAAAAGCATCAATTGCATCATGAAGCGTCTTTTATAATGTTTATAAGGAAAAAAGGCCATTAAAAAAAATACTGGGATCGCTAGTGCTAAGTTTATCTTTTGTTTGTCAAAAAAATAATCAGGCTCCCAACCATAATTGAGAACTGCCCAACCCATACTAGCACTATAAATCATTACTAACCCAAACAAACATAATGCTAAGTAAACAAAAAACAAAGCATAATCAAAATTTCTAAAAAATCGTTTCAAATATGGAATCATGTCAAAACCTCTATTTCTTCCGTTAGAAAAAAAAACTCAAACAGTTAGCTTCGTTTGAGTTTTATTATTATTTTTCTGTATGGATATCATGTAAAACGGATAACTCTTTTTCTAGTGAAGCAATAATTTCTTTTCCTTCACTTTTCTCTAAAAGTCCGAGTTTGACTGCAAAATCAATTTCACGTGATAGTCCAAACATCTGAGTATCCAAAACCTCTTCGTAAAGTGGACATTGAGGCATCGTTAAGTTGTCCATTTGAACTTTTATTAATTGCGCAATCTTTTCCGCGTCTTTTCTTAAAAGCTCTAATGCTTTTTCTTGATAGGAAAGCTGTATTTTAGTATCCATGAGGACGCCCCCATTATTATAATTTCTACTTATTTACCTCCCTAAAGTGTATCTTTTGATGAGCAAAATTGCAAGTGTTCTCTCATCATAGTTTATAAAAAAGTGAATTATTCTTTAGAAATTTCCATTTTAGCGATATACTAAGTTAGATTAGAAAGATTAGAGGAGGCAATTTCTGTGGAATTTATCATACCTGTTAAAGGTGCAGTTAAATTTACTATTACGCTTGATCCAACTGTTTGGATTTTTGATGATCGAAAAATTGATTTGGACGAATTTTTCTCAGGAGAATATGAATATAAAGATGAATTAGAGGAGTATACAAAAGTGACGTCTGCCCATTGGTCACGTGAAATTATAGAAGGCGCTACTGTACCTCCAACTTTACAAACAGAGAAAAAATATGAACGAACAAAAGCACTAACTAGTACATTTGGTGTAGAACTACAACCATTTATTCAGAATGCAGAGCCTCTAGAAGAAGCTTCGTCATTAGTCATTGAAACAATAGAAGGTGAACACTCTTTCCCACTAAACGGATTAGATACTTTATTACTAAAGTTTAGTCATAAAGGAAAACCGCTTCGTGAAGATGGTCCTGTACATGTTATAAAAAAGGATGGTTCTAATATAAACAATCCAATCAAATTTGTTACTGCATTTCGCGTTGAATAGGAGCTGATTTTATGAAAGTACAATGTGTTATATGTGATCGAATAGACATACTCTCAGATGATCTGCCATTAGCCAAAAAGTTAAGAAATCGACTTATTCACACATATATGTGCCCAGTCTGTCATGACCGTATCGAAGAAAAAACGAATGCCAGATTAGCAACAGGCAAATTCATCTTCTACAAAACATCCAAACTTATTGAAAATGAGTTTTAAAAATTACAAAAGAACAAAATAGGACCCCTCTTGTTTTTAATCTTACAAGAGGGGTCCTATTATTAGTGTGATAGAGATGCTGCGACTTTGTGTATTGGATGAGGTATCCCTTTAACGCAAAAAACAAAGCTCGTCTACAATTAAGTAGTCGAACTTTGTTTCTTTTCAAGTCGTAAACGAATCTTATAGATGATTAAGATTAATGCTGCTACGATTAACCCTTCGACTACTGGAAGGAAAAACGCTAAAAACGTTAACATTAAACATCCTAAAAATAAGAAGACGTAAATGACTATATTTTGTCCCACACGCAATTTCTTGGCAAATCCTAGCTTGTACACAAGCACAGATAGCAAGAAAATTGTTATAAATAATACATAACCCGCTATGTCGAAATTTGGCATAACTTCATAAATAAGCTTAGATATACTAGACATTCTACCAAATACGAATTGCTGTTCTTCCAAGGTTGTTCACCCTTTTCTGATTCTATTCAAGTTCTGCATTTTTTAACTTTTTCGTCACACGTTCACGTTCACTTTTCTCTAAGATTTGTTTACGTAGACGGATTGACTGTGGTGTTACTTCTAAATACTCATCATCACCTAGAAACTCAATTGCTTCTTCAAGCGTTAAAATACGAGGTCTTTTAATAACGTTTGTTTGGTCTTTGTTAGCAGAACGAATATTTGTTTTTTGTTTCATTTTCGTAATATTTACCGTAATGTCATTATCACGAGTATTTTCTCCAACTACCATACCCTCGTAAATTTCAGTACCAGGTTCTACGAATAGTGTACCACGGTCTTCAATTTGCATCATCCCATAAGTTGTTGCCTTACCAGTTTCCATCGAAACAAGTACGCCTTGGTGACGTCCACCAACACGCCCTGAAACTACTGGTTGGTAGCTATCAAATGTATGGTTAATGATACCAAAACCTTTTGTTAGAGACATAAACTCAGTAGTGTATCCAATAAGTCCACGTGCTGGAACCATAAAGATTAAGCGAACTTGACCATTACCATTATTGATCATGTCAGTCATTTCACCTTTACGTGTTCCCATTGATTCGATAATAGAACCTACGCTATCTTCTGGTACATCAATTTGTACTCTTTCGATTGGCTCACATTTTTTTCCATCAATTTCACGAATAATTACTTTTGGTTTCGATACTTGAAGTTCAAAACCTTCACGACGCATATTTTCGATCAAAATAGACAAGTGAAGTTCCCCACGACCTGATACGATCCATGCATCTGGAGATTCTGTATCATCGACACGTAATGATACATCCGTTTGAAGTTGAGAACGTAAACGCTCTTCTACTTTACGAGAAGTAACCCATTTTCCTTCACGACCAGCAAATGGTGAGTTATTTACTAAGAATGTCATTTGTAAAGTTGGTTCATCTATACGTAATGGAATCAATGCATCTGGATGGTCTGTCGGACAAACTGTTTCCCCTACATTAATTTCTTCCATACCTGATACAGCGATTAAATCTCCTGCTTTAGCTGATTGAACTTCTACACGTTTTAAGCCGAAGAAACCAAACAATTTGGTTACACGGTAATTTTTAATAGATCCATCTAGTTTCATCAAAGAAATTTGTTGACCTACCTCAATCGTACCGCGGAATACACGACCAATACCAATACGACCTACGTAGTCGTTGTAGTCTAATAACGCTACTTGGAATTGTAACGGTTCATCTGAATTATCGATTGGTGCTGGAATTGCTTCGATAATCTGTTCAAATAGGCATGCCATATTTTCTTCTTGAGAAGCTGGATCTGGATCTAATGAAGCAGTACCGTTTACACCCGAAGCATAAACAACAGGGAACTCTAGTTGATCTGCATCCGCATCTAATTCGATAAATAATTCTAATACTTCATCTACAACTTCTAATGGGCGAGCAGAATCTTTATCCACTTTATTTACTACAACGATTGGTGTTAATTTTTGTTCTAATGCTTTTTTCAATACGAATCGTGTTTGTGGCATACAACCTTCATATGCATCAACAACTAGAACAACTCCGTCTACCATCTTTAAAATACGTTCTACCTCACCACCGAAATCGGCATGTCCAGGTGTATCAAGTATATTAATACGTGTACCATTGTAGTCTACTGCTGTATTTTTAGCTAAAATCGTAATACCACGCTCACGTTCGATGTCACCAGAGTCCATTGCTCTTTCATCAACATGCTCATTTGAACGAAAAGTACCTGATTGTTTTAGTAATTGGTCAACTAATGTCGTTTTCCCATGGTCAACGTGTGCTATAATTGCAATGTTTCTTAAATCTTGACGTAAATTTGTCATATTTCCACTCCATATTCTTTTTTCGAGTCCATAACTGTGTTATTATATCACAAGTGAAACTAAAGTAATAATATTTTTTTATCATTTTTTGGAGGTAATTGGATTGAGTAATATCAAATGGATTTTTGTTCTGTATTCTCTTGGCGCTATTTTATCGATGGCATTAATCGGAATCGCTGTAGCACTACGAAATATTCCACTCGTTTTCCTATTTCTAGTTATGCTTTTTATCGTAATGGGTTTTGGCTTCAAAACAAAGAAAAAAATGCGAGATCAAGGACTTTTATAAAACATGATCGGCAAGATTTTTCTTGCTGATCATCTACTTCAGTTTTACATAGTTCCCTACTATGTCCCCATGTAAACCAGGTTTTGATACGATAAACGTATTTTGTCCCATTAAATTAATAGGCTCATTTGCCAGCGTAGTTACGATAGCCCCGACCTCATTTGCAATTACTATTCCTCCCGCGATATCCCATGGCGATAAACGCATCGATACATAAGCATCTAGTCTTCCCATAACGACATACAATATTTCAATTGCAGCAGATCCATACGACCTAGTTCCTCGAACTTTATTCAAGAGTTGAATCATTCCTTCATGTTCAATGTATTTATTTGGTACAACCCAGCTCGCATTAATACTAATAATAGATTGTTCCACATTGGCATGTTCCACTCTTGGAATGCGCTGATCATTGAAAAATGCACCTTCACCTAAGGCACCCGAAAGTAAATCATCTGCCATCACATCATAGATATATCCAAGTATACCTTCCCCATCCTTGAAAATACCTAAAGAAATGGCAAAATTCTTTTTTTGATGGATAAAATTCATCGTTCCATCAATTGGGTCGAGAATCCAAACATAGCCATTTAAATCTTGTATATTGTCACCAAATCCTTCCTCACCCATAATACGGTGATCTGGAAAGTTCTGTTTTATATTTTTTATAAAAAATTGTTCTGTTTCTTTATCAATATTAGTCACTAAGTCATTTGCTTCTGATTTCGATTCAATGATTAGCTCTGTAGTAAAAGAAGCTCTAATTCTTCCTGCCGCTTCTTTTATTAATGATTTCGCAACTTTGTCCAAATTATGTATATTCACTTCAACAACCCTTTCTTTGCCAAGTTTCCCCTAATCCGCTTTTCTATAGTATAAAGAAAAAAACACCGGCTGTCTTGCGATTAGCAGGTGTTTTTATGGATTACCTAAAAGTAAAGCATTAATCAAGTGCATCTAGTTCTTCCAAAAGGCGGTGAATTTCAGTCAATTGCATTTTCGCTTCAGTTATTTCTTTTTCATCTTGGTTACTTAACGCATCATATAAAGTAGCAAGCTGATAATCCAGTTCCAATTTTAGCGTTTGAATTTTTTCTTTTTCCATATCATTTTTACGAATAATGTGCACTACCTGTCTCATAACTAACACCCCTTCTTTTTATTATTCCGTAATTTTCAGAAGATTTTTAATATTTTATGCTGATAATGAAATATTGTCAACTGAAGGAATACTACTTACATGATTTTTACCCATATTTCCTATAAAATAAACATGGAAAACGAAAGGAGTTTACAAATGAACAAAACATTTTGGGAAGCCAAAGACTTTGATGTATTCGAAGTGGATGGTTTAGAAAATAGAATGAATGCTCTTATAGAAAACGTTCGTCCAAAATTCGAAAAACTAGGAATGCATTATAGTCATTATTTTTCGAGTACTCTAGGGAACGAGGTCTTTCCACATGTAGCCAAACATGCTAGACGCTCCGTCAATCCCCCAAGCGATAGTTGGGTTGCGTTTGCACCATATAAAAGAGGTTATAAAGCGTTACCTCACTTTCAAATTGGGCTGTGGGGAAGCCACTTATTTATCATTGTAGCAGTCATTTACGAAGCACCAGATAAAGTAGCTATAGCGGAAAAATTGTTAAAGAAGAAAAGCTTATTCAATAAGTTACCGGATGATTTCATAGTTTCTGGAGATCATATGAAACCAGATGCTCTTCCTTTGAAAAAAGCTAAAAAAGGGGAATTAAAGGATTTATTAACGCGACTACATGATGTGAAAAAAGCCGAATTTTTAGTAGGTCGTCATATCTCTAAAGAAGAGGCAATCAAATTCTCAGAGGACGAATTCTACCAGTTGGTTGATGAAACTTTCGAATACTTATTACCTATTTATAAAACGATGATTAATATGAAGTAGAATTTTTCTCCTATAGCTTTCAAGCTATAGGAGAAAAGCTTTATCCTTTAATAATATTGAGATCGCTTTTTTCTTTCATCATTTTCACTATTGGATAACTTGCGTAACCGCTTTCTTTTTCGAATTCCCGAAAATATGTTTTTTCTTCTGCCATAGATGGCACAATTTCTTTAAAGCGTCTGTATTTCATTAATAATTCTTCTCGCTTTACACCCTTTTCATACGCTTTTTCAATTGCTTCAAAAAATTGGACGACATCTACTATTTCCTCTGTAGACCAATCTACAGAAAACGGATATGTGTATTCCATTATTCTCCTCCTACTGTTGCTATTTTCCTCTTATTTCTATTGCTTCTTTTACCATTCGTTGTATTAGTTCTTCCGTTGATGGTATATCATGTATCAGTCCAATAGACTGTCCAGCCCAGCCAAACCCTTTTTCTTCGTGACCTTCATAGATAAATTGCTTATTTGCTTCGCCACTAATGTGTTCTTTTAATGCATCATATGTTGGATTTTCAGATTCAATACGTAAAATTTCTTGTGTCCACTCATTTTTAATCGCTCTGGCTGGTGCACCAATAGATCGTTTAATCACGGTAGTATCCGTCTCCTGGCTTGCGATTAATGCTTGTTTATATGCTTCTGATGCATGGACACATTCCTGTGTTGCGATGAATCGAGTACCCATCTCAATTCCTTCTGCACCAAGAGCGTGAGCAGCCATCCAACCTCTACCATCTGCAATTCCTCCAGAAGCAATCACTGGAATCGACACTGCATCTACTACTTGGGGGATCAAAACGATCGTACCAATATCGTCCCTTCCTAAATGGCCACCACCTTCTTGACCTACAACCATCACAGCATCTGCTCCAAGCTGTTCCGCTTTTTGAGCTTGGCGTTTCGCAGCAACGAGCACTAATTTTTTTATAGAAGTATTTGCAAGCTTTTCTAAAATAGGCGCTGGATTTCCTCCAGTCATGGAAATAGCCGGAACTTCCTCGTCTATTGCCACTTGCAGCATATGCTCATAAGGTCTTCCAGTTTGACCGATAGCGAAGTTAACCCCGAATGGTTTATCTGTTAATTCCCTTACCCTCCTAATTTCCGCTCTCAATTCTTCTGGCGTTTTTAAGCTCATAGCGGTTACTTGACCTAGACCTCCCGCGTTTGATACAGCTGCACAAAGATCAGAATAAGCCAAATAAGCAAGTCCACCTTGAATTATTGGATATTTTACTCCCAATAAATCCGATACCTTTGTCTGAAAATTCATTCTCATCCCTCCTACTTTTCAGTATAGAAGAATTATCCATCTGATTCAATTGACAAATATTTTTTATAGTCATGAAACTGGGAAAGTGCTATAATTCATTTGTTTTAAAATTATTTTAACTAGAGGTGGTATGAGCGTTGTCACAATTAGAAACTCCTTTATTCGATGCCTTACTAAAGCATCGAAATCGTCATCCTATCCAGTTTCATATTCCTGGACATAAAAAAGGGAAAGGGATGGACCCAGCATTTCGAGAGTTCGTTGGAGATAATATACTTTCTATAGATTTGATTAATATTGCCCCTTTGGATGATTTACATTCTCCTAAAGGTGCGATAAAAAAAGCACAACGTTTAGCCGCAGAAGCTTTTGGGGCAGATGAAACTTTCTTCTCTGTACAAGGTACAAGCGGTGCCATTATGACGATGATTCTTACAATTTGTGGTCCTGGAGACAAAATTCTAGTACCTCGGAATGTTCATAAATCTATTATGTCTGCAATCGTTTTTGCAGGTGCTATTCCTGTTTTTATCCATCCAGAAGTCGATAAAGAACTTGGTATTTCACATGGAATTTCCGTTGAATCTGTTGAAAAAGCATTAGACGCACACCCAGATGCAAAAGGACTACTTGTTATTAATCCTACCTATTTTGGACTAGCTGCAGATCTAAAAAAAATCGTAGATATCGCGCACGAAAGAGGTATTCCTGTTGTAGTGGATGAAGCGCATGGCGTACATATTCACTTCCATAAATCGCTCCCTGTTTCCGCTATGGAGGCTGGTGCAGATATGGCTGCTACCTCTGTTCATAAATTGGGCGGATCTATGACACAAAGTTCTATTTTAAATGTACGTGAGGGGCTTGTTTCTACTAAACGAGTGCAATCGATATTGTCTATGCTAACAACTACATCTACCTCCTATCCTCTTCTAGCATCATTAGATACCGCTAGAAGACAATTAGCTATCCACGGTGAGGATTTAATCGGAGAAGCGATTAGAGTTGCCAATGATGCGCGTAGACGTATTAACGAGATTCCTCATATCCACTGCGTTGGGGAAGAGATTCTACAAACATCCGCAACCTTCGATATGGATCCTACAAAGTTATTAATAAGCGTGAAAAACTTAGGTATGACTGGATATGAAGCGGAAATTTGGCTTAGAGAAAAAGCGAATATCGAAGTGGAGCTTTCCGATTTATATAATATTCTTTGTTTAATCACCATTGGAGATACAGAAAAAGAAACAAACTTACTTATCAACGCTCTTTCTCGTATGGTAGAAGCACATGAATCAGAGGCAGTTGTAATAGAGCCATCTGTTACATTACCAGATATTCCTGGACTTGCTATGTCGCCACGAGATGCATTTTATGCAGCTACCGAGCAAGTTCCTTTAAAAGAAGCAAGTGGTCGTATTTCTGCTGAATTCGTCATGGTATATCCTCCTGGTATCCCTATTTTTATTCCCGGGGAAATAATTACACCAGGAAATATTAACTACATTACAATGAATTTAGAAGCAGGTCTACCTGTTCAAGGCCCTGAAGACGATACTTTAGAAATGATTCATGTGATTAAAGAGCATCAAGCAATTTTTTAACCATTATAAAAAGGAGAGATAAAACCTACATCTCTCCTTTTTTAATGAAAAAATAACGCAAAAACAGGACCTATAAAAGCACCAATGATCGCACTGAGTGTCATGGATACTGTTCCCATAGACAACGCTTTTTCTCCGTATTCAGTAAGTTTAGATACCCCAATTCCATGCGAAGCACTGCCCAAAGATATTCCTCTGCTAACCGCTTTCTCTATACGAGCTATTTTAAAAATAGATGGACCTAGTAGCGCACCAGTTATACCAGCTATAATAACAAATACAGCAGTCAATGAAGGAAAACCTCCAATAGCTTCACTAATCTGCATTGCTATAGGAGTCGTAATCGATTTTGGCAATAGAGATAAAATATAATCGTTACTTAAATTTAATAGTTTAGCAAAAACGATAATACTCACTAATCCTGAGAGCATAGCAATGACAACGCTAGTTAAAATAGAAAACATATTTTGCTTAATAATATGTCGTTGCGCATATAATGGATAAGCCATACTAACTACAGCTGGCCCTAGCATTGCATCTATCCATTTGGCTCCAGTCATATATGTAGCATAAGAGAGAGAGAAAGATTTTAATAGAATAATAATTAAAATAGTTGCTGTGAGCACTGGTAATAGAAGAGGAGTGGAAAATCTTGCGTTTAGTTTTCTCATGAGTAAAAAAATTACAATCGTTCCGATCATCATACTAATTGCTATCATTGTGCTTCTTCCTCTCCCGCTTTCCGACCTTCTAAGTACTGACATAATTTTCCGGTTATTAAAATCGTAAGCACCGTACTAATAATTACTGACAACACAAGTAATATACCGTTAATAGACATTAGTTCTGGATAATTCATGACTCCGACAGTTGATGGTATAAAAAATAAAGCAAGTATTCCTAATAAAAAACCTGCACCCTCTTTTATTACTTGAACAGAAATTATTTTCAAATGCAAGCACCCTAGAAGTAATAATAACCCTACGATACTTCCCGGAAATTTAATATGTAACATCTCTACAACAAAAGTGCCTAAAAAAGAAAATAAATATAATATACAAATTTGAAGAACTATGCGAATATATTTTTTCATATGGTTGCTTTAAAAGGCTATACCTTTAAAGTACTCACCTCCAAAATTATCAATAGGAAACATTTTACGCTCGTTTACCCGTTACGTCCAGAGCAAATTCATTTTTAGGAAGTAAAGTTAACCAATCTACAACTTAATTCGAACTACATTTACAAGGAATACTAGCAATATTGTGAGTAAGTCTTAAACAAATTATGATTTTAGCATAGTAAACAGACTAAAAATATAAGTAAAAGCGCCACTTTGTTCACAATCGAACTATATGTAATATAACCATGTTGCTCATGCACACTAAATACTAAAAATGGTTACCGTCCAATTAGACGATAACCACTTCTTCCGCTATTCCATTCCTTTTATGGTATGAGGATCGATAAAGTCATATCCTTTTGCACGAAAGCCTTCTACAATTCCAGGTATGGCCTCTGCAGTCCATTGTCGATCATGCATTAATAAATTTGCACCATCTGTTAAATATTCCGTGTTAAGCATTATATCTTTAAGACTTTCTGCATTCATATAGTCTTTTTCCCAGTCATATCCATATGTCCAATTCATTAGCTGCATTCCTTCATCTTCTACTAGTGATCTACTAAAATCGGTGTTTATACCAAATGGTGCGCGGAAAAATTTAGGTTTTTCTCCAATAACGGCTTCCACCGTTTCATTTACTTTCAGAATTTCTTCTTGTTGCTGTTCCTCTGAAATGTCTTTTAAATTAGCATGCGTCTGCGTATGGTTTCCAATAGCAAAGCCCATATCATAAATTTCTTTAAGATTCGCTTTTTGTTCATCTGTTTCTAAGAAGTGACCATTTACAAAAAAGATGGCTGGTGCATTCAAGTTTTTTAAAGTTTTCGCCATTTCTACAGCATATTTATCTGGAGCATCGTCAATTGTAAGTAATACCACCTTTGGATTGGCATCTCCAATTGGTTGCAATGTCCAGTTGGCTGGATTTATTTCATACAATGGTTCTTGTATTTCTTCTTTCGGTTCTTCTTCCTCTATTTCTTGCGTTACTTCTACTTTCTCTTCCCCACTCACTTCAGTTGTTTGTTCACTTTCTTTTTCTGCAGTAGGTTTTTCTTCTACAGTGCCACATGCTGAGAGTATAAGTATCCATGCTACTAGAAATATCCATGCTGTTTTTTTCAATCTGATCACCAGTTCCTTTCCATCATTTTAAATATGTAATAAAGAAAACCGTGTAAAGCATTTCTACACGGCTTCTTTTGTTTAAATTAAAGTGTTCCGCCAGATCCACCATCAATATTAACTGCCGTTCCTGTAACGTATGACGCCGCATCTGAAACTAAAAAAGTAATGACATTTGCAGCCTCAGCTGTTTCACCAATTCTTCCAAGTGGTATTGATGGCCCGACAACCTTTTTAGAGTATTCTTCCCAAGACAGCTCCGGTTCCTCATTTAACCAACGCTTTTCTATCTGGTCACTGCGTATTAATCCGATACACACTGTATTTACTCGAATATTATCTTTCCCTAAATCTTTACTCATCGCTTTAGTTAGAGCCATACCAGCAGCTCGACTTACCGTAGTAGGCAAGGAAGATGCAGGTGGTGTTTTCCCTAATACCGCAGTCACGTTTACAATCGCTCCTCCCCCCTCTTTTCGCATATAAGGAATGGCAGCTTTCGAAGTATGTATCGCACCAAATACCTTTAAATCTAAATCTGTATGCCATAGCTCAGTATCAACAGACTCGAAATGATTCGCAGATGAAGTCCCCGCATTATTTATGAGGATGTCTAACTTACCATAATGCTCGATTGTTTCTTGAATAATTTTTTTACATTCCTGCTCGTTTGTAATATCAGCAGACACTATTAATACTTCTTTCCCTGTTTCATGTTTTATAAACTTCGCTGCCTCTTCCAATTGTTCTTTTCCACGTGCGCAGATGGTAACAGATGCCCCTTCTTTTACTAACTGCAAAGCCGTATACAAGCCAATTCCTTGACTCGATCCTGTAATTACCGCTACTTTTCCTTTTAGTCCTAACTCCATTTTAGTTCCTCCTAAATTATTATTTTTACTCTCTTTTTTATTATAGATTCAATTTTCATATTTCGGGCAATATTTTCATTTTATTTATAATAACTGAAAATATTAAGAGGGACGAGAAGTGATTGGTCACTTTCCGTCCCTCTATTATCCATAATGATTCAATACCTTCAATTGGCTGCATAATAGAATATTTTTCTCTGTCTTAAACTGTATGAATGGGAGTCTTTTAACTCTCCATTGCTATCAAACAGGCTGAAGACGACTAGAAAGAGACTTTGCAAAAGGAACAATCTTACTAATTTCCTCTAACTTTAAACCTGTTTCTACACCCATTTCGGAGAGCATCAACGCCACTTCTTCAGTAGCCAAATTTCCCGTTGCCCCCGGTGAAAATGGACAACCACCTAGCCCTCCGATTGAGCTATCAAACTTATCGATTCCTGCTTGCATTGCTGCTAGCGTATTAGCCAATGCCATTTTCCGTGTATCGTGGAAATGGCCGACAAAAACAGTGTCTGGATATAAATCTTTCAGTCTTGCGAATCGGTCATAAACAATCTTAGGATTCGCATAACCATTTGTATCGCCAATGTCGATTTCATCTGCTCCTAATTCCACAAAACGTCGACAAACATAGTTTAACTCTTCAAAAGAAACATTTCCTTGGTATGGACAAGCAAACGACATGGAAACGTAAGCTCTAGTGAAAATCCCCTGTTCTTTGGCAAGCCTAAACATTTTTTCTGTTTCTAAAAGAGACTCATCTGTTGTCTTATTGATATTTTTTTGGTTGAACGTTGAACTAGCCCCAATAAATACAGCAATTTGTGGTACATTTGCTTGGATCGCTCGTTCAAGTGCTTTTAAATTTGGAGTTAAAGCTATATAGGTAATGCCTAAGTCGTTGCAAAACTGACTGATTTCATCTGCATCTGCCATTTGTGGCACCCATTTAGGGCTTACAAATGCAGCAGTTTCCATGCGTGAAAACCCTGCATCTGCAAGCTGACGAATCAGTTCCTTTTTAGATGCTGTCGAAATTGCTTTCGGTTCATTTTGTAACCCATCTCTTGGACCGACCTCAATCAATTCTATTTTCTTAGGAATATTCATCATACACCCCCGATATTAATAAGATCTTGGCATGCCCAGAACATGCTGTGCAACATAAGACAATATTAAGTTTGTCGAAATTGGAGCAACTTGATATAATCTCGTTTCTCTAAATTTCCTTTCCACATCATACTCCTCCGCAAACCCGAAACCACCATGGGTTTGAAGACAAGCATTCGCCGCTTCCCATGAAGCATCGGCAGAAAGTAATTTAGCCATATTGGCTTCTTTCCCACATGCTTTTCCTTCATCATATAATCTAGCTGCTTGGAATCTCATTAAATCTGCAGCTTCTAAATGGACGTAGGACTTGGCAATTGGAAACTGAACACCTTGGTTCTGTCCGATTGGTCTATTAAAGACAACTCGATCTTTTGCATACTGGGCCGCACGATCAACAAACCAATAGCCATCCCCTATACATTCCGCAGCTATTAGAATACGCTCAACGTTCATCCCGTCAAGAATATAAGAAAAACCTTTTCCTTCTTCACCGATTAAGTTTTCGACAGGAACTTCTAAATCTTCTATGAAAAGTTCTGTAGTAGCATGATTCATCATCGTCCGAATAGGTTTAATAGTGATACCATTTCCAACAGCTTCGTTCAAGTCAACTAATAATACAGATAAACCTTCTGTCCGTTTTTTCACTTGGTCAATTGGCGTTGTACGAACAAGTAAAAGCATAAGATCCGAGTATTCAGCACGTGAAATAAATACTTTTTGTCCGTTTACAATATATTTATCTCCTTTGCGTACAGCTACCGTTTTTAATTGGGTAGTGTCTGAACCTGTATTAGGCTCTGTAACTCCGAAAGCTTGCAGTCTTAAAGTTCCGTCCGCAATTTTAGGTAAGTATTTTTGCTTTTGCTCTTCAGATCCATGACGCAATAAAGTTCCCATCGTATACATTTGGGCATGACATGCACCTGCATTTGCTCCTGAGCGGTTAATCTCTTCCATAATAATTGAAGCATCTGTAACTGATAATCCTGACCCGCCGTATTCTTCTGGAATAAGAGCCGCCAAGAAACCAGCTTCCGATAAAGCGGTTACAAATTCTTCAGGGTATGCGTTCGTTTCATCTAACTTTCTCCAATATTCATCCGGATAATCTTTACAAATCGTTCTTACACTTTGACGAAGCTCTTCTTGAAATTCCGGTGTGCTAACGTGTAATTCAGTAGTTTTCATTTATAAATTCCTCCATTTTTTTAAGTTTTATAAAAAGCTTATTTTCCAGCAAATTGTGGAGCGCGCTTTTCAACAAACGCTAGAACACCTTCCAAGCGGTCTTCTGTATTGACACAATGATTGTAAAATACGAGCTCCTCTTTTCGTGCTTGTATGTCTTCCATTCCAAATAAAGAATCTACGGCTTTCTTACAATTTTGAACAGCTATTGGTGCATTCTTTGCTAACATTTCCGCAAGCTCATACGCCTCATCCAATAGCTTCTCGGAGGAAGTCAGTCGATTAAGTAAGCCGGCTTTCTCAGCTTCTTCTGCGGTAACCATTCGACCGGTGCATACCCACTCTTTCGCTATATGGACTCCGACCCTTTTAGGAAGCAATCGTGTTCCACCACCCCCGGGCATAATTCCGCGCGTCGCTTCAGGAAGACCAAACGTAGCAGTTTGCGCAGCAACGATAAAATCACAATTCAAGACAATTTCAAATCCTCCAGCAAGCGCAAAACCATCGACAGCGGCAATTACTGGTTGCGGTAGATCAGCAATTGCATAGAACATTTCCTCAAACAGCTTATGTTGAGCTTTCCACTCTTCTTCTGTCATTCCATTTCGTTCTTTTAAATCGGCACCTGAACAAAATGCTTTTGGGTTGCTTGATGATATTACTACTACCCTCGCATCAGATTTAGAGATTGATTGAAGAGTTTCTAATATTTCGGTTGCCAATTGCGTATTAAATGCATTACGAGCTTCGGGGCGATTTAATTCAATCACTGCGATTTGCTGATTTGTTCCTGTTTTACTAATTTGTAAAAATGTCATTATTTCACTTCCTTCAGGTTATTTAAAGAATGAATGCTTATTTCTTGTTTACTTTATCGAATATTAGGAAAATTCTTCTGATAATTAAATTGACGTTCGCACCAATAGAGTGTAAAACTATACTAGGCTTATACAATTCCAACAACATGGGGGGATTAATATGGATATAACGCAATTACATTACTTTATTGTTGCGGCAGAGCAAGAACATATGACAAGAGCTTCAGAAATTTTAGACTTGTCGCAATCTGCTTTGAGCCGCTCCATCACATCTTTAGAAAAAGAGTTAGGCGTTCCTTTATTTGATCGAAAAAACAGAAAGGTCTTGTTAAATAGATATGGAAAAGTATTTTTAAAGGATGCTAAAAAGATTGTGGGCCAAGTAGAAATTTCAAAATCAAATCTATCTCAACTTATCCATCCTGATTTTGGTAATATTTCTATTTCATTTGTTCATAGCTTGGGATTAAACTATATTCCGTCATTATTAAAGGAATTTCAACTTGCCAACCCTGGTCATACGATTACCTTAAATGAAGACAAAGCCCCTTTAATTGTTAAGGATTTACTTACAAATGAATCTGATTTAGGGTTTGCCACTCAATACCAATCTTTTTCCGATTTAGACTATAATCCGATTTTCAAAGAGAAAATCGTGTTAATCGCCTCTAGCCAACATCGGTTCTCCCAAATGAAACATATTCAACTGGAAGAGATTGTGCAAGAAAACTTCATCCATTATAATGCAGATACTGAATTGAGAAAATTAATCGATTCTATATTCTTAGAATACAATGTAGATATTCATATTGCCTATGATGGATTAGAAATTAATAGTATCATTGGCTTGGTTTCATCTAATATGGGCATCGCACTTGTACCAGAATCTGTCGTTCAAAATTTTAATGACATAAAAATAATTCCCATTCTAGATGTGACTATCGATCGAACGATATATTTAATACATAAAAAAGAAGGATATATGTCAAAAGCCGTTCTTTTCTTCAAAGATTTTATTTTTTCCTATCATAAAAAATAAATAAAAATGGAATGATCAATTACGCTTCGGCGTAATTGATTTAAATCTTTTTGCAGGTCGATAAAATTCCTCCCCTCACTACTAACAACCCCTCCAATTACTTGTTCCTACAAAGGTTTACTTCTTATTGTTAATTATAGAGTTCCTCACTTCCAAAAGACAAAGCAAATTACACATCATATCAATGTATAATGTGCATAATTCGGATTGTTCAGAATATTGTAGTATTCTGTTTGAATCAAACAAGTTCAAATGTGGAAATCTATTTAAGAGAGTCTTGCTTGATCTCTTGCTTGTGGCTCTTGACCGTTTTCTGTCTTCTATTCTTGTTAAAAAGAACAAAATTGCAAATGCAACTTTCTTTAGCCGATTAGCTCCTATGAACAATCCGCCGTGATTTTCGCTACAGGGTGGACGCTTTCCGCGGGCACAGCTTCAATCTCCTCGTCGTTCACGCTCCTGCGGGGCTTTCAGCTCGTGCTGTTCCCGCTGGAGTCGCCACCCTTTCGCTACAATCCAGTAGAGTTTGCTAATTACTAAGACATAATGCACTAGATCTAGTACTATATTGTTTTTTCTATAGGGAAAACCTATGGTTAATTGAATAAGACATACTTTATAGTGATTATTAGTAAGTTCTATTGATTGGAGTGCAAGGCGGCGACTCCTGTGGGATTAGCGAGACAGGTGAGACCCCGCACGTAGCGTTAGCGGAGGAGGAGGCTCACCGCTCGCCCCACGGAAAGCGTCCGCCTGGAGCGGAAATCATGGCGAACATCTTAAGATCTTTACCGCACAGTTTCCCTATACAACGATTAAATTAAAGCATGCCATTCCTTATGCTGCTCGAAAATAATTATCACCCTTACTCAATCTTCTATAGTTTCTTAGGCAACAAAAAAAGTCTCCCAAAGTAAAAACTTTGAGAGACTCTATCTATCTTATTTAGAAAGAATATGAATCGGGTGACCCATAACTACTTCTGCAGCTTCCATTGCAATTTCACCTAAAGTTGGGTGAGCATGAATAGTCATTGCGATATCTTCTACTGTCATACCAGCTTCAATCGCTAAACCTAACTCAGCAATCATGTCAGAAGCTCCTTGACCAATGATTTGTGCTCCAAGTAGTAAACCGTCCTCTTTACGAGAAACAAGTTTTACGAAACCATCTGTAGCGTTAAGTGCAAGTGCACGACCGTTTGCTCCGAATGGGAATTTCCCAGCAGCAACTTCATAGCCTTGTTCTTTTGCTTGTGCTTCATTTAAACCAACTGTAGCCATTTCTGGATCTGTAAAGCATACTGCAGGAATTGCTAAGTAATCCACAACTGAAGTTTGTCCTGCAATTGCTTCAGCAGCCACTTTACCTTCGTAAGAAGCTTTATGCGCAAGTTGAGGTCCTGCAACGATATCACCGATAGCAAAGATATTCTCAATGCTTGTGCGGCATTGCTTATCTACTTCTAATAATCCGCGTTCTGCGAATTTAATACCTAGTTCTTCTAATCCGATTTCATCCGTGTTTGGACGACGGCCTACCGTTACTAATACATAGTCAGCTTCCACTTTTTTCTCTTCTCCGCCAACTTCATATGTAACTACTACGCCAGTATCAGATTCTTCCACACCTTTTGCAGAAGCTTTAACTGCAATTTCTACGCCTTTTTTCTTTAGGCCTTTTTTAACGATAGTTGTCATTTGCTTTTCGAATCCAGCTAAAATATCGTCTCCGCCTTCGATAATTGTTACATTTGAGCCTAAGTTAGCGAATGCCGAACCAAGCTCTGTACCAATGTATCCACCGCCGATTACAACTAATTTTTCTGGAACTTCAGATAAACTTAATGCACCAGTTGAGCTAAGTACACGTTTTGTAAATTTAAATGTTGGAATTTCTACTGGACGAGATCCAGTTGCGATAATTGCATGTTTAAATTTATACGTTTGTGCAGAATTTTCATCCATTACACGAACTGTGTTTGCATCTACGAAATATGCTTCGCCCATCACTACATCGATTTTATTTCCTTTTAATAAACCAGAAACACCACTTGTTAATTTCTTTACAACGCCATCTTTGAAAGCTTGAGCTTTTGAAAAGTCAATTTTCACATCAGTTGCTGTAATACCCATGTCATCTGAATGTTTTGCATGCTCAAAACGGTGACCAACAGAAATCAAAGCCTTAGAAGGAATACATCCTACGTTTAGACAAACTCCACCGATATGCTCTTTTTCTACTACTACTACTTTTTGTCCTGTTTGTGCAGCACGAATTGCAGCTACATATCCTCCAGGGCCTGAACCAATTACTAAAGTATCTGTTTCGATCGGGAAATCTCCAACTACCATTTTTTTACGCCTCCATTAATAATAGTTCTGGACTGCTAAGCAAACGTTTAATATGGTTCAACGCATGTTGTGCAGTCGCACCATCGATCATTCGATGATCAAAGCTCAATGATAATGCTAACACAGGAGCAGCTACAATTTCACTATTTTTTATTATTGGTTTCTCTGAAATTCGACCAATTCCGAGAATTGCAACTTCCGGATGATTAATTACTGGCGTAAACCATTGGCCTCCAGCAGAACCGATATTTGTGATCGAGCATGATGCACCTTTCATTTCTGCAGGGGCTAATTTACCGTCACGAGCTTTTGTAGCAAGTGCATTAATTTCGTCTGAAATAGCAAATACAGATTTGCGGTCTGCGTTTTTAATAACAGGCACGAGTAATCCTTTATCTGTATCCGCTGCAATACCGATGTTGAAATAATGTTTTTGAATAACTTCATTTGTTTCATCATCATAAGATGTATTTAGTTGCGGGAACTCTCTTAATGTACTTACAAGAGCTTTTACAACATAAGGTAAATAAGTTAACTTAATATTTTTCTCTGCTGCAATCTCTTTGAACTTTTTGCGATGTGCAACAAGTTCTGTCACATCTACTTCATCCATTAAAGTTACGTGCGGAGCAGTATGTTTTGAATGTACCATTGCCTTTGCGATCGCTTTACGCATTGGTGAAAGTTTTTCACGTGTTACAGGGAATTCACCTTCAAGCACTACAGGAGCGGCAGATTTTTCTTCTGCTTTTGACTCTTTGTTGATTGGTTCCGCTGTTTCTTCTGTAGCGGTAACCTCTGCAGGTTTTTGGTCTCCAGTTAAAAATGCTTCGATATCTTCTTTTAAAATACGACCATTTTTCCCTGAACCTGTTACATCAGCAATATTCACTTCTTTATCACGAGCAAATTTACGAACAGAAGGCATTGCGATTACGCGTGTTTCACCTTTTGGCTGTTCAGTTGTTGCTGCTTCTTTTTTAGCAGGAGCTTCCACTGTTTCTTTGTCAATCTCTTGACCACCTTCAGCAGTTGCTTGTACTTGTGCTTCTGTTTTTTCTTCCCCATTGTCTTGCCCTTTAAACTGAAGATCCTCATAACCAGGAGCATCAATTTTAATCAGTACATCACCAACAACTGCAACTGTTCCTTCGCTAACTAATACTTCGGTTACTTTCCCTTTAACTGGAGAAGGAATTTCTACCACTGCTTTATCATTTTGTACTTCACATAAAATATCGTCTTCTTGTACTTCATCGCCGGCTTTTACAAACCATTTTACGATTTCGCCTTCGTGTATACCTTCACCGATATCTGGTAATCGAAATTCAAATGCCACAGTATTCACCCTTTCTATTTTTAATTTTTATTAGAACGTTAAAACTTTTTTCGCTGTTTCTACTATATCCTTAACACCAGGTAACCAAACCGTTTCTGCTTGAGAGAATGGGTAAACAGTATCTGGAGCCGCAACTCGTAAAACTGGAGCTTCTAAGCTTAAAATTGCTCTTTCCGTAATTTCCGCAACTACATTGGCAGCGATACCTGCTTGTTTTTGCGCTTCTTGTACAACGATTGCACGGTTTGTTTTTTCAACTGATGCAATAATTGTTTCAATATCAAGTGGTTGAATCGTACGTAAGTCAATCACTTCTACTGAATGTCCTTCTTTTTCCAACTCTTCAGCAGCTTTTAAGCTTTCATGAACCATTGCACCATATGAAATGATCGTTAAATCTGAACCTTCACGTTTTACATCTGCTTTTCCTAGTGGGATTGTATACTCTTCTTCCGGAACTTCCCCACGGAATGAACGATACAGTTTCATATGCTCTAAGAAAATAACAGGGTCGTTATCACGAATCGCAGAGATCAATAAACCTTTTGCATCGTACGGAGTAGAAGGAATAACTACCTTTACACCTGGTGTAGACGTCATTAGTAACTCTAAACTATCAGCATGCATTTCTGGTGTATGAACCCCTCCACCAAATGGAGAACGGATTGTAACAGGCGCATTATATGCTCCTCCTGTACGGAAACGCATACGAGCAAGTTGACCACTAATAGAGTCCATTACTTCAAATACAAAACCAAAGAATTGAATTTCAGGAACTGGACGGAATCCTTGAAGTGCTAAACCGACTGCAAGTCCACCAATACCTGATTCAGCTAAAGGTGTGTCAAATACACGGTCTTCTCCGAATTCTTTTTGTAATCCTTCAGTCGCACGGAATACTCCTCCGTTAACGCCAACGTCTTCACCGAAGACTAGAACGTTTTCATCATTTTTAAGCTCGGTACGGAGTGCTTCCGTAATTGCTTGAATCATCGTTAATTGTGCCATCGGTTACTTCGACTCCTTCTCAGTATAGTAAGCTAATTGCTCATCTAAATTATATGGGTTTTCTTCATACATAATATTGATCAAGTCTGTTACTTTTTGTTTTGGAGCAGCATCAGCTTTTTTGATTGCTTCTTTAATTTCTTCTTTTGCTTTTTCAATAATTTCTTCTTCTTTCGCTTCATTCCATATACCTTTTGCTTCTAGGTATAAACGGAAGCGAACTAATGGGTCTCTCTTTTCCCAAACGGAATCTGTATCAGATGTACGGTAACGAGTTGGGTCATCCCCAGCCATCGTATGAGGACCGAATCGGTAACATACAGTTTCGATCAAGCTTGGACCTTCACCATTAATCGCACGTTCTCTTGCATCTTTTGTTGCAACATAAACTGCTAATGGATCCATTCCATCTACTTGTACACTTGGAATCCCTGCTGCAATCCCTTTTTGTGCAATTGTTTTCGCAGATGTTTGCAACTCACGTGGTGTAGAAATAGCGTATTGGTTATTTTGTACGATGAATACAGCCGGTGAACGATATGCTCCTGCAAAGTTAATACCTTCATAGAAATCACCTTGAGATGAACCACCATCTCCTGTGTACGTTATTGCAATCGCTTTCTTTCCACGTTTTTGCATTCCTAGTGCTACACCAGCTGCTTGGATGAACTGTGCACCGATAATAATTTGTGGTGGGAATACATTAACATCTTCCGGAATTTGGTTCCCCATGAAATGTCCACGTGAAAACAAGAATGCTTGATATAAAGGTAGACCATGCCATACGATTTGAGGTACATCACGGTAACCTGGTAAGATAAAGTCTTCTTTTTCGAGCGCGAATTGAGATGCAAGCTGAGAAGCTTCTTGTCCAGCAGTAGGTGCATAGAATCCTAGACGACCTTGGCGGTTTAGTGAAATAGAACGTTGGTCTAATATTCGTGTGAATACCATTCGACTCATTAATTCAACTAATTCCTCATCTGATAAGTTAGGATTTGCTTCTTCGTTAACAATTTTCCCTTCCTCGTTTAAAATCTGGAACATTTCAAACTTTTCTTCAATTTCTTGAAGCGTTTTCTTTGGGTCTAACTGCTGTGACTTGTTTGCAGCCATATAGCAACTCTCCTTTTCTTCTGTATTAAAATTTCTTGTGATATAAGTAATACAACTATCTTTCCTTTTCAGTATACTCAAAGATAAATCTGCGGTCAATCATCTAAAATCATTGATTATCCTTAATAGAATATTAAAACTATTACACTCTGTACCAGTCCCTATTTATGTCTGTATTATATCAGTTTAATAAATTCATAAAAGCAATTCATCGTCCAATCAGAAAAAATGTTCTAGTATTATCTTCTATAAGATAAATAGAAAAAGCTTAGATAGGCTTCTACATTATCTTTTTTAAAGCTTTTTATAAAAGATAACTTGTGCGGTATAGGGAAACTGCGCGGTAATTTGCCTATTAAGGGTTCACTATGATTTTCGCTTCAGGCGGACGCTTTCCGCTTCAACCATTATGTATGATCTGCTAATTTGGTGTCTGCAGTGATCAAAGTTTTAAATTTATCAAGTTTACAAACAATAATTAGAACAAATTAGACAATGTTATCTCCAAATACGTAGTTCGTTTATCAGGATATAGCTCGTCTTTCAACTATTTATTGGTATTAATCTTCTTTATATCATCGTCTCCATCTAAGTACACTTGTTGTTTGGACGAAGTATCTGACTTATTGTAAAGATGGGAAATCTCTTTCCATAATGCTTGACATTTCACTTACAGCTAGTGACATTACGGAAGTAGCTTGCTTTATTGGATTGTAGCGGAGGGGCGGCGACTCCTACGGGATGAGTGAGTAGATGAGCCATCGCAGGCGAACGCGCTCGCGTCGGTGATGGCTCAACGCTCACCCCGTGGAAAGCGACCGCCCCGTAGCGGAAGTCCCAGTGGCTACTTCATTCAACTCACTGCCGCGCAGTTCGCTTAAACAGTGACACACCCCATACAATAGCGAGAAATTAATTCACAAGGTATATTTCCTAAAATATAAAAATAGAGTATGGGAATCTTTGGAATTCCCATACTCTATTTTTATCATTATCATATCTACTATTCTCTTGATTAATTTTCCTTTTGAAGTGAAGAAAATGTTTCTTCTTTTACTTTATTAAGCTTAGCTGTCAGTTCGTTAAATTTTTCAACTGATTGTTGTACTGCTTCGTTCTGTTTATTTACTTCATCGACTTGCTTTTGAATGGTCGTTACTTCTGCTGTGTCTTCGATTAACATGCTATATAACTTTTCTTGTAAACTAGCAAGTTCATTATATTGTTCTGTTAAATCGGTGTATGCAGTGTAACGATTTTTTAATGCTTCTTCGATTTGTTGAATACTTTCTTTTTCAGCTGTTACGTCCGTTTCCGAAATAAGTACATCGATATCTTTCATTTTTTCTGATGCATTTTTAATAGAAGCTGCTTCTTTTTCCACTAATACGAGTCTTTCTTCTAGTAGCCCGGCAGTTTCTTCGACTTGTTTCGTGAGCTCTTCTTTTTGATCTTTTGTTAACTCCATCATGCTTTGAAAATTAGCTTGTTCTTTTTGTTCCGTTTCTGCTAACTGCGTTTGTACATCTCTATAATCTGCCTCTAATTTATATATTTCCGTTAAGATGTTAGATAATTTTTCTTCGGTCGTTTCACCAAAAGAACATGCAGATAGAAGCAATACAAAGCATAAAGGAACTACGTACTTCCATTTTTTCATCACGTAACCTCCTCTAATCATTTCACTATAATTGTTCTGGTTGCTAAATTCAACCTTACAATAGGCTTTTTTTGTTTAGCAAAAGATGATTTTTCGGTATAATAGGACTAGGAACTCGGAAAGGACGATAAATATGATTTTAATGAAAGATATTGTGAGGGACGGTCATCCAGCACTACGAAAAAAAGCATCAGAAATGACTTTCCCTTTATCAGAGGCTGATAAACAGCTCGCGAATGATTTATTGGAATATGTGATCAATAGTCAAGATGAAAAAATGGTAGAGAAGTATAAATTACGTCCTGGAATTGGGCTGGCAGCTCCTCAAGTAAACGCTGATAAAAGAATGTTCGCGCTACATATACCAAATACAGAGGATGGGGACATTAGCTTTGTTGCAGTCAACCCCAAAATAATTAGTCATTCTGTTGAAAACACTTATATCCACTCTGGGGAAGGCTGTCTTTCTGTAGACGAAGTGATTGAGGGGTATGTACCAAGACATGCACGTATTACCGCTACGGGCTTTTTTCCGGATGGTACACCATTTAAAAAACGATTAAAAGGTTTAGCGGCAATTGCATTTCAACATGAGCTAGACCATTTAAATGGCATCATGTTTTATGATCATATTAATAAAGTAAACCCATACGCAGAAATACCAAATTCGGTTCCATATGAACGAGCTTAATAACTAAAGCTCAAGTGCATGTCTACTACAGAAATATAAGAAAGAGCCTGGATTACATCAAAAATGTAACACAGGCTTTTTCTTATAAATCGGCTGCTCTTGGCATAGCCGATAGAGCTCCCGGTTTGGTTGCACAAATTGCTCCTAGTCTATTGCCGAAGGAGACATAGTCTATCCACTCTTCTTTTGTGCTTGGCTTTCCGCTCATATTAATTTTAGACAGAATTCCTGCCATAAAAGCATCTCCAGCACCTGTTGTATCGACTGGGACTACCTTCTCCACGTTTACGTGAATTGTCTCCTCATCGATTACAATATGCGTGCCTTCTGCTCCAACCGTAATAAGGACGATCGGAATCTGGTAATCTCTAAGTTTGCGAATCCCTTCTTCTCTCGTCTTTGTTTCCGTTAAAAAGAAAAGCTCCTCTTCTGTTAACTTCAAAATATCCACTTGCTTAAAAAAGGAACAAATGGTTTCTCTACAAAGTGCTTCGCTTTCCCATCTTAGTGGACGAATATTGGCATCGAAAGATAATAACACTTTAGATTTCTCCATTTGATCGACTATTTGACGAGTCGTCTTACGTGCTATTGGATGAAATAATGTTCCTGAACAAAAATGAAAAATAGAGGCTTGCTGAAATGCTTCTTTTTTCAATGTAGAAAAGTCCACTTGTAAATCGGGTGTTTCATCCACGTAAGTATGGAAGTGCCGGTCATTGTTTTCTGTTAAATGCACATATACGCCACTTACTCGTTTTTCAGGAACAATCTGGGCGAAAGTTAAATCTACTCCTTCTAATGTTAACTCTCTTCTCACAAATTCTGAGGTTTCGTCGTCTCCTGAAATTGTTATAAAAGAGGAAGAAGCCCCGAGTCTTGCAACTCCTGCTGCTACATTTACTGTCGCCCCACCTAAAAACTTTGTAAATTCTTTATTTGATTGATCATCTGCAATATAGTCTACAAATACATCACCATATATGAGCACAAACTTATTCCTTAAATCGTTCATAAAAACTCCTCTAGATTAATTGTAATTTTTTCATGGCATTCACTAAGCCATTTTCTGAAACATGGTCCGTGACAAAGGTTGCGCAGTTTTTTAATTCTTCTACGGCATTCCCCATCGCAACACCCGTCCCTACATATTGAAGCATCTCTATATCATTAAAACCATCACCAAAAGCAATCGCGTCATCAGGAGTTTTATTCATATAGCGTAGTAATAATTCAATTCCTTTTGCTTTAGAAACGCCTTGTGGAAGAACATCACAAGATACCCGATGCCATCTAACAAACTTTAAGTTAGGAAAAGCTTTCTCATATTTTTTTTGAACATCCATGTCGCAAAAAATTAGCGCTTGATGTATATCATTCGTTAAGAAGAAGTTTTCTTCCGTTCTTGGTAAGGCCATTTTCAAGGAAGAGATGCTTTCGTATATATCCTCGTGATCAGGGACATTTGATACAAATTCTACATCATCCATATAAACAATTGGTTGCTCTCGTTCCATCGCAAAATCTGTTAGATTCTGTAGTTCTGTTGTATCGATAATTCCTTTATGAATAATCTTCCCTTGTAATTGGACGATTTGACCATTGTAGCATATGAATGAATCTATTTTAAGTTGTTCTAAAATTGAGTTTGCTGTAAATGGAGCTCTCCCAGTTGAAATAACTATTTCATGCCCATTTGCTCTTGCTTGTTGAATAGATTCTACAACACCTGGTGGGATATTTTTATCATTATCTAAAATAGTCCCATCAATATCAAAGAATAAAACTTTATTTACCATCAAAAAAACTCCTATTCGCTACGCTAATTATTTGACTTTTCAGTAAGAATCCTTTACACATTTCTATTTTTCGTATATAATATATTGTAAGGAGTGAGTTACCATGTTGAAACGTCTAAGAAGAAAATGGTTAAGACGACTCGGTGGAATGCTCAGAAACAAAACGATTGCGTAAATTATTTGCCCTTCGAAAAATGGAGGGCTTTTCTTTATTTTAAAGAAGTAGCGTGATAATATAAAGAGAATTGATTTATTTTGAACGTGAAAAAGGAGAGTATAATATGATTTATAAAGTTTATTATCAAGAGAATGCATTGGAAGTATCAGTTCGCGAAAACACGAAAAGCTTATATGTAGAGGCAGAATCTGAGCGTGAAGTGCGTTCAATTCTAAAGGATCGTAATTATAATATCGAACTAATTCAATTGCTTGAAGGTAATCATTTAGCATATGAGCAAGCAAGCCCGAATTATAAAGTAGAGAAGAGATAAACATATGAAATTTGTAAAAAATGATCAAACTGCTGTTTTCGCCCTCGGCGGACTAGGTGAAATCGGCAAAAATACGTACGGTGTACAATTTCAAGATGAGATTATTTTAATAGACGCGGGGATTAAGTTTCCAGAAGATGATCTATTAGGTATTGATTATGTTATTCCAGATTACACGTATCTAGTGAAAAATGTAGATAAGATCAAAGGATTATTTATCACGCATGGTCACGAAGATCATATCGGTGGTATTCCTTATTTATTGAAACAACTAAATGTTCCGGTATATGGGGGAAAACTCGCGCTAGGTTTACTGCGTAACAAGTTAGAGGAGCACGGCTTACTTCGTCAAACAAAGATGCATGTGATCGAAGAAGACGACGTGGTGAAATTTAGAAAAACAGCGGTTAGTTTCTTCAGAACAACACATAGTATCCCGGATGCTTTTGGTATCGTTGTCAAAACTCCACCAGGCAATATCGTTCATACAGGCGATTTTAAATTTGATTTTACGCCAGTTGGTGAGCCTGCTAACTTGACTAGAATGGCCGAAATCGGTCGTGACGGGGTTCTTTGCCTACTTTCAGATAGTACGAATGCAGAAATTCCGAATTTCACGATGTCCGAACGTAAAGTCGGCGAAAGTATGGACACTATTTTCCGTAAAGTGAATGGTCGCATCATTTTCGCTACGTTTGCTTCTAATATTCATAGACTTCAACAGGTAACGGATGCAGCTGTGCAGCATGGCCGCAAAATCGCTGTTTTTGGCCGAAGTATGGACAATGCGATTACAATCGGTCGTGAGCTTGGCTATATTACAGCGCCTAAAGAAACATTTGTCGACGCTAGTGCGTTAAATCGATTACCTGCTAACGAAGTGCTTATATTATGTACAGGCAGTCAAGGTGAGCCAATGGCCGCTTTATCTCGAATTGCTAATGGGACACATCGTCAAATCCAAATTCAACCAGGCGATACGGTTGTATTTTCTTCTTCACCTATTCCAGGAAATAGAGCAAGTGTTAATCGTACCATTAACTTACTATTCCGTGCAGGTGCAGAAGTAATTCATGGTTCACTTAATAATATTCATACATCAGGTCATGGTTCTCAAGAGGAACAAAAGCTGATGTTACGACTTATGAAACCAAAATTCTTTATGCCAATCCATGGTGAATATCGTATGTTGAAAATTCATACGGAACTTGCGGTAGATTGTGATGTATTACCTGAAAATACTTTCATTATGGAAAACGGAGATGTGCTGGCGTTAAGTGCAAATGAAGCGCATGTTGCTGGACGAATTCCATCTGGAGATGTGTACATTGATGGTAGTGGTATCGGAGACATTGGCAATATCGTTCTTAGAGATCGTCGAATCCTTTCCGAAGAAGGATTAGTAATCGTTGTTGTAAGTGCAGATATGGAAAGAAAGAAAATTGTTTCTGGACCTGATATTATTTCACGTGGATTTGTGTACATGCGTGAATCTGGAACAATGATCAATGAAGCCCAACAGATGTTAAACAAACATTTACGGTTCACGTTACAAGATAAACCAGCTGAATGGGCTGAATTGAAAAATGAAATTACCGATGTTCTTAGCCCTTATTTATACGAAAAAACAAAACGTCGTCCAATGATCTTACCGATTATTATGGAAGTATAAAACGTTTTATCCATATAAAAAATGCCAGAGGGATTTGCTTCCTCTGGCATTTTTTATGACAATACTTTCTTTTCAAATCGGTTAATATCGACATCTGCACCAATCATAATTAATACATCATTTAACTGAAGCTTCTCATCTGCCGGAGGTGAAACATTGATATTATTTCCACGCTTTATAGCGACGATATTGATGCCGTATCTTGCACGAATATCTAAATCCACTAATGATTTCCCTGCAATTTTTTCATTCACTTTAATCTCCATAATTGAGTGCTCATCAGAAAGCTCTAAGTAATCCAGTACATTTTGCGATAGGATATTATTCGCGATACGAATTCCCATATCACGTTCTGGATGTACCACTTGGTCTGCACCGATTTTACGTAATACTTTTTCATGGTAATCATTTTGCGCTTTTACCGTAATTTTCTTTACGCCAATTTCTTTTAACATAAGCGTCGTTAATATACTCGATTGGATATCGTCACCAATAGCAACAATGACATGCTCAAAATTTCGGATACCAAGGGATTTCAATACCGTTTCATCTGTCGTATCCGCCACCACTGCTTGCGTAGCAATTGCAGCATACTCATCTACTCTTTCTGTAGCAATATCGACAGCCATTACATCTGCCCCTTGATCGATTAACTCCCTGACGATACTTCCTCCGAATCGTCCTAAACCAATTACTACAAACTCTTTTTGCATAATAGTGCCTCCTGCTTACTAATCGGATGCACTTAGTTTACCATACCATTTCTAAAAATAGATACTTCATTCGCGGATTCAGTATTACGAATCTTTCATTAAAAGTATTAACCTTTTTTCTAACATTCTAAAACCGCTCTCCCCCGTTTGTACGTGACGGAGCAATCCCTTCTTATCAAATAGATAAAAAGATGGTACAATTCGATTTTGAAATTTATCAGAAACAACTAAATCGTGATCTAGGTATATGGAGTTCGTCATACTCATTCGCTCAGCTTTTTGCTTTATTAAAGTATTATTTACATCTTCTTTTGTTATTGGCATATGAATCCCAACCAACTGAAATTTGTCGCCATATGTCTTTTTCCATCTATTTATAATCCCGTAAGTCTTGTCGCATAGATGGCAACTAATAGACCAAAAGTGTATTAATAAAGGTACTTCCCCAATTAATTTTTCTTTCGTTACACTTCCGTTCAACCATTCCATGTCACTTGAAAACTCGGGTAACTCCTCTCTTAAACGCATTTGTGTCTCCCCTTTTCCTTTTCGTCCATAGCTAGTGTATGCGTCATGATAAAAACAGAACAGGACAAAAACCATTTTTTTTTGAATTAATATGAATAAGTTGTTAAAGTAAACTTAAAGTTGTGTTAAAATAAACTTTGTTTTTCAAAGGAGGAGGGGAACAATATTGCAAATTGGAAAGAAGATTAAACGATTACGACTGAAGAAAGGTTTAACCCAAGAAGAATTAGGGGAAAGAACTGATTTAAGCAAAGGCTTTATATCACAGCTAGAAAGAGATATAAACTCCCCTTCGATTGAAACACTTTTTTCTATTTTAAATGTACTTGGTTCCAAGCCTAAAGACTTTTTTGATGACGAGCAATTGCGGACAAAAGTCGTTTTCGAAGCCGAAGAACAAACGATTTACGTAGATGAAGAAAAAAACTATCAGCTTCACTGGCTCATCTCTGAGTCTAACGAAAATGAAATGGAACCAGTCCTCATCACGCTAGGTCCAAACGGTCAATTTAAACAATTTGAACCTTCCCTTTCCGAAACGTTTATATATGTTTTACAAGGTCGCGTCGAATTAATACTCGGCAAGCAGCAATACTTTGCTTCTAAAGGAGAATCTCTTTACTTTGAAGCAGCTGATGATCATCTATTAAAAAATGCGGCGGATGAAGAAACAAAAGTAATTTATGTCGTAACAAATTCTTATTTATAAGAAATGCGGAAGCGCCTATGTCTACCCCGACAGGCAAATGTGAAATAGCGAGGAGGCAGCTCCTCAGCCACCACAGCTATTTCACATTTGACCCCAAGGGGTAAGGCGTTGCAGCTGGACAAATACTAAGTAAGAAGGCCTTCCTTTCTTACAATATACAAATTGGAGGTACATTATGTCTGAGACACCTATCATTCGCTTTGAAAACGTCACCAAACACTACGATGCAGAAACAACTGTGTTAACGGATATTAACTTTGAATTAGAGCGTGGCAAATTCTATACGCTACTTGGTCCATCCGGTTGTGGGAAAACAACTATTTTGCGATTAATTGCAGGATTTATGCAACCTTCTAGTGGAAATATTTATTTTAATGGAAAACTAATCAATAATGTTCCTGCAAACGAACGTCAAGTGAATACAGTTTTCCAAGACTATGCACTATTCCCTCACTTAAATGTGTTTGAAAATGTAGCATTCGGTCTTCGTATTAAAAAACTAGGAAAAAAAGAAATTGAAGAAAAAGTGTTAGAGGCACTAAAGTTTGTTAACTTATCAGGGTATGAAAATAGAGAAATTGCAGAAATGTCTGGTGGTCAACGACAGCGTGTAGCAATTGCTCGAGCAATCGTAAATGATCCAGAAATCATTTTACTTGATGAGCCGCTTTCTGCTTTAGACTTGAAACTACGGTCAGAAATGCAATACGAGCTTCGTGAGCTTCAACAGCGATTAGGCAAAACATTTATCTTTGTTACGCATGACCAAGAGGAAGCGTTAGCTATGTCCGATGAAATTTTCGTGCTCAATGCAGGAAATATTGAACAAAGTGGAACACCAATGGATATTTACGATGAACCGATCAATCGATTTGTAGCAGATTTTATCGGAGAATCGAATATTGTTTCTGGCACGATGGTTGCCGATTTCCGCGTACGAATTGGTGAAAAAGAATTTGAATGTGTGGACCAAGGACTAAATCCGAATGAAAATGTCGATATTGTCATTCGACCAGAAGATTTAGAAATTACCTCTGTCGAAAAGGGGAAAATGAAAGTAAAAGTAGATACACAATTATTTAGAGGAGTTCACTATGAACTTTCCACGTACGATGATGAAGGAAACGAATGGCTAGTCCACTCCACGAAAAAAGCGGAAGTTGGCGCATTTATAGGGTTAGACTTTGATCCTGAAGCAATTCATGTTATGCGCCTGAACGAAACGGAAGAAGAATTTGATAAGCGACTTGAGTCTTACGGAGAAGACGCATATGCAAACTAAAAACACAAAAACATTTTATTTAATACCTTATTTTGCATGGATTATATTATTTGTCATCGCACCAATTGCTTTAATCGCTTATTATTCCCTTTTCGATTTAAGTGGAAATTTCACATTAGATAATTATAAAAACTTCTTCACTTCTATTTATTTAAAGTTAACACTTAGCTCTTTTTGGTATGCATTTCTTATAACGCTATTTTCCTTACTGGTTGCATACCCTACAGCTTATTTGCTGACAAAAACGAAACATAAACAATTATGGTTATTATTAATCATTATTCCATCTTGGATTAACTTATTATTAAAAACGTATGCATTCATTGGAATTTTTGGCTTATATGGCCCTATTAATGCCTTTTTAAATGTATTTGGTTTTGGAGAAACACAAATTTTATTTACAGACTTTAGTTTTATATTTGTATCAGTTTATATTTTTATTCCATTTATGATTCTACCTATCTTTAACGCTTTGGATAAATTAAATCCATCATTGATCGATGCAAGTAGGGATTTAGGTGCATCTAGTTGGACAACCTTTTCAAAAGTCATCTTTCCATTAACTACGAATGGGGTTAAAGCTGGGATTCAAGCGGTGTTTATCCCTTCCCTTTCCTTATTCATGATTACTCGACTAATCGCTGGAAATAAAGTTATTACACTTGGTACTGCTATTGAGCAACAATTTTTAGTTACGCAAAACTGGGGAATGGGTTCGACCATTGCCGTATTCTTAATTATTTTTATGGTCATTGTCATGATCATTACTGGACAAAGGGATAAGGGGGCTAATTCTAATGGAAAGAACTAGTAAAACAGCGAAACTTTACTTAGCCCTTATTTTCATAATTTTATATGCACCGATTTTGTATTTGATCTTTTATTCGTTTAATAGTGGCGGTTCTATGAGTAATTTCGAGTCGTTTACTTGGGAGCATTATGGTGCTGTATTTTCCGATACTCGACTGATCATGATTTTGATCAATACAGTCATTGTTGCTCTGCTTTCTGCTTTACTCGCAACAATCATTGGAGTATTTGGTTCGCTAGGCATTGTATATATGCGCAACAAATCTATACGTAATTCTTTGTTATCCTTAAACAATGTGCTAATCGTTAGTCCAGACGTTGTCATTGGGGCATCATTCTTAATCTTGTTTACAATGATTGGCGTTAAATTAGGCTTCGCGTCTGTATTAATCTCGCATATTGCCTTTAGTATTCCAATCGTAGTATTAATGGTATTGCCAAAACTACAGGAGATGAATAGCTCTTTAATAGATGCAGCGGCAGATCTTGGTGCGACTAAGGGAGAAATTTTGCGAAGAGTCATTATTCCATTTATTAAACCAGGGATTTTTGCAGGATTCTTCATGGCACTTACGTATTCACTTGATGATTTTGCTGTTACTTTCTTTGTAACAGGAAATGGTTTTAGTACGCTATCTGTCGAAATTTACTCGATGGCACGTGCTGGAATTACCTTAACGATCAATGCGTTATCAGGAATTATCTTTATCGTGACATTGTTGCTTGTAGTAGGCTATTACTTTATTAGCCAAAGAGGGAAAAGCCCTGTAGGAATGGGGGTAAGAAAATGAAAGACATCGTAAGAGCAGCACTTACTATCATTCTCGTTTGTCTCGTATTGTTTTTTGTGAATGATCTGTTGAATAAGAATTCAGGAAAAGCTGGCAGCGATACTGTAACGATCTATAACTGGGGAGAATATATTGATCCAGATTTAATAGCCCAATTTGAAGACGAATCAGGTTATCGTGTAGTGTATGAAACGTTTGATTCAAACGAAGCAATGATGACAAAAATTGAACAAGGTGGAACTTCATACGATATTGCAGTTCCATCTGAGTATGCAATCGAGAAAATGAAAGAGCATGATTTACTACTTCCAATTGATCACTCGAAGATTCCTAATCTGAAAAATATTGATCCATATTTTTTGGATTTATCGTTTGATCCCAAAAATGAGTTTTCTATCCCCTATTTTTGGGGAACAGTAGGTATTGTATTCAATCCTTCCTTACTGGATGGACAAACTTTTGATAGCTGGGATGCACTATGGGACCCATCCTTAAAAGGTCAAGTGTTGTTAGTGGATAGTGCTCGTGAAGTTATTGGAATGGGATTAAATAGCTTAGGATATTCTTTAAACTCTACCAATGAAAAAGAATTGCAAGAAGCTTCGGAGAAACTAAATAAACTTACACCAAACGTCAAAGCAATCATTGGAGATGAAGTAACACAGCTTATGGTAAACGAGGAAGCTGCTGTTGCTTTGACATGGTCTGGCCAAGCAGCGGATATGATGTGGGAAAACGAAGAACTTGACTATTCTGTTCCTGAAGAAGGATCTAATTTATGGTTCGATAATATGGTTATTCCAAAAACTGCAGCGAATATAGAAGGTGCTCATGCATTTATAAACTTTATGTTGGATGCTGAAGTAGCTGCACAAAATGCGGATTATGTTGGTTATTCCATTCCAAATGCAGCCGCTGTGGAATTGATGGATGAAGAAGTAACAGCAGATGAACGCTTTTATCCTACCGAAGAAACAAGAGATAATTTAGAAGTTTATAATAATCTAGGTCTTGAGATGCTTGGAGTTTATAACGAGTTATTTTTAAAATTTAAAATGGGAACAAACTAACAAATAGAGTTGCCTTTAATCGGCGGCTCTATTTCTTATTTTCCAAATTAACTATTATTAATTTTTCGTGTCGCGAAAGTTTTTATTATCTTTATAATATGGTAGAATCGATAGACGCATACTAAGTAATTTAAGAAAGCAGGAATCATATGGCGAAGAAACCATCACAATTTGCACTATATATTTTGATGTTTAATATGTTTATCGCAATGTCAGGAATTGGACTTGTTATTCCCGTCATGCCGCAGTATTTAGAAACGTTTGGCGTAGCAGGTCAGGCACTAGGATTTATCATTGCATCATTTGCTTTAGGACAGTTTTTATTTTCACCATTAGCGGGTGATCTATCCGATACTTTTGGACGTAAAAAACTTATTATTGTTGGATTAGTAATATTTTCAGCTTCTCAATTTTGGTTCGGCATGGCAACTCACGAATGGATGTTATATGCTGCACGCTTTATAAGCGGTATTGGGGGGGCTTTTTTAATCCCCGCTACGATGGCATTTGTTGCCGATATTACCTCTCTTGAGGACCGGGGAAGAGGAATGGGCTTACTCGGAGCATCGATGTCTTTAGGATTTATGATAGGACCAGCAATTGGAGGATTTTTAGCAAAGGTTAGTTTAACTTTTCCTTTTTACATGGCTGCCATTGCAGCAATTCTTTCAGCTGTAATCTCTTTTGTCATTTTACCGGATATCAAAAATGCGATTTCTGAAAATCCTGAGGCGAAGAAAAAAAGCGAAAATATACTTGTTCAAATGAAAAACTCGATCAAAACTCCCTATTTTATGATGCTCATTATTATTTTTGTATTCTCGTTCGGGATTGCAAATTTCCAAACAACTTTTTCCCTATACGTGGATCATAAATATAATTACACTCCACAAGATATCGCTATCGTATTAACAGTTGGAGGATTTGCTGGTGTCATTGTGCAAACTTTAATTATTAATAAATTATTTAAACGGTTCGGTGAGTTGAATGTAATTTTAGTCAGTCTTGTCGGTGCAGCATTATCTTTATTAGCCTTTTTCTTAGTAGACGGGTTTGCGCTAGTATTGTTAATAGCTACTCTTTTCTCAACAGCAACTACTTTAATCCGCCCTGCTGTTAATACAGTCGTTTCGAAGCTTGCTGGAAACGAACAAGGTTTTGCAGCCGGGATGAATAATGCCTATATGAGTTTAGGGAATATGGTTGGTCCAGCACTTGCAGGAATGTTTTTTGATATGAATTTAAATCTCCCATTCGTTATTGGGGCATTTATCCTTTTATGTTCATGGGGTATTACGATTATTTGGATTAAAAAGAAAAAGCCAATTATTGCTTAAGGTTCTATCAAATAAATTAAGCGCCTCACGAGCAATGAACCTCTCTATCCAAGTAGTAATCAATGCTAATAGCAAACACCCGAGGCAAATATACTCATTTGCCTCGGGTGTTTTCATTTGGTTGCTCTCATTGTATATCTGGTTGCTTACCTTCCAGCTTTGGTTGCTTTGGAATAAAAATTGGTTGGTTTCAAACGGAATTAGTTGCCCTCAACCATTTCCTACCTTTTCTTTTTCCCATTCACCAGCTTTTCTACATTACTTGTACTAGCAGTGGTCTCTACTGTTTTCTTTTTCTTGCCTTTCATATTAAATGGTGCGAGTAATTGTCTAAAACCAAATCTTCGAATTGTAATATCAACGAAAAACAATAGAATTGCAGCCAAGATAAGCATCTGCTGTATCGATTGTCGCTCTGAGCTTTTTAAATCGATTGTTCGGAATACTTCTGAAGCATCAGTAAGCATTTTGCCTCCCGCTCGATTCGCAATCATTTCTAGCTTATTGGTATTTGGCTTTTGTACTTTGTATTCTTCACTATATGGAATAGAAATGCCCGCTTGGTAAACAGCATCTTGCTCATTGGACACTCGGAAAAATACAAGACCTGGATCGCTCTCTACCGTTACACGTGATTTACCTGGTGCAAGTGGTTCTGATGTAACCGGGAGTTCTTCCCCTTTTTCATTTACCGCTGCTACTTCTAAAAAAGAGGATTTCCCAGAGGGATCCGTTACTGTATAACTACCGTCGCTTGCTTTTTGAATAGTAAATGGCACTTCGCTATAGGCTGGCAACAGACGGGATACTGCAGTGTTCCAAAAGTCTCCCCAATTATTCCATCTAGCAAAATCACCGCTCCATTCCCCTGTAGAATCGGAAGTGAACGCTATTGTTCTTCCTAATCCATACATCCACTCTACAAGCACTGGATCTTCTTTTTCACTTTCGGCAATAATGGATGCCGTTTGCTTTGGTGTTGTCGCAATATAGGCGTTCATTTGCGGCACTCCATCTGTAAACAAGCTCGTCCAAGCAGCATCGCCATAAATAATTGGATAGAATGGATTATCCTCAATATAGGTTCGGGAAATCATCGCCGTTTCTGTAGACATAATGGCCGGGATAGTTGATTCATCAGCAACATCGTAAAATGTTCCTCCGCCCATTTCGGCTAAACTTTCAAGTAGCGCTCGATCGGCATCTTGCCCAACCGCTACAGTTGAAACGGTGATCAAATCTTTGGAGCCTTCTTCGATTAATGTTTGGTAATCGCCACTTGCAGCAGATTGTCCATCTGTCAATAAAATGACGTGCTTACGTTGTAACTTCAAAGGAGCCAATTTTTCATAAGCCAGTGCTAAACTCGAGTAAATTTCCGTTCCACCGCCTACTCCAACGGATAAGATAGTGTCTAATGCTTCTTGTTTATCCGAAAGAGGTGCCGTTTCGATTATTTCCCAAGGACGATCGTCAAATGCGATAAATCCTAGATTATCCCCTTCTCTAAGCATTTCGACTGAACGAGCTGCTGCTTCTTTTGCATATTCGAATTTAGAACCACTCATACTGCCCGATCGGTCCATCACGATAACCAAACCGAGCGATGGCATTTGGTGTTTTCCTTTAATCTCCATCTCAACGGGTAATAATTTTTCAATAGGCGTTTTAAAGTATCCACCTAACCCAAAACTATTTGTTCCTCCAACCATCATAAAGCCGACTCCGAAGTTTTTTACCGCTTGTTCAATGACGGTCATTTTTTGTTCACCTACAGCATGCCCGGGTACATTATCGAAAATAATTGCATCGTACCGTAAATAATTCGATAGATCAAACGGCAGTGCACTTGCATCTATTACGTCGGTTTGAATTGCTGCTTGGTCAATGACGGTTGGAATATTAGAGTGATTTCCCACATGTGTGACAACCAATAGGTGAGGAGAACTTTCTACATTTGTTACACTTGTCAATTTATTGTTCTCGATTAATCCATCACCACTCACGACAACTTGAACTTCATATTTTAATAAACCTTCTCCACTAGAGGCATTTCGAAACGTAAAACTATTCGCTCCTTGTTCTAGTGTTATTTGTTCACGGGATAATAATTGATCGTTTTCGTAAAGCAGTAATTCTCCATTTGTATTAGTTGTCGCTTCTAACTGAACATTTAGCTGTTGCTGCTCCCCTTCAAATGCAATTGGAGGTGTTTCAAATGAGGTAATCGCAACATCCTCCGAAGAGACTCGTTCAAGTTGCACGACATCAATCGTCACGTTTCCCCCAGCAATTTTCAATAGCTCATCTTGTACGGAGCCACTTGTTTCCAAACCATCTGTGAAAAGGACTATTCTTGTCGCTTTCGATGTTTCTACGATTCCAGTTGCTAATTGCAATGCCCTTGCTATGTCTGTGTTACCTGGTGCTTTCATCGGTGTAAAAACAGGTAAATTTACTTCCCCTGCAGTTAAAGCCACCTCCGACTGGAAGTCTTCTGCAAATGTATACACACCTACGAGTTGTGTATTTTTTCGCGATGTTAAGCTTTGTTCGATAAACGAAGTCACCTGGTTGTCCGTTCCTTGCACAGAAGCAGAGCGATCGACTAAGAAAAGCACCTGCTCCTCTTTAATAGGCAATAAAAGATAAGGATTAGTTAACCCTAAAATTAAACAAAAAATAGCAAGAAGGCGAAGAAAAAAGACCACTCTTCCTTCTTTTCGAAAGCCCTTCTTCTCTTTTTTCCATGTCCAAACGAAATAAATAACAATAGGAATTAATAACAATAGCCAAAGTGGTTGGTCAACTCGTAAATCCACGTCGTCTTTGCACCTCCCACTCTATGACAAATAATAACAACAATAATAGTAAGATATATGGAACAAATGAATGTTGTGAATAATTTTCACTCATTTTTATTTGCTCACCGCTTACTTTGTAAGTTTCTCCTTTTTCTATTTCTTTTTCTTTTTGAGATAAAGCAACAGAAAAGTTTTTTTCGATATCATTGGAACGAAGTACGTATAATCCTGGTTTCTTCGGTGCCATAAAGGCCCCACCATTTTCAATGGAATATTGATAGGAGTCCTCCATCGTGTAAATTTCCCATTCATTCGCTGTACTTCCTAGTGATTGCGGTCTTCTTTCATTAGGTGTAAACGTACCTAAATACGTATTCCCCGCAGAAAGCTGTTCCTTTACGCTCCACATAAAGAGTGGGAAAGAAGGATGAAGCGGCCAATCGGTCATTTGGATATCTGCTAACACGACTATATCTCCTCTAGGAGAAACTTGTATAAACGGCTCGTCCCCCACCGTTGCAATCGTTGTATAGCCTTGAATTTCTGGATAAACACTACTCACATAAATATCGGATAAATTAGCGAAAGAAAAAAGCGCATGTTCACTTGTTTGTACTTTACCATTTACTTCTATCGCACTTACATCGTTTCTTCCGATAAATAATGCAGGCCGTTCTAGTTGATCTAATAGACCAAACTGGTTTGTTACAACAATTCCTTCTTCCGTAAGTAAACCTATTTGTTCAGTCGGTACGCTGCTCACTTCAATATCCATTGACTGAAATGCGGTTCTTATTAGCGCATGTAACCCACTATCGATAAACACTGTCGATAATTGGTCCTGCATAAATACTGTCATCGTATTGTCTAATGTATATCCATCATTTGCATCAATCGTTGCCTTTAAAAAAGCGGATTCTGCTAATTCATCAAATGATAAAGTAATTGTTTCATTTGGTGGAACGGTTACCTTTTCTTTCAAAAGGTCCTTTTGTTCATTTGATACTACAAGCGCTGTTGTTTGCTCATTTCTTGTTTGATTTTCTAATTGGATTAATGCAGAAACGCCCGAATTGGTTTTAGTTGCACCAAATCGTTTAATCGAAAGATTCGCTACTTCTGACGTTAATGCCTCCACTTGCCAAGTTACATTTTCATATTGCAAGGGAAGTTCCTGGCGATCTAGTACATCTGTAAAAACATAGACGGAGGTCGCTAAATTTTGAAAAAATGATTGGGCAATATCCAAGGATTTCGATATATTTTCGTCTTCATAACTGACTTCTAATTTATCAATCTCGCTTTTTATTTGATCGATATTTGTTTCCGCACGTACTATCACGGTCGGTTCATTGCCGGTTGTTATGATGGTGAGCGGCTTGCCAGATAAACTTTCTGCAAGCTGTAGCATTTGTTTTTTATGTGTGTCAAAAAGAGTTGTTTCGTTTGTATTTACTTCCATTGTTGCAGAAGTATCCACGATAAATACAATTTGTTCCCCCACTAGTGCCTTCGTTTTCCAAAAAGGTTGAAGTAAAGCAAAAACAAGTAAAATCATCGCGAGCATTTGTAAGTAAAATAAAGCATTCCGCTGTAAATGCTGCAAATAAGGAGAGGCTTTTGTTTCTCTCATGACCTCTTGCCAAAAAAGCGTGGAGGAGACTGGTTGCTTAGTATATTTTTTGCGGAAGAAATAATAAAGTAATACAGCAATCGGAAAAATAGCAGTCCATAAAAATAGCAGTTGATTAAAACCCAAGTAATCTCACCTCATTGCACCCAATTTGCACGTAATAGCTGTTGAAACAGTACATGCGAAATTCCATCATCTGCATTTACCTGAAGTAATCTTGCTCCGAATTTATTGCATAGTAATTCTAGTCCATGTTGATGTAACTTTCTTTTTTCTTCGTACGATTCAAGTACTGGCGAAGAAATAGAAACATTTAACTGATTGGAAGTTTCTACATCTACTACTTGTACATCCCCAGTATAGACTGGGGCTAATTCGTCATTTGTTACTACCTGCAAAATACGAATATCTCCTGCAAACTTTGGCAGTTTTCGAAGCGTTTTTTCCCAAGATTCCAAACTCTCCAAGCAGTCTGATATAACGAATAAAACCGTACTATCCTTCGGTAAAAAAGGAACTGCATTTTCAACAAATGAGGTAGTCATAATAGGTTCTTTTAAATCAGATATGGTTTTCGTAAAGGCTTTCCGATAAGTAGCACCTTTTCGTCTAAACGGCGGCTTTAAGTCATCACTTACAGCTGAAAAAGACAAGCGATCATCCCGTTGTAAAACGAGTATCCCAAGAGATACCGCTAGCTGTTTTGCAAATGTCCATTTCAAAGGATCACTCATGGACCTCGTACAATCAAGCAAAATATGTACGCGCATTTCCTGTTCATCTAAAAACCGTTTGATAAAATACTTATCCGTTCGTGCATAGACATTCCAATCTATTTGGCGGACATCGTCTCCTGGGCTATACTCTCTAAAATCGGAAAAATCGAGAGATGCCCCGAAGCGCTGTGAACGGTGTGAGCCTTTATGCTGTCCACGCAATTTGGATTTAGTAGAGATCGATAATCTACTTAGTTTCCCTGCCCAATCCTTTGGCACTAAATGCTCAGTACTCATACGTTTTGTCCTTGTTTAATCGTTTGCATCACGACATCTATTAGCTCATCTGCTGTTTTTCCTTCTGCTTCTCCTTCGTAATTAAGTAATAAACGATGTCTAAGCACTGGTTTTGCAACAGATTTAATATCTGCAATCGATACATGATAACGTCCAGCAACTAACGCGCGCGCTTTCGCTAGTTTAATAAGACTTTGCAGACCACGAGGTCCACTTCCGTACTGGACATATTGAGTAATTTCCGGAATAACAGCAGCTTCTGGATGCGTAGCCGCTACTAGGTCAACTGCATATTCCAGCATATCATCTGCTATTAGCACTTCTTTTACCATTTGCTGTGCATGCACGATTTCTGTCGCATTCATAATTTTATTCAACTGAATGGACTCCCCACCTGTCGTTCGCTTAGTAATCTCCATCAGCTCTTCCTTAGATGGATAGGAAACAAGAATTTTACATAAGAAACGGTCCATTTGCGCTTCTGGTAATGGATATGTCCCTTCCATTTCAATTGGGTTTTGCGTAGCAAGCACAAAAAAAGGTTTATCCATTTGCTTCGTTTCTCCAAGAACTGTTACCGTTTTTTCTCCCATTGCTTCTAAAAGCGCACTTTGTGTTTTCGGTGTTGCTCGGTTTATTTCGTCAGCTAAAACCATTTGACTAAAAATAGGTCCTTTTTGGAATGTAAATTGCTGTTTACCGTTTTCCAATCTTTCAATCATACTCGTTCCCGTTATATCGGATGGCATTAAGTCGGGGGTGAATTGAATTCGCGAAAACGATAAATCAAGTACTTCTGAAATTGTCCGAATAAGCATGGTCTTTCCTAGCCCTGGTAGTCCTTCTAGTAGAGCATGACCATCAGCTAGGACACAGTAGATGGAAAATTCTACAGCTTCTTTTTGACCTACGATAAAGTGACCTATTTCTGCTCGAACTTCCTCTAAACGTTTACTTATATTTGTGTAATCCTCTGTTGTAAAAGTCATTATTATCCTCCATTATTCACTATTTTCAACGGTTGAAAAATAATCCTGAACGATTCGCTGTAAATCCGATGGCAGCTGCAAGCGCTCAGAGCTTTTTATATAGGAATCTGCATAGTCACTTACAACTTCTTCATATGGCTTCGCTGAACCACGTGTCACTGGTACCTCACCAGGTTGCTCATTAGCGGCTTCTCCCTCACCTAGCTGTCCTCCATCTACAGAAGTTTCACCAGTTCCTCCGATTCTTGTTGGAATGGAAAGAAGATCCCTTCCACCAGAACCCTTACCTGCTCCTTGACCTTGACCTTGGCCTTGGCCTTGGCCCTGTCCTTGTCCCTGGCCTTGACCTTGGCCCTGTCCTTGACCTTGCCCCTGTCCTTGACCCTGTCCCTGTCCTTGCCCCTGTCCTTGACCTTGCCCCTGTCCTTGACCTTGGCCTTGGCCTTGACTCTGGCCTTGACTCTGATTTTGGCTTTGACTCTGGCCTTGGCCCTGATTTTGACCCTGGCTTTGGCTAGACTGATTAGGATTTTTTTGCGTATTAGTGTTGGAACTACTCTGTGCTATTTGATTAGAAGTAAAAGGAAACGATTTTCCCATCTTGCTTAAAGCCGTTTGAGAGGTGGCTGCACTTTTGGATAAAGCGCTCACTGTATCTTCTAGAGAAGCAAGTTCTTTTTGTTCCTCTGCCGATAGAGATGATTCAGTAGAGTCACCTTGCTCCGCAAGCTCCTTCTTCTTTTCTAATTTTTGTTCTTTTAAAGCTAATTCTTTTTGCTTTTTCACCATTTCACGTAATGCTTCTTCTGCCGTTTCTACTTCCTTAAGCTTGTCTTTTAATTCCTTCAATTCTTTTTTTACTGGCTTTGCTAGATTTTTTTTCTCTAGTTTATCTACTTCTTTTTTCATTTCCTTCACAATTTGCTCTTCTTTTTCAATATCCTTTGCTTCCAGCTGTGTTGCTGCTGGAAATGCATATAGTACAAGTGCTGCAACAAAAGCAAGGACAAATCCAATAATCCATTTAGGTTGAATATAGCGCTTCTCTCGCTGCTTAAATTGTACAAATGCTTCTTCACTATTCTTCTCCGCTTTCTCAAGTAATGCTTTGATGAGTGGAGATTTCTCGTGCAAGAAAGAAACCGCTGTTAATAACAAATTATCCGGAAAAAAAGCATCCAGTTTTCGTGTCGCAAATTCCTTAGAAGGTCTTTTCCAGAATGCATACAGAAAAACGGCAATAAAGACGATGCTACCAACAAGCACAGCAATTCGAATATAATGTGGAAATACAAATAACCTGGAGACGAGTAGAATAGCCGCAACAGAAGCAAATCCATAAAACAATGCCGCTTGTAGCATTCTAATATAATGCTCCCATGCAAGACGACTTTTAGCCTTTCCGATATAACGAATTAACTTATATGGGCTACTCATCTTAACTTCCTCCTCATCTCGTTCGTTTCATATTTACACGTAATTTTTTCACAGCAATAAAGATCGAGAAAACTGTTATACAAATATAGAAAATCGTATATCCTATCCAAATCGGCAGATCCACTTTCGTTGATTCTGTTATAAAGCTATCCGATCCAGGCGAAATTAATGTAAGCATTAAAACAACTGGATTAATACTTGCAAAAAAATGAGCAATAGGTGATGAAGCTAATGTTCCTGCAGCCATGCTATTCATACCAGTTATAACTAGGTAAATAAAGCCTGTAACTGCAGTGAAGAAAATCATCGTTCCATAGGTCGCGATCATCGCTACAATTGTTTTACGAATAATGGTGGAGTACATGATTCCTATCCCACCGATCGCAAGCATCGTTAAAAAGAAAAACAAGAAAATAATCCCTAGTTGCCCTGGAGATACCCCTCCAAAAAGGAAAACTAAACTATAAATAGGTAAGCCCGCTACAACCAACAACAAAAGAAATGCAATGGACGAAGTTAGCTTTCCGAAAATAATTTGAAAAGAAGTTTGAGAAGTTGTTAGCAAAATATTTAATGTTTGCTTCTCTCGCTCTGAGCTAATGGCACCTGCAGTTAAGCCTGGTGTGATAAAAAGAATGAGGCCAAGCTGAATATAGGAGAGCATCGCAAACATGAAGAAACTTTCTTCCGGTCGGAAATAACCAGTACCAGTAAACGATGTAGTCAGCATGATAAAGCCGAATACAAATATACACATTGCAATTAAGTAAAAGAGAATACCTGTAAAACTTTTTAACGATCGAAAGCGTAGTTTTATTTCCTTTACTAAAACGGGATTTGCAAGTAATTGCTTCATCCTTATTTCACCCCTTTCGTAATTTCCATGAACACATCTTCTAAGTCTGTCTCTGTTTCTGAAAAAGAAATAATTTTTAAGGAATGGTCTAGTGCCTTTCTTAACAAATTAATTTGATCCTCTTCTGAACCTCTATAATGAAATGTAATGGAATTTTTATCTACCTCTAATTCTACTTTAGAGACAAAAGGGTCCTCCTCAAAAAACTGAACCGCGTTTTCTAATAATCCTTTTAGCTTCACCGTTATTTGCTTTTCTCCCGCAAGCTGTGCTTGAATATCTGCAACAGATCCATGAGCGATTAGTCTTCCACCATCGATAACGCCAATTTCATCACACATTTCCGCTAGCTCAGGTAATATATGAGAGGAAATTAGAATTGTTTTACCCATTCCTTTTAATTGTCTTAGAATATCTCTCATTTCAACGCGAGCTCTTGGATCTAATCCCGAAGCCGGTTCATCTAGGATTAACACCTTCGGATCATGAATAAGTGAACGAGCCAAACATAGGCGTTGCTTCATCCCTCGAGATAGCAGATCGACATAGTCATAGCGTTTATGGCTTAGATTCACAAGCTCTAGTAATTGAGGTATTAAGACTTCTCTTTCTTTTTCTGAAATACCGTAGCTCGCTCCATAAAAATCTAAATACTCATTTGCTTTTAATTGGTCATAAACACCGAAAAAGTCAGGCATATAACCAATTTGCTTTCGCACTTCATGTGCATCGTTTTTCACGCTTTTTCCATTAACAAAAGCATCACCAGAAGTAGGTTGAAGAAGTGTCGCCAATATCGAAAAAGTAGTGGATTTTCCGGCTCCGTTCGCTCCTACAAATCCAAAGACAGTACCTTCTTCTAAAGTAAGGTTTAAGTCATTCAATGCATAAAAAGAGCCATACTTTTTCGTTAATCCTTTTATTTCAATCATTGAGTAACATCTCCTTTCAAACGTACTTCTGGAAGTCTCGAATATGAATCACCTTGAACCGATTTTTTTTGCAACTTATAATATATTTCGCCTTTATCATTGATATAATTTTGGATGTTTTCGGTATTGGTGAATCTGCTTTCCGTTATTGCTTCAAAGCTCTCTGTTTCAATATTCCATATTTCAATTGTTTGTGAATTGCGATCTGTATTGGCAATTTGTAATTGTGTCCAATTTACTTGATCTAATGGGATAGTATCAGGGATTTTCCAATACACATTATACTCTCCATCATCTAAATACCATTCCAAACTGTTGTTCATTACTGGTTCCATATGTTTCCCGTATTCATCCGTATTGACATTAACAGTGAACATATTCGCAGGTAATACAAATTCTCCCGCAAAGACTGTTTCTGCTGTAAACGGTTGTATGAGTAAATGAAGCGCTGACATCTCTACTTTTTTATCCTGTAACGTAATAGGCACAATATTATCCTCTGCAAAACCAGTAATTACAGGGCTTTTTCCATATTGGTCTCCCATTAAGCTTGCTGAATACATCGATTGTTTTCGTTGTTCTATTAAATCAATGGATGTACCTGAGTTGATGCCATAATTTTGGTTGATATATGGATTTGAAATCGGCATTAACATAACTGAGCTTAATTTTTTATCTACTTCCAGTTTTTCACCAGGTTCAAGATCACCTAGCGGGATTAATTTACTTCCAGACCATACAGATACTTCTTTTACGACAAAAGGAAAGTTATTTTGAACTGTTCCGGTAAGTTCACTTGCCTCCACTCGAAGGTCTATATCAAAATTTCCTACTTCCGGTATTTGGGTTTCTCCGAACAAGGAGGAAACAGACCAATAACCTACATCTCTAAATGTTAGCTCACTATTTGATGCATGTTTTTCCATAATTGCATTTTCATATACATTTGGCGACTGTCCTGTAAATGTATTAAAATTCCGCTTGGCAACCATTGTAGTAGTAGTCGGAGCTTCAAATGTGAAATCACCACTTTTGTTGCTTAAAATGGACTCAGCATAATATCCTTGCAAGCTTTTATCTTCATTTACATGCAAAAAGGAAGATTGTTGTACTTGTGGACGAGCAATACGGTCTCTTGCCCCATAACCGAAAATAGCAGCAGAGGCAATGATTGCTGTGAGTGGTATAATTCCCCAAGCATACTCTCTCTTGTCTTTTCTTTTCAGTATGATATAGAGCAGAGGCACAATAATTATCATATAAACGACTACGATTCCAATCATCAATGGAGTAGAAACTTTAAACGAACTAAATAAGGAATTCGTTTCTCCCAATTCATAAACCAGTTGGTCTTTACTATTATTGTAACCGTACATATTTGGTGTATTTTGTACATTAACAGACTGTAAAATAGTGGACATTAAATCACTATAAACTGGGTCTTTCGCTAATGGATCATCACCAAGAGAAAAAGCCGTTTGGATAATCGCCCCACTGCCTATTTGTTTCTTGGCAGCTAGGATGGTACCATCTACTTTAAATAAAGGAGTGGCACCTTCGTTTAAATTGGCATTATGCACATTTAAATCACTCGATAATGTATTGTTTGCAGTAAATGCGCGCATCTTCTCTGGTGTTAAGCTTTGAGTTGTTGTTTCTAACGATAACGGCAAGTATTCTCCTAGCTTGCCAACTTCGGCTATTAGATTATCAGAAGCGCCTATTACAATATTTCCTCCAGTATGGACATAATCAATAAGTGCTTGTTGCTGCGTATCAGCTAAATCTGCTAATACAAATTCATCTAAAATAATATAGTCAGCCATTTCCCATGCTACCGCCTCAGTCGGTAAAGAAAAATTACTTAGCTGGGCAACATGGATCACTTCATCATTTATTTGGTTTGGTTGTTTAATCTGATTCAAAGCCTTTAGTCGATCTGCACTATTGGTCAGTGTGAGATAAAAAATAGTGGTAGGGTCATAAAAGTTTGTTCGTAAATTTTTGGTTCCCTTGAAATCGATTGATTTTCCTTTTTCCCATCCACCTTCAAAAAAGTGAATCAACTGAACGTTTGACCCTTGGTACATATAGTCTTCTCCCAAGCCACTGACCGCAACTTGAACCGTTTTCGTTTCTCCTGCTCCGATTTCAAATGGTATTGCGAGTGCATTTCCTAGGTTGTACGATTCCACTGTATCCAACACGAGATCTCCAGAAAATGCATCTCCTTTATTTTCAACAGTTAAGCTAATCGGCAAACCTTCCCCATATTTTGCTTTTCCATTAAATCCAGTCGTCACCTTTACATTCAAGTTAGGCGCTGCAAGGACACTTACTGTTGGCAACAATGTAAAATAGATAAATAGTGCTGAAATAAATAGCGTTAACTTCCGAATATGCATCATTTTTCCCCCTTTACTTCTTAGTACGCTATTAAAGAGGGAAAGTTCCTTATTGAAATATTTGTGCATGTTTTTTTACAATACTTACGAAAGCTTCCACTTGGGGTAATTCAAAAGCTGCATCGTAGCCAATAAGCCAAGTATCTCTAGTTAACTCAAATTGCTCTTCGTTATTCGTTAACGGAATTTTATGAACATCTTCCTGACCAGTCAAAGTAATGGAAGGCAAAATGGCATAACCAATTCCATTTAAGGCCATTTGCTTACATGTCTCAATTTGATCAACAATTATTTGTCTTTTTGGATTGCTAGAGAAATGTTTTTGCCACCATTGCTGAATTTCCTGATAATAGTTTGAATCACTTTTAAATTGAATAAATGGCTTATCTGTTGTTAGCACATCATCTATAGAAGTCATTTCTTTATCCACTAAATAAAGTGTGTCTCGAAAAAGATGTATTTTATTTCCTTTCCAGTCTGTTTGCCCACGCACAATACCAATTTGTGCCTCTCCATCATATATGGCTTTTACAATTTCTGAGCTCCAGCCAGTTAAAAGAGATACCTTTGCTTCTGGATATGTTTGAACAAAATCCTTCAGTACTTTTGGCAGCCAATTTTGCCCGACTATAGATGCACATGCGATTTTTAGCGTTCCATGCACTTTAGAAGTTAACGATTGAATTGTTTCATATAGCGCTTCTTTTTGTTGAATCATATTAGACGCAAATTCAATAACCAATTCGCCTTCTGGCGTAGCAGTCAATCCTTTTTGAGAGCGTAAAAAAAGCTTGGTATTCCACTCTTTTTCAATCGTTTGAAGGCGCTGTGAAAGCGCTGGTTGGGACAAAAATAATCGCTCTGCTGCTTTTCGCATATTTTGTTCTTCTGCCAATGTTTTAATAACTAGAAAATCGGAAGTCATTTTTTATCCTCCTTACATGAAAAAGAAGGCCCTTTATCATAAGAGGCCTTCAATACTTTTACATAATTATACTTGAGTTTCTTGTGTTTGGTATAAATACTTTTTCATTTGTTTTAAGATAACTCTTCTAGTTAAGATCCCTAAAAAAGTTCGCTCGTCATCTATTACGCATATATAAGGATTATTCACTAACAAATCTAATCCTTTTTGAAATTTTTCTTTAATGTGAATAACCGCTACATCTGTTTTCATGATATCGTCCACTTTTAGTTCCGGTAATCGTTCATATTCAATATGTTCAAGTCCTAAAATTTCATCGGTGATTTGTTGTGAGCTTATTAATCCATGTAGTCTGTATTTCACATCTAGAACTGGAATAGAAGAATACCCAGTTTTAGTTAATACTAATAATGCATGTTCTGCGTTATTACCTAGTTGTACATGTGCTACTTTTTCTGCTGAAATAATATATTCCTCTATTGGAATTTGTAAAAAATCTTTACTGTTTGCGACTATCATAGCATTCTACTCCTTTGTCTGTTTTCGTTTTAAGAAAACATACCCTATGAAACTATGATAGCATATGAATGGCTAAAAAAACCATGAAATCGCTTACATTTAATTTTTATTTTTTGTGTGAAATGATTAGACATTTCATATTTGGCTACTTTATTTAATGGACTAAAAAACATAAGGTTTAACACTGTGTATTTCCATTAGTGTACAGCTGGGAACAAAATTAATGGAACATGCTGACTCTGATAATGGTAACTAGGTTAAATCACTATATTCGCAGTCTAGGAAAACTGTGCGGTAGTGAGTTGAATGAAGTGTTCGCTGGGATTTCCGCTACAGGGTGGACGCTTTCCGCGGGCACGGCTTCCATCTCCTCGGAGCTCTCGCTCCTGCGGGGCTTTCAGCTCGTACTGTTCCCGTCGGAGTCGCCACCCTTTCGCTACAATCCAATAGTGTTTGCTATTTACTCCATAATGAGACACTAAATTTAGCACGATGTTGCATTTTCTATGGGTGAAAACCCTTGATAAGTTGTATAAGATATACTATTTAGCGATTGTGATCAATTATTAGGAGCTACCATTGCTTGAAAGGCTAATAGCAACCTTTCCTATAATTAATACTGTACATAAAATGATTCTAAATAAGTGACTGCTTGACAGTGGTAAATAAATTAAATAGCTTTTTTGCATTGAATTATGGATTAGTCAGCAAGTTCTATTGATTGAAGCGCAAGGCGGCGACACCTGCGGGATCAGCGGGACAGGTGAGACCCCGCAGGAGCGTGCGACGAGGAGGCTCACCTCCCGCCCCGCGGTAAGCGTCCGCCTGGAGCGGAAATCAATTGCCTTTGCCGTATCTCTTTACCGCGCAGTTTCCCTATATTGCGATTAACTAAAATATTAACTATTTGTCGTTTAGAAAAAGCTAAGCTTCCTAGAATACAAAAAAACCGTAAATTTAAAGTACAATTTACGGTTGGGTAGATGTCATATAGGATTGGTTAATGTCTTCTATCGGTACTGGGCGACTAAAAAAGTAACCCTGTGCTTTTTGGCAATTGGCTGATTTTAAAATTTCGACCTGTTGGTCTTTCTCTACGCCCTCTGCAATTACCTCCATCCCTAAACTATGGGCAAGTTGGATAATTGTCGTTGCGATAGCCGCATTTTTTTCATCCAGTTCCATATCCTTTATAAATGACTGATCAATTTTAATAATATCGATAGGATACTTTTTTAAATAGCTAAGGGAAGAATAGCCTGTTCCAAAGTCGTCTATCGAAATAACGACTCCAATATCCTTTAGTTCTTTTAGCATTGCAAAAGTATCTTGCATATCAGTCATTGCACTTTCTGTAATTTCTACCTCTAATGAATCTGGTGTAATACTATGGTTATCTATTTTTTCACGAATTTTAATCGCAAAATTTTCTTGTTTAAATTGTTTAGGTGAAATATTAACAGCAATGCGTACTGGGCGATAACCTTTTTGTTGCCAGTATTCTAATTGCTTACATACTTCATCTAAAACCCAGTCACCAATTTGCATAATTATTCCTGACTCTTCGGCTAGTGGGATAAAATGCATGGGTGACACATATCCAAACTTTCGATTATTCCAGCGCAACAATGCTTCAAAAGAGTTGATCTCTCCCGTAGCTAAATTTACTTGTGGCTGATAATGTATAGACAACTCTTCTTTTTCAATAGCTCTTCTTAAATGAGACTCCATTAAAGCTTCATTTGGAAACGATAAATTCATCTGTTCCTGAAAATAACGGAAATGTGCCCTTCCTCTATCTTTTGCCACAAATAAGGCTTGATCTGCTTTAATAAGCAATTCATCTAAATTCTTTCCATCAATTGGATACATGGAAATACCGATAGAAGCTGTCACAAAATATTCTTGATGATCTAGATAAATGGGTTTGGACAATTCACTCAATAGGTTTTCAGCAAAACTACTCGTCTCTTCACGGGTTTTGTCTTTCAAAATAAAAACAAACTCATCGCCACTTTGTCGATATAAATTCGATGATTTATTGATAAAAAGACTTAATCTATCTGCTATTTTCTTTAATAAATCATCGCCATGATTATAACCAAGTGATTCATTTATCAATTTAAATCGATCTAAGTCAATTCGCATGATAGCTATTTGAGTTTTTCTATCGATGGCGTCGATTAAATTATCACGTAGATGCTCTTTCAACGCGCGTCGATTCCATAAACCAGTTAAGTGATCGTGATATGCCAAATAATATAATTGATCCTTATCATTTGCACTTACTGTCAGATCTCTTAGAACGAGATGAAATTCTTTTACATTCTCTTGATCGTGAATAGGTATTGCTTTTAAGTACACAAATACATAATGACCGTTCACATGCTTAAAAGAACATTTTTGCAATTCAGTGGGATAGCCACTCAATGTTTGCTTAATCATAAGCTGAAAATTGCCAAGTGAATTACTTTCGATAAATTGTTCAATCGGTTGATGGAGAAGTTTATCTAAGTCATATCCTAACACTTTACGTGTAACGGCATTTGCATATTGAATCATACCTTTTTCATCTACTAATAAAACGGAATCGGTATTATGATTTAATAGGGATAAATATTTTTCCTTTATAGCTAGTAATGCTTGATGTTCAACTATATCCCTTTTATTATCGTGCATAGTTAATCCGTAAAATAATGTTGTTTTATTTTGTAGGGAAAAAATAGAAATACCTACTGAATATAATTGTTTTTGCAATGAAAGGTTCAAACTAGTATGTAGAGTCTGTTTTTCAGCTTCCAAACTTTTTAATAGTACATGTAATTGATTCCACACTTCTGCTGAAAAAAATTGTTGTGGTTCGCTACTTGTATTTTCAAAAAAGCTTGCAGCAGCGTGATTAAAATAGATTACAGATAATTTTTTTTCGCTTTCTCTTTCCAATAAAATAAAAGGTAGTGGATTTTCATCCAATAGATCACCTATATAATGATTCATCATAAGTTTTGGTTTTACTGAGTTGTCCATGGAATCCTCCAATTTGAATCATAACTAACTAGAATGAAACAGTACTTCACCTTATATTATCGACATTATTGTGCATATCTTTAGTCCAGCACCAAATATTGCTTTTTTAATTTGTGTATACAATTTAATTGGAAATTGGTATGATATACTAAATATTAAATATACTGAGGGAGGATCTTATGACAACCAGCACAGAAGATGAACGAATAGCGACAGCAATTTATACAGTCAATCGCCATGCCAAAACTGCCATTGATAAAAAGCCATTATACCTGTTGAAAAAACTAGCTATTGATAAAATGTTGGAAGAAGACAGAGCACAAAAGATGGGTCTACATTTTGTTCGAAATCCAAGGAATAGCCAACAGCAATCCTCCGTATTAATTCAATGTGCAGACTACTACTTTCATATGATCCCAACAAAAGAGGACTTTAAACAATTACCGCATCTTGGTCATCTAGATGATACTTATAGAAACCCTATACGGAAAATGAATTTAAAAATGGCAAAACAAGTACTTACTGATTACATTGGACCTCAATCTACGTTGAAGAATCCCTCTAATCAACCTACACTATGCACGCAATCATATGCAAGACCAACCAATCGAAGAAAACAAACAATGAAATCATATTTAGATTCTTAATGTTCTATGTCTCAAAAGAACGCAATCACATTTAAAACAACACACTAGAGTATACGGAATACCTTAGATCGAAAGAATTCTACAACATTCCCGTAACTTTTAATGCGAAAGAGATGCGACAACCTCGCAGTCCTTTCGCGTTTTTTGCGTAACCCGATAGAATTCGTCCAGTTGACCATAAAAAAGACGCTTCCTGGGATCGAACAGGAGGCATCTTTTTTAGATTTATAAAATATATTGATCTATCTTTAACACTAATTCTGCAATTTCAGGTTTACTAATTTGATCTTCTGCCCCTACTTGATCACCTTTATGACGAAGGTCATCGGTTATGAGGCTCGAGAAAATGAGCACTGGAAGTTTCGCTAAATTGTTATTTTCTTTTATTTTGCGAGTTAATGCATGTCCATCCATTTGGGGCATTTCAATATCTGTCACTACTATTTGTACTTGTTCAGAGATATTAGAAGAATCTTTTTCTAAGCTTTCTAGGTAGGCTAATGCGTCTTTTCCATTTTCAAAAAAGTCTAGGTTAACATAGCCCGCTGCATGCAATGTGTCATGCAATAGCTTACGAAGTAATGGTGAATCCTCTGCAATGACGATTTTTTTATGGGAGCGCTCTCGTTCTCCAAGCTTTTTAACCGATTCAATATTTATCCCTGATTCTGGACTTATATCTACGATTATTCGCTCATAATCTAGTAATAGAACCATTTCATCCTCGCGTTTAATAACTCCTATGACATGAGAAGTGCCACCTTGATAAATATCACTTGGCTTCTCAATTTGCTCCCACGAGATTCGGTGAATTTGCGTTACATTATCTACATGGAATACTACTCGTTGCTTGTTAAATTCAGTTACTATATATTTTTCTTGGTCTTTTTTGTTTACTTCTGGGAGGCCAAGCACCCTAGCCATACTTACTACAGGTAGCACTTCCCCCCGCAATTGTACGATCCCTTCCACATGCGGATGTGCATGCGGGATAAATGTAACCGGAATTGGTTGTATTATTTCTTTTACTTTAATAACATTGATACCAAATTTGCTAGTGCCAACTTGAAATTCTACTATTTCTAGCTCATTCGTTCCGCTTTCTAGCAAGATTCCTTTATGATCGTTCATATGATTCGTCCTCTCTATTAACACTACTATAGATCGATTGTATCACAAAGTGGTTAATAGTTCCTATTTCATTCGTAAGATTTTATAAGTGCTTGTGTCCCATTTTCTTCATAGCCTTTTGCAACTAGTTCGTCATACATGGATTTGGCCAGCTGTAGACCTGGAAGCTCTAAATTCATTGTTTCTGCTTCATCAAGCGCTATTTTCATATCTTTTACAAAATGTTTAATATAAAAGCCTGGTTCAAAATTGCCCGCTATCATGCGAGGCGCCAAATTACTTAAAGACCAAGAACCAGCTGCACCAGTTGAAATAGAAAGTAACACTTGTTCTAAATCGAGTCCAGCTTTTTGACCGTAAGCTAATGCTTCACAAACCCCTATCATTCCAGTTGCAATCGTTATTTGGTTACACATTTTCGTATGCTGACCCGATCCTGCGGCACCTTGATATAAAATCGTTTCTCCGAAAAGGTTTAGTATAGGCAAAACTTTCTCAAAAGTTTCTTTTTCTCCACCACACATAATCGATAATTTTCCTAATTGCGCTCCAATATCTCCTCCGGAAACTGGTGCATCAAGAGCATGCATTCCTTTTTCTTTTGCAGCCACATCTATTTTTTGAGCGAGAGTTGGAGTAGATGTCGTCAAATCGATGATCACTAAATCTCTATTGTCCGCAGCAAAAATGCCTTCTTCTCCAAAATATATCTCTTCTACGTCATGCGGATAACCTACCATTGTAAATACTAATTGTGTATTACTTGCTACGTCGCTTGCACGCTCTACCCAAGTAGCTCCAAGAGAAATAAGTTCATTTGCTTTTTCCTTTGTTCTCGTATAAATAACTACTTCATGGCCAGCATTTAATAAATGCTTAACCAAGCTTTTCCCCATAACACCTGTACCGATAAATCCAGTTTTTAATTTTTCTCCCATGTCATTACCCCCAAATCATATTTTCATACCTCTAGTGTACCAAAAAAAGAGGACCATCCAAATACTTTTGGATGATCCTTTAAAAAGGGGGAAATGAGAATGTTGCTGTGTTCTTTATTACTATGCCCGTTTCTCCATTTATTAAACATCTTTTTTTAAAAATTTTTCTTTTTTTATCGATTCTAAGTTTTCAACGAACAAATTTGCTTTTTCTGAGCTTATTGTCTTACCGCCATATCTTATTTCTTCGTACGTTTGAAAAAATGTGGAATCTACTGTCCATTGCTGACGTTCAAACCATTCTCTAACGGTTTCGCTTTTATCTCTAATATAATCATATCCATGTGCTTCTAATTCAAACTGTATATATTTCTCTCGTAAAAAAGAAGTTTCTACTTGATATAAGGAGCTTGGATGCGTTATTTGTTTATCTTCTGCATCATCTATTTGTTTATTTTCATATTGTATATTTTGTAACTCTGCATTTAAACGCATTGGTTTATTTTTTAATAAATATCGAACAACAAAGAGAATTGCAACAATAGCTAATCCAATAAAAATCCATTCAAACGGAAAGTTTATAAGCGGTTCTTTCGTTATTAACTCCTTTTGTTCTATTTCCGCTAGCTCCTCTACCGGTATCCTTATGCTCTCTTCTTCCTCTTGTATTGGTAATCCTTTTATAAAACCCTCTAAATAGCCTATTAAAGGAGCAAAAGGAATGAGTGCCACTCGGATGACCTTCTCAAATAACTGATCGACTACTTTTCGAAAGAATGGCACTAAAAAATATACTAAAGCGGATAAACTGAAAACGCCAAACATACTAAGCAAGTAAATGCTTGCTAGTTTCGTTTTTGTGATGGTATTTTCTGAATTTGCATACAGAGAGACAGCGAATAATCGAACACCGCCAAAAAGGGTTATTCCAATGAGAAACACTGCGTAGAGAAGAAATTGATATCCCTCATGGCCTAAAAGAAAACTGACAAAATGGACACCTAAAAACGTAAAAAAATAATAAAGAGTAAATGGACTATCCATTGCTTGTTCCTCTTGCCGCTCATTAAATCTTACTTGCAAGCGCCATGTGGAAAAAACAACACTCCCTAGAAATAGCCAAATCGGAGAGCTAAATAAAATCAGAGGTAAAAGAATTAAAAAAGGAATAACAAAAGGAGAAATCCTATTTGGGCCGGTTTTTCCGAAAATGAACAAACTAACTATTGTGATAATTAATTGCAAACAAATCCATATAAGAGGTAAATCTACCGTCGTTTCCTTTCGTATCAATACAAACAGTAAGGCTACAAACCATATATCTCGCAAATAGTTTCCAAACGATTGAGCTTGGATCTTTAAGGGTGAATTATGCATTATAAAACTCCCTCCGAAAGTATACCAGTTTCATATAAAACGTTTGTACGCTTTTCTATGCGACTTAGTAGGGGTAAATAGTTTTCTACTTGATGAGTCATAATATATACTGTTACAGGTAGCTCTACATTTGTATCTATATAGGCAAGAACCTTTTCAAAAGGAATTAAACTATCTGCCCGAGACAAAATAGAAAGAAGTTCTAATGCTTGCTTCCGATGTATTTCTCCACTACCTAAAGGTAAATAAACTAAAGGAAATTTTCCATATGTTCTTACATTAATCGCAAAAGAATAAGGAATATCATTTTTATAGCATTCCTCTAAACGAGAAGCCAGCCACTCGATTTTTTCTTCAAAATCTACCACTACCCCATGCTTTTTCTTCACATTTACAATGAATAAGATAGAGACATTCGCTACTTTCGTAAATACTTTAGTTTGGAGCTGTTGCGTTTTAGCGCTAGCCTTCCAGTGTATATGATGGAATTGGTCTCCTGGTGCGTACTCTCTTGTACCTATCGGAAAAAAGGGGTCTTCATATAAGGATGAATTCCATTCCAAAAAACCTTCTTTTAGGTTAGATGGAATTAGCTTTTCATTTACTTTATGAATTTGCGGATATACAATTGCATCCGTTAAGATCATCGGCTTAAATTCGAGCGAAACGGATCCATCTGTAAATGGATGCGGAATTTGTATTTCTAATTGTTTGATCCTAGCAATACCTCTATGAACTCCTTCAATTGGAATTTTAATAGTAACCTGCTTCTTAAATCCAACAGAAAACGGCAATTTTATTTCGTGAAAACCAGCTGTAGTTCTATGCGCAATTCCATTCGGAGCTATACTAGTTTGAAAAGATATTAAAAGAGTTGCATTCCAAATAGGTAGCCCTTTGTTTTGGAAAGTAAATACTAAATTAGATGTGGAATGCTTCAGTAAACGCACTCTCTTTTTTTTATTGACTAGTTCTAGCTTTTCTCCGACATGTCGGTAATAATACAAGTTTATATAATCTATAATTAGTAAAAAAGAAAAAATAGAAAAAAGTATATATTGCTTAAACAAGAAACTAGCTAATAAAGCAACAGTTAAAAGTTGGACATAGTTTTTTGTATTATTCGTTCCAAAATCTCTACGAATCCAGTTCATCGACTATTTGCCTCAACAGGTGCTTCAATTGTGTTTAAAAGTTCTTTCATCACTTCTGCAATGTCGTGAATTAACATTCCTTCAGTGGATAGTTTCATTCGGTGTAGACATACAGGTTCTACTACTCTCTTAACGTCGTCCGGAATAACGAACATCCGCCCTTTCATAAAAGCACTTGCTTTAGCTGCTTGAAGAAGTGCCAGTGATGCTCGGCTGCTTAGACCAAGTTCTATGTATGGATGGTTTCTAGTGCTATGTACAATTTGAATAATATAAGTCAAAATGTCATCATGCACAGCTACCTCTTTCACTTGTTCCGACCATTTTCCAATTTGTTCTAGCGTAACGACCTTTTGCAAGTGAACTTTTCCAGGTGATCGTCCAAATTGCTGTAAAATCATTTTTTCCTCGGCAATTGTTGGATAACCAATCGATAACTTAAATAAAAAACGGTCTAATTGAGCAGCAGGTAGTGGAAATGTTCCTTGCTGAGATTCTACCGGGTTTTGAGTAGCTATGACCATAAACGGGGATGGCAGTTTAATCGTCTCGCCATCAATCGATACTTGTTTTTCTTCCATCGCTTCTAGTAGGCTAGACTGCGTCCTCGGAGTTGCACGATTAATTTCGTCAGCAAGCAGTATATTACTCATAATCGGTCCTACTCGAAGGATAAACGTTTGTTGCTGCGGATGAAAAAAACTAATGCCAGTTACATCTGAAGGCAATACATCCGGTGTAAATTGTAATCGTTTAAACTCCCCTTGTATTGCCTCCGCAAAAGCTTTTGCCATCATTGTTTTTCCTGAACCTGGTACACTTTCTAAAAGAACATGCCCCTCGAGTAATAACCCCATCAGCATGAAGTCAATTTCCTTTTCTCTACCAACAATCGCTTTATTCAATTCTTCTTGTAATAGCTTTATACTTTGCATCCACATTTCTCCCTAATGAGCTATTTCAGTTTTTCTTCCGTTTCATATTCATTTAATAGTTTATCAAGCTTTTCACTAAGTTCAATCGTTTCTTTATGGGAAACTCCTTTTTCCAGAGCGACTTGGATCATTTTTTCTCTTGTAAACTCTACCTTATTTAAAATTGTCTCTACCATCCCTAAGTACCCCTTTACAAAACATATATTTTTTTACAATATACCTTTTGTTTATAAAATCTAAACCTTTAGCTTCTAGCGATTTGTAAATATGAATAAATTATTTTTCCGCCCTGTTTTGCTTCCCCGGAAAAATGTTTGAAGTCCTCCCTTTTGACTAACACTTCTCGAAATGATAAATAGTCCTCTTTAGATATTTCTAACGTTTCAATGTCACCGCTTTGTAACATATTCAATTTTTCCTCATATGAATGCATATTAACCGTTCCTTTCTGATGTCAAATCGTGTATACTTTCAATGCTTTTGGTTAAAATACTTTACGTACTCCTTTTTTTAGGGCAAACTGTATACTAATAAGTTCTAAAAGGGGATGGAACAATCTATGAAAATAGCTGAAGTTGGTAATGTTGTTGAGTTTAAAGATGGTTTACAAGGAATAGTTGAGAAAGTTAATGAGAATTCTGTTATAGTCAATTTAACTTTCATGGAAAATTTTAATGAGCTAGAAATGGAAGAGAAAACTGTGATTAATCACAAACGCTATAAAATATTATATAGTAATGAAGATTAAACGTCATGCCGTTCCTCTCAAAATTAAGAAGAACGGCGTTTTGAATTTTAGTTAGGATGTGCTTTTTTATGTTTCGTCAAATACCAATTACACGATTAATAATTCCCCTTATATTGGCTTATGCTTTTGCATGGCTAACCTTTTCAAATGAGAAAGTATTTTGGTACTTCTATACCTTTACTGCTTTATTTCTTATGTCACTCGCTTATTATTCCATTAAAATAGAAGATGAATTAAAGACATTTCATTATTTTATTCTTAGTATAGCTTTCGGAGTGCTCACATATGCCCTCTTATTATTTGGTTTTAAATTTGTTGATCTTGCTCCATTTATGTCCACCAAAAGTATCAATTCTTTTATCAATAAATTTGGGCCATCGTCCATATGGCATTACTTGCTACTTTTATTTATCATAGCACCAGGTGAAGAGCTTTTTTGGAGAGGATATATCCAGCAACAATTGAAAAAACATCTCCCTCCAGTATTCGCAATAATAGTAGGTGCAGCATTATTTAGCTTTTCATTTGCTTTTAGCGGATTTTGGTTAGGCATACTAGCGGCCTTTGTCATTGGTCTAGTATTCGGCTTTTTATACGAATGGAAAAAAAGTATGCCATTAATCATCTTAGCTCATATCATCATGCTATTGCTACTTTTTCTAGTAATACCATTTACTTGAAGAAGAAACATTATTCCAACTAAAACGTCTATTTAAAAAAGGAGCTGAATCAACGTGAAAAAAATCTATACGTTACTATCCATTCTTTTATTGACAATCTTACTTGCGGCTTGTGGAACTGACACCGTCAACAAAAGTGCAGAGCCGGTAACACCAACAGATGATACCGCAACTACCGAGGAAACAACTCCAGCTGAAGAAGAATCAGCAAACGTTGAAGAATCCACTCAGGCCGAAGGGGAAACAGAAAGTATCGTTTCACCAACAGAAGAGCTTGAAGGAACACAAACAGAAAGTGAAACACAAAACTATACACTTACAGTGATAGAAGGTTATGAACTGACAGCTGAAGAACCAAATAAAGATTTACTATTCAATCAAGAAAATGATCAACAATCAATGCGAATAGAGACGTTTAGCAAAGAGGATGCATCAATTGATGATATCACTAAAAATTTATCGGATACATTACAAGCTTCCAACGATAATGGAACTTTAGAAGAAATCACGGATCAAAGCCTAATTCCGACAAACGAATCTATTGAAAATATGAATGCTTATCAAATAGATACTCCTGAAGGAAATGTTTATGGCTATGCATTTGAACGAGAAGGATTACTGATCAAACTTACTGTGTTTGATACAACTGAAGCACAAGCAGTTCAGGACTTTGTAAAAATGGCTTCCACTATACAAGCAAAATAAAACTTCGGGCCCTCAATTGGGCTCGAAGTTTTATTTTGTTAAGAAAGGTTTTTAATAGATAATCCTAATTTTTTTAGGAGTTCTATCATATGAACCTTTTCTTCTTCGGATAAAACATCCATCAATTGTTGCAATTGTTCTTCGTGTCTTGGAAAAAGTTCGTCCATAAATGCTGTACCCTCATCTGTGATTTCCGCAAATGTAACACGTCGGTCTGTCGGACTAGAAACTCGGTTAATATACCCTCGTCCTTCTAATTTATCTACTACATAAGTAATTGAGCCACTCGCTAGTAAGATCTTATTACCAATCTGTTGAAGTGGTTGTTTTCCTTTATGGTATAGTAGCTCCAAAACCGCAAATTCTGTCGGATTTAATCCATTTTCCTGAAAAAACTGATTCGTACATTCATGAATTACTTTATGGGCACGAGACAATACTACAAATAGCTTTAGCGCATTGTTCGGTAGTTCATTTGTCATTCTTAGTCATCCTCACCTATAAAATTGACATTAGCTTTCATTATATAGGCTATCCTATAATCTTGTCAAAATAGGTTAAATTTCTTTTTGCAATGGAAGTATGAACTTAAAGCTCGTTCCTACTTCTATTTCACTTACTACTTCAATCGTTCCACCATGGGATTTGATCACTTGGATACTATGAGACAACCCAAGTCCTGTCCCTTCAGACTTCGTTGTAAAAAAAGGATCAAAAATTTTATCTATTTTATCTGCTTCTATCCCTTGACCTTGGTCTTTTATCTCGATACAAACATTCTTCATCCCAATATTTGAAATCGTTATAAAAATATTGCCACCCTTTGGCATAGCTTCAATTGCATTCTTTATCGAATTCATAAAAACTTGTTTGATTAAATTTCGATCACCTAAAAATTTGAATTTACTTTCTGGGGTTAGCGAGATGATTAATTCTATATTTTTCATTAATGCTTGCGGGGCCATGAAATTAGCGACTTCCAATATAAGTTCTTTTATATCAAAGGAGACAAATTTATTATTCGTTGGTTTCGATACTTCTAAAAACTCGGTCAAAATTTCTTCCATTCGCTTTATTTCTTCATTAATGACGGCTAAGTATCTTTTTCCATCCTCATTTGTCGTTTGGTGTAATAATTGGGTAAATCCTTTAAGAGATGTCATTGGATTACGAATTTCATGCGCAATGCTTGCAGCTAACTGGCCTATGGTACTTAATGATTCGGTGTGATTTAAGCGTTTTTTCATTTGAATCTTTTCCGATTCATCGTGAATCTCTACTAGGTATATATTAGTGTCTTCTTGCTTGGATACTTTCATATATATATATTTTAAATCTCCTAAAAAAGTGAGAATTTCCGTGCAAAGTTCTGCTTCACCAAATCGCATTAGTTTCGCAATGAATTCTTTGTTACTTTCATATGAGTTAACAAACAAATCCATAATTTTAACGGCATGTGAGCCGATCACTTCATTCTTATTTATTTGTAGTATTTCTTCCATTTGCGCATTCATTTCTAGTACTATTCCATCTTCATCGATTAAAAGAAGACCATTCGAAAAAAACTGAAATATATGTTCAAATTTTTGTTTATACTCATACTCCACAGGCACAAACTTCACCAAACCTCTCATTGCGAATGTATTATTCCCAAAAAGTTAATACTATATAATAAGCCAAAAAGTGTTTATTAATTCTGATTATTCCATATCACTTATAATATTGATATGATACTTTTTTCCTATATTGTCGACATCGAAATTCACTGATACAATGATTATACAAGAGAAGGAGTTATGAACAATGAATATAATATTAACTACGTTGAATGCAAAATTCATCCATACAAATTTAGCATTACGCTGTTTAAAAGCTTATGCTGAACCTGACTATTCCCCCCTATTAGTCGAATATACGATTAAGGATCCGACATTTAATATCGTTGCAGATCTATATCAAAAAAAGCCTAATATAGTTGGATTTAGTTGTTACATCTGGAATATCGAAGAGACGATAAAAGTTATTAAAACGTTAAAAGCTATAGACCCCTCTATCCAAATCATTTTAGGCGGCCCCGAAGTTTCATACGATACAAATGTATGGCTACGTCAAGTGAAAGAAATAGATTATATTATTGTAGGTGAAGGCGAACATGCATTTAAAGAGTTGTTAAACTTCTTACATGGCAAGCAAACACTAAATGATGTTCCTGGTGTAGCTTATGTGAAAGACGACAAATTTATGCTAAATCCGCTACCAGTAAAATTAGATTTACGAGATTCTCCCTCTCCTTTTCGCTTTACAGAAGATCTTCCAAACTTATCAAAGCGAGTTGTTTATATCGAGACGAGCCGTGGTTGCCCATTTTCATGCCAATTCTGCTTATCCTCTATAGAAGTAGGCGTTCGATATTTCAATCGAGATAAGGTGAAAGAGGATATTCGTTTCTTAATGGCAAATGGTGCGAAAACGATTAAGTTTGTGGATAGAACGTTTAATATTAGTAGAAGCTATGCAATGGAAATGTTCCAATTTCTCATTGATGAGCATCTACCTGGCGTTGTTTTTCAGTTTGAAATAACTGCAGATATTATGCGACCTGAAGTGATCCAATTTTTAAATGATAATGCACCTGCCGGACTTTTCCGCTTTGAGATTGGTGTTCAATCTACCAATGATTTAACAAATGAATTAGTGAAACGAAGACAAAACTTTGAGAAACTTCAACGTACCGTAACTATGGTGAAGAGCGGCGGGAAAATTGATCAGCATTTAGATTTAATCGCAGGATTACCAGAAGAGGATTACCAGTCATTTAGAAATACATTTAACGAAGTGTTTGACATGCGACCTGAAGAGCTTCAACTTGGATTTTTAAAACTGCTACGTGGGACTGGCTTGCGTGTAGAAGCTGAAAAATACGGCTATGTATATGTCGATCAAGCACCGTATGAGATTTTCTCCAACAATGTGTTAACGTTCGATGATATTCTTCGCATTAAACAGGTAGAAGATGTGCTTGAAAAATATTGGAATGCACATAGAATGGATAACACGCTTGAATATTTATTTGCTCATATTTTCGAGACGCCATTTGACTTCTTTCAACAATTCGGGACATTCTGGGAAGAAAGAAACTGGTCGAAAATTGGTCATCAGCTAGAAGATTTATATACTCGTTTATTTTCATTTTTAGAGGGATTAGAAAATATTTCGTTGCCAACTATTCAAAGTGTAATGAAACTCGATTATTTATCGAAACAAAAATTCCAACCGCGTAAACCTTGGTGGAAAAATGATATCGATAAAGAAGAACAATCTTCGATATATAAACAGCTAGCGGAGAATCCTTCGATTGCAGGAGATGAGTTTGTTGCATTCGGACTAAATGAGCGCGAATTATATAAACAGACATTTATCACTCCTATTTCTATTTGTGTAGATGCTTATAAAGATGGAATAATAAAAGAAAAAGAAGGTTATTTACTAACTACTTTTGGTAGAGGAGAAACTCCCCATTTTTCTATGATTGAACTGAAACAACCGAGCAACGCAGTCCATTAAGGGACTGTTTGTTCGGTTGTTTTTTTATCCAATAATTACACGTTCTTTTGGATAATGATATTTGGTTTTATTGCTTTTTCCTCCCAATGAAAATAAGAAAGAAAGCATGCCCACACGACCTATAAACATTAGAACCATCATCGTTATTTTTCCTATATCCGACAACTCAGTTGTAATGCCGAGCGTCATTCCGCATGTTCCAAAAGCAGAAGTAATCTCAAAAATTAGCATTGTAACCGGTATTTCAGGTTCTGTAACTGAGAGTAAAATAGTCGCTACAAAAACCATTATTAACGCTAATATAATTACCGCAAAAGCTCGAAAAACATCAATCAAATGTATTTCTCGGTTAAAAACTTGAAGACTGTCTTTTCCTCTTGAAAAATTGATCAAAAACAATATCGCTACGGCAAAGGTCGTTGTACGTATCCCTCCACCTACAGAACTTGGAGAAGCTCCGATAAACATCAGAACACTCATTAAAAATTCCGTTCCTTCGTTAAATAGCGTTATATCCATCGTAGTTAGTCCAGCAGACCTTGTTGAAACGGAATGAAAAAAAGCCGTAAAGAACTTTTCATGCCATGGCATCTCCTTAAAGGAATTAAACATTTCAAGTAAAAAAATCATTACTGTTCCAAATAGTAAAAGAATACCATATGTTATTGTAGTAAGTTTCGTAAAGAGAGAAAAACGAAAATTTTTATTTTTATTCTTTAAAAATGTTTTTACTTCTATTAAAACGGGGAATCCAATAGCGCCGAAAATGATTAAAAAGCTAGTAATAATTTGGATAAAATAATCATTATGATACGGCACTAATGATTGGCCTGTAATATCGAATCCCGCATTAGTAGTGGCAGAAACAGAAGTAAAAATTCCTTGTATCATCGCTTGCTTAAATGAATCATAATATTGTGTAAAATATAAAGTTAACAAGATTGCACCAATCAACTGAATTAACAACAGTATCTTAATAATTTCCCTTATTAGGTGCACGACCCCCGACATAGTTGACTGGTTATGGTCTACCATTATAAGTTGTCGTTCTCGCAAGCCAATTTTTTTACCAGAAATAAGCCAGATAAAAGTTCCCATTGACATAATTCCAACGCCGCCAAGCTGTAAAATGAATATAATCATCACATAACCGAACACACTGTACGTTTCTGAAATATCAATAGTTGTTAGGCCGGTAACACTTACTGCACTTACAGCTGTAAATAAACTATCTATGAAGTCTACTTCTACTCCAGGCTTATGTACCCCAGGTAAACTGAGCAAAATGACGGAAACAGCAATGGCGATAAAATAATAGGTCACGATTGCTTGAGCGGGGGTAAATTTAGATTTGAGTTTTAGTTGGGATTGTTGTTTCATACAAATTAGTTCCTTTCAGACATTCCTGTTAACTCATTGTAAAAAAAAAAAGCATAAAAAGATAGTTAAAACTATCTTTTTATGCTTACATATTATTTCTTTGCTTCAACGTTTTTATATTTTGCTACTCCTAGTACATAACCACCAATAGCAATAACAAATAATACAGTCCAGAATATAATACTCCAAGTAGTCGAATGTGGGAAATGCTCATCTAATACGCCAACACCTGGATGTGAAAGTGTTAATACCGCAAGTTTAACCCCTACCCAACCAACGATTAAAAATGCAGCTGTTTCAAGCGTTGGATACTTTTCTAATAATTGAACAAATTTATGTGCTGCAAATCGCATAATTATTAGTCCAACAACACCACCAAAGAACATAACGGAGAATTGTCCCGCATTAATGCCACCAATATCAAAATTACCCACATGTGGTAAAGTAACGGCAATTGCAACCGCTGCTAGCATAGAGTCAATCGCAAAAGCAATATCCGCTAACTCTACTTTTAAAACAGTCATCCAGAAACCAGAACCTTTTTTCTCTTTTCCTTGAGCTGCTTCTTCCAAACCATCGGATTCCTCTTCGTCTCCACTCTTCCGCTGATCGTAAATATGCTTTATGGAGATGAATAACAAGTAAGCTGCTCCGATTGCTTGAACTTGCCAAATGTTCACTAAAAACGTGATCATAAATAAAGCTAAAAATCTAAATACAAAGGCACCGAGTAATCCATAAAATAATGCTTTTTTCTGCTTATCCTTTGGTAAATGTTTTACCATTACAGCCATTACGACTGCATTATCGGCTGCAAGTAATCCCTCTAAACCGACTAGTACAAGTAATACCCAACCATACTCCAACAAAATTCCTAAATCCATCAATATCCTCCTTTTTTGCAAATAAAAAGACCCTTGCCTAAAAAAAGGCAAAGGTCTTGCTAAGCAAAATTAATAATTGCTATCATAACCGATGGCAAAAGCCATGTAATGACGACTATGAAATAGGTTTCCCTATAGCTACTCCCCTTTGACATACGTCAAAAGTGTATTCTATTATGATTTTTATTATACTGGTCCTTTTACCATTTGTAAACATATATTACTTAATTGTAAGGTGAAGCTTTCGATTAATTAACAAACTTACACCACTAAAGTTTCAAATAGGAACGTGCGTCGTAGTATGTTAAATGAAGTGTCCGCTAATATTTTCGCTGCAAGGCGGACGCTTTCCGTGGGGTGAGCGATGAGCCTTCACCGCCGCTAGCGCGTACGTTGTGAAGTCTCATTCTACTCACTTGATCCCGCCGAAGTCGCCACCTGCAGCGAAAATCACCGGAAAAATGCTTACTTACTTGGAGTAAGACGACCAGGACTCTGACGCATTATTTATAAATGTTGCGCGAATGCCAGACAATGTTGCGAGTAACGGCTATAACGTTGCGCATTTCATAATTGGACAATCTCTTCTCCGAAACAATAAAAAGTGCGAAAGGGTTGCCGCATCCCTTTCGCACCAAGAAGTACCTAAACATAAAGTGTATAGTGTATAAGAACAATCTACTGTTTATTGTAGGTTAATTATCCATTGTATTTAAAGATGACGCTTTTTTCCTCGTCTCTTTATCAAATAAACTGTAAATTACCGGTACAACATATAAAGTTAAAAAAGTAGAACTGATCAGACCACCGATCACAGTAATACCCATTGGCTGATTAATTTCTGTCCCCTCTCCTATTCCTAAAGCGAGTGGCACTAGCCCCAGAATAGTTGTAAGTGCCGTCATTAATATAGGACGCACCCGGTCTTTTACCGATGTTATAATTGCTTCATACGAACCCTTACCTTGTGCTTTACGCTGGTTAATATAATCCACTAAAACAATCCCATTATTTACGACAATTCCTACTAATATTAGAATACCGATTACTGCCGAAATACTTATTGGAGTATCCGTTGTGAATAAGCCGATAAATATACCAATCGTAATAAGAGGTACTGTAAACATAATAACAAATGGATATTTATAAGATTCAAATTGTGCGGCCATTACAATATACACAAGCACCACGGCTAATAAAACAGCCAAAATCATATCATTTTTCGCATTATCCAACAACTCTCTATCTCCACCAAAAGAGACACTTACATTGTCTTCTACTGCCGCCTTGTCTATTGCTTCATCGACCATATCAGACATAGCTCCTAACGAATAAGTTGACTCATACTTAATCGTAAAAGTTACTGCTCCTGCCTGATCCACTCTTCGGATCGTTAATGGTCCTTCTGCAATTTCAACATCCGCCACATCTTGCAACGTGATATATAGTCCTGAAGGAGTTCTTAGTTTTAATTGTTTCAATTGATCAACACTGTTTCTAAAAGCTTCATCATATTGAACATAAACTCCATACACATCTTCTTGCTCGGAAATAATTTGCGTAGCAAATGCTCCTCTTGTTACGTTATTGACAGTTTGAGCTATTTGAACTGGCGCGAATCCATATTCTAATGCAGCTTCTCGCTTTACAGTAATTTGTACTTCTTCAATAGTCTCTGTTAAATCATTTCTAAAGCTAATAACACCTGGCATTTTTTCTACTTCATCGATAATTGCATGCACTGATTTATTAAGCTGTTCGTTGTCTACAGAAGATACGGTGAAAGAGATTGAATTTGGTGCCGAACCTGCAGCAGTTTGCATGTTAAAGTTCACTTCTACATTTTCTCCAGCTATCTCTTTTACTTTAGGCTGTACTTCATCAACAAAGGTGAAAATAGAACGCTCTCTTTTTTCTAAAGGAATCATTTTCACATATATTTCTGCCCGATTGGACATGGATGTTCCTCTTGACTGCCCTTCTTGAGTGCCACCGACAAAGCTTACGTAAACTTCCACATCCTCTTCTTTTTGTAATTGCTGTTCTATTTTCTTTACTACTTCATCAGTTGCTGCTAAAGCAGCGCCATTTTCTAGCCTTACAGCAATCGTTACAAAGCCTTCATCCGTCACCGGTAAAAATTCTGTACCAACACGGAATAAGCCAATCGTAGAAATAACTAATAAAACAATCGTAATCGAAAGGATGATTAACCGATGAGATAGAGCCCATCTGACCGATCGCTCAAAATTGTTATACGCCTTTGATCGACGTCTTTTTGCTTCAATATTTCCTCTTGGCTTCTTCAACATTCTACTCGCCATCATAGGAACTACCGTCAATGCAACTATTAACGATGCAAATAAACTAAACGAAATGGTTAAAGCAAACTCTGTAAAAATTTGACCGATCAAGCCAGATAAAAATAAAACTGGAACAAAAACTGCGACAGTTGTTAATGTTGAAGCAGTAATTGCACCGGCAACTTCTTTTGTTCCGATCATTGCTGCTTCTTTTGGATTCTTTCCTAGACCTAAATGCCTTTCAATATTTTCTATTACGACAATGGCATTATCCACTAGCATCCCAATACCAAGTGCAAGTGCACCCAACGTCATAATATTCAAAGAGAACCCTGCAAAATAAATTAGAACAAAAGTGACGATAACCGAATACGGAATAGCGATTCCAATAACTATAGGGCTCTTAATGCCTTTTAAAAAGACGAATAGCACAAGCATTGCTAAAACAGCTCCAGAAATAAGGCTCGTCCCAATATTATCTATAGCTGCTTTTACATAGTCTCCTTGATCAAATAGAATATTTGCTTTTATATCTTTATAAGCTTCTTTCGCAAGCTGCTCGTCCAATGCTTGTTGAAATGCTTTGGAAACACTAGCTGTATTTGCTCCCGATTCTTGAAAAACGGATAATAAAACGGCTGGCTCATCATTCGCTCTTGTATCCGAATTTTGTGCTTGCTCAGTTAGTTCTACACTAGCAACATCCGCGATTGTTACTTTTTCCCCATCCATTGGGTTGACTGTAATAACGAGATTGTTAATGTCTTCTACTGTTGTAAGTGTGCTAACTATTCGAGTAGTAAGGTATTTTTTATCTGCCGTTTCAATTGGATTTCCAGGAAGCGATATATTATTTGCTTGAATTAATTGCACAATATCGGCTTGGGTAAGCCCTTTTTCTTCTAATTTTTGCTGATTCAGTTGAATTTGCACTTCTTCAACAATCGAACCAGACACATTAACACTTGCTACACCTTCCGTACTCACAAGATCTTTCTCTAGTTTTTCAGCTACTAAACGAATGTCTTCAGATGTGCTCGATCCACTTAATGCAAGTTGGATGACTGGAAACTGGGAGGGATCAAATTTTATAAACTGTGGTTTGAGCGCATCTTCTGGTAATACCGTCATATCTAGTCGTTGCATCACATCTAGTTCAACATCATCCATATCAGTTGACCATTCAAATTCCAGTAATATAAAATTAGCACCTTCTTGAGATGTACTTTTTATGGATTTAATACCAGGCAACGTACTTAACGAAGTTTCTAGTGGCTTTGTAATTTTTTCATTCACTTCTACTGGACTTGCTCCAGGATAACTCGCTACCACAACAGCTACTGGCGGATTTAAGTCTGGGATGAGCGTAATTGGTATTTTAAAAAATGAAACTCCACCTAATATGATGATTAAAAACATGATTACCGTTGTAAATACCGGCCTTTTTATAGAGAAATTACTTATATTCATCGTTGGGTCCACCTTCTTATTTGCTAATACTATCATATGCTTTAGGCGGAAAGAGTTCAAATTTAATATGGACGAAAAATAAAGAAGAATGCTGTTTAAAGGGTGGATTTTGTGATTCTGGGGGAGGATTTTGCGATTATTGATGGGGATCTTGCGATTTGAATTATCTATCTTAAGATTCTTGAGAGGGATTTTGCGATTTCGGCGGTCTACTTTGCGATTTGAGATGTCTATCTTGCGATTTTTGGAATCTATATTGCGATTTGAATTCATCTTGCGATTCTTGAGTGCTATTTTGCGATTTCGGGGATCTACTTTGCGATTACATGGGTCTATCTTGCGATTCAAGATTTCTATCTTAAGATCCGAACAATCTCTCTAGCAATTCCAAAAGAAAAGACCACCTCATAAAAGGCGGTCTTCTTGCTTAAAGCAGATTATACAGCTTAATATGCTCATACTTGTCTTGGAACCAACGTGTGGCAAACTCATTTTCAAATAGGAAAACATAGTTGTCGTAGCGATCTTTTACAAGCATGCTACGCGGACCAGTCATTGACTCTTTCACGTCTTCTTCGTTTTCAATCCAACGAGCTACTTTCGATCCAATCGGTTCCATGCGAACCTCTACGTTGTATTCGTTTTTCATACGATGCTCAAATACTTCAAATTGAAGCTGTCCAACTGCTCCTAAAATAACTTCTTCAGTATGCAGTGTTTTATAATATTGAATCGCACCTTCTTGTACTAGTTGTAAAATACCTTTATGGAAGTGCTTAGACTTCAATACGTTTTTCGCTGTAACTTTTACGAATAATTCCGGTGTAAATTGAGGAAGTGCTTCATATTGGAATGCCTTCTTCCCACCAACTACGGTATCTCCAATTTGATAGTTACCAACATCATAAAGACCGATAATATCTCCCGCTACAGCCGTTTCTACTGTTTCACGGTCATCCGCTAAAAACTGCGTAGATTGTGTTACTTTAAAAGTTTTCCCCGTTCGAGCAAGTGTTATTGTCATACCTCTTTCAAACTTCCCGGAAACAATTCGAACGAATGCAATACGGTCTCGGTGGGCCGGGTTCATATTCGCTTGAATTTTGAAAATGAAGCCAGAGAATTCTTCGTTTAAAGGGTTCACCTCTTCTTCATTGTTCGTGTGACGAGGTTGAGGTGTCGGTGCAAATTGTAAGTATGTTTCTAAAAATGTTTGGACTCCGAAATTGGTTAAAGCACTGCCGAAAAATACCGGAGTTAAATCTCCTGCAAGTACTTTTTCTTTATCAAAATCATTTCCTGCTTCATTTAAAAGCATTATATCTTCCATTGCTTGCGTATAATAGGAAGTTTGTTTCATGGAATGATCGACCGCTAATTCACCGTCTTCATCTAAAGGCAGGAATCGTTCCTCTTCTTCCGTACGGAATTGTTCGATTCGGTTATTATAGCGATCATAGATCCCTAAAAACTCTTTACCCATACCGATTGGCCAGTTCATTGCATAAGATTGAATCCCTAGTACTTCTTCTAATTCTTCCATTAGTTCCAGCGGCTCTTTCCCTTGGCGATCCAGTTTATTGATAAACGTGAAAATCGGAATTCCTCGCATACGACAAACTTTAAATAATTTCAATGTTTGTGCTTCAATCCCTTTGGCGGCATCCACAATCATTACTGCACTATCGACAGCCATTAAAGTACGATACGTATCTTCACTGAAATCTTGGTGACCAGGTGTATCTAATATATTAATCCTGCAATCATTAAAATCGAATTGCATAACGGATGATGTAACGGAAATACCACGTTGTTTCTCAATTTCCATCCAGTCTGATGTTGCAAATTTCCCTGACTTCTTCCCTTTTACTGTTCCTGCATCACGAATTGCTCCACCAAAGTATAAAAGCTTTTCCGTAATAGTTGTTTTACCAGCATCCGGGTGAGAAATGATTGCAAAGGTTCTTCTTTTTAATATTTCATCTTGTGTTTTTATATCCATTCTGTTATATCTCCTTCTTATTCACTTATTTATCATATGGATTTAAGGCCAAAAAAACAAGTAAAAAAGAATCGGTTTTCGCCGATTCTTACAAAATTTTTGAGTTTACATATGCGTATAGAAGCTCTGCTGTATTCTTTAGAGAATCTATATGTGTACGCTCATATGCATGGGAAGCTTCAATTCCCGGGCCAAATAGCGCATGCTTCACATCAAATCCTGCACGAATGGCAGCTGAAGCATCGGAGCCATAATAAGGATAGATGTCTAATTTGTAGTCAATATTTCCTTGCTGTGCCATACTCACTAATTGTCGCGTCAATTCGTAATGATACGGTCCTGAAGAGTCCTTCGCACATATAGATACAGTATATTCGTCAGATGTTTGGCCATCTCCAATTGCTCCCATATCTACAGCAATATATTCTACTGTTTGTGCAGGTATATTTGAATTTCCACCATACCCTATTTCCTCATTGTTGGATATATAAAAATGTGTGGTATGCGGTAAAGCTACATCACTCTCTTTTAATGTTTTAATAAGCTGTAATAATAGTGCTGTACTTGCTTTATCATCTAGATGACGAGATTTGATAAAGCCTGTGTCTGTTTCCTCGAAGCGCGGATCGAATGATACAAAATCTCCTACTTCAATTCCCAGTGCTCTTGTTTCCTCTGCATTTGTTACTTTCTCATCGATTCGCACTTCAATATTTTGTTCATCTCTAGGTAGAGTACTTGCGTTTTTATATACATGGACGGTTGTTTGATGCATAAGAATTGTTCCACGAATTTTTTTACCACTTGCTGTATGAATCGTGCAATATTCACCTTCAACGGCATTCCAATTAAAACCGCCAACCATTGTTAGTTTTAATCTTCCGCTTGATTTTACTTCCTTTACCATTGCTCCTAACGTATCGGTATGAGCTGTCAAAAGACGATGTTTTGTATCATCTTCCCCTTTAATAGTAGCGATTAACGCTCCTTTATTTGTACGAATATAAGGAACTTGAAGCTCTTTTAATATATTCTCCATAAAGTCCATAATTTCTTGTGTAAATCCGGACGGACTTGGTATTTCCACTAATTGTTTTAATAATGTAACGGTCTCTTCTTTGTTAAAGGTAAACGACATTCCTATTCCCTCCTAGTCTTCTTTCTATAGTAACAAAAATCTTTTCTATCGTAAAAGTGAACTTTCACTCTGATGTTCCACTTATTATTTCAAAAGAGTACGCACTAGTTTTACTTTATTTTTATAAGGTGGGAACACTACATTCACAGGTAGGTTTGTACTTTTTTTAATAACAGACTTTTGGTGTGTGAATAAAGTAAAGCTCGCTTCACCGTGATATGACCCAATCCCAGAATTACCTACACCACCGAACGGTAAGTATGCACTTCCTGCATGCGAAATTGTATCATTTATACAGCCTCCTCCAAATGGCAGTTCCTCCAAAAAGTATTGTTGTGCCCGTTCGTGCTCACTAAACATATATGCAGCAAGCGGTTTTGGTAATTTACGAATTTGTCGAATTATCGCTGGTAGATCGGTATAACCTATGATAGGTAATATTGGTCCAAATAACTCATCTTCCATGGATGGGCTTGAAAAATCTATCCCTGCGAGTAAAGTTGGCTCTATATATAAATCCGCGCTATCGGTCCTTCCACCGAAAATGATTTGGTCTTTCTCTTTTTCTAAAATGGCTTGTAAACGGCTAATATGATTTGGATTCACAATTCTACCAAGGTCCGGACTATCTTGGATGGACTTTCCGTAAAACTGCAAAATAGCTTGTTTTAAAAGCTCGATAAATTTTTCTTTCACAGTTTCTTCTACGACGACATAATCAGGAGCAATGCAAGTTTGTCCTGCATTTATGAATTTTCCCCAAACAATTCTCTTCGCCGCTAGCTCTAAATTAGCTGTATGATCAACGATTGCTGGACTTTTTCCCCCTAGCTCGAGCGCAACTGGAGTGAGTCTTTCAGCAGCTGCTTTCATAACTAATTTTCCTACCTTCACACTTCCAGTAAAAAAGATAAAATCAAATGGAGCATGGATAAGTAGAGAAGTTTCTTCCTTCTCACCTTCCACTACTCGAACATAAATCGGATTAAAAGCCTCTCCAATTATTTTTTGTATGATCTTTGTTGTATATGGTGTCGCTTCAGAAGGCTTTATAACTGCACAATTCCCTCCAGCTATTGCTCCAAGCAATGGCTCCATTACTAATTGAAATGGATAGTTAAACGGAGCAATAATTAAAACCGTTCCATATGGATCAGGCACAATAAAACTTTTCGAAGGCATTAGTGCAAGCGGTGTTTTTACTTGTTTCGGCTCCATCCATTCTTCCAAATGTTTTATCATAAATGCAATATTGTCGTACACTAAACCAATTTCCGTTGTATAGGCTTCAAACTCACTTTTTCTAAGATCTTGATAAAGTGCCTGTATGACATCTTTTTCATATCTTTTAATTGTCTTTTTTAATATTGTTAATTGTTCTATTCGAAATTTAGTGGTTTTAGTTATTCCGGTGTCAAAAAAAGCTTGATGTTCCTTCATCATTTTATCTAATTGCTGAAAGTCAAAATACATACAAACATCTCCTAAAAGTATAACTTCCTTAAAAAGAATCATACTACTTGTTACTAAAATGGGAAAGGATATTAGATTTCTATTCATGCATGAAAAACTTCTTTTTTTGTGTCATACATGAGAAACACATAATGTGGAATACTTCTTAATGTAGAGAGTTATTTTTCATCAATCCCACTCCGTTAGTCTATAAGTCTCACTTCTTTACGCGTGATATTTGATTCATATTTCAGATCTTTAGTTTATTTGTGAAACTGGTTAGGGTATATACTTATCAAATGGATAACAGAACACTAAAGGAGGAAATGAACATGACAGAAACAGATACTTGGTGGGAACCTATTTTTACAGGTGCATTTGAGTTAGGTCTTAACAAAGAACGGTTATCAGAATTAGACGAGGAAGCATTCTTATATTTTAAAGAAGACCTAGACGAAACGGAGAGTAATAATTGAATAAACTTTCTACTTAAAAAATCAGCTTTTTCTTCCATTTAAGAAAAGCTGATTTTTGTATTATTTTTCTCTTCTTTTATGTATGTTAAACTAATAAACGGTGATTAGAATGAAAAAGATAATTTTGCTCATAAGTTTTTGTATGCTATTCGGTTGTGAAGTTATCTCCACCGATGATAGTACACAAACTAAGGAAACATCTCCTGTTGAGGTAATAGATGTCATAGACGGGGATACAATTAAAGTAAAGTATAACGGGAAAGTGGAGACAATCAGGTACTTACTAATTGACACACCTGAATTGCATCATCAAACACTTGGTAAACAGCCATATGGGGAAGAAGCAAAATCCCGCAACAAACAATTGCTCGAGAGTGGAGATGTCACAATTGAATTTGATGCCGGAGATCGATTGGATGATTACAATCGAATGCTTGCTTATATTTATGTGGATGGTGTCAATGTCCAAGAAACACTTCTAGAAGAAGGGCTAGCACGCGTGGCATATGTCTTTCCTCCAAACACAAAATACATAGATGTTTTTGAACAAGCAGAAGAAAGAGGAAAAAACGAAAAACTTGGTGTTTGGCAAACCCCGGGCTATGTAACAAATCGAGGTTTTAACACTGCTGTCATAAATAACCAAACTGTACCCACTGAAACAAATGGAAAATGCCTTATAAAAGGCAATATTAATCGGCAAGGAAAGAAAATTTATCATATCCCTACCGGCAAGCATTATGAGGAAACTAAACCGGAAGAATGGTTTTGTTCTGAAGAAGATGCAGTGAAAGCTGGCTTTAAAAAATCAGGTGAGTAACTGACTTATTAAAATCCCAAGTCTCTAGTAAAAAGACTTGGGATTTTGACTGTTAGTTAATGAAAACGAGCCGAAAAGGAAACACCCAAGCTACTTATAAAGCCACTTGGGTGTTTTACAGTTATTAAGTTCTAACGTCTTTTATTTTCGATTCAGGTGCAGTTTCCTCTGGCTTGATATCTTCAAATGTTTCATTTGCTTCTTCTAAATCTCTAGTACGATGTGCTAAACGAGAAGCCGCACTTGCAGCAATACTACATACGAGGTCGTCTAAAAAAGTGTGCACTCCGATTCCGATTTTCGTATCAAGCTTGGATATAATTCCGATTTTATTTTTATCTAAATGACCAAATGTAGTCACAGCAATACTGCCGTAAGTAAACACCGCTCCTAGGGCAATCGTTTCATCTACCCCAAATAACCCTTCATCTGCTTCTACAATTTGTTGTAAAGGTGCTGATAACATCTTCTTCTCTGCAAGCTCATCTAATTCGACTCCTACTAAAATAGCGTGCTGCATTTCTCTTTTTTTCAAAACACTTTTCACCGACTCCACACAGTGATCGATTGTTAATCCTTTATTGTACGGTGTTTGCATTTCGTAAACGATTTTAGCGATTTCTTCAATTGTTACACCTCTTCGAAGCAATGCATCATTTGCAGCTTTTTCCACTACTCGTGAATGTACTCTTGACGTTTGTCTATCCAATTAAAATGCCCCCTTTAGTTATTTTTTCGAAGCTTTAATCCATTTTTAGTATGCAAGCATGTGATTTTACAAAACACTATGTTTTTAGATGATGGATGTTTATTATACCTCTGTTCATGTATATGTTACAATTTCTATACAACATGATTACTTGTAGGAGGATCTATATGAACAGAGGAGTTGTACAAGACTTAACGCTTTTTAGTAATGCATTGCAAGAAGATATGCAATTACTTGTTTACTTACCACCCAATTATTCCCCACTATATAAATATTCTATTCTTATCGCAAACGACGGAAAAGATTATTTTCAGTTAGGGCGTATTACACGAGTTGCAGATGAATTATATGAGAAAAAAGAAATTGAAAACTTAATCATTATTGGCGTTCCCTACAAAAGTGTAAAAGATCGTAGAGAAAAATATCATCCAGATGGTGAAAAGCATCAAGCATATATTCGATTTTTAGCACAGGAACTTATCCCTTACATAGATGCAAACTATCCAACTTATCAAATTGGAATGGGACGTGCATTAATCGGTGATTCTCTTGCTGCTACTGTATCCTTACTTACAGCGCTTCAATACCCGAATACTTTTGGTAAAGTTATTCTACACTCTCCGCTAGTAAACGAGTATGTATTATCTCAAGTAGAAAGCCATAAAGAAGTTCATGCCTTCTCTCTTTATCATGTCTTCGGGAAAGGCGAAACGGCTGTCAAAACAGGAGACGGCTTATTAACCGATTTCGTCACCTCCAATAGAAATTTGCATAATTTAATAATAAAAAAAGGATTTTCCACGTTTTATGACGAATTAGATGGAGACCATACTTGGAAGCTTTGGCAGCCTGATATGAAAAGATCACTAAAAAACAATTTCGGTTTATAAATATTTTTTTGTTATACTGAGTATGTGGAATATTAAAACTTCGAGGAGGTAATGAAAAATGAAATACGGTATTGTTGCTTTCCCATCTAAAAAAGTACAGGACTTTGCTAACTCCTATAGAAAGCGCTATGACCCCCATTATGCATTAATCACACCGCATATGACGATTAAAGGAGTATTCGAAGCAAACGAAAACGAGATTAAGCAAATTGCAGAAAACGTAGCACATGTTGTAAAAGAACATAAACCGTTTACGTTAAAAACGTCTAAAGTAAGTTCATTTGCCCCTGTTACAAATGCTATCTACTTTAAGGTAGAACCAACAGAGGATTTAATCTCCTTACACAAAAGCTTAAATGGAATTGGATTTAATGACGACGAAAACTACACATTTGTTCCACATATTACAATTGCTCAAAAAATGAATGCTAGTGAACATGATGATATTTATCCTCAGTTAAAAATGATTGGGGCCGAATTCGAAGAACAAATCGATCGCATTCACTTATTGTATCAACTAGAAGATGGTTCTTGGACCGTTTACGAAACATTTAGATTGTCTGGAGCTGAATAAGTATTGGTTATTGCGAAGAAAGTAGAATCGGAAAAAGAATATCAAGATGCAATCCTCGTTCGACGAAAAGTCTTTGTAGAAGAACAAGATGTGCCCCTTCATCTGGAATTAGATGAATATGATGCGGAGGCAGTTCATTTTGTTGCGTATGATGGAGAAACACCTTTTGGTGCCGGTCGTATTCGTTCGACCGAACCATCTATCGGTAAAGTAGAACGTGTTTGTATTTTACCTAAATATAGAGGCAAAAGTTTTGGCAACTTAATGATGCAATGTATGGAAGATTATGCTTTTTCAAATGGTTTTCAAAAGCTGAAGTTAAATGCCCAAAGCTATGCTATTCCATTTTATGAAAAAAGACAGTACACGATTACTTCTCCTGAATTTTTAGAAGCAGGGATTCCGCATCGTGCGATGGATAAAAGTTTATAGTAGTAGCTAATAAAAGTGGAATGCACGAAGAATGCATTCCACTTTTTGTTATGAAATAAAGGGTTTTTAGTCTCTCAATTTGCGATACATTTTCGCTGCATGTCTCATTAATGAATAGAACTGTTTTTCTACCATTTCATTTTCATCTTTATTTCTTTCATTATTGTCCAAATTTTTTTCTATATAGGAAGATTTATCGCTCAAAAAATTTTGATCGGAAGTGACAGAATTTTGCCCGGCATGTTTCATTAGGGCATAATATTGCTTGATTACCATTGCTTTCTTCTCTTGAGGATTTATAAATGTTTCGGTTGTCTGTTCTTCCAATTTTTCAGTAGGTACTTTTAAGGCTGACTCATTTATTTTAGGAAGTTCAAGCTTTTCTTCTTTAAATGCTTCGTTTAACTCTGATGGAGGCTCTATAACTTGGGCACGCTTTTTTCTGTTGGTTGCCGGAATCGCAATTGTATTTTGGTCGTAATTCATTTGACTCCAAGGAGTTAGTAGTATCCTTTTTTCGTTTATTTTATTTGTAGATTCTTTATCGATGAACGGTTCTTCATTCTTTTCATTAACTTCTTTTTCAATGGAATATGTTTGTACGTCTTCTTTAGAACCGTCTACTAGTTTTTCCAAAACTGCATGTAACCTTAAAACAGGATCTTCAATTGCTTTTTCTTCCTTAAATTCACTAGTTGTTAAGGATTTTTCCACATCATCCTCTTTTAGTTTAAATTGGTCGTGGAAAACTCCTTGATGAATATTTACAATATAGGACTTAGCTATATAATGAAGCGATTCATCATTAGTGACAATAATATGATCCTCTAGCACACTGCTAAGGATTCCACAAAAAGTTTGATCGCTAAAACAATTAATCGTTACCCACTCATTTTGCAGATTCGTTAATATACCTATAAAATCATTACTGTTTAGTGGAACTTCTCTCTTTTTTGGAGCGTATAAATCTTTTGCCTTTTTCGTAAAGGCATTAATATGGGCAAATGTGAAATAATGAATTTTTTCGTTTATATCAATAGCCAGATAGTCGTGTGTAGCATCTAGCAAAACACCTTCCGCAAATTGGTTGTTATTTAAAAATATAGTAATTTCCCTATTTATAAGAGTGCCTAATGCTTTTTCTATATTTTTTTCTCGCAATTTGCGAGGCCTCCTTTATAAAATATTGGTTCTAGCTGTAACTGTTATTCACTTTCTCACAGGTATCATCGTCTTTACTATATGTTCTTTGGGCCTGTTTCAATTGGTCAAAAGCCCAGTATTAGATGATACATTGCAAGCGCTTATGTCTAGCTCGATAAGGTCTATGGAAATGTGCAATGATAAGAGAATGTAGCACATAATGGGGAAACTGTGCGGTAAGTTGCCCTATTAAGGGTTCACTATGATTTTCGCTTCAGGCGGACGCTTTCCGCCGGCATGGCTTCAATCATTATGGATGGGCTGCTAACTTGGTGTCTGCAGGTATCAAAGTTATAAATTTATCAAGTTTACCACTCCATAATAATTAAACCAAATTAGACAAGGCTATCACCAAATAAGTAGCTCGTTTATTAGGATAAAGCTCGGCTAGTCTTTTTCAACTAGTTATTGGTATTACATCTTCTCTTGTTTCATAATGCTTCACATTTCCCTTATAGCTAGTGACATGAAGGAAGTAGCTTGCTTTATTGGATTGAAGGGGAAGGGCGGCGACTCCAGCGGGATGAGTGAGACAGATAAGCCATCACATCGTACGCGTAGCGTCGGTGATGGCTTATCGCTCACCCCGCGGAAAGCGTCTGCCCTGAAGCGGAAATCCCAGCAGATACTTCATTCAACTCACTACCGCGCAGTTTCCCTATACTGATCGACAAGCCATAGAGCTTTCTAACCAATAAAAAAAAATGCCAACATACATATTGGCATTTTCATCAGATATAACGATTAATATTATTTCCTTTACCGCTAATTTCCGCGATTATTGGTGATAAATTGATAGGGTTTGGTTGGATAAAGCTTTTATATAATGGTAAATCAGTTGTTGTTTTTGATTCCTTTAATTGCTCTTCTTCGTTCTCTGCTAGTTCTTGCTCTTGCTTATGTAAATGTTCGTCAAAGCTTGTCTTCATCCTAACGCCATCCACATTATCAATATACGCAAAATTATAATTATCCATTAGCATACGGTTAGCATAAATCTGAGACTGTATTGGTTGATTTGGAATAATATAGCCCATCTTTTCCACCTCCATCTATTTATATATACTCCTTACCCGAAAATAATATGCTTTAAACCACTTAACCTCAGAAAATTTGAACTTATATTTTATCCAGTTTACCGGATAAAATATAAGCCATTTTTCTGAGGCTTTTAGTGTTCACTTTTTGTCGAAAGAGAATTCAATTTTCAGTTGTTATCTATAAAAGCTTTTCTATATCTTTTAAGCTTAACGAGCTTCCACTTTGTAAAATGGACTTCGTTAATTCATCTTCCATTTGTTGAGATACTGGTTTATTTGCTAGCTTGCCAACTTTGCGTACAATTTTACGCACTTGCTTTTCATCCGTAAAATCTGCATATGAGATGGCATTGGCAAGCGTAAACAAGTCTTCCATAGATACTCCAGTTTTATTTTCAATTGCTTTAAATAATGGATTTTGCACTTCTTTTCCCCCTCACATTATGATTGTTTTGGATTAAGGGAGAAAACTTGCTCCTACAATTATTAATAAGATGAATAAAACAACGATTAAAACGAATGTTGAGCTACGATTTCCACCGTAACCATAGCCTCCGCCATAGCCGGGATATCCTCCACCACAGTAGTCGTACATATCCTTTCCCTCCTCTCCTCTTCAACTTACTATATGCAAAGAGGTGACTTAGAAAAAGGGCGTTTTAACTAGTAGGTCGTATTCCGATTTTGAAAAAGAAATGCGCCAATTACTCCGAATATGATGGCTGCGCTAATTCCAGAGCTTGTGACTTCGAACATTCCTGTTATTACACCTATCAGTCCATGCTTTTCTGCTTCGATTAGGGCACCATGCGTTAATGAATTCCCAAACGAGCTAATAGGAATGGTTGCACCTGCTCCTGCAAAATCAATTAATGGTTCATATAAACCAATACCGTCTAAAATAGATCCCACTACTACTAGCGTACTTAAAGTATGAGCAGGCGTAAGTTTTAAACCGTCCATTAAAATTTGACCTACAACACAAAAAAGGCCACCAACAATAAATGAAGTAATTAATGAAGAAATCATTTTATCCCCTCTTTTCCATACGGCATTCAATGGCATGCGCAATACAAGGAATGGTTTCACCTTGTTGAAATGTTAAAGGTGATAGTAGCGCTCCTGTTGCAACAAGCAATACACGTTTATAAACACCATTTTTTAATTGTTTGTATATATGACTAAAAAATACAGTGGCTGAACAACCTGCCCCACTAGCCCCTGCATTGAAAAAAGAATCGTCTCCATAAAATTGCGCTCCTGCATCTTGTAAGATCACTCCACTATCTTCATCTTGAAACATTTCCTTTAAGATAGACAATCCTATTTTTCCTAAGTCCCCTGTCATAATAACGTCATAATCAGATATCTTACTATTAGTGTTTTTTAAATGCCTTTCAATGGTATCTCTTGCTGCAGGTGCCATCGCAGCTCCCATATGTAGAGGGTTTTGTTGACCTCCATCGACCACTCTTCCAATCGTGGCATGTGTAATAATCGGCGCATTTTTTACATGATTTTGAAGTAGTGCAAAACCAGCACCAGTTACGGTCCATTGAGCTGTTCCAGGTTTTTGCGCTCCATATTCAAGCGGATATCTAAACTGCCTTTCCACCGCCGGATGATGACTTGAGGCCCCTGCTAAAATGGACTTTGCATTACCTGATTCTATTAGAAGGCTACCAAGGATCACTGATTCCATCGAACTTGCACAAGCTGAAAAAACACCTAAAAAAGGGATAGCTAATTTTCTTGCGGCAAAATTGGTAGGAGACAACTGATTTATCAAATCGCCACCGATAAACATATCGATATTTTCTATCTGCTCACGGCCTTTTTGAACAGTTACCGCGCAGGCTTTTTCGATAAAACGTGTATTGGCTTGCTCATACGATTCATCTTTTTCATTCTCTAATGGAAGAATTTCATCGAATGAAGCAGCAAAAGGACTATCTTTTTCCATTGGTCCAACAACCACACCAGTGCTTGCTATGCTAGGTTTTTCTTTAAATTGAATTGTCCCAAATGTATTCACCATGAGACCACTCCCATTTTCACTAAAATTGTTTTAATAAGTGCTACACAAAAGGCAGAGAATACACCGAACACAATAACGGAACCAGCTAACTTAAATATGTTCCCTCCTACACCTAATACGTAGCCTTCTGATTTATGTTCAATTGCAGCAGAAACGACGGCGTTTCCAAAACCAGTTACCGGAACTGCCGAACCAGCTCCACCAACTTGAGAAATCTTTTTGTATAATCCAGTTCCCGTTAAGATCATTACAATGAAGATCATCGTAGCTACTGTTGGATTTGCAGCTGTTCTTTCTGTAAAAGGGAAAAATCGTATATAAAAAAAAGTAATTAGCTGCCCTATCGTACAAATAGCACCTCCTATTAAAAATGCTTTTATTATACTAAAAAACATTACGGGTTTAGGGGTCTGTCTTTCGACTATTTTATCGAATTGTTTTTGGTCCATTATGTCTCTTCCTTTAATAAAGATTTTATTTCATCGACTGATTTAGTTAGTTCATCATTTTTTAAATTTTGCTTCATTATTTTTTCGATTTCCCATTTTAACTTTAAGTCATTTGATACAAGAAATTCTTTATCCGGAAATTTTTCTTCTAATTCCTTTTTAATGTTCTTTGCTATTTTGTTCTCACTAAATTGATGCATCCTCCGTATATCGATCGAAACAAGTACATCATCTTTGTTCATAACACTTCGATATCCATAAACTGCTTCTTTACTCTTCAATACTTGTTCTAATTCTGGTAAATCATTTTCTGGATACACCATTTGGTTCGTTTCATTCGAACAAGCCGTTAAGAAAAGTAAAAGCAAAAGTATATATTTAATCTTTATCATTGGCTATTTGCTCCTTTTAAATTAGTATGAGCTCGCAAAAATGAAATATACGAAAGTCACTAGAGATATTTGCCCTATTCGAAGTAGGGAGCTTACATAAGTTAGAAAGAGATAACAAAGGAGGTGAAACAAAATGGGTTGTGGAAGAAATGAAGACGTAACTGATGTTACGAGACATGATAGAGGGTGCGTTTGTGATGTTGTTCGTGCTATTAAAGACATTCAAGATCAAGCAACAAATGATGAGTGTCCGCAATGTCCTACAAACTGTTTCTTAGAACCACTTGGAGGTCTTGTAAGTCCTGCTGCTCGTCATAGAGCGGACACACGAGTTTTCATGTTGTTAACTAAAGATGGCGATCCTTTTAAAGCATTTTTCCGTGACACAGATAACTGCGATAATGATTGCATTTCCGTCTATTTCCGTGTAGAAGATATTTTTGACGGTTGTTGTGCAACATTACGTGTGTTAGAACCACTTGATTCCAATAGACATGAAGTTGATTTATTATCTGAATGTGGTACAAAAATTAATTTGAGAAAACTTTGTAAAGTACGTAATTTTAGATTGACAGGTAGCTGTATTACAGTAGATTTAAATTGTTTCTGTGCTATTGAATGTGTAGCAGATGTATTTTTAAATGTATGTGACTGATCGTTTCATCTCGTAGTGTCTATTCCGTTCGGGCCAATCCCGAACGGTTTTGTTGTAGAATTTTATACATATATTAGGGAAACTGTGCGGTAAATATCGGTGTCTTCCCCTAAGAAAACTTGTTATTTTAAGAAATGTTTGCTCTCTTCGCCAATTTGGTTGCTTTCACTAGTAATTTGATTGCTTTCAGAGTAGAATTGGTTGCTTTTCCTGATTGATTGGTCGCCCTTAACCATTTATTGGATTTATACAATCCCAAAACTGTTGATGATTTTGTTTAAAACAAGGCCAAAAGGATGTTGGTTTCAAAGGCGTTGCCACCCGATGTGACGCTCTTAGCATTTGTTCCTCTGTCCGAGCAAAATGAGATATTCCAAAGACGCCTAAGCGGCAGAAATGGCTTATCGCTCACCCCGGCGGCATGCGCACGACTGCAGTAAAAATCATAATGGACACCTGTTAAAGCTTACCTTGTAGTTTCTTATATTGCGTCAAAGTTATAGAAAGATATCTATGCAAAAATTGATTTTATTATTTTCTTATACAAAAAAACTACCCTTTTGAAGGATAGTTTGCTCTTTTATTTCATTTCTACTCCACGCCATATAATTCTTTCTACTTGTTCAACTGGATACGTCATAAGTTCTCCTGCACCAACAAAAAAAGTTACTCGCCCATCCTCCACTTTTTCCACTTCACCTTGAAGCAACGAACCATCTTCGAAGTGGAATACTAATGGTCGATATACCTTGCGCTGAAATGGTTTTGCTAAAAATTTCAGCTTTTCAAAAATGGCTAATGTCTTATCGTTCATACTCGTACGTAATTCATAGATAGAAGTGCTTTCATCTTGCACTCGCACTGGTTCTTGCTCTTTTTCTATCACTTGCTCTTCCATTTGTATATCCACTTTTTCACGAGGAGGAAGATGGAAAACCGGCGGACCTTTTATATAGATTAAAGGATCATTATAAATGTTCACAGCCACATCCTTTTTCCTTTACTTTATGCATTTAGCTAAAATAATGTGAACTACACTTGTAAAGAAGAAATAAAGACCGTAGCGAGTCCAAGATATATTAGAATACTTATGACATCATTAATTGTAGTAATAAACGGACCCGATGCAACAGCTGGATCTATTTTCATACGTTGAATCAATAAAGGAATAAACGAACCACAAATTGTCGCAACAAAAATAGAAACAAAGATCGCTGCTCCAACTAATAACCCGATTAAAAGATCGTGCTTCCAAAAGAAAACAATACCAACTACAATAATTCCACATAATAAGCCTGTAGTTAAACCGGTCCCTGCCTCTCTAGCCAACAGCTTCAGTTTACTTTGTTTCTCAATATCCCCTGTAGCAATCCCTCTTATCGCAACCGCTAAAGCCTGTGTACCACTATTTCCAGCAGTCCCTGATATTAATGGGATGAAAACTGCAAGTAATGCAACTTTTTCTAACGTTTCTGTAAACACGCTCATTAGACTAGCTGTCATCATTCCTAAAAATAATAAAATAATAAGCCATGGCAGTCTTTTTTTGGCTGCTTGAAATGGATTTTTATCAAATGTATCCATATCCGATACACCGGCAAGTTTAGAGTAATCATCCGATGCTTCTTCATCTAATACGTCGATAATATCATCGACTGTAACAATTCCAAGTAAATGTTGTTCAAAATCGACTACCGGTACCGCTAAGAAATCATAGTCTTTAATCATATGTGCTACTTCTTCTTGATCTGCACTAACTAAAACGCTAACGACGCGTTCGTTCATAATATCTTTAATAAGTGTATCTTCATCAGCAATGATTAAATCTCGAAGGGAAATAACCCCAGTTAATTGATGCTCCTCACTTACTACAAACATATAATAAATGGTTTCAGCTTTTGGTGCTTCGTTTCTAAGTATGGTCATGGCAGACCGACAAGTGGAGGTTTCTGGAATGGCAACGTATTCAGTTGTCATAATTGATCCTGCTGTATATTCCTCATAATGTAGAAGGTCTTTAATCTCTTGTGCAGATTCTACGTCCATTATACTTAAATAACTTGCGACCTGATCTTTTCCTAACTCATTCAATACGTCAACTGCATTATCAGCATACATATAAGAAAGCATGTCTGCAGCATAGGTTTTATCCATTTCCTTTAAGTAAAAGTCATATTGTTCTTCTTCAAATTTTGTCGCTTCAAACAGCTCGGCCATTTCTTGAGGAGATAGGTAATGAAAGATTTTCTTTCGTATTTCTGGCTCCACCTTTTCAAAAAATAGCGATTGATCGTATGGATGTAATTGCATAAATTCTTCTCTAAATGCATCCATTAAATCATTACTTAAGAAATCAATTAAATTTGACTCTTCTAATTGTAGTTGATTCATTTCTTCTTTCACACTTTTCCCTCCTTCCAATGTTCCTCTCTCATTGTATGGGCTTAAAAACGAATAAGCAACCTCTTTCACATAAAAAAGGGCGCTACTCCAGCTTGTATAATTCCCCGGGAAATCATTCTGAAACTCTACACCCTGAACCGACAAAACAATTTAGTGGTCCTAGTACCCCACATTAAATGTAGAAAACCACTAAATTCCCTGCTATACAGGATTATTTAGTGGTTTTAGAAGGTATAATATTCTTCATATCTTGTGGAAATGGAGAAGTTATTATTAATGATTCTCCTGAAAATGGGTGAATCAATTTTAGCTCTCTTGCATGCAATGCTTGTCTTTGTATGAACTTTAAGCTACCACCATATAAATCGTCTCCTATTAAGGGATGTCCGATTGACATCATATGTACACGAATTTGATGCGTTCTACCAGTATGCAACCGCAACCTAACATGCGTTAGTTCTTCTCCTTCTAAGTGAAAACGATTTAAAACTTGTACAGAGGTTTTTGCATGTTTACCTTCTGGCGATATAAAACGTTCAATAATACTGCCATCTTTTCGCCCGATTGGAGCATCAATAGTAAAGGCATCTTCTTTTATAAATCCGTGTACAATTGCTTCATAGTCTCTTGAAATCGTGCCTGCTTTTTGCATCTCACTCAATAAATGATGTGCATGTCGATGCTTTGCTACACAGATGACACCCGAAGTATCTTTATCTAATCTGGTTACGATATGAACAGTAGAGGAGATGCCACTTTCAGCAAAATAACCTGCGACGAAATTCGCAACTGTTCCGCGTGGATGCTCACGTGAAGGTATGGTACTGAGACCAGCTTCTTTTGAAAAAATTAATAGATGATCATCTTCAAATAGAATGGGGAAATCTCCTTTTTGAGGGATCAGTCCTTCACTTTTCTTCTCATCTGGAAAAATAATCGTCACGATATCCCCGTTCTTCAATGTATGCCTAACTGTTTTTTCTTCTCCATTAACAAGTATTTTACCGCCCTCATATTTAATACTAGTCAATGCTTTTTTCGAAATTCCATACTGTTTAATGGCCTCTCGAAGCAACAACGGCGCTTCTTTTATTTCAAAAGATAATGTTATTCGATGATTAGTCATTTTTCAGGTCACTATCAATGAACGAATCGTGTACGCGTTGCCAAAACGGAAACGAGCGGAACCTAGCAAAACGAATTTTTTCATCCGCTACTCGGTACTTGATCGACTGTACATCTTTATGTAGTAAATGTAAGTGATCGATCGTCACCATAAAATCCGGGCCTTTTACCGGCTTCAATAAACAGGTATGATGTTTAGGTAATACAAGCGATGAGCCAACTGTCCGGAAAACCCGATTATTAATAGAAGCAATTTCTGCAAGTTGCATTGCTTCCAAAGAAGGATGCACGATTGCCCCACCTAGCGCTTTGTTATAGGCTGTACTGCCAGAAGGTGTAGACATACATAATCCATCTCCTCTAAATCGTTCAAAGGGCTTGCCATTTAACTCAACATCCATCACTAATGTTACATCCGGTGATTTTACAGTTGATTCATTAACAGCAAGATAAACAGAGCTATCCTCTTCATGTCGATAGTTTATCGTAACTTCTAGAAGAGGATATTCAATGACTTCGAATTCTTTTTGGGCAATGCTAATGACGAGCTTTTCAATTTCCGCTGGTTTCCAGTCTGCATAAAAACCTAAATGCCCCGTATGAATTCCGACAAAAGCAACAGAACGTGTTAAATGCTTATATTTGTGAAAAGCATGTAATAACGTTCCATCTCCACCTATCGATAAAACAATATCAGGGTTTTCCTCATCCAATACTAATCCAAAATCAACTAAATACTTTTTAGCCTTTTCCATTAAACGATTGGATAAGTCATCATTTCGTGATTGAATGAAAAATTTCATCACGCATGTCCCCTTTCCTCTTTTTGGCCTTCATGAATTCTTGGCGTAGATAGCTCTTTATATTCACTAAAGTATTTTTGGGCATCTTGTATTTCACCGCGTATTAAAGACATTTCCTCATCTAAACGAAAAGCTGCTTCCGCTGCATACTGCAGACGTTTTTTTATCTCCTCTGGGAATATCCCTTTATACTTATAATTTAGCGAATGTTCAATAGATGCCCAAAAATTCATGGCAAGCGTCCGGATTTGTATCTCCGCTAAAATATGGATCTCTCCATGAATTGTTTGAACCGGATAATCAATAATGACATGATATGATCTGTATCCGCTTTGCTTTTTATGAGATATATAATCCCGTTCCTCTACCACTTTAATATCTTTTCGTGCGCGTAACAGTTCTACCACATGCTCGATATCATCGACAAACTGGCACATCATACGAAGGCCCGCAATATCAGGTATTTCTTTTGCTAACGTATCAGAAGGTTCAAATGCGATACCTTTAATAAGCGACTTGTCATAAATACTTGCAAGTGGCTTGACACGTCCCGTAACAAATTCTATTGGCGAGTTTGTATTTTCAATTTCATATTGTGTGCGCATTCCTTTTAACTTCACTTTTAACTCGGAAACTGCTTGCTTGTAAGGCTCTAAAAAACGTTCCCATTGACCCATATACTCACCTACATTTCACTCATGCTTTTAATATTTCTTCAAACGCTTCTTCTACTGCTTTGGAAAATTCGACACCGTAGTTATCATTGCCTTCAATGTTAAAAATAAGCATTTCCAGTTCTTCTCTAAACTTATTTAAAGTTAGCTCTATATTCCCATATTGTAAGGTAGGCTCATCTTGCGCTTTTAACGCACTAACTAATAATGGCCATACATCTTGTCCGAACTTCACATAATGATACCCATCTTCATCTTCAATCAAGTACACAAAAGCTAACGAATCGGAATCGGTAATCATCCGTTCCCCTGCTTTTATAGTTGGTTCGTTCGGTGTTACCTCTAATGTAAAACGTATATCATTTTCTAGCTGCACACCACTGTGCACGTTATAAGTAATAGGCAAAATTAATCTTTCCTTTCTGTCCATTCTTTCACTATTTTAACATATTGAAACTCCTTGCAAACCGTCTATAATAGAAATAATAAGAAAGGTAGTGAAATTGTGCACTCTGAACGTGAAATCGAATTTAAGAACCTGCTGACAAAAGAAGAATTTCAAGGATTAGTTTCCTTTTTGGGCTTAACATCTACCAACTTCCAAACACAAACAAATTACTATTTCGATACACCAGCAAGCTATTTTAAAGAAAACAAAATGGGATTTAGATTACGCGTATTACCTAACCGCAATGAATTGACTTTGAAAATACCAGTACAGGAACATGTGATGGAAGAAAAAACGGTAGCACTATCAAATGATGAGCGTGATGCTATTATCTACGAATCACGCTTCCCTGCCGTCTCATTTTTGGAGCAAATAAAAGATAAAGGCCCATTAACATGTATCGGAAGTATGCAAACAGATCGAGCACAAATCGTGTACAAAAACGGAACACTTTTTTTGGATCACTCCTTTTATAGTCGTATTGAAGATTTTGAGGTAGAATATGAATGTGGAGATGTCAAGAATGGGCAGAAAGTTTTTCTTCAATTATTGGAAGAAAACCATATTCCACTCCGAACTACAGATAAAAAAATTGCTCGCCTCATGAAATATAACAATTCGTTGAAAGGTTGATACCTAATGGATATTCAATCCCTTAAAACACTCATGGAAATAAATGCAATGCAGACGCTCGGCAGTGTACAAAGTTCGCTAAACACTTCACCTGCTTCGTTATTTTCTGACATGTTAGGACAGGTACTACAAACCGATGAAAATAATACGGCTTTGGGCAACGGGAACTCCTTCTACTATAATGGCAATTCCCCTGTTTTTAAGCCTTCAAACCTTGCATTTCAAAATGAAAGTTTAATGAATGCTATTGCTAATTATGCACCTTTAAAAACGATGAAATCCTCTGATTTTGATGACATTATAAAGCGTGCGGCGAAAAACTATAATGTCCCAGAAAAATTAATATCATCTGTCATAAAACAAGAATCTAATTTTAATCCCTCTGCTATAAGTTCAGCTGGTGCCTCAGGTTTAATGCAATTGATGCCTGGTACTGCCAAATACTTAGGTGTAGCGAATATTTTAGACCCTGAGCAAAATGTAATGGGCGGTGCAAAGTACTTACGCCAAATGCTTGATCAGTTTAATGATGACACCGAAGTAGCACTCGCTGCCTACAACGCAGGACCAGGAGCAGTAAAAAAATATGGTGGGATCCCTCCATATAAAGAAACACAAAATTATGTTCAAAAAGTATTAAACTATTACCAAGCATAATATCGCCACGACCTTTTTAGGTCGTTTTTATGTGGCAATCTAATTATTTGAGATAATTCTCTGGGATTGATAGAATGATATTAGTGCTAAAACAAAGGAGTAACGAATAATGACACAAAAACCAATACTTCCTTACGATGAGATTGGAGCAGAGAAATTATCCGAGCTTGTCGATACGTTTTACAGTAATGTTGCAAAACATCCATTGCTAAAGCCTATTTTTCCAGATGATTTAACAGAGACCGCTAGAAAACAAAAACAATTTTTAACACAATATCTGGGCGGTCCCAATTTATATACAGAAGAGCATGGACATCCAATGATGAAAATGCGTCATAATCCGTTCCCGATTACACCTGAAAGAGCAACAGCTTGGCTTTCTTGTATGAAAGCTGCAATGGACACTGTTGGTCTAGAAGGTAAAGTGCGTGAAACTTTCTATCGAAGACTGGAGCTTACTGCCAACCACATGGTCAATCAAATGAGTCATGAGGAGGAACAATAGTGACAAGAATACTTATTCCGACTGAACCGATTACATCTCCTTTAGTAAACAAGCCACTTGAAATGTATGTATTTCTAGATCCCCTTTGCTCAGCTTGTTGGGATATGCAACCGATTATTCGGAAATTGCAAGTTCAATATGGACAATATTTTACGATTAGAACAGTACTAAGTACACAGTTGAATAATTTAAATACTGTCTGCAACACGTCAAAGGAAGAAAAAAAGCAAATCCATTGTGAGTTTCCGGATATAGAGCATTCTGTATTCCCTTCCATTGCAGTAAAAGCTGCAGAGTTTCAAGGGAAAAAGGCTGCTCTTCGTTTTTTCAATAAAATACAAGAATATCTTTTCATTAAAACAAAAAATGTTACTTCCCTTTCTGTTTTGCAAGAAATAGCAAGTAAAGTTAACATAGATGTAGAAGAGTTCACACAAGATTTTAAATCAAAAGAATGTGCACGCTCTTTCCAAAGTGATTTGTCTATCACATCTGAAATGGATGTCAGCACATTTCCAAGCATTGTTTTTTTTAATGAAAACATAGAAGATGAAGGTATAAAAGTTTCAGGCATTTATCCTTATGAAATTTATGTTCAAATACTACAAGAAATGCTATATGAAAAACCAGAAGTACAACAACCACCGGCTCTCGAAAAGCTTTTTGACCGATTCCATTCTTTAACGACAAATGAAATTGCTAGCTATTATAATATTTCCGACCAACAAGCTGAACGAGAACTGAAAAAGCTACTTTTACTTCAAAAAGTTGAAAGATTAGTATTACCCGATGTTGTCATCTGGCGACTAAAAAATAACTAAGAAAAGCTCCTCATCTACAATCGATGAGGAGCTTTTCTTTGCTCGATTATATATATACTTTTTACATGTATATTGATTAACCATTTTCCAATTAAAGGTCATTGTACCGGGACTCTATTTTCCGCTTGTACGTTTTTATTTCGAATTAGATGAGATAAGTATTACACCATCTTCTCTTCATTTTTAAAATAGAAAAGACCCTTTCCTCAGTTAGGAAAGGGTCTTTTCGTTTTACAAAGGGGATGGGAGAAATGTTCACGTTCAAACAAAGGGGTGTATGTTATCTTGTGATTTATTTCACACTCTTACTTTATCATGCTCCCTAAAGAAATACAATATATTAGCTCTCATTTTCACAAATTCGTCATACATTAGACGTCATACATCATAGTTAAGCTGATTATTCACTTTTAGGCGTGGATAAACGCGTTGCATGTTAGGTTAGTGTTAGGATATGCTCGCTCCCAATTTTATGTATGAATAGATGCTCGCTATGCTCGGATGTCGGTGGGTTATGCAGTCGCCACACCAAAAAAGGCTAAACTGGATGAATCTTCAGTTTAGCCTTCTTCAAACTATTTTATTCCGCTAAAAGTAATTGTTCTAGTTCATTTAGCTTTTCTTCAAATACTCGACATGCTTCTTCGATAGGAGCAGCTGTGTTCATGTCTACGCCAGCCTTTTTCAATACTTCAATTGGATAATCCGAGCTACCTGCTTTTAGGAATTCATTTATATAACGCTCTACAGCTGGTTGACCTTCTGTTAAAATTTGATTGCTTAATGCGGTAGCAGCACTTAAACCAGTGGCATATTGATATACGTAATAATTGTAGTAGAAATGAGGGATTCTTGCCCATTCTAATCCAATTTGCTCGTCGATGACGATATCATCGCCAAAGTATTTTTGATTTAATTTATAATATTCTTCCGTTAGCTTATCGGCAGTTAATGCTTCTCCGTCTTGGTCAAGCTGATGGATGATATGCTCAAACTCTGCGAACATTGTTTGACGGAATACCGTTCCACGGAATCCTTCTAACCAATGATTTAGCAAGTAAATACGTTTTTTAGGATCCTCAATTGTTTTTAATAAATAATCATTCAGTAATGCCTCGTTACAAGTAGATGCTACTTCAGCAACAAAAATGGAATAATCACCATACACATACGGTTGGTTTGCGCGAGTATAATAGCTATGAATACTATGGCCAAATTCATGGGCCAATGTAAACAAGTTATTCACGTTATTTTGCCAGTTCATCAAAATGTATGGGTTTGTACCATACGTACCGGAAGAATACGCTCCAGAACGCTTTCCTTTCGTTTCCACAACATCTACCCAGCGATTTTCTAAACCTTGTTTTACAATCGATACGTATTCTTCTCCAAGCGGCGCAAAACTTTTTAACATTGTATCGCAAGCTTCCTCATACGTATATTCCATTTTCAATTCTTTAACAAGTGGTGTGTATAAATCCCACATATGCAGCTCGTCTAGTCCTAATACTTTTTTTCGTAAGCTAACATATTTATGGAGCAGATGAACATTTTTATTGACCGTTCCGACTAAATTATCGTAGACACTTTCAGGAATATGATTCCCCGACATGGCTGCTTCACGAGCAGAAGCATATTTTCTAATTTTAGCGTTTACATTATCCCCTTTTACATTCCCAGCTAAAGTAGATGCAAATGTATTACGGAACTTGCCATATGTTTCATACATCGCTTTAAATGCGTCCTCTCGTACACGACCATCTTCACTTTCCAAAAATCGTGAATATCGTCCATGAGTAAGTTGCACTTCATTGCCGTCTTCATCTTTGATCGATGGAAATTCCAAGTCAGCATTGTTTAACTTGCCGAACGTATCGGACGGTGATCCTGCAACTTCTGAAAACTGTGCAAGTAATGCTTCTTGCTCTTTAGGAAGTACGTGCGGACGTTCTAGATTAATTTCTTCTAAAAGCTTGCGGTACAATTGTAAATCACTGTTTTCAGTTAAGTAGGTAGAAAGAGTTGACTCATCTAACGATAAAATTTCCGGCACTAAAAATGATAGTCCCGTAGAAACTGTTACATAAAGCGATTTAATACGGCTGTCCATCGCTTGATAAGTGCTATTTGCTGTATCTTGGTCAGAGCGCATATGAGCATACGTATATAGCTTACGTAAACGCCCTGTAAGTTCATCACGATAAGTTAGTACCTCTAACAAAGCATCGGCACCATTTGCAATCGTCCCTTGGAATGTTGCTGCTTTCTCAGCTAATTTTGCTACATCCTGAAATTCTTTTTCCCAAGCGTCATTGGAAGGAAAAATGTCTTCTAATTTCCAAGTTAGATGCTCTTCTACTTCCTCACGTGTTAATACTTTGTTGTTTGTTTCTGCTGTCAAGATGAACTCCCCTTCCATTTGTTACGAAATTCGTATCACTAATTATTTTCTCAATTTTCAGGTCACTTTGCAAGGAAATCACTGTATAGAAGCTCATACATTTTGGAACTATTAAACTTATAGTTGTATATGTCTGTGTCTGATTTCATAAGACATTGTTGTAGGATCGATAAATAGTTTTCGACAGCTTCTAATTGCATAGAAGAAGGCTGTTTAAGACCCATCGGTCGATCTAACAGAAATGATTCACAATGTGCTCGATTCACTTCTCCAATAGGGACTTTTATTTGATGTAAATAGCCCATCCATTGTATCTGCCACTCTACGGCATGTACATAAAATGCTTCTGCATATGCAGAAGGAATTCCTATGAAAAAAGGAATCTCTTTTGGAGACATCCCCCACCTATAGCATACTTCTAAAAACTGATTCTGGACTCCTTTTCTATTATAGAAATACAAGTTATTTATATGCTTATATCGCTGTCTTCTATACATGTTGAAATACGTTACATACTCTTTATCAGATATCCGTTTGACAACTGCAAACGGCCAACTTTGCTTCTCGATCGGTAGCTTTTTTATTTTGACGATGTACTTGTTTGAATGAACGTGAACTGGGTTGGAAATATAGTGAAAGAACTTTGTTTGTGGACAGTAGGAAATAATCATTTTCCCATTAGTGGGGGTTTCCAAGAAAAATTGCTGACGAAATGCGGATATTTGCATGATTCCTATTTCCTGCGGTGGGAACTCGGAAATGGATGGTGTCCTCAATATCCATAGAGGTTCTATTTGTTGCTGTTTATAGCCTGTATTACGACTTTCAATAACAGCAGGTAAAATGGGGCTACACTGATACTCAATAGCTACCTGGGAATGATTATCGTGGACTAAAATATCTGGTCTTTGTTTAATCTTTGGGATAAATGGCTCTAGTTGAGGTTTGCTATGATGCTGTAGGAAAAACGTGTGCAATTGTAATTTGCCATTCAGGTGATCTTCACTTTCACCTTCTGAAAAAGAATGTGCACATTCAGATTTTCGTTTATGAGCAAAATGGGGGATTTTAAGGGGGCCGCTTTTCAATATGACTTCTTCTTTACACTGAAGACATTGAAATGTACTTATGCGTTTTAAATCGTTTAAAAATTCACGTGAATAATTAGCAGATATGATTATTTCACCTTGTTTTGTTTGTGCTGTTAGAATGATCATCACCTCTACTCACTAATGTACGAATTTTCAGTGAAAAAATCAAGAAAAAAAACCTTCTTTTTACAGAAGGTTAAAAATGCTTGTTTAGCTCTTCGAATACGTCATTTACTATGACTTCTTTTCCATATTCTTGAATCACATGAATGGTAGTTTTTGTGCTACTTGCAAATTCAGAAATAACGCTAAGTGTATTTAATACAGTTTCTAATTCTGTTGTTTCCGAATTAAAAATTAAATGTAAATAATACTTTTCTTCATAATGATACAAGGATGTTTGGAAATCTACTTTATCCATTTTTTTTGCTAGAACTAGTAAATCATCAAAGTTCTCAAACACGAATGTGTACTCTGAAGATATATCGTCTCCATCATCCATGTAATGCGAAAACTCGTCAAACTCGTGAGTTCCTAAAGAACTAGAGACACCATTTTTGAAAATTTTATTTGACAGGTCATCCATTTCAAAATCATCTGATCGTTCCTCATGTTTTCCTATTTCCGTTCGAGTGACAATCACTTCCAAGCCTTTTTCCATCGCATGAACTTGTATCCATAACGGGCCATCTAATTCTTCAAAATGGTCATCATCATGAACCTCATCCATCATCTCCCAAAAAAGCTGCTCGCTCTTATCTTTGTTAAACCATATTTCATCTCGGCTGAAGCCTCTTTCTTCAATGTCGATGTATGAAATGTATACTTTGAAAGTGTTGTCATTGATACGTTCGATATCCATTTAACACATCTCCTTTCGCTTCCTACCGTCTCAATCATGTAGTGTCTACTACTATTGTATGTTGTTTGTGAAAAAAAGAAAAGGATTCCAACTTTTCTTTTCAAATTATTAATCACAAATGAATTGTAAGAAAATTTATACTTTATTGCAAGCAAAAAAAAACTGATTATTTTCAAAAGTTCTTTGAAAATAATCAGCCGATTAACTTTTAGTTCACAAGCCTTTGTGCTTCAAGTAACTGATATGCACGAACTTTTCTTGGTAAGAATCTACGAATTTCATCTTCATTATAGCCAACTTGTAGACGTTTTTCGTCTAAAATTATTGGTCTACGAAGAAGTCCAGGATGTTCTTGAATTAACTCATATAAACGTTGTAAAGGGAGGCTTTCCACATCTACATTTAGCTTTTGAAATATTTTAGAACGAGTTGAAATAATTTCATCTGTTCCATCTTCTGTCATTCGTAAAATTTCTTTTATTTCGCTTATTGTAAGTGGTTCAGAAAAAATATTACGCTCCGTATATGGAATATCATGTTCTTCTAACCATGCTTTTGCTTTTCTACATGAAGTACAACTTGGTGAGGTGAATAACGTAACCATCATTTAAAAACACTTCCTTTCAATTGGTAGTTGTGTTATATGAAGTAGTTTATAATTAATTTAATGTAATTCTTTACTTTTTTAGTATACACCAAATTTTAGACATTTAAAATATGTTTATAAGAAAAATTTGTCTTCTAAAACAAGCTGTCACAAATTCGTTGAATATATAAGCCATACTTACATTTTAGAAAGAAATTTTATAGATACTTAAATTATACCCTTCTTTTTTCTGTTATAAACATTATAATGAAATTTTTTTGCATTCTCATTTAGAAGAAGACTAATGAAAATAACTGTTACACTAACTAATACGTTTTTCATGAAATAAAGTTTCATAAAAATAAAAAAAAGATAGGATTTTTTATCCTATCTTTTTTTATTTAAGGTGTATAATCAACTCCAGGAGAATACTTATTTCCTGCATTCCAAAGTAGGAATTCCTTTATACCGGCTTCATTTAACGCTTTTATTTGTTCTTCTACTTCCTCTTTACCATATGTTTGATAATTGCCAGCACCTAGGTATGAAGCAGTAAAATCTTGAAGCCATGGCCTTGATACTGGTGGGTTTTTTAATTCCGCTAATTTTGCATTTTCTACTTTTGCATATTCTTGTACTAAACGATAAGGCTCTAAATCCGGTTTTGCTATACCAAAATAAGGTGTCCAATGACTTGGATAAATCATAGAAGAAATAACGTCTACATTTTCGGATATTTTGGAGAAGTTTTGCCCAATACCAGGCGCTTCCGGTAATGTAGCAGAGTATCCGAAAATATCTACAGATACTTGTACACCATAAGGTTTTAGCTTTTCTTTTGCATATGCAACAAAATCCGTAACTGCTGTCACTCTTCGTTGAACTGGGTCTTCTTGAGATTTATCATATTTTCCCATTGAGTACTTTAATACATCTTCTCTATTTTCAAATCCTTCAGGAAATCGCACATAGTCAAATTGGATTTCTTTAAAGCCCATCTTAGCGGCTTCTATAGCTATTTCGACATTATAGTCCCATACTTCCTGTAAAAATGGGTTTACAAATGCTTCTCCTCTTCCATTTTTCCAAACAGAAGATCCTTCTACAAATGACCATTCGGGTTTTCTTTCTGCTAGCTCCGTATCCTTAAAAACAACAACTCGTGCTATGGGATATATTTCTTTCTCTTCCATTGTTTCTAGCATAGCCCGTGGATTTTTTATGTATGGCTTACCAATCTCATATTTCGTAAGAGACGATTCTTCGTTAGGAATATAGGTTAAGTTACCAAAGTCGTCTTTAATATCGATGACCATCGCATTTAGCTCTGTCGCATCTAACAAATTTACTAAATCCGCAAATCTAGAGCCACCTGCTGAATGTCCCGTTACATATACCCCTCTCACTGCATCAGGATAGTTAAATGTTAGCCCCGAGTCATATATGAATAGTTTGGATGTCGTCACGACCTTCTCATCAATTGGTTTAAAACTAAACTCTTTTGTGGAAAAGTCTTCTTCGAATAGTTTAGATTCCGCAAATACTGTTGTAGGTAAAAGTACAGCGGCTGCCGCACTCAATGAGGCGAGCAGTTTAATAGGCTTCTTCATAAAATTCTCCTTTCTTTCCTAAGTGTTTCTTTATTCTAACAATACTAAACAATGAATGAAAGTGAAATAGTGCTTACATAATAGGTTAAAGCGTCATAAAAAGCTCTATAGAAGTATTACTATTCATCATTTTCACTTGTCTCTTATTAAGTACCTTAAGAACAGGATGACTAAACAATTACCATTCCAAATCATTCTTTGTATTTATACATAGAAAAAAGGAGTAGGCCGTGGACCAACTCCGATTTTTCTTCTATATTTATGAATTCCTTCTTACGTACTGATTAATCATTTTTGTGACTAGCATGAGTGACCTGGTTACGACCTCGATTTTTGGAGGAATAAAGTGCCCGATCAGCTCGAGATTGAAGTGAACTTACTGTATCTCCTGTTATAAGTGTTGCAGTTCCAATACTTATAGTGACAGTTTGGTTTATCCACCCAGCACCTTCTACACGTAATCGAATTCTTTCAGCTATTTTCTGGGCAGTCGCTTGATCTGCACCGGGAAGAATCAATGCAAATTCCTCTCCACCATAACGAGCTGCAACATCACCTTCTCTTAACTCCTCTTTCAGAATCAGTGCCAATCCTTGGAGAACTCTATCACCTGTTAAATGCCCATAGTTGTCGTTAATCTTTTTGAAATGATCTATATCCAGTAGCAAAAATGAAAGGGGGTGCGATTTTTTTGTAAATAAGACAATATTAGAAGCTAAATCTTCTTGTAAACTTCGCCTATTCTTAAGACCGGTCAGTCCATCTGTTGCTGCTAATTTCCCTAATTGTACATTTACTTCTAGCAGTTCTTTTTGCTTAGACTCTAATTCCCTTCTCAAAAGATCTAACTCGGCGATTTGCTCTCTCTTCACACGATTACGTTCTTCTGTTTCCTTTTTGACCGCAAGGAGGGATTGCTCGTACTCGTAGCGTTTCTTTATCTGAAATAACATACAGTCATTGACAATTTCTCCGTTACGCTTTTTGCGTATGGCGCTAAGAAGAACTGGAATATCATCGTTGGTTTTTGATTTGAATGTAAGGTACATTTCTTCGACGCGTTCCTGTAGCTTAATAATAGGGAAAAAATAAAGTTGATAAAATGATTTGCTAGGAACCGTTAAAATGGTGTTAACGTGCTTTCCCTTTATCTCATATAGGTCAAAGCCAAGTAAACTAAGCAAAGTTTGATTGATCGTGCGAATTGTGCCCTCATCAGAAAGTGATAAGTAACCACACGGAGCATAATTCAATTGTTCATCTAACAAATAATCTACTCCTTACTAAGTATGCTCACATAGCCAACAGCCAAATATTCTTTAATTAACCGAATAGTTTCTTCCGGGTGGCTCATGTGTGGACAATGCCCAGTAGCCTCCATCAAACGTAACGTACTTTTTGTCAAATGGCGATGCATGTAGTTCCCTACCTCAATTGGAGCAATTACATCTTCAGAGCACTGAAGAATTAGCGATGGCACTACAACTTTTTTCAAATCTTCTCGGTTATCAGAAAAGAAAGTAGCCATCGCAAATTGACGAGCAACCGTCGGATCTGTTGAACAAAAGCTGTCCTCTAATTCTTTTGAGAGCTCTGGACGATTAGGATTCTTCATAATGACTTTTGAAAGATAATTTGACCAGCCAATATAATTCATCTCCATCATATCAATCAACCCATCCAGTTCCTCTCTCTTAAATCCCCCAATATAATCTGGCTGATCATTCAAATAACGAGGCGATGGACCTATCATGATGAGTTGTTCAAATAAATCTGACTTTTGTATAGAAGCCAGCATTCCGATAGTGCTACCAACTGAATGTCCAACAAAAGTTATTTCTTTTAAGTCCAGCGCTGCACATATTTCTATTAAATCGTTTGCGTATCCATGAAGATCGCTATACTTACTAGAATCGTAAGCATTATAATCAGATTTCCCTGAACCCACATAATCAAAAAGAATAATACGATAGTTTTCTTCAAAAGCAGGTGTAACTAACCTCCACATATTTTGGTCACAACCAAATCCCGGAGCAAACAACATTGTCCGTGTACCTTTGCCGGTAATATTTACGTTATTACGTAAAAGAACATCTTGATACATAATGAATCCCCATCTATTCTTATGATTTATATCTATCTAATTTACAATAGTCTACAAAATAATTAGTAACTTTATTATATACTATTCTAGTTATACCAACAATTAAAGTAACGTAAGGAAGGCTTTTCCTCGCCACTTTATTGATTGTATGATTTTGTTCCTAATTCACTGAAGCTGCCAATTTTAATTGTTCCTTTGTCAATGTAAACTTACTAATGTGTTAACTATTACAAAAATAAAAACGCGAGCTTCTGCTTCTTCTTCAATAGAATTAAATGAATTGTTAAAAATTAATTGAATGCTTCATAAAATAAGAAAAGTGCATCTTATTGAGTTGATTGAATTGTCTACTGGTTGGACGCTTTTATCGAGCTTTTCCACAGCCGCTTCCCTAGAATACGATTCGTTCAAAGTCTTTGGCTAACGTCCACACTTTGTTAAGAAAACAACTGTTGAGTTTTATACATCTTAAGCCTTAGGTAAAATATGCCACAGGTCCATTAACAGGAACTCATTGGCTATGTATGATAGAAATACGTAGAAGGAAGTATCGAAAAGATTGTACATAAAATAATCTTTTATGGATTTTTTTCAGTAAGTGTATAGAATTATAGGAGTGAGAATATGAAAAAGCTATGGTTATTTTGGTGGATTGCAAACACTTTTTGGGCTGTCATTTTTGCAGTAGGTATCGCTTTTGTTTGGCTAAGGGAGGTTGATGGCGCTGGTATCACTCAAACACTTGAGGCAAAATTAGCATCATTTATAGTTTTAATGATCGCATTTATATTTCCGGTAATAATTCAGGTTGTATGGCTAATTGCCAACTTGGTAATTAATAGAAATAAAAAGTTAAAAAGTCAGCAGGTATAAAAGGAATTTCATAATTAAAGAATTTTTATTACCTAAAACAATAAAAATCGGTCATTCGCATAAGAATGACCGATTTTTTTATTTGGAGCTTGAAATAGCTCTTAATGATTCTAACTCTTTTTCAGAGCAATAAACAAAATGTCCAGGCGTTACTTCTCTCATCGCAATTTCTTCCCCATCTTGATAATTATGATTGGCAGGATCATACGATTTACGTACACGAGTGCGCTCATAATCTGGATCAGGAAGTGGAATAGCTGATAATAGAGACTGTGTATATGGATGCATTGGATTTGCATATAATTCTTCCGCTGTAGCTAACTCGACAAGTTTACCAAAATACATTACACCAATACGGTCAGAAATGTATTTTACCATGGACAAGTCATGTGCGATGAATAAATAAGTTAATCCTTTTTCTTCTTGTAGTTCTTTTAGTAAGTTTACAACCTGTGCTTGAATCGATACATCAAGTGCAGAAATAGGCTCGTCCGCAATGATAAATTCAGGATTAACAGCAAGCGCTCTTGCGATTCCTAGACGCTGACGCTGTCCACCTGAGAATTCATGTGCATAACGATCCGCATGCTCACGGTTTAACCCGACTGTTTCCAAAAGTTCTACTACCTTTTCTTTTCGTTCTTTTGGATTTTTCACAAGCCCGTGAATATCCAAACCTTCCGCAATAATATCCAATACTTTCATACGTGGATTTAGAGATGCATATGGATCTTGGAAAATCATTTGCATTTTACGGTTGAATTCTTTTAAATCTTTTTTCGATTTCTTGTCATGTACATTTACACCATCGTAAATTACTTGACCATCAGTTGCATCATAAAGACGGATAATTGTACGCCCTGTCGTTGATTTACCACAACCTGACTCACCAACTAGACCTAATGTTTCCCCTTTATAAATATCAAAGCTTATATCATCTACCGCACGAACTTCATTTGGCTTACCTTGATTGAAATATTGCTTTAAATTTTTAATTTCGAGTAATTTTTCAGCCATTAGTAAGTACCTCCTTCCGTTCCTTCATAGTAACGACTGCCTGGATATTTTTTCATACGCTCGCGTATTGCTAAAGGTGGATCTACTTGCGGAGCATCTGGATGTAATAACCAAGTTGCTGCATAATGCGTATCACTCACTTTGAAAAATGGTGGAACTTCCTCAAGGTCGATTTTCATTGCATAATCACTACGAAGAGCGAAAGCATCACCTTTAGGCGGTGACAATAAATCTGGAGGTGTTCCAGGGATCGCATATAGTTTCTCTTCTGCCGTATCAAGTGACGGCATTGAACTTAATAATCCCCATGTATATGGATGTTGCGGATTATAGAAAATTTCATCTACTGTTCCGATTTCAACAATTTTCCCACCATACATAACAGCAACTCTATCTGCTACATTCGCTACTACACCAAGATCATGGGTAATAAAGATGATTGATGTATTAATCTTCTTTTGTAAATCCTTCATTAACTCTAAGATTTGCGCTTGAATTGTTACGTCTAGAGCAGTAGTCGGTTCATCCGCAATTAATACTTGTGGATTACAAGCTAATGCAATGGCAATTACGATACGTTGACGTTGACCACCAGAAAACTGATGCGGATATTGTTTCATACGAGCTTCCGGTTTAGGCATACCTACTAGACGAAGTAAATCGACTGCTTCTTTATGAGCCACTGATTTACTTACATTACGGTGCTTTAAAATCGGTTCCATAATTTGTTTTCCAATAGGCATCGTAGGATTCAATGAAGTCATTGGATCTTGGAAAATCATTGATATATCTTTTCCACGAATCTTTTGCATTTCTCTGTCTGTCAGCTTCGTTAGATCTTTGCCGTTAAATAAAATCTGCCCATTTTTAAATTCAGAGCTATGTTCAGGCAATAAGCGCATAATTGACTTAGTTGTTACGGATTTACCTGAACCAGACTCTCCAACGATTGCAAGCGTTTCTCCTTTTAATAAGTCAAAGTTAACGCCACGAATTGCTTTCACTTCTCCTGCAAACGTATGGAAGGAAAGCTCTAGGTCTTTTACTTCTAATATTTTCTCCATTTTCGCTTTCCTCCTTTAGTCTTTCATCTTCGGATCAAATGCATCGCGTAAACCATCACCAAGTAAGTTAAATGCAATCATTAACAAACTTAAAATAATCGATGGATACAATAAAATATGCGGTTGGAAGCGAATTACTTTATACCCATCATTAATAAGTGTACCTAAAGACGCATCCGGCGCCTGAAGTCCCAATCCGATAAAACTTAGAAAGGCTTCAAAGAAAATCGCCGTTGGAATAGTAAACATTGTATTAATAATGATTACCCCTAAGATATTCGGTAAAATATGCTTGGATATGATACGTCCGTTACCCGCACCCAAAGTTCTTGAAGCAAGCACAAATTCTTGGTTCTTAAATTTCAAAACCTGCCCTCGGACAATACGTGACATACCGATCCAACCAGTGAGCGTAATCGCAATAACTATCGCTATGACACCTGGTTCCATAACTAATAACATCAAAATTACGATAACTAATGTAGGAATACCATATAGGATTTCTACAATACGTTGCATTATATCGTCGGTACGACCGCCGTAGTAACCAGAAATACCACCATATGCGACACCAATAACCATGTCTATTACCGCTGCTACAAAAGCGATTAATAATGATATTTGCGTACCTTCCCAAGCTCTTGAGAACATGTCTCGTCCTAAGCCATCTGTACCAAACCAATAATACGTATCTACTTTTTTCATTTCATATAAATCTACTTCTTTACCTGCTAAAGTACCAACACCATCGAAGATTCCTAGTTTCTCCAGTCCAGGAACTTTTGGAGGTAGGTTGGCATGTGTAATCGTTTGCGTCTCAGCATCATGGGGACTAACCATCGGTCCCACAAATGCCATAATAATGATAAACAATAATATAAATATGCTCGCAATAGCAGCCTTGTTTTTACGAATTCGTAACCAAGCGTCCTGCCAAAAACTTAAAGACGGCTTCGTAATTCTTTCAGCATGACTACTATCAATTTGAACTCTTTCAAAAGATTCAGCAGGTATTTTTTTAATATCTAAACTCATTATTTACTACCTCCTGATAAACGAATACGAGGGTCAATTATTCCATAAAGGACGTCTACTACGAATATTATGACAATTAACAATACAGAGTAAAATAATGTTGTTCCCATAATAATCGAGAAGTCATTGGATGTAATCGCCTTAACAAATTGTTCCCCGATACCCGGTATTGCAAAGATTTGTTCAATTACAAGCGAGCCTGTAACTAAACCAGCAGCAAGCGGTCCTAAAACAGTGACAAGAGGAATTAATGCATTACGGAAAGCATGCTTGAATGCAATTTCAAATCCGCTAGCTCCTTTAGATTTTGCTAAAGTAATGTAATCTGAACTCAACACTTCAATCATTTCTGTTCGGATGAAACGAGATGCTGTTGCAAGTGGCCCCATTGCTAATGCAACAGAAGGCAATATGCTCGACATCCAACCATCTTTCCATAATCCAACAGGGAATAGACCCCATTCAACTGCTAACCAATATTGAAGCAATGTTGCAAAAACGAATGATGGAATAGAAATACCGATGATAGCAATTAACGTACTACCATAATCCCACACAGTATTCTGCCTTAATGCTGCAATCATACCTAACAAAATACCTATAGCTACACCTAGAATCAAACCTTGTGTTCCAATTAAAACAGATGGTCCTAAACGGTTCATGATTAATTCTGTTACACTGGCATTTTTAAACTGGAATGAGTTACCTAAGTCACCTTTAGCTAAGTTGAGCATATATTTTGCGTACTGCACAGGAACTGGTTCATCTAATCCATATTTCGCTTCCACCATCGCAAGTTGTGAAGGGGATAGTTTTGGAGCAGAGCTAATCGGGGATCCTGGAAGCGCCTTCATTAAGAAAAATGTTGCTGACGCAATCAAGAAAAGGGTAATAAACATATAAACGATACGTCGGATCATATATTTTGTCATCTTTGCACCTCCTAAATAATATATTTCTATAATTTTAAAACTCTACTAGTATATATAAACAGATAAACTCTATTATTGTCAAAACTAAATTTAAAAAATAAAATATTTGGTGAATTCTGATTCATTTAAAAAGAGAGTATATGGCCCAAAACGGATACCATATACTCTCAAACTATGTGATTTTAAACATTCACTAAATTAGTTTTTACCTTCGATATAAGCCCATTTGTAGCTATAGTCTCCACCGAATGGGTGTGCAACGATACCTTTAACATATGGTTTTTGAAGGAACATTAATCCACGTTGGTAGATTGGTCCAATTCCGAAATCTTCATCAATAAGAAGTTTTTCAGCATCAGCAAGTGCTTGCCAACGAGCTTCTGGATCTTGAGCTAATTCATTAACAGAAGAAGTTACAAGTTTATCATATTCTGGGTTAGAATAAGACATTTGGTTATTACCGCCGCCAGTTAACCATAAGTTCATGAATGTATAAGGATCTTGGTAGTCAGGTCCCCATCCAGCAATTTGCATTTCATAATCTTGGTTTGTGTCAAGATCTAGACGTACGTTAAATGGAACTTCTTTCAATTTAACTGTTAAACCTGGTAGGTTTGTTTCTAATTGATTTTTTAGGTATTCACCCATTTTTTTAGCTGACTCAGTATCTCCGTTTAGAAGTTCGATTTCTAATTCAGAAACTCCTAGTTCAGATAAACCTTTATCAAATGCAGCTTTTGCTTCTTCTGCATTAAATTCAGCCATGTCTCCGTTAACGTCACGGAAATCATTTGCATCTTCATCGAAAGTAAAGTCTTTTGGTACTAAGTAGTTAGCTGGTACAGAACCATTAGCTAAAACTACATCTACTAAATCTTGTTTATTGAAACCTTTAGACATTGCTTCACGAATATTTACGTTAGCAAGTGGAGTTTTTTCTCCAAGGCGTTCTTGATTGTATTTGAAATAGAATACAGATGTTTCTGATTCGTTAATTAGTTCTGGATCAGCAGCATATTGCATTGCAAATTCACCAGTAAGTCCAGCACGGTCTTTTTGACCTTCCGTATACAAGTTTACAGCTGTACCTGGTTCTTTAACAACATCATAGTTGATTTCAGTTAATTTTACAGTATCTTTATCCCAGTACTCTTCGTTTTTAAGTAGTTGCCAAGATAATCCTGTTCCGTCCCAATTAGCAAGTGTAAATGGTCCGTTGTATAAAAGTGCTTCAGAATTTTTCGCATAGTTTTCACCTTGCGCTGTAACGAATTCTTCTTTTTGTGGTAAGAATGTTCCAAATGACATAAGTGATAAGAAATAAGGTGTTGGTTTTTCAAGTGTTACTTCTAATGTTTTTTCATCAACAGCTTTTACACCTAATTCAGTGTACTCAGCAGAACCTTCCATAATTGCAGTAGCGTTTTTAATAACGCCATCCATCATATATGGACCATACTCAGATGCAGTATCCGGGTTCATAGCACGTTTCCATGCAAATTCAAAGTCATTCGCAGTTACTGGAGATCCATCAGACCATTTAGCATCACGTAATTTAAATGTGTAAACTAAACCGTCTTCAGAAACTGTTGGTTCACCTTCAGAAATTGCAGGCTCAGCAACGTTATCTTGATTTAAACGGTATAAACCTTCATTTACGTTGTTAAGTAGATCAAATCCAACTGCATCAGTAACTAGAGCTGAATCCATTGTTGGAATCTCAGCAGTCATGATTAGGTTAAGAACTTGTTCCTCATCAGTTGCTACTTCTTCTGTTGTTGCATCTTTTTCTTTATCTGTTGTGTCTGTAGTTGTTTCAGTGCCTTCTTCTTTATCGCCGCCACAAGCAGCTAAGAAAAGAGCAACAACTAACATTAGGCTTAAAAGCCAAGCAAACTTGCTATTCTTCAAAAGAATAACCCCCTTTTAAATTGTCTGAAAAATTCATTACAATAATTATTATACATTTTCAGAGAAACTTGTACAGGTTTTTCGAGAATATTTTTACAAAATAGTAACAAAATCATTACATAGACCTAACATTTGTGAATCATTGGTAATTAATTTGTTCATTTCTGACATTTTGAATTGTCTAATTTTTGATTATTTTAAGTAAATCTTCTATAATTTATTTCGTTGAGGTGACTTATGAAGAAAAAAATTAGTTATTTTTTAGCAGTACAGCTTATTATTTTTATCCTTATGTTTATCGCATACGGTTCTCTTTCGCTCAGTTCTTATATAAATATATCCTTTTATATTGGAGGAATTATTACATTTATCGGGCTAATGACGTATGTAGTTGCTGGTGGATTTTTCGATCTTTTTGTGACAAGCACACGAAAAGTGTTTACACCTAAGCATATGAAGAAAACAGCAAATGAAATGCGGATGCCATCCGAAATCTTATCGTTTCCTTATAAGCCAATCGTCTATTTAGGCTTGAGCTGTCTTGTTTGTATGGGGATTGCTTTAGTTGTTTATTATGCTTGATTTTTGCGTTTCTTCTATAATATAATTATCAAAACAAAATAATTGAGCTTTGACGAAGAAAAGTACATTTAATCCGGTATGACAAGAGATTCTGTGGTCGGTGCAAACAGAACATACGGTAAATGGAATGGGCTTCCGAGCAGTTTATGTGAAACTTGTAGTAGCATAGACCGTGTCCTTCGCGTTATGAAGAAGAGTGGCTAATTATTTTAGCAAGCTGGGTGGTACCACGGATTTTACATCATTCGTCCCTTTTTAGGGAGGCATGATGTTTTTTTTATTTACTTCAGTGGAATTATCCTTCTGAAGAAAGTAAATGGATTAATAAAAATCAGGAGGAAAAAACATGAAGAAAATTTTTTCAGGCGTGCAGCCAACAGGTATTATTACACTCGGCAATTACATCGGTGCATTTAGACAGTTTACTGCTTTGCAGGACGATTACGAGTGTGTGTTCTGCATTGTAGACCAACATGCGATTACAATTCCACAAGATCCCGAGGAACTGCGCAGTCATATTCGTTCTCTTGCAGCATTGTACATCGCAGTAGGAATTGATCCTAATAAGTCAACATTATTTATCCAATCCGAAGTTCCAGCTCATGCACAAGCCGGATGGATTATGCAATGTATCTCTTATATCGGCGAGTTAGAAAGAATGACACAATTTAAAGACAAATCAACAGGAAAAGAAGCTGTCTCTGCAGCATTATTAACATATCCGCCACTTATGGCTGCAGATATTCTTCTATATCAATCGGATATCGTCCCTGTTGGCGACGATCAAAAACAACATGTTGAGTTAACACGTGACTTAGCGGAACGTTTCAATAAAAAGTATGGAGAAGTGCTGACGATTCCGGATATCCAACTTCCAAAAAATGGAGCACGCATTAAATCCTTACAAGATCCATTGAAGAAAATGAGTAAATCTGATCCAAATAAAAAAGCGACAATTCGTTTACTAGACACACCAAAAGAAATTGAAAAGAAAATAAAAAGTTCCGTAACAGATTCGGAAGGAATTGTTGCTTTTGATCTTGAAAATAAGCCCGGTGTTTCGAATCTACTTACTATTGAAGCAGCTTTAACGAATGTTTCAATAGAAGCACTTGTACAAAAATATGAAGGAAAAGGCTATGGCGATTTCAAAGCATCTGTTGCACAAGTTATCATCGATCATCTAGCTCCGATTCAAGCGAGATATGAAGAATTATTAAACTCTTCCGAGCTCGACGACATATTAGATCTTGGAGCAGAAAAAGCAAATGCATTAGCAAATGCCACATTGGCTAAAATGGAAGCCGCAATGGGCCTCGGAAGAAGACGATAATCGTTAGAGCTAAAAAGGATCCACAAAGCATAATAAATTCCTTTGACTGAAGCATGTACATCAGCACAGAGTTCAAAGAATAACCAAGCGATAAAAAGTTTAAGAATAATAATAAATGAGAGCAGCTAATAACTGCTATCCCGTAACTGATTAAAAATAATAGAATTCTTATATGTATCACATCCTTCTTAAACCATATGAAAAACCGTTCCTAAACTTTCGTTTAGGAACGGTTTTTTTATAAATTATTTTGTAGATTTAACTGCAGTGTCTGATACTAATTCAATATCTTGTAACTCAGTTGGATTAGCATAATCGATATTCCAGTTTTTCACGCGTTTGTTTACTGGTACTAACTCATAACGATACATAGTTGGAATAATTGGCGCTTGCTCAGCCATATATTCTTGCCATGCACGGAATTGTTCCGCACGGTAATCTGCATCAAATGCTTTTGGTGAGTCGATATTTGTTAGTGTTTCCTCTAAGAAATCAGAAGAGTAACGGCTGAAATTATATTCTGCTGTTTTAGAATATAAACCTGCTGGAGATGGGTTTGTTCCAGTACCCCATGCAGCCATGAAAATATCAATTTCTGGATCATCTGCTTGAACTTTATCATAGAAGCTGTTGAATTCGATTGTACGTCCTGTTGTTAATGTTACATTTAAGCCAACATCTTTCCAGTTTTGCATATAGAATTGTGTAATATCTTCAGCAATGTCATCGCCTGACATCGTTGCAAATTTAATTTCAAAAGGCTTGCCTTCTTTATCTTCACGGATTCCATCGCCATCCACATCTTTGAAACCAGCTTCGTCTAATAATGCAGCCGCTTTATCTGGATCATACGTATATCCTTCTAATGAATCATCATAGAAAGATGCAAATACTGGTGGGATTAGTGAGTTTGCACGTTCACGTAAGTTATTATAGAAAACTTCTGCAACTTGCTCTACATCAAGTGCATACCCCATTGCTTGACGTAATTTTACGTCGCCCATTTTTGATCCTTCTACGTCTGTTACTACAACACTATTATCATAATCGTATTTTCCTAGCTTGAAACCAAGGTAAGAATAGTAAAGTTCTTGACGACCTAAGATATCGATATTATCAAAGTCTTTTACTTCTTCCATTTTAGAAGCATTAAAAGAGATAGCTACATCATATTCCCCTTGTTGTAAAGCAACTGAAATTGAGCTTGTTGGTACAACTTTAATTAAAACTCCGTCTAACTTTGGTTTTCCTTTCCAGTAGTTTTCATTTGCAACTAACTGAACAGATTCCCCTGGTACAATTTTGTCAATGATAAATGCACCTAATGTAACTGGGTTTTTACGAACTGCGTCAGATTCTACTAACTCTGCAACAGGAATATCTTTAACAATATGACTTGGTTCTGCGTAAGTCCAGATTCCATCTCCACCACTAAAGATTGCAGGAGATAATTTATTGAATGAAATTTCTAATGTTGTTTCATCTAATTTTTTTAGACCTGAGATTGTGTCTGCTTTACCATCATGGTATTCAACAGCACCAATAATGTTTTGGAAATCTACGTCATATCGAACACCTGTGTAATCTTTATGACCAATGATTAAGTAAGGTTGGATTAAATCTTCGACTTTCAATGGCTCACCATCAGACCATTTTACGCCTTCACGGATTTTTACTAATACTTTATTGTTGTCTTGATCTACTTCCATACTTGCAATACCTTCATCAGTTAATAAGAAATCTCCATCTGTTTCGAAAAGAGAGTTTGATGCATATGCTAAAATTTCTGCATCATAAGCATCTTCATATAATACATATGAGAAGATTCCTTGGAAAGGCTCATCCTTAGACATAGCAACTTTTAGAGTACCACCAGAAATTGCGTCTCCTTCGTTTTCGACGGATAATGGAAATAATGCATCTGAATCTTCTGCAGCTGGTTCTTCTGCTTCTTCCTCGGTACCTTCTTCATTACCTTCACTCTTAGTCGTATCTTCTGTTTTTGTTCCTTCATCAGTACTACTAGTTTCTTTCTCATCACCGTTACAAGCAGCAAGTACAAGCATAAATGCAAGTAGCAATGCCAGTAATCCCCAAAGCTTTTTACTCATTTCCTTTTCCTCCTTTTTACTCTCTATTTTCATATATATCAAACGTCCATGCGTTTAATACCAAAAACAGTTATCCTAAACGTTGTTTCGCGTCTGCCGAACGGCGTAGCGCTTGCCCTACATAGTTTATCCCTAACATCATTAACAAGATAAAGAGCGATGCAGGTAACCAAACCCACCACTTATCCTGCAATACAAGTGGGTTATTTGCATAACTTATAAGGGTTCCTAAACTCGGGGTCTGTGGTGGCAATCCAAATCCAAGATAAGTTAACCCTGTTTCAATCCCAACATTTCCAGCAAAATTTAATGTCAACTCTACAATTAATATGGAACTTAAATTTGGCATAATTTCTTTAAATATGATTAAAATACCTGGGGTTCCCATTGTTTTAGACGCATTGACATAATCCCTTCTACTTTCTGATAATGCTTTACTCCGGACAAGACGGGCAGTACTAGTCCAAAGAAATAAACTCATGATCAAAATAAATTCCTTAACCGTATATTTAGGTATAATTGTTACAAAAACGATAATTACCATTAAAGAAGGAATGGTAATAAAGAAGTCGATAATTCGCATGAACATATTATCGATCCATCCTCCAAAGTAACCACAAACTAAACCGACAATAATCCCGAAAGAAACTGTTATTAAAGTGATTGCTATAGCAATCGCGATGGAATTTCGCGCACCAGTTACTAATTGTCCTAAAATATCTTTTCCACCTTGGTCAGCTCCTAGCAGGAACTTCTCTCCAGGCTCTGCATATTTGTCTCTTAAACTAACACGCATTAAAGCCTCTTGATCTATAAACCATGTCCATATAAAGACCCCTACTATAACCAAAACTAATGAAATCAGTGAAAACATTGCCAATTTATCTTTTCTAAACTCTCTAAAAACAACTTGCATACCTGTTGGAGGAGAGTTTATTTCTTCTTTTTTAATATCAACTGTCGCTTGTTTAGCCATGTTATTTTTCTCTCCTTAACATTTTAGTTGAACTATTCTATCCTAATTCTTGGGTCGACAATACTCATGATGATATCGGACAGTAGACTACCTAGTAATGCTAAGAAGCCAAATAACATAACAAGTGCAGTAATTACACTATAGTCACGTGAGACTAGTGAGGAAATAAATAACTGTCCCATTCCTGGATAACCAAAGATCGTTTCAATGAAAATAGACCCCGCAAGTAGTCCAGTAATCGTAAATCCTAAGAAGGCAGCAATTGGAAGTAATGAATTTCTAAAAATATGTCTTGAATAGACTTTGTTTACTGGAATTCCTTTACTTCGAGCTGTTCGTACATAGTCTAAAGATTTTGCATCAATAATTTCGGATCGTAAATATTGGACAACGGCAGTCGTACCTAAGACCGCGGTTGTAAAAGCAGGTAACAGCATATGATAGAGTTTACTCCAGATGTAACCAGCAGTTCCTGTGTCATATTTAATATCTACACTACCTACCGTCGGGAACCAGTGAAGCTGATAACCAAAAATAAATAAGAAGATCAGTGCCAAAACAAACGTCGGAATGGCATAAGTGACAAAACTATAGAAGACAACAATTTTATCTAGAAATGTATCTTGATATCGTCCAGCTAAAACCCCAAGCGGAATAGCGATAAGGTATAATATAATAACACTTACAAGAGATAGCCAAAATGTATTTAAAGCACGCTCTCCAATGAGAGTAGATACTTTTATTTTATACGTATAACTTTTCCCTAAATCCCCTTGTGCCGCATTTACAATCCAGTTCACGTATTGTACATACCAAGGATCATTTAACCCTGCCAGTTCCCGGAGTTCTTCTATCCGGTTAGGATCTGTATCAGGCGTAAGCAATCCTGTAAACGGATCTCCCGGCAACTGTTTAGCCATGATAAAGATTAATAGACTTAGAACAAATAATTGGGGAATCATGATTAATACTCGCCTAACTATTGTCTTCCACATATTAAATGCCCCCTTTCTCGTGAGCACTCATCGCTACATAATGTGTCATGGATAATTTTTTCAAATCATACACTTTCCCGTTCTCATCATAGTAATTTTTATGATTAGCAGCATAGTTTGATTCTACTTCGATTCGTTCCTTTTTTCGCTCTTCTCGCCCTACTGGATTCACATCTGGAATCGCTGATAGTAATCGTTTCGTGTAAATATGTTGTGGATTTGTATAAATGTCTTGACGACTTCCAGATTCAACAAAGCGCCCTTTGTACATGATTGATATATGATCACACATATGCTTCACTACCCCTAGATCATGTGAGATGAATAAATAGCTCAGTCCAAATTCTTGCTGAATATCTTTCATAAAGTTAAGTACTTGAGCTTGAACGGACAGATCTAGTGCCGATACCGGTTCATCCGCAATAATGAGTTTTGGATTACAAGCAATTGCTCGAGCAATTCCAATACGCTGCTTTTGACCCCCAGAAAACTCATGTGGATATTTTAATTTTGCATCTTCATTCATTCCTACAATGGCAAGTAGTTCATTAATTCTACGCTTTTCCTCATCAGGTGAAAGTTTCAAAAAGTTTCGGATTGGTTCTGCAATAATATCTTGCACCCTTTTACGAGGGTTCAAACTGGAATGAGCATCTTGGAAAATCATTTGGATATCTCGATTGTATGAAGATCCACGACCTCTGCGGTTATCTGTAACATTTTCACCTTCGTAAATAATGCTTCCAGAAGTAATTTTCTCTAACCCAATAATCGATTTACCGGTCGTCGATTTACCACACCCAGATTCACCAACCAAGCCATATGCTTTTCCCTTTTCAAATTCTAGTGATATACCATCTACAGCTGTTACTTGATCTACAACTGTATTGAAAAATCCTCCACGAATTGGATAATATACTTTTAAGTCATTTATTTGCATAAAGCTCATCTTGCAATTCCTCCTTCTTCACTTTCAAAATGAAAGTGCTGCCAGCAAGTACACCTAACTAGATGACCGGGAGAAACTTCGTGCATCGATGGATTTTCTTCATGCATTTTTTCTGAAATCCATGGAATACGAGCAGAAAACCTGCAACCTGTTCTTGGCAAATTCGTTAGAGATGGAACAATCCCTCGAATTACTTGTAGCTTCTCATTCTCACTATTCATTTGTGGAATTGAATTGAATAGAGAACGGGTATATGGATGCAAGGGATTTGCAAATAACTCCTCTACCGGGGCTTCTTCTATAATTTGACCGGCATACATAACGGCAACTCGGTCTGCTACTTCTGCTACTACCCCTAAATCATGTGTGATTAATATAATTCCTGATCCGGTCTCTGCTTGTAAGTCTTTTAATAAATCCAAAATTTGTGCTTGAATCGTTACGTCCAGTGCTGTTGTTGGTTCATCTGCAATGATTATATTTGGCTTACATGAAATAGCGATAGCAATAATGACCCTTTGTCGCATTCCACCTGACAATTGATGTGGAAATTGTTTCGCAATACGCGTTGGATTAGAGATTCCTACTTGTGTCAACAGCTCCAAAACACGTTTGTCTCGCTCCTCTTTAGACATCTTTGTATGAAATGCTAATCCTTCCTCAATTTGATCGCCAATTCGCATCAAAGGATTCAATGCAGAAAGGGGATCTTGGAAAATCATCCCGATCTCTTCACCGCGGACTTTGTTAAACTTCTCTTCATCCAACACTGCAAGGTTAATCCCTTTGTATATGATTTCTCCTTCTACTCTCGTCTTGTTATGATCATGAAGCCCAATAATAGATGTAGCTAGTGTTGACTTCCCGCACCCAGACTCACCAACAATGGCAAGTATTTCGTTTTTCTTTAGCGAAATGGATACGCCGTCAACTGCATCAAAATATGTATCCTTTATCCGAAACCCAGTATGTAAGTTATTAATCGATAAAAGTTGCTCTGTGCTGCTCAAAGTAATTCTCCTTTCATGCAATCGATTATTTTCCTTTAAAACATTGGTAATAATTGTTGACCAAATTGTTACACTTTTCAGTTTTGTTACCTTAATTACAAAGTCTATTACAATACCTTTACAATCGCAATATTTATTTTTTGTTAATTTCCTTTATTTACTCTTTTTAGAAAATTGACAATAGGTTGAAAAACCAGTGTTTACAACAGTTTTAGCTAGTTTAAACTGATAATAATATTTTTAAAAATTTGTGAATGATTCATCATTTTTCGACATATTATATCAATAAAATATCATTCAACTCGCTATATCACTACTAAACTAGCACTTTAGCTCATCAAAATAATATATATATAAAAAAAGCATTTCCAAATTTTAACTTGGAAATGCTTTTAATATATTTTTATAGTTTTTTAAATAGTATACTTGCATTATGTCCGCCAAATCCGAGAGAATTACTCATGGCATATTCGATATCTGCTTTTCTTGCAGCATTTGGTACATAATCTAAATCACATTCTGGATCTGGTGTTTCTAAATTCATCGTTGGCGGTAAAATACCTTCTTTTAATGCAAGCACTGTAAAGATTGCTTCTACTCCACCAGCAGCTCCTAATAAATGACCCGTCATCGATTTAGTAGAACTCATCGCAAGATTGTACGCATGTTCTGCAAAGACAGATTTTACGGCCATTGTTTCAAACTGGTCATTATATGGAGTACTAGTTCCGTGTGCGTTAATATAATTGATTTGTTCTGGGTTTATACCTGCATCATCAATTGCTTGTTGCATTGCACGAGCAGCACCTTCTCCTCCTGGTGCTGGAGCTGTAATATGATGAGCATCTCCTGTAGAGCCGTAGCCAATAATTTCTGCATAAATTTTTGCTCCACGAGCAACCGCATGTTCATATTCTTCTAAAATAATAATTCCTGCCCCTTCACCAATGACGAATCCATCACGATTTGCATCAAATGGTTTTGATGCAGTTTGTGGATCTGTATTCAACGAAAGCGCCGTGTTCGAACAAAAACCTGCAACAGACATATGCGTAATAGGCGACTCTGCTCCACCTGTTATCATTACATCTGCGTCCCCACGCTCAATTACTTTAAATGCATCACCAATAGAGTTTGTACCGGAAGCACAAGCAGTAACCGAACAAGAATTAATTGCTTTTGCTCCAAAATAAATAGATACCTGACCAGCAGCCATATCTGGAATCATCATCGGAACAAAAAATGGACTAACCCGACGAGCACCTTTTTCTAAAAATACGCGGAATTGATTTTCGTATGTCTCCATACCACCAATACCAGAACCAATCCATACTCCAGTCCGAAGACCTACCTCTTCTGTAATCGTTAAATTAGCATCTTCGACTGCCATAATAGAAGCAGCAAGTGCATAATGAGTGAAACGGTCCATTTTACGTGCTTCTTTTCTTTCAATATACTTCTCTATATCAAAGTCTTTTACTTCTGCTGCAACTTTTGCTGAGAACTGACTTGCATCAAGTCTTGTAAGCATACCTACGCCTGACTTACCTTCTTTAATACCAGACCAAGTTGTCTCTATATCGTTGCCAAGCGGTGTAACAGCACCTATTCCTGTTACAACAACTCTACGTTTCGTCATGCATATTCATCCTTTCAAGATTCATTAATTATCTTCCCCATTTTAACGTAATGGCACCCCAAGTTAAGCCTCCACCAAAGCCTACCATCACTAGAATATCATCATCTTTTACTTTCCCATTATCCACTTCTTCTTTTAAAGAAAGTGGGATGGAAGCAGATGAAGTATTCCCGTATTTATGAATTGTTTTAGACATCTTTTCTTCTGGTAATCCCAATCTTTCTCTGGAAGCATCCATTATACGAATATTTGCTTGGTGAGGGATTAACATATCGATATCTTCTTTTGAAAGACCCGCTTTTTCTATCACATTAACGGCTGATTCACCCATTTGTCTTACAGCAAATTTGAAAACTTCTCGACCATTCATAGCTAAATGTGCACCATCTTGGTATAAATGTTTGCCACCACTACCATCGGCACCTAGTTCAAATGATAAAATTCCACGTCCTTCGGAAACTTTACTTACTATAGCAGCTCCTGCTCCATCACCAAATAATACAGCAGTATTACGATCTTCCCAATCCGTGATTTTCGAAAGCTTCTCTACACCTACGACAAGTACATGTGAATACGTATCCGATTCCACAAATTGTTTTGCAGTAACCAATCCATACATAAATCCAGCACAAGCTGCCGAAACATCCATTGCTGCAGCATTTTTTGCCCCTAATTGATCTTGAAGCATAGAGGAAACACTTGGAAACGGAGTATCCGGTGTTACAGTTGCTACAAGGATAAGTCCAATTTGTTCAGGTGAAATTCCTGCATCCTTAATCGCTTCTTTCGCCGCTTTATATGCTAAATGCGAAGTATCTTGATCATCGCCCGCTATTCTTCTTTCTTCTATACCAGTTCTTGTTCGAATCCATTCATCAGAGGTATCTACCATTTTTTCAAGGTCTTCATTTGTTAACACTTTTTCAGGTGAGTATGTTCCTAACCCAATAATTCCTGCATTCATGAAAGTTCCCCTTTTCTTATAATCTATTATTAGTACCTGGTATTAATAATAACGAATTTATGTACAATTTTCAACAATAGACTTTCATAATTCAAATATTCTTTTGTAAAAGCCTTTCATTGTGATATGATAAATATAAGTAAAAATTAGCTTCTGAGGTGAAAATACATGCATTATATTATGACGTTTATTTGGTCAGCTATTTTAGTTACTATGTTAAATTACGTAGTAAGTTCTGTACAAAATGTAGAATTCGTGTTTAAAGATGGGCTTATTATGTCAATACCAGTTGCTATCATGATCTTTATCATTACGGCAATTATTCCAAACGATCCACTTCCAAAAGAACAACACTAAAAAACAGCTCCTGAAATTGGGAGCTGTTTTTATATGTTCAAATATAACATTTTTATAAAGAACCTTTGATGGAAAGATAAATGAACTACTTAATGATCAGTTCTCCATCTTCTATTGAAGCAACTACTGTTCCGCCTGGAAGTACAGAACCCCCGATTAACAGTTTTGCTACGGCCGTTTCCAAATTACGTTGGATAAATCGTTTTAATGGTCTCGCACCAAACGCCGCATCTGTACCCTCTTCTACAATCCACTTAATAACTGAGTTATCTACTTGTAAGGTAATTTCTTGTTCCAGTAAACGGTTTTGCAACTGTTTCACATATTTCTCTGCAATTTTTTCAAAATGATGCGTAGTTAATGAATGGAACATAATAATGTCATCCATACGGTTTAGTAGCTCTGGTTTGAAATGTTCACGTAGAGCTGTCATTACTAATGTCTCTTCCTCTTCACCGACAACACCTGTTGTATTTGCTAAATATTGTGAGCCGATATTAGAGGTTAAGATAACAATTGTATTTGTAAAGTTTACGATTCGTCCTTGGCTATCTGTAATTCTTCCGTCATCCATTAATTGCAATAAAATATTTGCAACATCTGGATGTGCTTTTTCAATCTCATCCAGAAGTACAACTGAATATGGATTTCTACGTACGGCTTCGGTTAATTGACCGCCTTCTTCATAGCCAATATAACCAGGAGGCGCTCCAACTAGTCGAGAAACACTGTGTTTTTCCATATACTCTGACATATCAATGCGGATAAAGTGCTCTTCCGAATCAAATAGATTAGCCGCAAGTGACTTCGCTAGCTCCGTTTTCCCCACACCAGTCGGACCTAAAAATAAGAAAGAACCAATTGGTTTATGTGGGTCTTTAATGCCTGCTCTTGCACGCCAAACTGCTTCCGTTACTAATTGAACCGCTTTGTCTTGACCGACTACTCTTTCTCCAAGTGTCTCTTTTAAACGGAGCAGTTTTTCACGTTCTCCTTCTACTAGTTTTGTTACAGGAATTCCTGTCCATCTTGAAACGATAGAGGCTATTTCTTCTCCTGTTACTTCTTCACGTAATAATCGATTACTTGTATCATCGTTTACTTGTTGCTCATATGCATGTAATTCTTTTTCTAATGTCGGAATTTTACCGTGTCGCAGTTCAGCTGCTTTGTTTAAATCATATTTATTTTCCGCATCTTCTAGCTCTCGACGATAACGGTCTAATTCTTCACGTTTTTGTTGAATGACTTGAATAGATTCTTTTTCTTCTTTCCATTTATTGCTCATTTCGCTGGAAGATTGCTCGAGCTCTTTTAAGTCTTCACGCAATATTTCTAGGCGTTTTTGACTTGCTGCGTCTTTTTCTTTCATGAGTGCTTGCTCTTCAATTTGTAGTTGCATCATTTTTCTCGTCACTTCATCAAGCTCTTGTGGCATTGAATCAATTTCTGTTCGAATCATTGCACACGCTTCGTCTACAAGGTCAATTGCTTTATCTGGCAAAAATCTTTCTGTAATATATCGATTCGAAAGCTCCGCTGCTGCAACAATTGCGCGGTCATGAATACGTACACCATGATGCAATTCAAAGCGTTCTTTTAATCCCCGTAAAATAGAAACGGTGTCTTCAACAGAAGGTTCACGAACTAATACTTGTTGGAATCGTCTTTCAAGCGCAGGATCTTTTTCGATATACATGCGATATTCATCTAAGGTCGTAGCACCTATACAATGCAGTTCACCACGAGCAAGCATAGGTTTTAACATATTACCTGCATCCATTGCCCCATCAGTTTTACCAGCACCGACAATAGTATGGATTTCGTCGATGAATAAAATAATTTGTCCTTCGCTCTCTTTTACTTGCTTTAAGACAGCTTGCAGACGCTCTTCGAATTCCCCGCGATACTTTGCACCAGCAATCAGTGAGCTCATATCAAGCTCGAAAATTTCTTTATCCTTTAACCCTTCCGGTACGTCTTTTCGAACGATACGTTGTGCTAATCCTTCCACAATTGCTGTTTTACCAACACCTGGTTCTCCTATTAACACTGGGTTATTTTTTGTTTTTCTTGATAATATTCTAATGACATCCCGAATCTCTTGATCTCGTCCAATTACAGGATCCATTTTTCCTTCTTTCACAGCAGTAACTAAGTTACGTCCATACGTTTCTAAAGGTGTTTTTTCATCTTGTTGTTTCATTTGCATAACCAAACATCTCCTTACTGAAATTGTTTGACCTTCTTTGACTAATTCAATTATAATATCTTTCATTCAAATTTGTAAAGAAAAGTGATTTAAGGTAAATACTTTTAGGGAATATGCTATTATAAAATTATCGAAGGGAAGGTTGTGATTTTATATGAACGCACCCCAAGGTATTTATTCATTATTTGAGCAATTTGGTTCCATTCATAAAATAGAAAAAAATCGCCCTGTTTTCCTAGAAGGAGAACGTTCAGAGGATGTCTATCTTATCCAGTCGGGCTCTGTCAAAATAACGAAAGATACAGAAAGTGGTCAAGTGTTAACAATTCGTATTGCCGGTCCAAATACTTTTATCGGGGAAACCGCTGTTTTTTGCGAAGTTATTTATCATTCCGTTTCAGCACATACGAATGAACCCACTCACTTATTAGTAATACCCCGTGAGCAGCTAGAGAAACTTTTATCCTCCTCTTCTTTGCTAATAATGGAGTGGATGAAGGTTATTCAAACACATAACCTAAAAAATGAAACTCGCTTTAGAGACTTATTGTTGCATGGCAAAAAAGGTGCTCTTTACTCCACGTTAATCCGTCTTACAAACACATATGGAGTAGAACAAACGGACGGTAGCGTGGTAATCGACTATACCTTAACAAATCAAGAACTAGCAAATTTTTGTGCAACAAGCCGAGAAGTAGTCAATCGTATGCTAAATGATTTAAAAAAGCTTGGCATCATTTCTTTTGTCAAAGGAATTATCACAGTACATGATCTCCAATTTTTACGTACCGAAGTAGAATGCGATAATTGTCCACTCCATATTTGTCGCATTGATTAAATAAGGCACTTTTCATGCGTTGGCATGGAAAGTGCTTTTTGATTTGGCTTTGGTTGCTTTTGTTGAGGAGTTGGTTGCTTTCGTGGAGGAATTGGTTGCTCTAGTCCCTGAAGTGGTTGCTTTCATCACAATCTGATTGCCCTTTGACATTTTTTCCCGCTAAAACGACAGTTTTCATGCCATCTCTCTAGAAGTTTATTGACTTTATTGAAATCGGCTCGTTGTTAGATTGGTTGTTCTCCCCACACATCTGGTTGCTCTTACCGTGGAATTGGTCGCCTTTAACACAATCTAGTTGCCCTGCACCATTTATCTCCTGAAAAAATACTTTTATTCCATCAAAAAAGCGCAAGACGATCAATGGGATGCCTTGCGCTTTTTCTATAGTTATCTAATACCAAGAGCGATTTTTGCGTATCTTGACATGTTTTCTCTTGACCATGGTGGGTTGAAGACGATGTTTACTTCCGTTTCTTTTACTTCTGGCAATTCACCAAGCGCTGTTTTGACTTGGTCTACAATCATCGGACCCATTGGGCAACCGATAGAAGTTAGCGTCATTGTAACGTTTGCCGTACCTTCTTCTGTCAAATCTACATCATATACTAAACCTAAATTGACAATATCAACGCCCAACTCAGGGTCAATTACATTTTCTAATGCAGCCATCATGCTGTCTTTCATATCTTGATCCATTTGAATTCCTCCTTTATCACTTTCATTCATCATAACAAACAAGTGTACTTATGCCAAACTGTTTGCAAGCCATTTCGTGGCGGCTAGCATTCCTTTGCGAGATACTGCATGTCCTGCTGATTTTTCTCTCACGAATTCTATAGTTTGGTCACCATACTCTTCTTCAAAAGTTTTAATGAATTGAGCAGTAGGTGCAAAAGGTACAACTGGATCCTTTTCCCCGTGCCAGAAAAACAGCGACTTGCCACTTAGTTTTTCCATTTGATTGGTTGCATCAAACCTAGCTAAAGTATCAAGCATATCTTTTCTTTCTTCCGCATTTAATGGTATTTGAAAACCTTTTTGCTCCACTTGTGCCATCTGTGCTTTCGCTAGCTCAACATAACCTGGCGTTCCCATTAAGATAACCGCAGCGTCTATCCAAGGATAAGCAGTCAAGCATCCAAGTGTTGTGATACCACCCATTGAAGTTCCAGCAATTCCGATTTTCTGGTTGGTTAAATAGCCACGTTTTTGCAGCTCTTCCCGTAATATACCAACTTCCTCAATAGAGGTTAATACCGTTTCCCAAAAACGCAGGCTAATCTCGACCTGGTCTAATTGCTCATCGCGTTCTCCGTGTAAGTGCGCATCCGGTAAAATGACACGACATCCATCATGCACTAATTGATATGCGTAGTGGAGATTATGCTCTTTTGCGCTTTCAAAACCGTGTAGAAAAAGGACGATTGGTGCATTATTTTGCGTTTCTTCATGATAAATATGTAATAAAGGAATATTACGCCAGCATTCTTGTTGTACAATCATTTACTTCCCCCACCTTTTTGGATATATTATTATTCTAACAAAGCATTTCAAAATTTACAAAAAGCTTAAAGTGAAACTTCAATCAGTGGAGGTTTTTTTCATCCTCCACTGATTGTTAGTTGTGTCACACACGATGTGGGTCACGCAGACGTTGCAACACGATGTTGCGTACTTAGTCTGGGATCATTTCATCGGGCTTTTACGGGCAGTTGATATCCCACTTATCTTTTAGCTTCCCTTAAATCTTAAAGTGGGAAATTTACTGCCCGTTAATGCGGGGTAAACTATACATTTTGACCTTCCTCTGTGAACACGATACACTTTATATAAGAATAGAAGGGAGTTTTTCAATTGCAACGTCATTTAATAGTATTAGATTTAGATGGAACTTTATTGACAGATGAAAAGGTTATTTCAAACAAAACGAAAAATACACTGCTTCAAGCAAAAGAAGAAGGCCATGAAGTCATGATTGCAACTGGAAGACCGTACAGATCGAGTGAAATGTATTATAAGGAGCTTGGTTTAACTACGCCAATCGTCAATTTTAACGGAGCATTTGTACATCATCCAATGAATAAGTCATGGCAAACTGTACATAAACCGATCGAGTTGAATGTTGTAAAAGAAGTAGTGGAGGCTGTAGAAAGCTACTCCATTAAAAACATGCTTGCAGAAGTGCTCGATGACGTTTACTTACATTATCACGACGAACAGATGATGTCTGCATTTGCATTGGGCAATCCTAATGTTACAACCGGTGATTTACGTACTATTTTACAAAAAGATCCTACGAGTTTACTTATCCATGCAGAGGAAGACTCGGTCGATTTAGTTCGCAAGCATTTACGAGATGTTCATGCAGAAGTTATCGATCATCGTAGATGGGGCGCACCGTGGGATGTGATTGAAATTGTTCGTCACGGCTTAAACAAAGCAGTTGGCTTATCTCATGTTTCTTCTTATTTGGATATCCCCAAAGAACGAATCATAGCTTTTGGTGATGAAGATAATGATTGGGAAATGATTGAGTATGCTGGAGTTGGGGTTGCGATGGGAAATGCCATCAAACCATTGCAAAATATTGCAAATGAAATAACGAAAACAAACAATGAAGACGGGATTGCTGATTTCCTAATAGAAAGATTAAAATTAAAGCAAATAGCTTTTTAGGGGGATAAAAAATGAAATTATTTGCAGACAGTGCTTGCGACTTGCCTAAATCTTTTTATGCAGAACATCATGTGGAATTGTTCCCACTACGGGTTCATATAGGTGAGCAAGAATATGAGGATGTTATCGGAATTGATTCGAAACAAGTATACGAAGAGATTCGGAAAGGAGCCCACCCAAAAACTTCCCAAGCTTCACCAGAAAACTTTTTACGAGTGTTTGAAGAATTAGCGAAATCTGGAGAAGAAGGATTGTATGTTGCCTTTTCATCAGCACTTTCTGGTACGTATAGCACGGCTGTTATGATGCGTGAACAAGTGATGGAAACCTATCCCGATTTAAAGTTAACGATTATTGACTCCAAATGTGCATCTCTCGGTTATGGCCTACTAGTACAAGAGTCAGTACGATTAAAAGCACAAGGTTTGGATTTACAAACGATTGAAGAAAAAATCAGGTTTCAAGCCGAGCATATGGAGCACCTCTTCACCGTGGAAGATTTAGATTATTTAGCACAAGGCGGAAGAGTTTCCAAGGCAAGTGCTTTTATCGGCGGTTTACTCAATATTAAACCTCTTCTCCACGTGGAGGAAGGCAAGCTAGTACCTATTGAGAAAATTCGTGGGCGTAAAAAAGTGATCAAACGCATGATTGAAGTGATGGAAGAACGCGGCGAACGTTTAGATGAACAAGTGGTTGCGATCAGTCATGGAGATGATGAGGAAACAGCACTTGCCTTAAAACAAATGATAGAAGAAAAATTCAATCCAAAAAATATTGAAATATATCTGATTGGTTCTACGATTGCTGCACATACAGGACCTGGCACATTGGCATTATTCTTCTTAAATAAATTAGATTAAGAGAGCGAATTTATAAAGTGAGACTTCAATCAGTGGGGAGCCTTCATCCCCCACTGATTGTTAGTTGAACCAATCGGGCTTTTACGGGCAGTTGATCTCCCACTTATCTTTATCGCCTTTCTTCAATCTGAAAGTGGGAGTCTTACTGCCCGTTAATGCGGGACAAAAAACTGCTGTCTACGTCCGACGCAAATGGACTTAGGCAGCAGTTTTTAATTTATTTCTTATTTGTTTGTTCGTTTTTACGTTGCTTTCCTTTTTTCCATACGATTACTAAAAAGGCAAGGAACAATATATAGGATAATGCCATTGCAAAAATATATGATTTGTTTAACCCATGACGATCGGTTACTTGATAGACTTCTACGATTTCCCGATCAAGTACTAATCTATATTCTCCATTATCATCTGCTCGAACAATATCAGATTCAAATAATCCACGAAGCTCTTTGTTATCACCAACGATATCTTGTGTTAAATCAATACGCTTCGTTTGGCTTGTATTATTAATAACAACAATGAATTGTTCGTCGTCTGAATAACGTTTATACACTATATAGCCATTTTCATTTTCTAGCAGTTCGATTTTGCCAGTGCGCATTGTTTCCGATTTATTGCGAATGGAATTAATGTCTTTAATATACTCGATCAACTCTTCATCTACACGGAAATTCATGACTTGGTGACTTTCTTGTGCATTTTGGCCATTCATCGCAATTTCGGTTCCATATGTCATATATGGCACACCAGGCATTGTTAACATTGCGCCAAGCGCTGTTTTTATACGAGTAGGTGGGAACATATTTTCCAGCGCACTATAGTAAGTAAATCTTTCCGTATGTAAATCATCGATCAAAAGTAAGTCATTATAATTGGTTGACACAATACTTTCTGTTGGTAAATCTGTATTTTTAAAAGCATTTCGTAAATTTACCTGTAATTCTTCGGAATAGTTGACGTCAAAGTTTGCATCCGATTCCTCTAGTGCAATCACATACATTGGATCGCGAACTTCTTTTACAGTTGTAATCATTTCGTTAATAAAAGAGGTTGGGGCTCCGTTTAATTCGGACAATTTTACGCCATCAATACCATATGTATTTGCAAATTCGACCAATGTATTGATGAGTGCTTGTTGTGCTTCTACATTTTCCAAATCTAATGTTAATACATCATTGTCTGTGCTTAGTATCCAGTCTGCCTCTGCGTTCCATATATGATTTAAGCTATAATTGTTTAGCGGAAATTCAATCATAATCTTTAAATTATGTTTATGTGCTTCATTGATCAATAGTTGGAATTCTTCCGGTGTTCCAAAACGTTTTTCTAATGTATTAAAATCCAATACTCGTTTACCGTCATAGGTTTCTGTTGCGAAAACAGGTCCAATAGAAATAGTTGTAAAACCCATATCTTTAATATGGTCCATTTTTTCGATAATTCCTAAAAAGTCGCCACCAGCAAATGCATTCGGGTCTTTTGCATTTACATCATAGTCATTGGTAATTACTTTATTGAAATAACGATCAACATATAAATCGTAAATACTTTCATTTTGAATAGAAGCATCTGCTTCGGCATTTGTTGGCTGTGCCGATGTCATCCACAATCCACTCAACACTAATCCGGTCATTAGCCATTTGTTAAATTTCAAGGTAAATCCTCCTCTATCTAGGAAAGAGCATATTTATTTATAAAAACATATCACAGTTATTTTATCAAAGCTCTTTCGTAATCGCTATCGTTTAAGCACGAAAGCCCCAAAAACAGCCGATAATTCGTCCAAACTGTGACATAGCATAGAATTATTCCAGTAATTATTCGTAAGTTGGAAAAAAGCGAACATTAGTTGGAAAAGTAATTATCATAACAAAAACCACCAATCATTTTGGTGGTTTTGTGTTATGGAGAATATGATGATGTAAATCTTCTTCATCCAATGATTCCGCTTGTATGCGGGAAATCATGTAGGAAGCAACGATAAAAATAATCATCAATACAACGACAAAAATCAATAAGGATATTCCCATCGTTCGCTTACGCTAAAAAGTTGATATTCATTGGTAATTTGAAGCCTAGGAAAAGTGTGATGAAGAAGAAAACGAAAAATAACACGACAAACATTGTAAATGGTTTTCCTTTTTTCTTTTTCACTAAAGACATTTCCATCATTCCGATGACTAAAATTCCAGCTAAGAATTTCAATCCGTACAGCATGCCTTGACCGTAGTCCATACCTTTCATAAACAACGCAATTCCAGTAATAATGATCAAAATATAAAATAAGCGTAAAATCATGTGCACCACTTTTGGATTTTTAATTGCTAATGCCACTAAAAATAGGATGATCGCAATTACCCAAGTTGTAATGTGTAAATGTGGTGATGCTAAAAATTCCATTTGTTTCACCTCGATAATTTATTCACCTATATATCTTACCATCAAATGAAATATTTTACTCGAATTTGTTCACTAATGTACCGATTCCTTCAATGGAAACTTTCACAATATCGCCAGATTTTAAAAACTTAGGAGGATTAAATCCTTTTCCGACACCAGCAGGAGTTCCTGTTAGGATGACATCTCCAGGCTCTAAAGTAACGGATTTAGAAATTTCCTCAATTATTTGCTCGACAGAATATACCATGTCAGAAGTTTTACCATCTTGGCGGATCTCATCGTTTACCTTTGTTACGATTGTAAGCTCCTGTGGATTAGGTAATTCATCTTTTGTCACAATATATGGTCCCATAGGGCAAGAGCCTTCTAAGCTTTTTCCTAAGAAATACTGTTGATGCTTTTTTTGCAAATCTCTTGCAGTCAAATCATTTGCAATCGTATATCCGAACACATAATCATATGCAAGTTTAGAGGGAATGTCTTTTCCCTTTTTCCCGATTAGAATCGCCAGCTCCCCTTCATAGTCATATGCGTCTGTTTTATCGGCATGAATAGAAAGCGTTTGTTCATCAGCTGCTATAGAAGTTGGTGACTTTGTAAAAACGACAAAATCGTTCGCCACTCCGCCCATTTCTTTTGCATGCTCCGCATAGTTTTTTCCGATGGCCATTATATTTTTTGGTGTACGAGGTATTGGAGATAACCATTCGATTTCCGTAAATTGTTTTTTGAAATCATTTGCATTTTCCTCTTTTAAGGCAGCTTCTACTAGTTTACGAATTTGTTCGATAAAATCCATTCCTAGTCCGACACCCTCTACAATGGTAGCAGGAAATTCAGGAAGCACTTGGAGCGTCTCTTGAATGCTTAATACATCCCATACTGCCTCTTCCTTTTTCACTTTTGGTCCGAAGTAAATTTTATCATTCAAACGGTATGATAATAGTTTCATCGCTTTGACACTCCTCTAAGTATTTTAATAGCTTATCCTTAGTCTATTACAAATTGACTTTGTTTTCATCTTTTTGCGACAAATTATTTCGATAAGTCAGTTTTCTCCACAATGCCTCTACAGGTCCCTGTTTAAATTTCATAAACCAAGCTTCTGCAAATACTAGCTGCAGTACATAAATACCTACTGCCATCCATGTTCCAGTCCTAATATCCACTTTGCCATATAAGCCAAAACCATAAGCATAGAAAATGGTCGTCGCAATAATGGACTGCATCAAATAGATTGTCATCGACATACGGCCTGCTTTAGCCAATGGGGACAGCAGTTTTAGAATGAACGGGATGGTGCAAACAAGCGCTAGTATACCCGCGTATGCGATTGCTTGAAGCGGTCCCCCAAATGTATCTTGCACGGTCATCGTAAGTACATTCGGCTCTGTTAGATAAGGCAGCCACTTAATAGCTGTTCCAGCTCCAAGTCCCACTATAATGGCGATGATCCAAAAGACTTTTAAACTTCGTGCTCGTTCGATTAACTTTAGCTTTGCAGCTGCTGCACCAAGCAGTAAAAACGGCACAATTGTAAATAAAATCATCAAAACTATTAATCCGTAGCCACTCATATAGATCCAGTCATTCAGTCTTTGAGAGAAAATATCTCCCCAAGAACCAAGTGAATACGCCATAATAGATTTCTCTATCTCTTGAATTCCAGTATAAATAGTCAGACTTTCTGAATCCAACTTTCCAAGAAAATACAATAATCCATTTAACAGCCCGTTAGGTAGTAAAAATAAAAGCGCACTTATTAAAACTAACCAAATCGGCTTCAATCGAATCATTAAGATTAAAACAAATCCTGCAATCGCATATGTGATCAAAATGTCTCCTGACCATATTAGAAAGGCATGGATACAGCCAATCACAAGTAAAATGGATAGTCTACGAACAGCTAGCTTCGTAAAGGACGTTCCTTTTTCTTGCGATTTCATAAACTGCATCGCAAGTCCGTATCCAAAAAGCATGGAAAATAGCGGATAGACGCTACCTTGCACAAAAATGTCAATCCACTTATGCGTTTCATAATCACCCGGAACTTGAAACCAAGTATATGGGTTTATATAAATATAAGGACTATGAAAAAACAGCATATTGACGACAAAAATGCCAAGTAGCGCAAAGCCTCTCATCACATCAATTGATATTACTCTCTCTGTCTCCCCCACTGGACGAATTAACAAACCTTTTTCCTCCTATAACAAAACCGTTTTGTTTATATCAAATAAATAAAGTATCTTCTCTTTAATCTCTACTTGCAAAATAGATTCTATCGCTTGTGCATAAATAGATAATTGGATGGCATACCGTTTATTCATTTCTTGCTGTAACAATGCTTCATTGTTTGCTAAATGTTGAACATGATCTGTTTTATAATCCAATAATACAAAGCGTCCATCTTCTTCTAAAAATAAACAGTCGACCACCCCTTGAATAATTTGCTTATCCCCATCTCGGTCTTCCATCGCATACGTAAAAGGAAATTCTCGCATAACCTTTTTAGCAACACGTAATCTCTCTGCAATTTCCGAATGGAAAAATGGCATGATTTTTTCTGGATTAATCGCTGCTTGTTCTGCTTTTGTTAAAATTTCACGATCGTATAGCTCACTTGCAAATGCCTCTACCTGTTCGGTTGTTTTTACTTCCATTAAATCGACATTTTGCATAAACGCATGGACAGCTGTTCCAACTTCAGCTCCTGTTAGTTTCGCCTCTTGCTGTAAAAAGAATGGTCGTTTTGCAACTTTAGAAAGGCTATTTGTAGTAGGAGTCAGCTCAAAATAGGCTTCTTCTTCTCTTGCCATGAGCTGCTCTATTTTCTTCATTTCACTAACGCTTTGTTTCGATCGTTTCTGTGTGGAAAGCTCATAAGGATACACTGTATCAAAACGTGCTCTCACCTGTGGCAAAACAGTCGTTTTTTCCTTGTTAATGAGTTGATCGATCGAAAGCCTTTCTTGCTCTTCCGTTTCGGCCGACAATTTTAGTTCATCAACACATTTTGCTACAATACGCCATCTGGAATCACTTTCTACAATATTTGCTTCGTTTATATCCGAAAGTTGCTGAAAGTCTGCGTGTCGTGCAATCGCTGGACCTGCCCAGTCTAAATAGCCTTTTGCTTTCGCTCGAATGTATTCTGGGAGCATCTCATGCGGCAACAGAGCTTGTGCATCTTCCCAACCTGCAAGCGTCTTTTGTAAATCTTTAATAGATGCAATAAGATACAAATACTCCTTCGCCCTTGTCATCGCTACATATAACACACGCATTTCTTCTGCTTTCAATTCCATTTGTTTCTTCTCTTTCATCGATAGAAACGGCAATGAGGTGAACGATATCCGCTTTTCTGGATCAATGGCTTTTACCGCAAGACCAAAAGATTGGTCAAATAAGTATGGCTCGTTGAAGTCCATTTGGTTAAATGGTCTTCCCATTCCAGCTAAAAAGACAACTGGAAACTCCAATCCCTTCGAAGCATGTATCGTCATAAGCCGCACAACATTCTCTTTCTCACTCATCGCACGTGCCGCTCCTAAGTCATCTCCTCGTCTTCTCATTCGCTCGATAAAGCGTAAGAATCGGAATAACCCTCGGAAAGACGTTTTCTCATATTCCACGGCACGATCATGTAAAATACGTAAATTCGCTTGCTTTTGCATCCCATTCGGCATGGAACCAACCATTTCGTAATAATGCGTATCCAAATAAATTCGCCAAATCAAATCCGCAAGGGAACCTCTTCTACTCATATTCCGCCAATCCTCAAATTGCAGCAGAAAACGTTGTAGCTTTTCACCAGTCTCTGGAGATATTCCAGCACCCCCATTTGCTACAAACATTTTCAGCGCTTCGTAAAAAGATTCTTTTGGTGCGGCAAGGCGAATCGCGGCAAGTTCCGATTCTGTCAGTCCCACAAAAGGTGCACGAAGAACCGATGCAAGCGATACATCTTGGTATGGATTATCAATTGTTCGAAGGGTATGTAGCATGATAAGCACTTCAATCGCTTCAAAATACCCTTTAGAAAGCTCAGCATATAACGGAATACCAGCTTCTTTGAATTGGTCTGTCACTTCTTGTGACCACGTCATCGACCGCATTAATATAACGATATCGCTATACTCGACCGGGCGACTCGTTTTTTTCCAAGGGTCATATACAGTCGCTCCTGAATCCATCATTTCTTTTATTTTGGAAATGATGTAGCGAGCTTCTGCTTGGGATTTTTTAAGCTCTTCCTCTGCAATGACCATGTCATCTTCTTCTACAGATTCGACGCTTCCATCTTCCACTTCATATAAAAGGGCCAATTCGACCGGCGCTATTGCTTCGTTATACGGTGCTTGTGGCTTTAAAGAAGCATCATCGTCATAATTAATTTCCCCTACTTTTTCCCCCATAACTTGCTGGAAGATATAGTTCGTTGCATGCAGTACTTCTTGTCGGCTTCGGAAGTTAGCATTCAAATCAATTTTCACGCCCGAATCTTTTGGTAGGTCGCTAAATGCTAGGTATTTCCCTAGAAACAGCATGGGTTCGGCTAGTCGGAAACGATAAATGGATTGCTTCACGTCTCCAACCATGAACATATTACCAGTTTGTTCGTCGCCACTTTTCACTAATTGTAATATCGTTTCTTGTAGTAAGTTCACATCCTGGTACTCATCCGTCAGTACTTCCTTAAAACGTGCCTGATACTCTTTAGCAATGTCGGATGGTACGAGCTGCCCATTTTCATCATGCTCGGTTAAAATTTCTAGCGCATAATGCTCTAGATCGGAAAAATCGACTAATCCTCTATCATTTTTGGCAGCAGTATATCTCTCTCCATACGTAATGGCAAGATCAACTAACGTTTGTAATTGCGGAGCCATCAGTCGCATTTCTTCCAGTAAACGTGCTGGTGTTCTAGTGAAATAATTGTCTTTTAAATCATTTACTATTTTCTTCACTTTTGTTCGTTTAGCGGTAGCTTGTTTTTTTAATGCTTCATCGCAGGAGTCTTTTTTGATGGATGCTGCTTTTACCCATGAAAGACTACTAAAATAGTTAAATGTATCTTGCCAAGTACCCATTTTCATCAGTCGAATAGCTTCTTGGATCATCTCTTGATCTTTTAACGCAGTTTCAGCAAGTAGAGCAGGTCCGTTTGGCATATTTGACAATGTTCGAATTTCTTCCGCTACGGCAATTGCTTCTTCTAAGTGATGAATGATAGCAAGTTTCAACGGTTCGATAAAAGAAAGCTCATCTATCGTTATATCTTCACGTAGAGTATATGCTTGTGGAATCGCCAGTAACCATTTCTTAGGCTCTGGATGCACACGTGCATATGTATATAGTTTTTCAATCATCGTCTCAATGGATTGATCGTCTCTATCTGACGTGAAACTGTCTGATAGTCTATACATCGCTTCTGGGTTTTCTACTTGATATGCTTCCTCTAACACTTCTGCTAAAATATCGTCTCGGATAATCGCAGCTTCTGCTTCATTCGCAATGCGAAATCCAGGATCAATCGTGAGCATATACGAGTATTGCCGAACAATATTTAAGCAAAAGGAATGCAGCGTCGAAATTTGTGCCTTACTTAATAGACTTAGCTGCTTGCGTAAATGGGTAGATGTCGGATCGATTACAATTGCTTTTTCAAGTGCTTCTCCCATCCGGTGGCGCATTTCTGCTGCAGAAGCATTAGTAAAAGTTACGACTAATAACTCATCGACGTTTATCGGATTTTCTTTTGTGATTACTTTTTGTATAAGCCGGTCGATGAGGACAGCCGTTTTACCAGAGCCTGCTGCAGCAGATACGAGGACGTCTGAACCGGTTGCCCATATTGCTTTCCACTGGGCAGGTGTCCATGTTAACTCGGCTGGCATATCAGGAATGTTCATCCGTACTCATCTCCTTTCGAATTTTTTCAGTAACGATATCTCGTTGCTCTACTTTTAAATTTCGTACAGGCTGTGCAGGGTCCTGTGGGTCAAATTGACACACACTTCGATATGCACAATACGTACAAGGCATTTTGTCTTTTATACGATACGGATAAACACGAGTATCTCCTGCATTCATACCATTACCGGCTTGTTCATGTCTTTTACGTACAAACGACTGGAGAAGTTTCATCTGTTCAGGTTCTACTACTTTAGAGGCCGATTTTGATAAGTTTCCGTCTTTGTTCATACGTACCGGAATAATCTTGGAAAATCCTTCGATTTGTTCATCCATTTCCATAATCACTTCTGGGTCATCGAGTAGTAAACCATTCATTTTATACGATTTATAGATCTCTTCTTGTAACTCTGTGTCACTCATTTCCTTTTGCGTCTTAACAAAAGGATTATGCATATGCACATACAAAACACCTGCTGGCTCAGCGCTCTCCTGCAGCCAAATATCCGCATTTTCAATCGCAACGTCTAAATACGTTAACATTTGAAGCGATAAACCATAATACACTTCATTCAAATCGATCCCTTTGCGAGAAGATTTATAATCAACGATCCGAACATATAGATTACCATTTACATTCGATGCATCTACTCTGTCAATCCGCCCTCGCAACTGCATTTTACGCCCACGCTTCAATGGTATTTCTAGCGCAGGTAACGCTTCTCCTGGACCAAATCCTGCTTCAATAGCAATGGGCACGAAGGTGGAAACTTGGGAATGCTTGCTCAGTGCGAAAAGCGTAGAAGCCACAATTTGCTCCAGTTTTCGCTGAATATAACGGTAGCGATTCGTACTTAGTAATAGTTGATGGACAAATACTGGTACAATTTGATCGACCGCTTGTTTGGCAAGACCTGCGCATTGCTCTTTAGATAGCTGTGCCCATGTTAAGCCGAGTCTTGCAGTTTCGTCTGCAATCCATTTTAGTGCAGCATGGAATAAATCCCCGATTGCTGGTGCCTCCAAACGATATTCCGCTCGTTCCTCCAGCTTTAGCCCATATGCCGCATAATGGGCAAAAGGACAGCTATAATAGCGTTCTACTCGAGAAACACTTGAAATCATCGTTTCTCCGTATAAAGCGGACGTTATTTCCTGCGAGAGTCTTTCTGTTTTATTGCCATCTATTAAAGGTTTTACTACACGTTTTAAAATAGTAGACCAATATGGATCTTCCAAATAATAATGGTAGACTGATTGCCAAACTACCGGTAATTCTCCAGTTTCCAATGCTTTTCGAATTTGCATCACAACATATGGTAATGTTGTTCTTGGATGACTAATCGATTGGAGATCAAAGGCATCATCCGGGTGATCAATTGGATCTATTACAGCTATCTCTACCGGGACATCTATGATGAGTTGTTGGAGTTTTTTAATATACATCGATGGCAGTAACGCTTTTCCTTCACTATCTGCAATCGGATACGAAACAGATAAATATTCAGAGGCTGTGACGAAAGCTTTATACACTAAATAGTTTTCATCGAGCAAGCGCATTTTCGATGTTGGTGCTAACTCAAATCCTACTTGCGTAAACCATTCACGCTCTGTATCCGACAGCAAGCCTTCATGATCCATTCGTTTTGGGAATACACCATCGTTCACCCCAACGACAAACACAGCTTTTATATTTGTTAATCGGGCAATATCCACATTTCCGACGATTACTTGATCAATGGCTGGCGGGATACGGGAGAATTCTAATTGGTCATATCCTTCATCTAAAATTTTCGCCGCTTCCTCCACGCTCATCTCTTTCTCGCCAAACATTAACACGAATTGATCAAGTACATTCACCCACTCATTCCAAGCTTGTTCATGCTCAGAAGCAAGTAATAATTGACCATTTTCTTCTTCTGTTTTTCTCAAAACTTGTAGTTTCTCGTAAACTTGAAGCGACTCCATAAATGTAAATAATGCAGCAGCCATCTCTAACCCTGTTTTACTTTGTGCAAGAGTATCTGCAAGCTTTTTTAAAGGTTGTACCACTATATCACGCGCTGCATGCAAATCTGCTTGCATGCTTAACTCCTCGTCGGTTTGCACCTTCGAGTAAAATTCTAACCCACGGTATTTTTTATACACCCAACGTCGATCATCCAACCATCTATCCCCGTATATACCAAATGACAGGACAAAATTTTCTAAACGGTCTGCCCGTTCTCTCCACTTACTTTTAGACGCGTCTAATGGGAAAAACAAGTCCGTTTTAATCGCTCGGAACATCGGTTCATACTTCCAGCCTGTTCGAATGACTTCTAGTACCGTTCTGCTTAACTCGATTAACGGATGATGCAGCATCGATTTTTTTTGACTAATAAATACCGGGATATCATATTGCGAAAAAATGGTTTCGATTAGTCCTTCGTAACTTTCCGAATCACGATGCAAAATCGCCATTTCTTTATAACGCACTTCCTTTTGTTGCATCAACTCTCGTATTTGTCTTGCTACCGCATGTATTTCTGCCCTTCTATTTGCAGCTTCTGTTATTCGTAATTTACCTTCCGTTTTCATTTCAGCAGGTGGTAGCTGATCAAAGTTTGCTTCGATATGAGCAAGCTCCTTCGATACAAACCGTTTTTGTTCCGCTTGATGTACGATTTCTTCTATTTCCACTTGTTCTGCTTGAGCTATTTCTATTAATCTAGCGGAAGTATTTGCAGGCTGGTAAAATAATGATTGCTCATCCCGGCTATCTGCAAGGGTTTCCATTGGAAGAGCGATTGTAATACGCTTTACTTGTTTCATTAAAGCTTGAATAATTTCTAATTCTCTCGTTGTAAACGAAGTGAATCCATCGATGTAGAGTTCTGTTTTCTCTAGCAGACTTGAGTCTTTTATTTTTTGGGCAAGCAAGGTTAAATACCCTTCCCCATCAATATAGCTTGTCCCTAATTTTTGCTCCATTAAATCGAGCATGAGCATAAGATCAGCTGATTTATCTAGTAGTGTTTTAGGTGCTTGGACCGCTTCTAATTGATTTAAAGCGTTTGCCATCGTAGCATGGTCTAAACAATACCGACTGAATTCTTTCATCAGGACTTCTATCTGATCGGTAAAACCTCTTTTGGTTGCGGCTCTATTAAATAGGGTAAATTCGTCTTTGTGATCCTCTAATAAACTGCGGATAAGCATGCGATACCCAAATCCGCTTATTTCCTCTTTCGCTATTCCACCAGTTTCTTGTAATACACGCCAAGCTAACCGTTTAAATGTCGTCACTTGTGCACGTATTAACCCTTTGAGCCCTGCTCCAGCTGCAAGATCATACTCACTGGAAAACGACATTTGGTCAGGCACTATATAAAATAACGGATCCCCAAATGGGTCTTGTCGTAAAGAGTGTACTATTTCTTGTTGCATAAATATGGTCTTCCCTGTTCCTGAACGTCCACTAATAATCCGTAATGACATACTTAAACTCCTCTCTTGAAAAGCGTAAGCGCTTATGTCTGCCCAGACAGGCAAATGTGGATGGGGTAGGTCTGCAAAGTGCACCACATCCTGTGGCAAAGCAGACATAACCCGCATCGTGCGGGCCAAGGAGGCAGTTTTTCAGCCACCACAGCTTTTTCACATTTGACCCGATGGGCAAGGCGCTGAAGCTAGACATTAAAAAATCCGAATAACCCCTTTACTCTATTGTACAAAACATCCAATAGGGAAGGAAATTATTCGGAACGGAAATTCACCTTAAAATCGGAAAGTGGCCAGTAAATTAGCTTCACTTCTCCAATAACCTCTTTTTCATCAATAAAATGAAAGTAACGACTATCTAAACTAGAAATTCGATTGTCCCCTAAAACGAATAACTTGCCTGGTGGAACGGTTTTACTTCCAGTCAGCTCTTGTAAATCAAAATTCTCCGTGAAATTTGTTTCTGTATTGACATAAGGTTCATATGAACTCAAAAATGGCTCTTCAATTTTTTGATTGTTAATGTACAGTTCATCATTTTCATATGTAATCGTATCACCAGCCAATCCAATGACTCGCTTCACATAATCTTCTTTCTCATCGCTATGAAAAATAATTATATCCATTTGTTTAATCGTAGATAGTTTGCTAATGATGACGAGATCATGGTCATGAAGTGTTGGCATCATTGACTCTCCCACGACTTCATAATTTGTGGCTACAAATGATCGAACTACTAGAACAACTATAATTCCGATGACTAAAGACATAAGCCATTCAATTATTTCTTTCTTCGTTTTAGTCATCTCCTTTCTTCCCTTATTTTTCTGTTCCTTCTAAAATGATGTAAATCTGCTTCTACCTTCTGATCAATCCGCTTCTCTACTCTTTTTCCAACAAACCAAAGAATAGCAATTATAAGGACAACAATCGCCGTACGAACTGGTTGAGTGATTAAGGCTTTTATATCCGAACCGATAAAACTAACGATAAAAATCATAATGAGTTTCCCTAATGTAACCGTCCATAAATATGTTTTCTTTTTCATATTGGAAAGGCCAGCAACAATATTCACAAGTGCGGAGGGAGTAAATGGAAAACAAATAAGTAAAAAAAGTGGTCCGAATCCATTCCTCTCTACCCATAATATTAATTTTTGAATCTTTTCATGTCTTGTGATAAAGCCAAGCACACGTGCTCGTCCATATTTGCGAATGACTAAAAAGACTGTATACGCGCCTATTACAGAGCCAGCCCACGAAAGTAAAAATCCAAAGAGCAACCCATAAGCAGTTACATTCGCAACGATAAACACGATGAGTGGCAAAAAGGGCAAAATAGCTTCTAAAAAAGGCAAAAGGATACCGATTATCGGTCCTAGTGCACGATAATCTTGTGTTAAATCTGTTAACGTATCCCATGAAAACCAATCAAACATGTTGCTCTCCTCCAAAATATGTATGATTATACTATTCCCATATTTCATATTCATAAAACTATTCGGTTATAGTATAATTTGTCTATTATGTTTTTTTAGGTGGTGACTATTGTTGAATAAAAATTCATTTGTACTTGGATTAAAAGCAGGGTTAAGTATAGCAATCGGATACTTCCCAGTCGCTCTCACATTTGGCTTACTGGCCAAAACATCGGGACTTTCTATTTGGGAAGCTACTGCAATGAGTATTTTCGTTTATGCCGGTGCATCGCAATATATGTCCTTAACGCTAATATCAAAAGGGGTTGACCCTATTTTAATCGTTTTAAATACATTTGTCTTAAATATACGCCACTTCTTAATGACGGCGGCGCTCAACGAAAAGATGCAGAGCGAAAAGAGATGGATTAAAGGAATCTATGCTTTCGGCATTACAGATGAATCTTTTTCTGTCCTCGCAACGAGAAAAGAAGAAAAAATCGGCACTGCCTTTGCATTTGGTGTGGCTTTGATCGCATATAGCAGCTGGGTTGTATTCACAGCTGTTGGACATGTTATTGGAGCCAATCTTCCACAATTTTTACAAGCAGCGATGTCCATTGCATTATACGCGATGTTTGTCGGTCTTCTTGTACCGTCCATGCGTGGCAATCGTAAAGTAGTCATGCTTGCACTGATCGCAGCTGTTATCAATGGATTTTTTTATTGGACTGGAATTCTATCGACTGGATGGTCAATCTTAGTTGCAACATTAGCATCCTCTATTTTTGTGGAAATTATTTATGTCAGACATGAAAAGCGAAAGCGTAGTGGCGGACAGCTGAAAGGAGTTTAAAAAATGGGAGCATGGTATTGGTGGACGTTGATTGGTATGGCAATAGTTACATACATTCCAAGGGCTGTCCCACTCACTTTTTTAGAAGGAAAAGAGTTGCCACCTGTTGTTTCTGGTGTCTTGCGTAATATACCTTACGCTGTTTTAGGCGCGTTAATCTTCCCTGCTATTTTATATGTTCAAGAAGGGAATCTTTTATTTGGGCTCATTGGTACGGTGGTTGCCTTTACTTTAGCCATTCTTTTTTCTAATTTGATGGTCATAGTTTTAGGTACGATTGGGGTTTTAGCTATTTATAGTTTGATATTTTGATTTCATAATGATTGGGTTTAGTGAGAGGATCTTGCGTTTTGGAGAGTCTATCTTGCAATTCAACTGGAATTTGCTATTTCGCAAGTGGATCTTGCGATTCTTGGGGTCCTATTTTGCGGTTTGGACACCCTATCTTGCGATTCACCCCACCTCATTTATTTTCCCACACAAAAAATCCGCCTCACTCAGAAGCGGATTTTTTCTTTGTTTTATTACTTTTAGTAGAATACCAGAATCCTACGGTGAGTGATGCCGCATCTAAAATATAAATCCACCATCTGTGTGTGTACCCAGCTTGTACAGAAGCAGCGAATAATGCGACTGTCAGGATGAGCGCTACATAATGATTAAACGTTATACGCGTAAAAAGAACGACGAGTAATGCAGGTGCGAAAATGGCTAGAATTATTTGCGTTGATAAAGATAATGTTTCCATAAATTCTCCTATCCTACCTTACTAGGATCAGCCCTAATCGATAATGATCATGTCTAAACAAAATATGTTGACGTAAACGTAGCTCCCCGTTGTAATCCAATACTTCTAGACGACAGTGGGCTGCATTTATTTGGACGGCTTCGTATAATTCTTGCTCGGTCGTCACTTTTTGTCCATTCACTTTTACAATACGTTCTCCGATAAGAAGCCCCATTTTTTCTGCGGGGGAATCGGAAAGCACCCCTGCTATCATCACACCATCTGACTGCGGAGACACTGCAAACGCTCCAGACGTCTCTTTCTTATATTCTATATAACTAATGATGAATCTACCTAATACACCAAGAGCAACAGCAATTGCACTAATTAGTGGCATTACAAATCCAGCAGCTCCAATAATTGTGATCAAGATACCAAGTTGCCAAACCTTTTTCCCTAGCCTTGGGAAAAATTGAACCGGTAATGTATGTCTACTTTTTTGCTGAAATCCAATGACGAAAGGAAATAGCACTAGAGAAAAAGTAGTTTCTCCTAGCGTAAATTGCGGCCAATAGGGAACATACGAACCTATCGCATCGCCTGGGATAACGAGCACAATCGGTAATAACCATAATCGTTTCGTTATATATTCCATCGCTTCTATCCCACGTGCGGTTGTTACTAATTTCGGAGAAGCATGACACGAACCGTACTTTTGAATGAGCGCCCCTTCGGCAATTAATAACAATCCGGCTAAAATTGCGATTGGAATGATTGCATCATTTATGATATTTAGTCCAGCCAAGTTCCAGGAAAATAGATGGAAAGACCAGTTATATAAATCCATCATATATAACGTAGCTGCACCTAAAGCAATGGCATAAATGGCAGAACCAGCTTGATACATAAACAATAATACAAACAAAATCATCCATGCACTATATATGAAAACCCAGGAAACTGGTAGTACAAGTCCAATCCCAATACTTAACACGGATAAAATGATTGCCCACAAATACCCGTCTAAAAGAAGTCTCTTTGCTTCTGTCCATCCCCATAAAATTCTTGTTCGCAACTGTCTTCTTTCTCGCTTCACGCGGTAATAACCGATCAGAACAGAGAAAAGGATCGTAATATAAACTGCTGGATGAAGGAAAAATCGTCCGATTCCTTTACCCAATTCGATGAATAATTCCTGTATCATACGCATCCTCCTCGCTTGCACATACTATCCTATTATTGTAACAAACGAGGAGCCTTTTGCGTATAGGATTTTCGTATAATCTTATTTACTTAAATCATGGATTAAATAACTGATGCCCATTTGTAATTGCTTATCATTTTCTTTTTTTGTTTTATATGCTGCAACCGTTTCCGTTAAAGATTGAAATAATGCGCCGTTTATATCTCCGCCTTCTTCTAAGCTTCTTTCTTGGCGATACTTTTCGACCGCATCTTCCGTATCTTCATCAAAATAGCCATCTTCCCTACCGATATTGTAGCCTAGTGCGCCTAATACTTGTTGGACATATTTTACCTCTTCTCCATAATCGCCAACTCGGAATTCGCCGCTCAAGTATTTTTGATCCATGGCAAATAATTCTTCCTGTTCCACTTTTAAATCTGCTTCAATCCCTTTATGATGAATCCATTCTTGTTTTGGAGTGAGCCATTTATGTGTAGAAATTTTCAACTTACCACCATTTGATAATGGATGGGTTTCCTGTACCGTTCCTTTACCAAAGCTTGTTTCTCCTACAATTAGCGCTCGTTTATTGTCACGAAGTGCTCCAGCAAGCACTTCACTGGCAGAAGCACTTCCTCCGTTTTGCAATAAAACAGCAGGTACTTTATTTAAATAAGGTGCCTCTTTACTTTCTGTATTTAACATTTCTAATACACCTTTTGCATTTTGCATATAAGCAAAAGTCGTTCCATTTTTCATTAATGTGCCAATTACAGAAGAAACACTAAATAAATAACCACCAGGATTTCCTCTCACGTCAATAACTAGTCCGTCAATTCCACGCTCTACTAATGATTTTGTTTGCTTTTCCCATTCTTCTCCCGTTTTTTCACCAAATAATGAAATCGTAACTATTCCAATGGAACGATCATCCACTTCATATATTTCACTCGAAACCGTATGCATTGCAATAGTTTCCCGTTTCATATGTAACTCTACATGGCGATTTTCGCTTGCACGAAAGATCGTCATTTTCAACGACGTACCCTTTTCACCACTTAATAATTGCACAAGCTCTGCCATCGTCTTTCCATCTACTCTTTCATCATTCACTCGGACAATTTCGTCCTGAGACTTTAAACCTGCCTTATAAGCTGGCGAGTCTTTAAGTGGAGCAACAACGATAAATTTCCCTGCAGATTGCATAATTTCTACACCAATCCCAACACGTTCTTCTGCAAGAGATGCTTCTTGGTTCGCAGCTTCCTCCTTTGTCAAATATGTGCTATGCGGATCTTCTAGCGCTTCGGTCATTCCCCGTATCGCACCTTCCACTAGTAGCTTTTCATTTTTAGAAAACACCGCCTCTTTTTTAATCAATTGAAATGCTTCGTCAATTACTTCACTATTACTAACACTTACCTCTGTTGATACTGATTTAGTAGACTTTCCGTACCAGAAATATACTACCCCAAGCAAAACAATGAATAACAAGACATATAAAAAAATCCGACTTTTGCGCAAGTTCAACCTCCTACTTTTCCACTAATATATGTGTGGAAAAAGAAATTTAATACTTGCCCAAAAATCGGTGTTTATTTTAATTTGCTTACATAGTCTGTAAGCATTTGTTCATCCATTGGTCCAACTATTTTGTTTTGAATCGTTCCAGTAGTATCAATCATATACGTAGTTGGAATCGTAATCGCTTGATACGTTTTCCCAACATCTCCTTCTTCATCTAAAGGAATTAGAAAACTAAGTCCATAATCTTCTTTAAAAAGTTTTACTTTATCGATGCCAACATCGGAGCTCGTTAAGTTAACTGCTAAAATTTCTACATTTTCTTGTTCTGCCATATCTTCATAGTAGTTTTGCATATGAGGCATCTCCGCCTTACAAGGAGGACACCAAGTTGCCCAAAAGTTCAATACAACTTTTTTCCCTTGATAATCTGCAAGCGACACTTCTTTTCCATCAAGCGTAGTAAGAGTAAAGTTTGGGGCACGATCACCTTGACCTATTCCTTCATTTGCAGGGTTTGCTGCCATATCGGTTCCCATTTGTTCTCCGGCAAAAGCTTCCGTTTCGTCTACGTTATTTTTTACAAAGGATATAGTTGCGATAGCGACTAAGAAACCTACGATTAATAAGCCTATAAATTTTTTCTTCACTGCTTACCTCCATTAATGCATTTTCAATATACATCATCGCTCTTATTATAAACTGAATAAGTACTTGTATACCAATGGAATGTTTATGACAAAAGAAAAGACGCCTTCCAACGATTGGATAGGCGTCTTGACATGAAATTATAGGGAAATATATCTCAATGGATTTACTGAGTTATTTGCCATACCACTCCATGTACCAATATGGATTTCAAAGTGTAAATGAGGTCCTGTCGAATTTCCTGTTGTTCCAACTGCACCAATCGATTGACCTTTTGAAACTGCTTGTCCAACACTTACTTTAATACTACTTAGATGTGCATATAAAGAAGTAAATGTTTGACCGTCTATAGAATGTGTTACCATAATCACATTTCCATATGTGCTAAGTGGTGAGGCATAAGAGACTACACCATCTGCCGCTGAAACAACTGTAGTACCAGTCGGGGCTCCAAAGTCGATTCCGTAATGCATTTTCCCTTTTCCATATATAGGATGCATACGATATCCATAACCAGAAGTAAGGCGTCCTGCTGCTGGTCTTGTCCAATCTCCAGAAGAGACTGCTGGAATTGCTGTAGATGACCCACTTGCTGCTTGCTGACGTTTTCTTTCTTCCGCTTGTTTACGTTTTTTCTCTTCTGCTAGTTTTCGCGCAATTTCTGCTTGACGTTTTTGTTCTGCAACAATTTTGCTTGTCACTTCTTCGCTTAAATTTAATACTTCATCATACTCTGATTCCATTTCTTGTTTATCAGCTTGTAATTTTTGTTGTTCTACCTCTAATTGATCTACTAAATTGCCTTTAGATGCTTTTTGTTTATCTAGCTCAGCCTTTAGATTTAGTAGCTCATTTTTGCTTGCTTCTTGTTGTTTTAATTTATCTTCTAGACTTGCTTTTTGTTCTTCAAGCTGTTTTTTATCATCCGCTTGTTCTTTCAAAATTGTGCGGTCCGCTTCCATCAATGTATTTACTGCTGAGAAACGGTCGATAAAATCGATAAAACTATTTGCCCCTAGTAAAACGTCTAAATAACTAACGGACCCTCCGCTAACTTGAACTGCGCGGATTCGATCTTTTAACAGCTCATCCCGCTCTTCAATTTTGCGCTCTAGTTCTGCAATGGAAGCATGTAAGTTTTCAATTTCGGTTGTTGTTTGCTCTATTTCTTTTAATACTTTCGTAATCTTATCTTGAGTCGTGATAATTTCCGTGTCTAACGCTTGAATTTGAGCCATAATCTGTTCGATTTTAGACGTATTTTCGTTAATCTTACCTTCTGTTTCTTTAATATTGGAGTTTATCGTATCTTTCTTTTGTTCGAGTTCTTTTTGCTGACTTTTTAAATCGTTCAATGTGTTAGCAAGGGCACTTGGTCCTGTGAATAAAAGCGCGCAAGTAGTAGCTACCGCAAAGACGCGTAGCACCCATTTAGACTGTTTTCTCAAAACTTCTTGCTCCTTTCAAAATACATTCATCATTTCTTTTAAACGCGTAAAAACTTTCTTACTGACATGAAACTTCCCCAGACCCCTATCAGCACGCCCATTAATAAGATCAACGCATTCACTTGATAGATGAATGGCGAAAAATCGAGCAGTTCAAATAAGTTTCCTTGTGCAAGTTTCGGTGCTACAACTTTATGAATATTGTAGTAGAGTGTCGTTACAAGCGTAATTGGAATGATTGCTCCTAGAAGCCCTAACCACATTCCTTCTAATATGAAAGGAATACGTATAAACCAATTTGTCGCTCCAACTAGTTTCATAATTTCAATATCTCTTCTTCTTGCAACAATGGTAATGCGAATCGTATTAGATATTAAGAACATTGCCGTGAATAATAACGCTAGTATAAGTACTAACCCTACATTTCTACTAGTGTTCAAGAAAGAAAACAGTCTTTCAATTTTCCCTTCTCCATATTTCACTTCGAATGTGTTATCTAAACGATCAATTCTTTTAGCTACTTTTTCTGTGTCTTGCGGATTTGCTGCTTTTGCATAAAATACATTATGTAATGGATTTTGCTGTTCAAACAAACGCAAGTCTTCCCCGAAGTCCAGCATCAACTTATTCAGCTCATCTTCTTTTGGCGAATATTGTACTTCTGCCACACCTGATGTATTTTTAATCTCATCTTGTAATGCTGTGATAGCAGCTTCATCGGCTGTCAATTCGACAATTACTTTAATTTCTACATCTTTTTCTAGATCATCTGCTACTTTGTTTAAATTCATCATAATCATGACGAACACGCCGACTAATAGTAACGTAACAGTTACTGCACTAACCGATGCAAATGTCATCCAACCATTTCGACTAATACTTTTCAAGCTATCTCTGAAGTGCCTACCTGCTGTTCTAGTTTTCATAACCGTATTCCCCTTTGTCTTCGTCTCGAGTGATTAATCCACCCTCAACAGCGATAACACGGTGTCTAATGGTATTTACAATTTCTCTATTATGTGTTGCCATTATAATTGTAGTTCCTCGAGCATTAATTTCTTCGAAAATATTCATAATCTCCCAGGATGTGTCTGGATCAAGATTTCCCGTCGGCTCGTCCGCAATGACAAGCTGAGGCGTGTTAACAATAGACCGTGCGATGGATACACGTTGTTGTTCGCCACCCGAGAGCTCTGTAGGAAACATTCTTGCTTTATGTTTTAGACCTACAAGTTCCAAAACATCCATTACTTTTTTGCGTATAACAGTTGGCGTTTCTTCAATAACTTCTAAGGCAAATGCGACATTTTCATATACATTTAGCCGTGGCAGTAATTTGAAGTCTTGAAAGACTACTCCTATTTGTCTTCTCAAATAAGGAACCTTACTGTTTTTTAGTGACGATAGATTAGTACCATTGATGAATATATCACCCGATGTTGGTCGTTCTTCTCGATACATCATTTTGATGAATGTCGATTTTCCTGCACCACTTGGCCCGACAACGTATACAAATTCACCTTGCTTAATTTCTATATCAATTCCATTTGCGGCGACAATCCCGTTTGGATATTTTTTATAGACATTTTTCATTTCAATCATTTATAAACCACCTAATTAGTTTCGTTTAATTAAAAATGCGACATGCCTATTATAACATTAGAGATTGTTTTGTTTGTTACAATTACATTTCAATTCATAGGAAATACTAGGGAAAAATTCGACAATTCGATGTCTTTTCTAGTTTTTATAGGTAAAATTACCTCCTTACGAATGTCCTATCACTGTTCTTTTCTACATCGTTCGCTCAGATTCCTTTTTTTCTTTTAATATTTTCTTTTTTCATAAAATTGCTGTAGAAAATCATTCTTGGAAGGAAACAAATTTTTATGTCGTAATTTGGAGGTAATGCGAGGATGAGTCTGTCAAATTAGCTAGCACAAATCTGGTCTTCTAGTTTGTCGCGTACGGAGTTTATCTCAAACCACTGAAACACAAAAAAACAGCTGCCCAGAATGAGCAACTGATTTTTCTTAGAGTTTATTTCTTAGCAGCTAACCATGCAGCTACTGCTTGCGCTTCCTCGCCAGTTACAAGACCAGCTGGCATTGCGCCTCTACCATTTTCAATAACATTTAAAATTTCATCTTCTGATAAACGTGATCCGACATCATTAAGCGCTGGGAAGTTACCTTGTCCTTCTAAGTTTCCACCGTGACAGCTAATACATTTCGAACTAACAATTTTTTCTGCATCTACTGAAGCAGTTTCATTAGTTGGAGCAGTATCTGTGTCAGCCGCCGTGTCATTATCATTTGCTTCGTCATTGCCACCGCCACAAGCAGCTAACATTAATCCAGCACCAAATATTACAGCTAATAGTTTTTTGTTCATTACTATTACCTCCCTCAAAGTAAATTTGAACCTCATTCTTTATTATACCATCGTTAATACCTTTTGAAACCTTCCCCAAGCACCTCGTAGGCATCGGAAACAATGACAAAAGCTGCTGGATCAATTGTCTTGATGACATGTTTCAGTTTTGTGAACTCTGTTTGGTACGCTACAACCATAAGAATTGGTCTTTCTTTATTCGTATATCCGCCAAAAGCAGGAAGTTTTGTCACCCCGCGATCTATCTCTTTATAGATAGCATCCCTTATTTCATCCTGTTTATTCGTAATAATATAAATCATTTTCGATTGGCTAAAACCTAGTTGGACGATATCGATTGTTTTGGTCGTCACAAATAAGCCAATTAGGGCATAAAGTGCTTTTTCAATATCAAAAACGAATGCCGCAGTAATAACGATTAAGCCATCAATCAATAACACACTCGTCCCAAGCGAGAATCCTGTATACTTCGTAATAATTTGTGCTGCCAAATCAGTTCCTCCGGTAGAGGCTCCTCCACGGAACACAATTCCTAGTCCAAGACCTACTGCAATCCCGCCAAACAATGCACCTAATAAAGGATTATTTGTCCAAGGTTCCCAACTAGAAGTTAACAAAACAACCGCTGGCAATGTTAATGTTCCAACAAATGACTTTATGCCAAATTTCGCACCTAAAAAGATTAAACCTGCGATAAATAGGGGAATATTAAAAGCATATTGCACAATCCCAGGTTCCCATCCAAAAACGCCCTTTAAAATAGTGCTTATACCGCTAACTCCACCGGAAGCAATTTGGTTAGGCAATAAAAAAACATTAAAGCCAATTGCAATAATCGCCGCACCAATAATTACGAATATATAATCTTTGCCATGCTCCACTATTGGAGGTAGTTCTTTATGTAGTCTGTGATTAGTTTCCATTAAATATCCTCTTTCGTTGTCATAGATGGCATTAGTATAACAACAGAAACAACATTTGTGAACTTCAGCAAAATATCGTTTTAATCGACTAAAGTAATGAAGGAAATCGCAAGAGATTGTGTCTGCCCCGATATGGCGATGTCTGTCGCACATAATAGGGATACTGTGCGGTAGTGAGTTGAATGAAGTGGACGCTTGGATTTCCGCTACAGGGCGGACGTTTTCGCTACAATCCACCATATTAGCTAACTACTCAGCTTTACCAATTTCAATCAATTTACTTTTAAAAGCAATAATGCTTAAGAGATGTTATGGTTGAGTAATTCGAACTTTTTCCTGCTAAATGCAAGCACTTTATTAGAAAGAAATTCCCATTGATTGTAGCGGAAGGTGGCGACTCCGACGGGATTAAGCGGGACAGGTGAGACCACGCAGGAGCGTTAGGACGAGGAGGCTCACCACCCGCCCCCGCGGAAAGCGTCCACCTGCAGCGAAAATTCTAGCGGTCACTTAATAAAACATTCTACCGCGCAGTTTCCCTATACTGATCGACAAGCCTTGGAGCATATAATTTCCCCTCTCAATGAAGAAAGCCCCAAGCTCAAAACGATCTAGAACCGTTTTAAAACTAGGAGCCTGTTATTAGATTGTGCCTTTCGCTACACGCTCAACTAACACATCTTATGGCATTTAGCTAGTTGCAGCCATTACAAGAGTTCCGTTTAAGAAGTGAAAGCCAGGGCTTTTTGCATTCTAGTATAAGGAAATCCCTATAAAAAATACCAAATTATTCTAAAAAGACGCCCTAATTTTAAGGCATCTTTCTCTTCTATCTATTAATATTTTGTGCTTCTGCATAGGTTTCATCAATATATTTTGCAATTGATTGCTGGTCTTCTGTAATATCGAGAAGAGTTGCATTCAGTTCTTCCACAGTAGCAGTGCTTTCTTCAATAATTGCTGCAAAATCATTGGTGCTCGTACTGATTGCTTCACTGTTTTTAGAAATCAGTTCTACATCCGCGGACAAATGGACTAATTCTTTTTGTAGCACTTGCATCATCTCGAATAATTCATTAAAGGATTTATTCGATTTATCTGCAGTTTGCACTTGGCTATAAATTTGAGTTACACCGTTTTCAAGTTTTTGCATAGTTGTATGATTGTATTTATTTACCTCATCTAAGTTGCCATCAATTTTTTCTAATGTTTGATTGGTTACACCAGCTAATTTTCGTATTTCTTCTGCAACTACTGCAAATCCTTTTCCTTGCTCACCTGCTCTTGCAGCTTCGATAGATGCGTTTAATGCGAGTAAATTCGTTTGCTCGGTTATTTGACGAATCGCATTTGCAAATGTATTTGTTTCTTTTATTTTTTCGGATAGCTCATGGAAGTTTTTATTTAGTTCTACAAAGAATACAGTAAATCGGTCAATGTCTTCTTTCATCTTTTCCATTTCTAGCGATCCATTGGATGCATTTTTCGCCGCGACATCTGCTTGTTGAACAATGGAAGATAGTTTTTTCACTATTTGTTTTACAGAAGTAGACGTCGCTTCTGTATTTTTCACAATATCCCCTACATGATCGGCTTGCCTTTGTGAACTAATACTCACTTCCCCTACAGCCGTAAGCATTTCCTGTTGAGCATTGTTTGCAGAAAAAGTATTAGTACGTATTTGTTCTAAATTGGAAGTAATAATCGAAACAGCCGTTTCCAGTCTTTGCGCTAGTGCGGCTTCTTCATTTGCTTTCACTATCGCTGTTTCCGCGTTACTTTCCACATTTTTAAATAATAATTTACTTTGTCTTACTTGTAGGAAAATACCTAATGCCATTATAAACTGCACGAGAAACACATTCGCTGCTTGATCTGCTAACAATCCTTTCTCGTCTAATAAAACATTGACAATAACTGCTAGTAAGGATAAAACATACCCAAAAACGAATACACCTTGCGTATTATGTAACCCACCTACAACTAAAATAAATAAAGCGAGTACAATGGTACCGATACTTACTTCATTCAAGACACTCGTGCCAACAGCGGTTACACCTGCAGCAAAGAGAAGAATAAACGGAAAAGCCGTAGAAATGGCTTGTACTTTTTTGGATACGATAAAAAAAATAATGGCAATTAACAAAGGTACACCGATGGATATTAATATCCCTTTTTCAGCTTTTAATGCTACTTGAGCAATAAAACCTAAACTACCTGCTAGACTATAAGCTAAAAACATAATAAAGTTTTTCTTTACTAAATCATTTTTCTTTAACTCATTCATATCCATTTATTCCACGCCACTTTCTCCTCTTATTTTTTAATAATATAAAAATACCCCTTTGTTATTTTATTATAACATCGGGGTATTTTTCGTCTATTAATTTATGCGTGAACGTAAGAATGCATGGATGAATGGATCTATTTCACCATCAACTACTGCATGAACATTTCCGCTTTCTTCATTTGTACGATGATCTTTTACCATCGAGTATGGATGGAAAACATAAGAGCGGATCTGACTTCCCCATCCGATTTCTTTTTGTTCTCCACGGATTGCTGCAAGTTGCGCTTCTTGTTCTTCGATTTTCAATTGATACAATTTCGATTTCAATAATTTCATCGCATGCTCACGGTTTTTAATCTGTGAACGTTCCGTTTGGCAAGTAACAATCGTATTCGTTGGTAAATGCGTAATACGAACCGCTGAATCCGTCGTATTAATATGCTGACCACCAGCACCTGTTGCACGGTATGTGTCAATTTTCAAATCTTCGTTACGAATTTCAATTTCAATCTCATCATTGAACTCGGGCATAACATCACAGGAAACGAATGATGTATGACGGCGGCCAGATGAATCGAAAGGAGAAATACGTACAAGGCGATGGACACCTTTTTCAGCTTTTAAATAGCCATAAGCATTATGCCCTTTTATAAGTAAAGTGACCGATTTAATACCCGCTTCATCACCAGGTAAATAATCGAGCGTTTCTACTTTAAATCCGCGTTTATCAGCCCATCGCTGATACATACGAAGCAAAATAGAACCCCAGTCTTGTGACTCGGTACCGCCAGCACCTGGATGCAATTCTAAAATTGCATTATGCTTATCGTATTCTTCACTTAATAGCATTTGTAGCTCAAAGTCACCTAGTGCACTTGTGAACTCTTTCAGTTCCGAGCCAAGTTCTTCTTGTAATTCATCATCTGGTTCTTCTTTAAGAAGTTCCAATGTCATTTCTAAGTTTTCTTGCGTAGATACGAGATCCGTGTATTGTTCTACAATAGCTTTCAGTGCGTTCATTTCATTAATTATTTTTTGGGCAGCCTGTGCATCGTCCCAGAAGTCAGGAAATGTCATTAACTCCTCTAATTCTTGTATGCGAACCTCTTTGTTTTCTAAGTCAAAGAGACCCCCTAAAGTCTTCTAATTTCCCTGCTGTTCGATCCAATTCATTTCTTACTACTGCTATTTCAACCATATTCTTTATTCCTCCGACTTTCCTGATTACTGTCCTGTTCCGTGACAGTTTTTAAATTTCTTCCCGCTTCCGCATGGGCATAGGTCATTACGTCCTACTGCTGCATCCTTGCGAACTGGTTTTTTCTTAACGGGTCCTCCGTCTTCCTTTGGATTTACCGCTTGCCCTTTTGCTACTTCTTCCCGTTCAAGATTATTTCGAATCTCTGCTTTCATTGCATATTTCGCAACATCTTCTTGGATAGCATCGACCATTGCCTCAAACATAGCGAATCCTTCACTTTGATATTCACGAAGTGGATCATTTTGCCCGTATGCACGTAAATGAATACCTTGACGAAGCTGATCCATTGCATCGATATGGTCAATCCATTTAGAGTCAATCGAACGAAGTAATACAACTTTTTCAAATTCACGCATGCGCTCTGGAGTCATTTCTTCCTCTTTTGCATCATAGAAGCGAATAACTTCTTCTTTTAATTTTCCGATCATCTCTTCAGGTGAAAGGTTCTCCAAGTCGCTTAGTGAAATGACACCTTCTGGCAGTAAATTCGCTTGTACGTAATCTACTATTCCTTTTAGAGTCCATTCCGCTTTATTGTCTGAAGCAGTATTAGAACCTACTAAACGATCGATTGCACCGAAAATCATCGATTCTACAAGTGCACGCATATTTTCAGTTTCTAGTACTTCATTTCGCTCTTTATAAATAATTTCACGTTGCTGACGTAAAACATCATCATATTGCAATAAGCGTTTACGTGAGTCGAAGTTATTACCTTCTACACGTTTTTGAGCGGATTCTACCGCACGAGAAACCATTTTCGATTGGATTGGCTGTGAATCATCCATTCCTAGTTTAGACATCATATTACGCATATTGTCTGAACCGAAACGACGCATCAACTCATCTTCCATTGAAAGATAGAATTGCGTCACCCCTGGATCTCCTTGACGACCAGCACGTCCACGTAGCTGATTGTCAATTCGGCGTGATTCATGACGCTCTGTACCAATTACAGCTAAACCACCAGCTTCTAAAACACCGTCGCCAAGTTTAATATCCGTACCACGACCAGCCATGTTTGTCGCGATCGTTACAGAACCTAGGTGTCCAGCAGTTGCAATAATTTCCGCTTCATGCTCATGGTTTTTCGCATTTAATACATTATGCTTAATACCATGTTTGGTTAACAATTTGGAAATAATTTCAGAGGTTTCAATTGCAACAGTACCGATTAAAACAGGTTGACCTTTTTGATTTCGTTCTGCAATATCTGCTGCGACTGCTTCAAATTTACCGTTCATCGAAGCATAGATTAAATCTGCACGGTCATCCCTTGCAATCGGACGGTTCGTTGGAATCGCAATAACGTTCATATTATAAATATTACGGAATTCCTCTTCCTCTGTTTTCGCCGTACCAGTCATACCAGATAACTTATCGTACATACGGAAAAAGTTTTGGAACGTAATCGTTGCCATGGTCATTGATTCATTTTGAATTTCTAATCCTTCTTTTGCCTCAATCGCTTGGTGTAGACCGTCACTATAACGACGACCTTTCATCAGACGACCTGTGAATGAGTCAACGATCACAACTTCCCCATCTTGTACAACATAGTCCACGTCTAAATGCATGGAAGCATGTGCTTTCAATGATTGATTGATCGCATGATTTAAACGAACATGTGTCAAATCAAACAAGTTCTCAATATTAAATGCTTTTTCTACTTTTTCTACCCCAACGTCTGTTAGCGTAACGCCTTTTGTAGATTCTTCATACGTATAATCCGTTTCAATGATAAGTGTACGAACAAATGCATTTGCTTGCTTGTACAATAATGCCGCTTTATTTGCTTGTCCCGAAATAATTAATGGTGTTCTCGCTTCATCAATTAAAATAGAGTCAACCTCATCGATTACTGCATAATGAAGTGGACGTTGTACTTTATCTTCTTTGTATAGCACCATATTATCGCGCAAATAATCAAAACCAAGCTCATTATTCGTCGAATACGTAATATCCGCCGCATATGCTTCGCGCTTTTCTTCTTTTGATAATGAATTTAAATTCAATCCAACAGTCAAGCCTAAGAAATTATACAGTTGTCCCATTTCTGCAGCATCACGACTTGATAAATATTCATTGACTGTTACTACATGAGCTCCAAGTGCTGGAATTGCATTTAAATATACAGACATGGTAGAAGTAAGGGTTTTCCCTTCCCCTGTTTTCATCTCTGCAATATTTCCTTCATGAAGCGCAGCTGCCCCCATGATTTGCACGCGGAAAGGAAACATTCCAAGCACACGCTTAGCCGCTTCACGTACTACCGCAAATGCTTCAGGCAGCAATTGATCTAACATTTCGCCTTTTTCGTAACGTCCTCGGAATTCTTCTGTTTTAGCAGCTAATTGTTCATCCGATTTCGCTTCCATTTCCGAAGCCAAGGCTTCCACACGATCTGCTATTTTTTCTAATCGTTTAATTTCACGTTTATTTAAATCGAATACTTTATTTAATACACCAAGCATCTATTTTCACTTCCCATTTAGTCTTACTCCCCATTTTACCATCCGATAGAAACTGAAGCAAATAAGCAAATTTACAATTGGCAGAGAGAGCTCTTTAAGAGTTATTAATTGCGTTATAAAATTGTCGCTTTCAGGAGGGGATTTGTCGTGTTCATTGCTGATGTTGCTGGGCGTAGGATGGTCCTGCACAATTTAGCTCATGGAAACGATAAAATAGAATAACGCACCTATTAAAGAAACTGCGCGGTAAAAAATGGCCACTGAACCTTCGCACTTGCCGCACCTCGCATGAGCCAACTCGTGCTTCGCCCGAGTGGGTCTCCTGACTTCGGCTCATGCGGCTTTGGCGTGCTACGGCCAAAAGTGTTCGCTTGTGTGTATCTAGATAAGATTGGCCATAAATATTGCGAATATCCACTAAATTATACATAATTGCTTGAAGAAATCAGTGTTTCACAACAAGGGAACTCTGTTCTCTGAGAAATGGTTGCTTTTGTCGATCAGTTGATTGCTTAAAAGATAGAATTGGTTGCTTATATTGAGTATTTGATTAGTCAAATCCATTTATTGGGTAAATCTCTACATTGAAAACTGAAAACTGTATTATGTTTGGTTTTAATCGTGGTATAGGGAGACTGTGCGGTAGTTAGTTAAATGAGTGTCCGCTAGGATTTTCGCTGCAGGACGCGCTTTCCGCCGGCTTGGCTTCAGCCGCTTCCTTCGCTAGGCTCAGTCCAGGGTCTTCAGCTCAAGCTTTTCCGGCTGGAGTCGCCGCCCTTTCGCTACAATCCAACATAATTGCTTACTTAACAGTGCAGACTCATTAAAAAAAATTAACCACATGTCTAAATCTTCTATAGTTATCTAACCATAAAAAACTCTCCTCGAAAATCGAGGAGAGTTGATTGTTTTATTTAGTTTGTTTCGATTAAACCGTATTTGCCGTCTTTACGTTTGTAAACGATGTTTGTTCCATCTGATTCTGCATCTGTGAAGATGAAGAAATTATGGCCAAGCATATTCATTTGTAATACTGCTTCTTCCTGATCCATTGGTTTTAAATCGAACTGCTTTGTGCGAACGATATTGTATGCCTCTTCATCTGATTGCTCCACTTGCGCGTCTGGTGCATCCACGGTCGAAAAGAAAGTAGCGACCCCTTCTCGTTCACGGAATTTACGATTTACTTTTGTTTTATATTTACGTATTTGTCTTTCCAGCTTGTCTACGATTAGATCTACAGCAGCGTACATATCTGAATGGCGCTCTTCTGCTCGTAATGTTAAATTTTTCATAGGAATCGTTACTTCTACTTTCGTTTGCTTGTCATTGTACACCTTTAAATTGACATTGGCTGTTGCTTCGATTTCTTCGTTGAAATAACGGGCTACTTTATCAATTTTCCCTTCAACATGATCTCGAATTGCAGGAGTCACCTCAATATTTTCCCCACGAATGTTAAAGTTTAGCATGAAAACTCCTCCTTTAAATTTAACTCTATATATAGGATTCAACATCCCATCCGAAATATCCTTCTTACTTTTAAGATTTTATTTATTTTTTGTCGAATGGTGTAATATTCTTTACTTTCTCATGTCCAGCGATTTTCTACGCACATTTTTTAATTCATTAATAATGAATTGCTCCGTATAAGTATCCTCGGGTAAGTTAATACCATACTCATATCCATTTATCTTCCGATGAGACCAGACAAATTCGCCTACTAAATCGATCGGTGATTCGTCTAACGTAAAATTAATTTCTACATGAATTTGTTTGTCAATTGCAATGGAAAACTCCGTAAAAATTTTCAAACCATGTGGACTGATGTCGATAATTTCACAGATACCCTTATTAGATATTTCTTTTTCAGTTAGTCCATGTGCATCTTTTATTAATCGAAAAGTAGCTTTGCACGGTTCAGTAAAGGTATAGCGGAAGGATTCTTTTCTTTTGTATTGCATATTTTCTCTCCCCCTTACTATGGGTCGTTTTTACTCCATTATGACGAACGGAATTACTTTTTTCAAATATTTTTGTGAATAGATAATATGCCTGGAGAAGAAAAAAACGCTCTACCGTAAATTATACGATAGAACGTTTGTTTATATGTTTATTTGTTTGTAGCTACGGTTACATCCGTCACTCGTTTAGCTCCAACATAGCGTTTGCCCCAATAAGCTGGGTCGTTCAATTTATCAATTTTCACGCCTTTTGAAGTCGATGAATGGATAAACTTACCGTCGCCTATGTATATACCAACATGTGAAACACCTTTACCAGATGTATTAAAGAAAACCAAGTCCCCTGATATTAAATCAGCCTTGTCCACTTTTGAACCGGTTGCATGCATACCTGATGAACTGCGAGGAAGACTGATTCCTAATCCTTCGTATACATATCCTACAAATCCTGAGCAATCAAATCCTGCTTTCGTAGTACCACCACTGCGGTATTTAGTCCCTATTAAGTTTTTAGCTGTTGCTACTAATTCTTTTGAGTCTACTGAACTTGCTGCTTCAGTACTTCCTGCGAATGGTGCTGTAACTAAAAGTATAGATAATACGAATATTGCAATGACTTTTTGCGACATAGATTTGTAATTCATTATGTTCCTCCGGGCAGCTAGAGTTTTCAGAAAATTTTCTATACCCATCTTAACACGCTTTATAACCTCTTTATTTTACAATTGTGTAACAATTATATTACAAATCTATAAAATACGACTCTATTAAATGAAAATAAGTCCACAAAGTCCCGAAAAGAGACTTTTTATGCTCTAGTTATATAACGAAACGTGCGGTAGATGCTTCTAGAATAGTTGCTTGTTCGCTAATATCACTAATTAATGCTGATAATGATTCAATAGTTTCTAGATTTGCTACTAGTAATTGCACCGTTTCTTCCATTTGTGTTGTATTAGATTCAATAGATTCCGTTAACTCAAAAATGAGTTTTTCTGACATATTCTTTTCCTGCTCAATTGTCTTAATAGAATCTGTCATATGATTATTTTGGTTTTTGGACTCTCGTATAAACGAAACGATTGTGTCAAATTTTTCATGTAATAACTGGAAAGATGTCGCATTATTTTTGGATGTAGAGAGCCCTTCTGCAAAGACGATCTCCATTTCATGTCCCTGGTGTGAAATAGATGTAGAGATGCTGTTAATCGTATTTGCTGTGACAGACACTTCATCCGCCAGTTTTTTTACCTCTTCTGCAACTACGGCGAATCCTTTTCCATGTATACCAGATCTTGCAGCTTCAATACCTGCATTTAACGCAAGAAGATTTGTTTGCTTGGAAATAGATTGGACAATAGAGGTCATTCTGGCAATTTCTTCTGTGCGCTCTTGTAACAATTTTCTCTCTTTATCTGCCGCTTTAAATAAGGAGCGCAAATGTGCCGCTTCTGCCGCTGCTTTCTTCATCGCATCTGCGCTTGCATCTGCTACTTCCACTGCAAATGAGGCATGGTTATTTAAAGCAACAGCTTTTTCAGATACATTCTCAAAAGTTCTTGAAAATTCCTCTAGAAATGCTCGAATTCCAATCGATGCTTCTTTTTGCTCTAGCATACTTATGCTAGCCTCATTTATAGCCATTTGCACTGTGTTAGAACTTGTCACGGTTTCCGCAGAGTATTCCTTTAATGTTGTACTATCTATATTTAGCTTCTCTGCAGTGAGTTTTATCATTTGAACCATTTCGGTTAAATTGTTTTTCATTTCATTCATCGCCATTGATACTTCGCCAATTTCATCCTTTGTCGAAATATGTATGGGCTGTGCAAGTAGATTTCCTTTTGAAATCTCTTTTGCTGATGATGCAACACTCGTTAATTGATTTCTTATTTGGCGATTCGTCAGTAACAATAAAATAATCGAGCATAAACCAGCTATTAGGAATGAAGCAACGACTATGACAATCGTATTTTGCTGACTTGCATTCATTTCATCTATTATTAATTCCCGATTATTCGACTCTTGCTCTCTTGTAGCATTCAGCATGTCTATTAACACATTATACTTCTCATTAATCGATTGCAGTTGTCGGCGTTTTGCAACATTTTCTTTGTTGACAACGGAGCTTTTTAAATTGTTTTCAAAAGTTGTCTGGATGCCGTCTAATGTCTGCGTGAAATCTTCCCAATCTATGTGCGCCATCCGCTTACTGGCAGTCGGTACTAACTGTGCCAGATTTGTTTTCTTCGCTTCATAATCTTTGTCGAATTCCTCTAATGGATCTCCCGCAAAGAGCGAAATTGCTATGTATAAACTAGCTACCTCTGCACGCATAATATCTGCGTTCTCGACATTTTCTGAGGATATCTCTAATTTATCGGACAGGTTTTGATTGTGAATCACTTGAATAATTAATAATACTGTCATAACGCCGAATAAGAGAAAAGAACTAAAAATTGCTATTAAATACTTCGTTCGCAGTGGTATACTAGACCATTTATTCATAGGTAATGAGACCTCCCAAAAGGAAATATAGCATATTTCTTCTTAAAAAAGAGGGCGTTTTTATAAACTTAACACAAGCTTTACAATAAGAAGATTTAGGCAATTACCGAGAATATATAAAACAGTACAAAGTATTTTTGTACAATCTATTTTCCTATATCCGCTCACTTCGTTTATCAATATTTCACATATAAAAAACAAAGTTTCGACCGATTCGCCAATATATCTCTTTCTTCAGCAAAACGCTCTTATATTGTCGAATACTGACAAATTGTCAGACAAAAATCGACCGAGTAGCTGTTCAAAAGAAAATTTTGTCGATATACAAAAATAGAGAAAAAGGGAGAGATATTGAGAGAAGAAAGAATTTGCGAAAAGTGAAGCCAATATGTATAGGCTTGGTAAAAAATTTAGGTGTTATAGAGGGAGAAGATTGAAGCGCATTGTGGAGAGTGTTTACCAAGATATTATTTTAAAGAAAAAGAGTGTCCCAAGATAGAGAGACACTCTTTTTGCCATTTACTTAACGATTAATTTGATTTTATTTTGTGATGGGTCTTTTGTGATGTACATACCGTTTTCTTCTATAATAGGTGCCTCAATTGATTTCAAGTTTTCGATTGCGGTATTCAATACTTCCGTGCTTGGATAAACCAAAGTAAAAGCTTCAAGTCCAACAATATTTTCGGCAGCAGCTGGTGCTCCTTCGCCAGCCCATGTGTTCATACCGATATGGTGATGGTATTTCCCTGTTGCCATGAATAATGCACCTGGATAAGGAGTAACAACTTCAAGCCCTAATGCATTATAAAATTTTTCTGCAGCTTGTAAATCCGCAACATGTAAATGAATATGTCCCATTACAGTGCCTGCAGGTAGACCTTCCCATTTAGTACTTGCGCCTTCTGCTAAAATACTTTGTGCATCGATTTGAAGGGTATCCATTGCAACATGTTCCCCATTCCATTTCCAATCCGTATCTGGACGGTCGCTGTAAATTTCGATGCCATTACCATCTGGGTCATTTAAGTAAAGCGCTTCACTTACTAAGTGATCTCCTGCTCCAACACGAATATTGATTTCGATAAAATGTTTTAAAACCGCACCTAGATCCGCACGAGAAGGAAGTAATAATGCGAAATGATATAGACCAGTAGTTTTTTGGGTCTTTGGTTCGAAGTCTGGTCGTTGTTCGAGGGAAAGCAATGCTGTTTTCCCATCCGCTGTTAGAAGTGCTTTGTTTTCTTGTTTTTCTAGAACTTTGAATCCAACTACTTCTTTATAAAATGTAAGAGATGCTTCTAAGTTCATAACTTTTAATTCAACTAGTTCCACGAAAGTGTATGGTTTATTATGATATTTCATTTAACATTCTCCTTTTTAAGTTACTTTTCGTAAGTAATTATATTTTAGTTACTAATGAAAGTCAAGGTAGTATACTTTTATTTTGAAATGAAATTAGATAATGCAGTTTCAGGATGGGAAAATCGCAAGATTGGGTGGCTGAATCCCAAGATAGGAACGATGAGTCGCAAACTAGCTTCTGCAAAACGCAAGATACACTCTTAGAATCACAAGATGACTATTCCATGCATTTTAAATCTACACAAAAACCACTAGCCTACATAAAGACTAGTGGTTTCTGCTCTAGTTTATTTTGCTAATGGTACTTGGAACGACATTTGCTGACATTCGGCGAGTTTACTAATGTCGAAGTTTCCTCCGCTTACGATGATTCCTACGTTTCGTGATGCGGATGGCATGTGGTGGTTCAACACTGCCGATACTGCTGCGGCTGCTGCACCTTCAATAAGTATTTTTTCCCGTTCGAGCATGAAAAGGATTGCGGATGCAATTTCTCCTTCGGATACTGTGATCATGTCATCTACGAGGGAATGAATAATTTGGGTTGTCAGCTTTCCTGGTACTTTCACGTTGATCCCTTCTGCAATCGTTTTGCCTTGAAACGGGATGAGTCCTCCGTTTTTGCCTTTATATGCAGTTACCATGGCAGAGGAATTGGCCGATTGAACGCCGATTACCCGAATATCAGGACGAGTCGATTTCACTGCAAGTAATGTGCCTGCTAAAAGTCCTCCCCCACCGGCTGGAACGACAATCGTATCAATTTCTGGACGTTGCTGCAGCATTTCCATCGCTACTGTCGCTTGGCCTTCGATAACAGCTAAGTCATCGAAGGGATGGATGAATGTTGCTCCTGTTCGAAGCTGCTCTTCCCTTGCTGCAACATAGGCTTCGTCGAAATTTTGTCCGACTAACTTTACGGTAGCCCCATAACCTTTTGTGGCATTTACCTTTGTTTCAGGCGTTCCGATTGGCATGAAGATCGTGACTGGCACATTGCGTGCTTTCCCAGCGTACGCAACTCCTTGAGCGTGATTCCCTGCGGAAGCGGCGATTAATCCTTTCTCGCATTCTGCTTCCGACAACTGAGATACTTTATTCATTGCGCCTCTTATTTTAAATGAACCCGTTTTTTGCAAGTTCTCTAATTTCAAGAAAACATTTTTTCCTGTGCATTCATTAAAAGTAGTAGACATTTTACACGGCGTCCGGTGAACGAACTCCGATACTTTTACAGATGCTTCCAATAAACCTACAGTGTCGTATGAATTCCCAACAAAACCATCTCCTAATTTACTATTTTTTTTCACTGTCTAGACTTCAGGGGACGTCAGCTCGAGATCAAATGTCAATTTTCTGCGGTGGCTGAGGAACTGCCTCCTCGAAAATCATCATCTATTTGTCGCTGACAAGCGGTCACCTTACGCTTTTCTTAATTCAAAAGCTTTAATATGATCTTCATATTGGAAGGTCAATGAAATTTCATCCCATCCATTTATAAGCATTTTCTTTTGATATGGATCGATGTCGAATGAATAAACGACACCGTCCTCTCCTGTTACCGTTTGTGCTTCTAAATTCACTTCTACGTTATATTCTTCCTTACTTAAAATCGCTTCAACTTCGTCGACAGCCAATTTAATAGGAAGAATTCCATTTTTCATGCAGTTATTATAAAAAATATCTGCGAAACTTGGTGCGATTACTACACGGAATCCATAGTCCAAAATTGCCCACGGAGCGTGCTCACGGGAAGACCCACATCCGAAGTTCTCATGCGCTACTAATATAGTAGAATCTTTATAGCGCCCATCATTTAATACAAACTTACTATTTGGATTTCCTTCTGCATCAAAGCGCCAGTGGTAAAATAAGTACTTGCCAAAACCAGTGCGCTCAATTCTTTTTAGAAATTCTTTTGAAATAATTTGGTCGGTATCGACATTTTTTTGATATAAAGGGGTAACAACACTTTTTACTTCATTAATAGGCTCCATCGTTTTTCCTCCTTACGCGTTTACTAGTTGGAACTTGCGAATATCTACAATATGTCCTTCGATTGCTGCTGCCGCTGCCATTGCTGGGCTCATCAGATGTGTTTTAGATCCTGCACCTTGGCGACCTTCGAAGTTACGGTTGGATGTAGAAGCACAATGTTCGCCAGCTGGTACAACGTCGTCATTCATCGCTAGGCACATACTGCAACCAGATTCGCGCCATTCAAATCCTGCATTAAGGAAGATTTTGTCGATGCCTTCTTGTTCAGCTTGTTTTTTTACAGTTTGTGATCCTGGAACCACAATTGCTTTTACTGTTGGATGGACTTTACGCCCTTCAATTACGCTTGCTGCTGTTCGCAAATCACTTAGACGAGCGTTCGTGCATGAACCGATAAATACATTGGTAATAGCAATATCGGTTAATGGCATTCCTTCTTGAAGACCCATATAAGCAAGTGCTTTTTCATGTGCTGCTCTGTCACTTGCTTCTGTGAAATCAGATGTAAGTGGGATATTGTTTGAAACACCTGAACCCATCGATGGATTTGTACCCCAGGTAACGAAAGGTTCGATTTCGTCTGCAGAAATTTCAACTGTTTTATCGTAAACTGCTCCCTCATCAGATGCTAATGCTAACCAACGAGCTGCTTCTTTTTCAAAAGCTTCCCCAGTCGGCACATGTTCGCGACCTCTTAGGAATTCCACGGTAGTTGCATCCGGGCTGATTAAACCAGCACGCGCTCCCGCTTCAATGGACATATTACAAATTGTCATACGTTCTTCCATCGATAGATTACGAATAGCTTCGCCTGTATATTCCACGATATAACCAGTTCCCATATCGATACCAAACTTTGAAATAATCGCTAAAATGATATCTTTTGCTGCTACTCCGAAACCTAGTTCTCCAGTTACTTTGATTTCCATTGTTTTCGGTCTTGCTTGCCAAAGGGTTTGCGTGGAAAGTACGTGCTCTACCTCACTTGTACCGATACCAAAAGCGATTGCACCGAATGCACCGTGTGTAGATGTGTGGCTATCTCCACAAACGATTGTTTTACCTGGCTGTGTTAAACCCAATTCAGGTCCGATAATATGCACGATTCCTTGATCTGGATGATCCATATTGGCAAGTGGCACACCGAATTCTTCACAGTTTTCTTGTAGTGTATTTATTTGCTTGCGTGCAATTTCATCTTTAATTTGTTCTCTATTACGGGTTGGTACATTATGATCCATCGTAGCATAGCAAAGATCCGGACGACGAACTTTGCGATTGTTTAGTCGTAACCCTTCAAAAGCTTGCGGAGATGTCACTTCATGGAGTAAGTGTAAATCGATATAGAGAAGGTCTGGTTTACCTTCTTCCTCATATACTACATGTTCATCCCATATTTTCTCAATTATCGTTTTTGCCATTTTAGTCCCTCTCCTTTTGGTTAGACATACGTAAACATAATGCTATCGGATACAAATTCTGAGTCTAATTCTTCTAATACTTTTGCTGTCCATTCTGTAGTTGAAAGAACGCGTTTGCCTTCTACTTGTAAATCACCTGTGAAGTTACCGTCATTTAATACATTAAATACCGCTTCTTCTACTGCTGCAGCTTCTGTTTCCATTTGGAATGCTTCACGCAGCATCATTGCTGCAGACAGAATAGTTGCTGCTGGGTTTGCTTTGTTTTGTCCTGCAATATCAGGAGCAGATCCGTGGACTGGTTCATATAAACCGAAGCCGTCTTCTCTTGTGCTTGCAGATGGTAGCATTCCTAAAGAACCTGTAATAACGGAAGCTTCATCACTTAAAATATCGCCGAACATATTCTCTGTTACAATTACATCAAATGCATCCGGTTTTGTAATCAATTTCATTGCAGTCGAGTCAACAAGCATATGCTCCACTTCTACATCTGGGTAGCCTTGTTTTTTCTCTTCTACAATTTCACGCCATAACTTACTAGAATCCAGTACATTTGCTTTATCAACAGAAGCAAGTTTTCCTCGGCGGCTTCTAGCAAGCTGGAAAGCAGTATCGACGATTCGCTCAATTTCTTCACGAGTATATACAAGTGAGTCTAGTGCGTAATCCTTTGTCTTTTTACGTGGTTCTGCGAAATATAAACCGCCAGTTAATTCACGAACAATGACTAGATCTACTGATTCTGCAATTTCCTTTTTAAGCGGTGATGCTTCTAGTAATGCAGGAATCGCTTTTACCGGACGAATATTTGCATACAGTCCGAAATGTTTGCGAATCGCTAGTAATCCTTTTTCTGGGCGTAAATGAGATGGATTTTGATCCCATTTTGGCCCGCCAACAGCGCCTAAGAGAATGGCATCACTTTCGCTACATAAGTTAATCGTTTCTTCTGGAAGTGGGTTTTCGCAAGCGTCAATTGCCGCTCCACCGATCAAAGCATATTGCAAGTTAAACGTATGGTTATAGCGTTTCTCAATTGCCTGAAGCACTTTAACAGCTGCTTCTGTTACTTCTGGACCGATTCCATCTCCTGGTAATACTGTTATCGTTTTTTCCATCTCATTCACTCCCGTTTATTATTGAACTACTGGCACTCTTTCCTGATAATGTGCTTTTATTAATTGTCTATTGATGGCATTCAAATACGCTTTTGCGGAAGCTTCTAATACGTCTTGGGAAGCGTTGCGTCCAACTGAAACGACGTCGTTAAAAGTTAAGTTAATGACGGCTTCACCAAGTGCATCTCTCCCTTTAGAAACAGATGATACACGATAATCGATAATATGCACTTTTCCATTCACAAGCTTTTCTAGCGTATTGAAAATTGCCTCCACTGAACCAGCACCTGTAGACGATACAACCTCCACTTGACCAGAAGGAGTTTTCGCTTGAACTGTAGCTGTAGGAATATTAGACGTTCCGTACTGTACCTGCACGCTTTCTAGTTCATACACTTCCACTTCCGAAGTTTTTACTTGTTGATCGGTCAATAAAACAAATAAATCATCTTCCGTAATTTCTTTCTTACGGTCTGCTAATTTCTTGAATGCGGCAAACGCTGCATTTAGTTTTTCATCACTTAAATGGAAGCCCATTTCTACTGCGCGACTAGAAAATGCATGACGACCTGAATGTTTTCCAAGTACAAGCTCGGTAGTAGCATCTCCGATTAATTCTGGTGTAATAATTTCATACGTTTCCGGATTTTTCAGCATGCCGTCTTGGTGAATACCAGATTCATGTGCGAAAGCATTTTTACCTACTATCGCTTTATTTGGTTGAATTGCAACTCCTGTAAGTTTACTTACAAGTTGACTCGTGCGCTTCGTTTCTTTTAGTACGATGCCGGATTCCGTTTGGTAGTAGTCTTTGCGAATATGTAGTGCAACTGCAATTTCTTCTAGCGCTACGTTTCCAGCTCGTTCACCAATACCGTTGATCGTACCTTCTACTTGTGTTGCACCATTTTCAATCGCTGCAAGTGTATTTGCTGTTGCTAAACCTAAATCATCGTGGCAGTGAGCGGAAAGCTTCACTTTTTCAATGCCAGTAACATTGTCAGATAAGTATTTAAATAAAGCGCCATATTCAATAGGTGTTGCATAACCTACTGTATCTGGAATATTAATCGTTGTAGCTCCTGCTTTAATCACTTCGTTAATAATGCGGACAAGAAATTCTTTATCCGAGCGAGTCGCATCTTCTGCAGACCATTGTACGAGCGGAAAATATTTTCTTGCCAATTTCACGGATTCCACTGCAAGTTCAATCACTTGTTCCGGTGTTTTATTCAACTTCGTTTGCATATGAATCGGGGATGTTGCGATAAATGTGTGAAGATGTGGTTGTACTCCACCTTTCAATGCTCCCCAAGCTGCTTCAATATCACCTTTAATCGTACGAGCAAGACCCGTAACAACCGAGTTTTTCACGGTATCGGCAATTAGTTTAACCGCTTCAAAGTCCCCAGGGGATGAAGCAGGAAAACCTGCTTCAATAATGGAAACTCCGTACTTTTCAAGCTGACGAGCGATTTCTAATTTTTCTTGCGTGTTAAGATTGATCCCTGCGGATTGTTCCCCATCACGAAGCGTTGTATCAAAAATGTCAATTTTGCGCACTCGTCACCACTTCTTTCTTCACTTGTTTTTTCCCTTCATTGATGAATGGCATCATTTCACGAAGTTTTGCACCGACAACTTCAATTTGGTGTTCTGATTCTGCTTTTTTGATCGCGTTATATTTTGGACGGTCAGTTTCGTTTTCTTCGATCCATTCTTTTGCAAACTTACCGCTTTGAATATCTGTTAATACGTCTTTCATACGATCTTTTACAGAAGCATCAATGATACGTGGTCCTGATACGAAATCTCCCCACTCAGCTGTATCTGAAATAGACGAACGCATTGTAGCCATGCCACCTTCGTACATTAAGTCAACGATTAGTTTTAGTTCATGTAATGTTTCGAAGTATGCAAGTTCTGGTTGGTATCCTGCTTCTACAAGTGTTTCAAAACCAGCTTTTACGATTGCAGTTGTACTACCGCAAAGTACTGCTTGTTCTCCGAATAGATCTGTTTCTGTTTCTTCTTTAAATGTCGTTTCAAGAACGCCAGCACGAGCTGCTCCAATTCCTTTTGCATAAGCTAAGGCAGTTTCTTTTGCGTTACCAGTAGCATCTTGATATACAGCGAATAAACCTGGTACTCCTGCTCCTGCTTCAAATGTTCTACGTACTAAGTGTCCTGGTCCTTTTGGTGCAACTAGGAACACATCCACATCAGCTGGAGGTACGATTTGATCGAAATGTACGTTAAATCCGTGTGCGAATACTAATGATTTACCTGCAGTTAATGCTGGTGCGATTTCTGCTTCGTATACCGCTTTTTGTCTTTCATCTGGTAATAAAATCATGATAACGTCTGCTTTTTCAGCCGCTTCTTTAACAGAATATACTTCTAATCCATCTTCTTTTGCTTGATCAAATGATTTCCCTTCACGAATACCTACTACTACGTTAAAGCCTGAATCCTTTAAGTTTTGTGCGTGTGCGTGACCTTGAGATCCGTACCCGATGATTGCGATTGTTTTGTCCTGTAAAAGTCCTTCGTTGATATCTCCGTTATAATACATTTTAGCCATTGTTATTTCCTCCTCAGGATTGTTTTTTAATTTATATTAGAGTATAAAACTTTGTTACTAATTTTTGTGTTGCTTACAAAATAGATAGTTGCGGCGTATGAACTTTTTGGGTTTCCCTTACAAATGCCGTAACACCCGTTCTTGTTAAATCTTTAATGCCGTATGGTTTGAGCAAATCGATAAATGCATCAATTTTTTCTGGATTACCTGTCACTTGGTATGTCACGACATTTTTGCCAGTGTCGATTGTTGCTGCTCGGAAAGGTTCTACAATACTATTAATCTCTGCTCTTACGGTTGGTGGTGCGACTACTTTTACAAGTGCGAGTTCTCGAACGACAATCGATTTTTCTGTAATATCGTTTACTTTCAGTACATCTACTTGTTTTTGTAATTGTTTTAAAAGTTGCTCTAGTTTTTGTTCGTCTTCTACATTTACAACAAACGTCATTTTAGAAATTTGCGGTTGTTCTGTATGACCTACTGTGATGCTTTCGATATTGAACTGACGTTTCATGAGAAGGCCAGTTACGCGGTTTAATACGCCGCTTTGGTTAATCACGGTTACTGTAATGATGCGTTTCATTCTGGCTTCACTCCAATCATTTCGTGTAGTGCCGTACCTGGTACAACCATTGGGTATACTTTTTCTTTTTGAACTACTCTGCAATCGATCAATACCGGTTCGTCAGATTCTAGTGCTTCTTTTAATTGAACCTTTGCATCCTCGTACGATTCAATTTTATATCCTTTTAAATCGTAAGCTGCTGCTAGTTTCACAAAGTCTGGTTGAACAGGGATTAGAGAATGTGAGTACCGCTCGCCGTGGAACGTTTCTTGCCACTGACGAACCATTCCAAGTGCTTGGTTGTTCAAAATGACTATTTTTACCGGAATGCGCATTTCTTGAAGTAGCGACAATTCCTGCAGCGTCATTTGGAATCCTGCATCTCCAACGATGGAAACTACTTTTGCTTCTGGCTTTGCAAGCTGTGCGCCAATTGCTGCCGGGAAACCGAAGCCCATAGTACCCAGTCCGCCAGATGTTACCCAGTTATGTGGGTGATTAAATTTATAGTACTGCGCTGCCCACATTTGATGTTGCCCTACGTCCGTTGTAACAACTGCATCTCCGTTTGTATATTCGTGAATGAGCTCTACAACTTGCTGTGGAAGCAGACCTTTTTCTTCACTTGCTTCATAAAATAACGGATATTCCTTTTGATTAATTTGTAAGCTTTCTAACCACGCTGCCGTATTGCCATTTGGAGCATTTTGTTCTAGAAGCGCGAGTAATGCTTCTTTTGCATCTGCGACAATCGGAATTTCGGTTGGTACATTTTTTCCGATTTCTGCAGGATCTATATCGATATGAATCACTTTTGCATTAGGTGCAAAGTGAGCTAAGTTTCCGGTTAAACGGTCATCAAATCTAGCTCCAACGTTAATCAGTAGATCACAGGTTTGAATCGCCATATTTGCTGTGTATGTGCCGTGCATCCCTGCCATCCCGATAAATAATGGATGATTTCCTTCAATTGTTCCTAAACCGAGTAAAGTGTTCGTTACAGGAATTTGATATTTCTCAGCTAGCTCCACTAATTGATCGGATGCTTTTGCAAATAATACACCTGCACCAGCTAAGATAAGCGGTTGTTTCGCCGTCGAAATAGCATTTGCTGCTTTTTGAATTTGTAAAAAGTTCGGTGTTGTCGTCGGTTGATAACCTGGAAGATTTACTTCCCCAGTTGTTTCATCAGTTGGACTAAAAATCCCTGTAGCCATGTTTTTCGGAATATCTACGACGACTGGTCCTGGACGACCTGTGGAAGCAATATGAAAAGCTTCGTTAACTATTCTTGGTAAATCTGCTACATCTTTTACTTGGTAATTATGTTTTGTAATTGGTTGTGTAATACTGATGATGTCCGCCTCTTGGAAAGCATCTGTTCCAATCACCGTTGTTGCAACTTGCCCTGTAAAAACAACGAGTGGAATCGAATCCATCATTGCATCCGCAATCCCTGTGACAACATTTGTTGCTCCCGGGCCACTTGTTGCAATGACTACTCCTACTTTTCCAGAAACTCGTGCATATCCTTCCGCTGCATGGATTGCTCCTTGCTCATGACGCGCTAAAATATGTCTGATCGGGTTTTTGTGTAGCGCATCATAAATCGGTAATACGGCTCCACCTGGATAACCAAAAACTACTTCAACCTGGTGCTTTTTTAATGTTTCAATTAAAACATCTGCACCATCCAATTGCTTCGGAGCTGCCGAGGCTTCGGGCTCTTCATACATTTGTTCTGTTTCTTCAACAGTCATCTTCATCATAATTTCCTCCTTTTGATCAAATCGTCCAGTGTCACAGAAAAGCGTAAGGCGCCCGCTTTGCCGCGACGAGCGAATGGCGATTTCCGAGGAGGCAGCTCCTCAGCCACCGCAGGAAATTGACATTCGACCTCGAGCGGCAGGCGCCTGGAGTCTAGACAGTAACTGAATAGACAAGTCTTACTTTCTTACATGTTATTTATAGAAAAAGAAAAGAATTTCACCCCACACAAAAAAACTATCGTTCTTTTGTATAGGGATGAAATTCTTTTCATGGTACCACCCTAGTTCGCAGCGCAACCGCTACCTCGCAGACAACCAACCAAAACAGCCAACTGTCCATTTTTAACGAGAGTAGTCAGTAGTACTACACCCGGAAGTATCTAATAGGTTTCCCATTCAACACTTCACTCCGAGGGGATGTCGCTAAAGGTTGTATTGCCGGCTCCCAGCGCTACCGGCTCTCTGTAAATACAAGGTTCCCTTAACTTTTGCCTCATCATAGATTTCTATTATTATCTTCTTAGATTTTCATAACTCCGCCTGTACTAGCAGATGTTACGAGCTTCGAGTATCTTGCTAAATAACCTTTTTTAATCTTCGGTTCAAATGGTTGAAGTTTAGCTCTTCTATCTGCCAATTCTTCTTCACTAACCTGCAACTCTATTGTTCTATTAGTCAAATCAATTACGATAATATCGTCATCTTCGACTAACGCGATCGGTCCACCATCAGCTGCTTCTGGAGAAATATGTCCAATGGAAATTCCTCTTGATGCACCTGAAAATCTACCGTCTGTAATGAGTGCCACTTTCGTTCCTAATCCACGACCTTGAATCGCTGAAGTTGGAGCGAGCATTTCCGGCATTCCCGGTCCGCCTCTTGGGCCTTCGTAGCGAATAACCACTACATGACCTTCTTTAACCGTACCGTTATCAATTGCTTCTTGAGAAGCTTCCTGTGAATCAAAGACAATTGCTTTTCCAGTAAACTCTTTTATAGAAGGATCCACTGCGCCGACTTTAATAACTCCGCCTTCAGGTGCAATATTTCCGAATAAGACGGATAAGCCACCTACAGGACTATATGGATTTTCTTTTCGACGTATGACTTGATCATTAGTAATCTCAGAATCTTTTACATTTTCATAGAGTGATTTACCTGTAATCGTCATACGATCCGGATGAACCGCTCCTGGAATTTCGCAAAGTTCTTTTATAATGGCACTGACTCCTCCTGCAAGATGAACATCGTGCATCGAGTAATCAGAAGCTGGCATAATTTTCGATAAATAAGGAACACGCTTCGCTACTTCATTAATCTCTTTCACGTCGTATTCGATTTCTGCCTCATGTGCGATAGCTAATGTATGTAGTACCGTATTAGTAGAACCACCCATCGCCATGTCTAGTGCAAATGCATCGTCAATTGTTTCTTTCGTGACTAAATCACGCGGTTTAATATCTTCTTTTATCATTCTGACAAGATGTTGTGCTGCTTCTTTAATAAGGCGATGACGCTCGTCGGATGTAGCAACAATTGTTCCATTACCCGGAGGTGTCAACCCTAGCATTTCCATTAAAGAGTTCATCGAGTTAGCTGTGAACATCCCTGAACATGAACCACATGTTGGACATGCATTTTGTTCGATGTCTAGTAGTTGTTCTGCTGTCATTCCACCTGATTTATAAGAACCAACACCTTCAAAAACGGAAGTAAGTGAAAGTTGTTTTCCGTCAGCTGAAGTACCAGCTTCCATCGGACCACCTGATACAAAAACAGATGGGACATTTGTTCTTACTGCTGCCATTAACATTCCTGGAGTGATCTTGTCACAGTTTGGAATGTAAAACACACCGTCGAACCAGTGGGCATTAATAACCGTTTCCGCTGAATCTGCAATCAGTTCACGACTCGGAAGTGAATACCTCATCCCGATATGTCCCATTGCAATCCCATCATCAACACCAATCGTGTTAAACTCAAATGGAATTCCGCCAGCTTCACGTATTGCTTCTTTAACGACCTCTGCAAATTTATTCAAATGCATATGGCCTGGAATAATATCAATATAGGAGTTACAAACGCCAATAAATGGCTTATCTAAATCTTTTGTTTTGACCCCAGTTGCATAAAGTAAACTTCTGTGTGGGGCACGGTCTACACCTTTTTTAATCATGTCACTTCTCAATTTCAATCGCTCCTATACTTACCGCTTATCTAGCGTTTAGCTTTGCAGCTTCAGACTATTTTTAGTCTTTTTTAGTTTGTGAATTTTCTCACAATATTTAATATATTGTAGTTATCATATCGCCTTTAAAATGCCCCGTCAACACCCTTTTTTAAAATAATCTGTTAGTTTGGAATATTCATATTCTATGTAATCGTTTACATTTGCGATATATCGCACTTTACACGCTTGAAAAATAATTGTGAATTTTTTGTTCAAAATAAAAAACCTCCTCACATCGGCGGTGAGAAAGGTTCTCAAAGGGCTAATCTGTCTGTGTTTTAATGAGTTATTGGATTACTATTTGGAGGAGGGGCGAGTGGAATTATTTTCTATTAAATAACAAAATTAAGCTAAGGGAAACTAATTTTTATGAAGAAGCAACCAATTTTGACCTAAGAGCAACCAAGTGTATTAATTTGCAAAGAAAAAGCCCTCCTATAGACACAGGAAGGCAAATATTCACCATAGATTCGGCTTGGCTACCATAAACCAAAGCATGATGAGTAACAATAAAATATAGAGCCAAACAGAGCGACGTAATTTTACTACAAGCGTATTCAAATCTATCTTCTCATCCCGAAACAATCGAATATTCGGCTTAAAAGCTCGTGCCAGAAAAACGATCGAACTCACCATTACAACAATCGTCATAATGACCCACGACGTCGACCACGGCCAATTTCCTTGCCACATCAGCAAAATCCCAGATACAACAAGCACATGTCCTGCATGCTTCACAATACGGATAGCAGCCTGAAACACCTCTAAATGTGAATCTAGCACCTCTCTATTTTGGAGTTTCATCCTATTTAATAACGGAAAAAGTACAAAAAACGGACCAATAGACAAAATTGCGCTCAATACATGTGCAAATACTATAAATTTATACATAGAATAATCACCTAAGTATATTATACGGTATTGTGTCGGAGAAGGTTGTGTCTAGTTGAGGAAGATTTTATGGTATTCGGGGAGGTTCGCTTACGCGCAACAGAGAATAAGTTTCTCCCAACAATCTAGTGCTTACTCGCAATATTTGAAGTCAGTATAAAAATTGGACATGTTCAAATACGAACTTCATACTAACAGAAAATAAAGAGAGCGTGTCTTTGATTGCAGTTCAAACTAGAGAACATGCGAATAGTTAGCGAAGTTGAAAGTGGAAGAAGAGCTGCAAGAGGAAAGTGAAATCATAAAAAAGGTCATGCATGTCTTCGTCCAAGGTCACACATGTTATTTAAGCTCATGTAGGGACATCAAAATGAATATATATCGCGTGGTGAAGTTGTAGAGGATTCTTCCGTGGATATTACAAAAGGATTAAAGGCAAAAGCGAGACCAGATACTCGGGGAAATAAAAAAAATCAACCTGTGTTATAGAGGGTTGATTTTTTACTTCTAGATACACAAGTACCCAGAACTATTATTATTTTACTATGCTATAGGAGCTGGAACTCCCGCTTCTTAGAGATAAAAGACTAATTAGTGAAAATCCCTAATATTCCCTAGAGAAATTAAACATATACGTATTTGATTGCACATATACATAATAAAAGGGCTATCTCTATCATTTTACGCCCTAAAAAACTGCACCATTTATGGAGGTGAATACAAATGACAACATACGAATTGCTAAGCTTACTCATTCAACTATCTGGCGGTTGGATTGCTTTTATGTCGGTGGCGTTGTCAGTTATCTTTTTCTTATCAAGAAAGAAGTAACCGCCCCCATCGGCAGGAGTGTGGACAATTACTTCTTTCTTCTTTAGCCAAAAGCTTTTTCTGCCCAACTAATTACGTCGTCGTACGATGCACAAAATCGACCATGATTTTGTCTAGCAGTCTACCATTTAGGACTGAGTGCTGAAACACTCAGTCCTTTTTATTGTATGTTAGGTTTATAATTATATGATGAATTGTTGTTTGAAGTGTAATACGATATCACTAAATTCATTAAGAAACCTAGATTTCTTTATACTTCGTTATTGTGAAACAATAAAGCTTGCGCATAGGACTTACTACAACTCCATATGTGAGTAACTTTTATCTATAGTATGCAACAAGCACCAATAATAGAAACAATACTTTTAGTATTTTCCTAGAATCAGTAAAATGTGCTCAAAAAAAGTATTTATTTTTAGAAATCTGAAGAGAATGGAATTTTAGTAGTTATCTAGATCACTGTGATTTATTAAACCTGAAATGATATCATGGAGTGATTTCGAACAAAGGTTTGACATAGGGATCTGCCGCAATATGTTCCGGGAAAATAAAACCCATTGGATCGCGTGAAAGCTCTATTTCCAATTGCTTGTAGCATTCGTCTACAAATTCAGAACACATATATTCAAAATCCTCCGTATGTCTTACGATTCCTAGACTTATGCGTGCAACAATCTTGGCTATCTCGTCTTTGTCATAATTTCGATTAAGCAAATCAATCGCTTTTCCACACATACTTTTTATTTTTTCTTTATCAAAATCAGAACTATCAACAACTACATGTCGGGCTACATACATTTCTCCATTATACTTTTCCTTACTATTTTCATAATTGTAAAGATAATGTGATAATGGGACCACCCTGACACCGTCGTCTTCCACACTTTCCAATACAAGTACACGCTCATTCCAATATACTAACAAGGCTACATGACTGAATACAGAGTTTGATAGTTTTTTTATCATCTCACTGACTAAATAGCGACCGCTACAAAAAAGAATATCTCCTGTTTTTATTTTACTTTTTGCTAGTTGATAGGAAATCTGATTTATTCCATTAAATTTACTAGTCCCCATTTATAATCGCTCCTCAAATCAATATTATCTACCTATATTAAGGGTTATAGTTGGCCCAGTGGTAGAGCCGCTACCACTAGGGGAACAATAGCTAAATTTTAATGTTCAAATTTCAGAGTTTTATATCCTCGGGTGCATCAATGACATATCCTATAGTCGATTCTAATTGATTGATAGGATCGTAATTACGTAAATCTTCAAAATCAAGACCTGTAGTCTCCTCGATTTTTGAAATGGGCACTTGGTATGTTTTATATTCACCGAAAGCAAATTCCAAATCCTCAATAAGATTTTTTTGAGTCTGCAAATAAGCAGTTGCAGAGAGGTTTCCATCTTTCTTAACAATGACTGCTATTTTCCAAAATTCTGCCGGTATCTGAACGCCTCTGTAAATAATGTCATCCATCCTAAAAACTGGTCCAGTAAACACCGTTACTTTAAGATTCGAGTTTTCGGCATTATCTAAAATATAATTCTCCAGATCCAACCAGGTTTTTTGATTCAACTTACTTTGCTGAGGAGCACAATTGGTAAAGTGGAACGTATCCTTATTTGCCCTTTCCGCCGAATCTCCCCAAACAGGATCAAGCCGGCGGACAAGATGTCCCCGATCAAGCGGATTATTTTTATATAATTCAGGACCGCACTGGTACTCTATTTCGATGCGAGAATCGAGATACCACTTGTCATTACGACCAATCTTCCTCAACTGATTGCCGTCAATATTAACCACCGTATAATATGCTAAACGGCGTGATTTGCTCATGACAATTGAAAAATGCGTATAATGGAGCACATTGCTTCCGTCTTTTAACTGGGCAACATCCTGTTCAAGATCAGACCTGAATATCGGATGAGGAACTTCATAATCGTCACCAAGAAATTGAGTGTCATAGCCGGTCGAACCTTCATACCATGAATCGCTTAACTCCTCAACTACCATCTCTTCAGTAGTAGGACCTTGGACTTCCCACCCCTTCACAATGTCATTTATTAATAACTTTTGATCTTCACCCAAGTTGGCGCTTTGCTCCACGACAAACTGGATAATACTGCTTATGCGAATCCCTTCATTGGCAATAAATTTAGCCGCATCCTTTGGATCTGGAACGCCTGCATGGTGGAGACAGATTACAATCCATTCGTCATTATATACAGGTGAACCAGAGGATCCGGGCATGGTATCTGTGGAGTAATGAATATAGTCGTCAAATACATCCATAATTTGATTTTCTCTAATCGCCACAGCTTTAGGAGCCCCTGAAGGATGTTGAATAATTGATACATATTCACCAACCAATCCTTTGCCCGTTTGCGGAATGAGGGGTAAGAACCCAAAATCACTTACTTTGGCGCCATCAGCAGACATATCCTCTATCGCGACCAATGTGAAATCAAGCTTCTGATCCGTTATAAATAAACGCTCAGGTGTTAAACGGAAGGTTTTCATCGGACGTTCTTTCAAGTCAAGATCAACTTCATAGTTGAATTGTGCTCGACTAAACTGAGCACTATCGTAGTTCTCCAAAACATGATTATTTGTAAGCAATAACGAAGGTGATACAAGAAAACCTGTAGCATGTCCAAGAACCCTGCCTATTCGATCTCGAATTTCGATTCTACAAACTGGTCTTGCTGCTTGCAGACCTGCTTCAAGATAAGAGATAGGAAATAGATCATCTTGACCAATAATACGCTCTATAGCAAGTCCATCACGTGGATCTATAATTGCTTTACGAAGTGTAACTCGCTCAGGCGTATCTACTTCTAAAGGATTTTTAGTTTGCAGTTCACTAGCAATTCTTTCACGTTCACTAGAACGCGCGATATAACGCTTTAATGCTTGTTGTTGTTGCAAATCTACAAGATTCATATTATAGCTTTGAAACTTTTCAAGTCGTTTAATAGACATGTTTATCCTCCTTGAAGTATATTCATTTCGTTTTGATTATTCTAACATTTCAATTATTTCATTGGAAGTTACTTTTTACGGGTATTATAATAAATTTTTAGTCCAAAGACTCAATAGCTATTTATCGGTTACTCGCATCATCTAACATGTACTAGTTTTAGAGATATTTCTTTATATTTTAAACTTTAATAGTGAATAAGCGCTAAATAGGATATCTCTCAAATAAGTCTTCTGAATCTATTATTCAAACTACTCAATATTAATTTGACAGAATAATCAGACAATGATAAGATTTATTTTACAATACACTATCACTTCTAATAGAAACAAAACTATTAGTAGATTCCCCATAACAGTAAGTTAATGATAAAAGTTTTTGAATAAGTTTCCAATAATACTTTGAGGAGGTATAAAATGGATAATTTTGTTCACGTAATTCCATATGAAGTGATTGTACAAATGACGGAGACCAATGAAATTCCTACAGGCGTAGAATTAATTCAAGCACCCAAGATTTGGGACAAAACAAAAGGAAAAGGTATTACGGTAGCTGTCCTGGATACAGGATGCGATAGTAGTCATCCTGATTTACAAGAACGGATTATAGGCGGTCGGAACTTTACGGACGATGATGGAAGCAATCCCGATATATTCCTCGATTATAATGGACATGGCACTCACGTTGCCGGAACGATTGCTGCACAGAAGAACGATAAAGGTGTAGTCGGAGTAGCTCCTGAAGCAAATTTACTTATCATAAAGGTATTGAATAAAAAAGGCTCGGGACAATATGAGTGGATTATCAATGGAATCAATTATGCCATTGAACAAAAAGCGGATATTATCTCCATGTCGCTAGGCGGTCCAAATGATATGCCTGAACTTCATGAAGCGATTAAAAAGGCTATCAGTAACAATATCCTTGTAGTTTGTGCTGCTGGAAATGAGGGTGATGGCGACGATTCAACTGATGAATTCGCCTATCCAGGCTGTTATAACGAAGTCATTAGTGTAGGTGCAATTAACCTTGAGCGTCGCTCTTCCGATTTTACCAATTCTCATAATGAAATAGATTTAGTTGCTCCGGGAGAAAAGATCCTCTCTACGTATTTAAAAGGCAAGTATGCAACATTAAGCGGAACTTCAATGGCTGCACCTCATGCCTCTGGGGCACTTGCTCTCATAAAAAGCTTGGTCAACAACAATTTCGGTCGGGAACTATCAGAGCCTGAGCTCTATGCTCAGCTAATTAAAAGGACGATTCCACTAGGTTTCTCGTCCAAGCTTGAAGGTAACGGCCTCGTTTATTTGACGGTAATCGAACATTTGAGCGGTGTATTTGAGAAAGAGAGTAAAGAGTTGGTTTTGAGTTCACAATAATTATGATTAAAAGTGGTGGACTTCCTATTTTTCGGACATTTATAATCATAAAACGCGGCCCGAAGATTTCACGGAACGCGTTTTATTGTTTTTGATAACTTTGAACTTTTTATGTGTAACCTAGAACCCGTTTCTCGCAATATTCTCAAGAACCGCAAGATAGACTGACTGAATCGCAAGATCATAGCTTAAAATCACAAAATACTCGCCCCAAATCGCAAGGTAGCAACCCAGAATAGCAAGATACCCCCTCCGAATCGCAAGATACTCTTCTTCCATATAAAAAAGCGACCCCAATTTCTCGGAGTCGCTACTAAACTATCTATCAAATTTTAAAATGGCTTACTTCTGATTGAAGTGTTTCTGCTAGATCTGCTAATGTTTGGGCATTAGCTGTGATTTCTTCATTGGCCGCAAGCTGTTCTTCGGTAGCCGCACTTGTGTCGTTTGCCCCGTCTGCAGCTACAGATGCTAGCTGTTGAACCTGATGAACACTTTCTGTTACGGACTCAGTCATCGCATGAATTTGCTCAATTGCTACAGAAACAGATTCTACTTTAAATACTACATCGCCCACGCCGTTTTCAATTTCTTTGAATACTTGAATGGACTCTGTTGTTTTAGATAGACCTTCTTCTACTTTTGATCCGCCTGTCGTAATTGCTTTTACAGCTTCACCAGAGGCAGATTGGATTAATTGCACCATGGATCCAATTTCAGATGCAGAGTTTTTTGATTGCTCCGCTAGTTTACGCACTTCTTCTGCTACTACTGCGAAACCTTTTCCGTATTCCCCAGCACGCGCTGCTTCAATTGCTGCATTTAGTGCAAGAAGATTTGTTTGCTCTGAAATATCAGTAATTAGTGATGTGATAGATTGGATTTCATCGGAATGCTTCGCCATGCTTTTCATGATTTCTGTCGTTTCATTAAACGTCGTGTGTATTGTATCCATTTGACTGGCAACGTCTGATACAACAGATGATCCTTTTGTTATTAGGTTTTTCACACCATCTGTCGATTGCAACATTTCCTCGTTGTTTTTCGCGATTTTTCCAATACCTTGTTGCAATTCTACGATAGATTTTACAGAAGAATCCATGTGATTCATTTGTTCTTCACTTGCAAGCAGTTGACCTTCCGCAGATTTCGCCACCATTTGAGTAGATGCTAAACTTTCTTCAGAACTTGCAGAAAGTTCCTCCGCGTTTGCGGCAAGTTGCATCGAAGAGTCTCGGACATTAGAAACAATATTTCGAAGGTCGGTAATCATCTTATTAAAAGCAACAGCCATTTCGCCAACTTCATCTTTGTTTTTAATCTTAATAGTTTCAACTACCAAGTTACCATCAGCTATATCTGCAAGACCTGCAGTAACCTTTGTAATTGGTTTGGAAATGCTTCTACTGATGAAATGAGAAACGAGTACACCAATAATAATGCTTAAGATAGTTAGTATCATTGTGACTGTATTTGTAAGTTTTACATACTCATCTAGATTTTTTTGTGCCTGATCCACGTTTGCTTGTTGTATTTGTTCTAATTGTGCCAATGTATCCAATATAGTTTTGTTAAGTTCCTGAGAATTTGCTGCATATTGAGCAAACATACCATTTTTTCGTTTCAAATCAATTATTTTATTATTCGATTCAAATAATTTAACTGTATCGTTTTTAAGATCTTCCATTAATTTTAATGAAGCTTGATCATCAGCTAAGCCATCAATCAGTTCCTGTGCAACTTCAGATCCCTCTTTCATTTGTCCATCTAATTTCTGAATGGAATCTTCTTTGCCGAACATAACAAATTCTAAAACAGAGCTTGACATATCCTTTTGAATAATTTCTATTTCTTCTAAAAGATCTACTCTTCTCATATCTTCGTCAATAATTGTTTTATATCTATCCGTAATATCAATAGTTGAGAAGATAGATAAAGCACTTGCAATTATTAATAGGAGCAATACCGCCAAAAATCCAAACCACATCTTTCTACTAATCGTAAATTTCATCCTATGACTCCCTTTTTTCCTATAAACTTATTTTATATATTAATTACTTAGTAACTATACTATTATACATTTGGAAAGGTATTTTGTCATATTACATAATCACAAAAATAGCCTTAAATCGAATTCTCGACTTAAAGCCATTGATATTTCTTTGTTAGATTTTAAAATGGCTAACAGTACTTTGAAGCGCTTCCGCAAGGTCTGCTAATGTTTGAGCATTGGAGGTAATTTCTTCGTTGGCAGCTAATTGTTCCTCCGTTGCAGCACTTGTATCATTTGCCCCATCTGCAGCACGTGCTGCCAAACGTTGTACTTCAAGTGAGCCTTCTGACACAGATTCCGTCATCGCTTGGATTTGCTCAATAGCTGCAGATACTGATTCAATTTTAGAACCAACAACTCCGACCGCTGTTTCGATTTCATTGAATACATCAAGTGAATCATTCGTTTTAGCAAGACCATCTGCCACTTTGTCTCCACCAATCATGATTGCTTTCACTGCATCATCGGAAGCAGTTTGAATGATGTGGATCATCTTTTCTATTTCAAAGGCAGAGTTTTTAGACTGCTCTGCAAGTTTTCGAACTTCTTCTGCTACTACTGCGAAGCCTTTACCATACTCACCGGCACGTGCTGCTTCAATAGCCGCATTTAACGCCAACAAATTCGTCTGCTCAGAAATATCCGTTATAAGTGCAGTAATTGACTGAATTTCATCTGAATGTTTCGCCATGCTATGCATTATTACCGATGTATCTTTGAAAGTCGAATGGATCGTGTCCATTTGACCAGCAACATCTGAGACTACATCTGAACCTTTTTTCACTAACTTAGTCACATCATCCGCAGCTTGCAACATTTCTTCATTATCAACAGAAATCTGTTCGATTCCTTGTGCTAATTCAGTCATTGAGTTAACAGAGGTGTCCATATGGCGTACTTGCTGTTCACTTGTCGCCATCTGTGATTCTGCAGATTGGGCAACCATTTGGGACGAAGCTAAACTCTCTTCGGCACTTGCTGAAAGTTCTTCCGCATTTGCTGCAAGCTGCATTGATGAATCGCGAACATTGGAAACAATTTCACGAAGATCCACAGACATCGCGTTAAACGCTGATGCCATCTCTCCAACTTCATCCTTATTTTTAATATGGATTGGCTCAACGGTTAAATTGCCTACTGCGATTTCCGATAAACCAGCAGTCACACGCTTTACCGGTCTAGAAATACTTCGACTGATGAAATAAGCTAATATGATTCCTAATAATACTGCTGCAACTGTCAATAAAACAGCAAAAATTTTAGCTCCTCGTTCATAACCTGTTATTTCAGTTCGCATGCTTTCCATATCATGTTGTAAAAACTGTTCCATTTCCCCTAGGATACTTATTATACTCTCACTAATCGACTTTGCTTCCGTAGAAAGCTTACTAACCTCCACGGTATTGTTATTCATCTTCGCCGCAATAATTTCTTCATTATTTTTAGCATAAAGCATCATTTTTTTATCAAAATCATTTGACAGCTCAAGCATTTCGGGAGAAAAAAGAATACCTTTTAATTGTTGCGCGAGTTCTGTTGTTAATACATGATTTTCAGATATGCTTTTCTTCGATGCATCCGTATTAGATAGTAAATAATCCATTACACTTCTAGTAGTGTCCTTTTGAGCCATTTCTATATCTTTCACAAGATTCACTTTCACAGCCTGGTCATCTAATAGAAATTGATATTTACTACTCGTGTTCATCATCGCCATAATGGTAAGCACAGCAACGACAATTAGTAAAAATAAAATAGCAGAAAAACCAAGCCACATCTTTTTCCCAATCGATATTTTCATAGGAAATCTCCCTCCAACTAATCCGCTACTAATTCACTTACTGCATGAAAACGTTTAAAGGATACAAAATGCTCTTTCCAATAAACATTACTTAACTTTGTAATCTCAACGCCTTTTGAACCCGCATGTATAAACTCATCGTTGCCTATGTAAATGCCCATATGAGAGATTCCCTCTTTATATGTATTTTCGAAAAACAATAAGTCCCCAATTACAGGAGTCGAAACAGGTGCACTTTGAGTAAAATAACTTTCACTGCTTTGTCTTGTTATATTCAGACCTGCTTGTGTATGTACAAAATAAATAAATCCGCTACAATCAAACCCGGCAATCGTATTACCTGCATACAAATACGGAGTGCCTTCCAATAGTTTTGCAAAATCTACAAGCGTACTGTAAACAGCTTGTCCACTCGTTGAAAGAGCTTTTGCTTCTCCTTCTAAAGGTGTAGGAGATGTTATTAGTGTTTCTGCCTTCACTTGCACTGGTTGTACAACCATTTCTGTTTTAACTTGTGTTACAGGTTTTGTTGCTACGACCGGTTGTGTCACTTTTGGCGTTGTCTTTGCTGCCACCGGCTTTTTTACTACCAATTTCTGCTTCACATAAATACTCTCTTTTGTGAGCTTATTCCACGTTTGCAGGTCTTTCACGGAAACTTTATTTGCTTTTGCAATTTTCGTTAAAGTATCCCCTTTTTTCACTTCATACAAGGCAGTAGTGCTTGCAGAGGCTATGGATGTAAATGAAAATAAAAGAACTGTTACTAAAAGCACCTTTTTAAACATATATACTCTCCTCCTATAAGACTAGTAATTTTATCATAGCATTAATTTACTATTTTCTCACTATTAATTTTGAAAAGATATTTCCTGGGAAATAGCCTTTTAAAAAGCTCCAAGAAAAGGGATCTTCTTGGAGCTTTATTATTAACTAATGTAAATAGTTTATTTTTTCTTATCGTAAAAAGTGCCATCTCGATAAACTTGATTATAAGGATCCATATAGGCATTTACGGACACTTTTTTCTTTTGCTGCTCAGATATATCTAAACGGATATCTTTTAGATAAACTTTAAGCTTCGCTTGAAGTTTTTTTTCTAAAGGAAGCAGCTCCTCACCGAACATTTGTTCCTCATCAGTGAACGGAGCTTGAATAGCAGGCTGCAATTCTTCGCGTTTAGTTAGAAGTTTATCAACTTGTTCAATTACCGCATCTCGCTTATCTTCTTCTCGAACGTCTAATATCCTAGTTAAAAGCTCTGTAACCTTTTTCCATTCTTTTAAACTTTCTCGAATCATACCTCACCTGTTTGACCATATTGCTTTTGTCGATTAATTTGAATGACTTGTTTCCACGTATCACGGAACTCAGTCGTATATCCAATCACTTCATCTACCTTAGCAGTATCATTTTGAATATTAGCCTCTACTAATCGATTAATCATATATTCATATAAAGAAGCCATTGATGCAGAAACCGCAACCGACATATCTAACGTAATCATCAATTCACGTAAAATATTTTGCGCTTTTTGGATATTCGTATTTTTTAGTTCAATGTCTTTTGTTTCGATTCCTTTTTTCGCTTGGTTCAAAAACTTCAAGCAACCATTATACAACATTAGTGTCAATTCACCCGGTGTCGATTGGGTTACACTATTTTGTTGATAAGCTTTATATGGATTATTTACAGCCATGTTTACACTCCTTATTTTTTCACGCTTTGTAAATTATTTATTATTGCCCACCGAATGCATTCATTAAATAAGATGATTGGTTATTTGCTCTTAAGATCGCTGATTCCATTGCAGAGAATTGTTTGTAGTAGCGCGTTTCGATTAACTGAAGACGATCTTCAAAACGTGAAATTTGATCTTCAAAACCTTTTAATGTACGGCCAAGCGAAAACGTAGTATTTACTGCTGTATCCGTACCAGCCTTTTCAATCACTTTTTTACGCGTATCATCTAAAGTGGCGACTAATCTTCTTGCCAGCCCTTTATCTGAATCATTAGGACCATCTGCAGCAAAAAGTTCATAAACTTGGTTAGGATCATCTGAAATTGCTTTCCGTAATTTCGTTTCATCAATAACTAATTTACCGTTTTCCATATAATTATTAGAAGTAGTGATACCAATCTCACTTAATCTATCGGCACCAAGAACTCCACCCACAGCTGCATTTAATGCAGAACGCATTTGACTTAATGCACTGGAAATAACACTATCATTTCGAAGTGTCCCACTCTTCGCCTTTTCTTCCCAAAGTTCGATTTCTTTCTCCTTCATATCTGCTTTTTGCTCGGTAGAAAGTGGTTGGAAATCTCTATATTTCTTTTCACGAATCTCGCTGTTTAAGTTTTCGATTAGCTTGTTATATTCATCAACAAATTTAACTACTGATTCAAGTATTTTATCAGTGTCTGGAGAAGAACTAAAAGTAATGTCTGACTCGCTTGCTTTTTTCAGTGAAACTTCGAATCCATTGATTTGGAACGTGTTGGTTTGTCGTTGTGTCTCTAACCCATTGTAAACAAAAATAGCATTTTTACCTTCTGTCGCAACTGCTCCAGTAACTTTCAAAAAGTTATTAGTGTCCCCTTCAATTACGATTTCAGGATGATTTATGGTATTTCCGCCTGCATCAAGTGTATTTGCAATTTCACCACTATTTTTTGCAGTAAAAGCCATCTTCCCCGTAAAAGAATCATAGAATGCGTTAACGCCTGAATTTTTATTGATGTCATTCAACACACTTTGCATTGTGGAATTTTCATCAATTTTAACTACATAACCATCTTTATCTAAAGAACCGTCTGTTTTTATCGCCTTAATAGTAAATGAAGATGGTACCTCAACTTTCAAATCTTTTAGTTTTTTTGTTAAATCAGCATCAGAAGCTAAAACTCGATCAGTACTTTGCATAGTTGCTGATTCTGCAAGCTGTTTTACATTAATCTTCCCTGTAAAATCACTTGTCGAACTAATATTTCGTACACTAATTTCGTCAGGAGCTGAACTAGTAACCGTTTTTTGTATATATGTCGATTGACGTAGCATTGTATCGCTTGTTAAATTACGAAAATCAAACAGTTTTTTATTCGCTGCTCGATAATCATCACGTTGCCACTCCATGTATTGTTTCTTTTGCATAATTTTATCTAAAGGAATCCGTTGTGCATTCATTAATTCCTTAATCATCGTATCTGTATCCATACCGCTCGCTAATCCGGTAATACGCATGAAATCACCAACCCTTTAAATTTTCTTATCTACAAAAAGACCCATAAAATCCTGCATAGCTGCATACATATCCAGTATTTTTTTCGCCGGTATCTCTCGTACTACTTCTTCTGTTTTTGTGTCTATTAATGTCATATAATAAGTGTCTAACTGTTCATGATACTTAAAGCGCAATTCAGTGCTAGTGGTTTCTAGAAATTTGTTCATACTTTCTGTCATTTTCTTTGCTTTTTCAGCTAACAAGAGCTCATTTCCAGTTGTTAAGTTTTCACTTTCAATATGGCTAATAACATGAGTAATATTTTGAGAAGCGTTTTCAGAAGTTGTTGTTTTAGAAATAGAATTGTAATTTGTGGCAGATTCAGCAACTCGATTCACCAAATGGATCTTCCCCCCTAGTATTATATATCCTATTGTTTATATCGGTTACGAGTAGAAGAGTTTAATAAAAATTCTTAATTAGAAAGAAATGAAATTATTCAACCTCGACGGGTTCTAAATAAGGATTTAGTTGTATTAAATAACAATCTTAGACTCCTTTCTCTGATTTCTTATTAAACCTTCTAGTTTAACGATTAGTTAAGAACTTTATAATCTTTTTCATATTAAAAACACAATCCAGTAATCGGATTGCGTTTCGTTAACTCTTTTCACTTAATAATTGTTTTAGAAAATCGACTATACAATAATAGTTTATATAAGCCATATTTGTTTTTTACTTTGGACACACAGTTAATTGATAATCAAATTAATTCCACAATAATTTCAATTTTTAGGTCTTCATCAATTGGTAGCAAACAATTTCTTCACGCTCTTCTATTCGCTCTTCCATACTAGCGCTCTAATCTCTGTTGTTCGACTTTAACCAAGAGCCTCATTTATTCTTATCATGATGTTTTCATTATTTGAAAATATAGTAAGCTGTACTATCCTGTTTTCTGCATGGTATACAACAACAAGCTATAGTACTAAAACTTTGTCTTAGACATATTGTCCATGTTAATCCAATACAAAAACATTTTATTGAACCAAGAAAAAAGATAAAAGTAGCAACAAATAAAATAGAAAAAAGAGGACTGACTTAGTTCAAGTTGTTCAAAGATAACTCTATACAACTCAAGATTGCAATATTTATAAGTTCATCTCTTTAATTTGTTTTTGAATTTTCTTTGCTATAATTATAGCATCTTTTGCATCATTTATATTAGAGATACTTTCATCTGTTAATCTATGTAAACAATAATTTACAAATGATAATAGTTCACTTAACAATGCTTCTTGTGTTGATACATATACAGTTTCTTCTACTGATGATAAGGAAATGTTTTCATATGATTGTTCTATCGTTTGTTTACTGATATAGATTTCTTTCTTAGCCAAATTACAATCTACATACATATCACTACAAGTTATGGAAATTTGTCTAATTCTTTTTTCAGTAACTCTACTTGCAGTTAACCTTGAAAATACACCATTTTCATGTGTAAGTAATGCACTCGAGAAAACAATCATGTTATCTTCCAATACACCGTATGCAGAAATGTTATTTACCTTACCATTCAAAAATATAGCCATGTCAATATCGTGAATCATCAAATCCAAAATTACATCTACATCTGTGATTCTGTTACTTAGTCTATTGGTTCTGGTAAAATCAATATTTATCACATTACTACTTGAATCTATTATTTTTTTAATTTCTAATATAGTTGGATTAAAGCGTTCTATGAATCCAACCTGGATGTATAGATCGTTGTCTATAGCTAATTTTTCTAAATCTAATGTAGTTTCAAGTGAGTCAGTTAAAGGTTTTTCGACAAAAATATACTTGACATAATTGCTTGCAAGCTTGACATAATCATAATGAGTATGAGTAGGTGTTACAATCACTAACGCATCAATTAATTTAAGATCCTCTAGTAAATTATTAGATAGACGAACACCATACTTCTCTGCAGTTTTTACAGCTTCCCCTATTGAAATATCGTAGGCGAAAATAATTTCAACTGCTTTTAATGTAGATAATACCCTTAAATGATTTTTCCCCATATTACCAATACCAATTATACCAACCCTCAAATTTTCAACTTTCATTTCTGAAAACACTCTTTTCTTCATTAGATATTAAATTTTTTATTTCTTTGATTTCTACGGGAAGATTTTGATACTGTAGATTTGGTATATAATTCTCTTGTACTATTTCGATAAATTGTTTAAGTTCAATATCATTATTTAAGAAGTCCATGATATGTTCTAAGAGACCACTATTAGTAGGATATAAAGAATTTATTAATTTTCCTCTTTCACTTATAGTGTGTAATAAATCTTGTTTTGTCATATTATCATGGACAATGCAATAATAACCAGAGACAATCAGTGAAAGCAGATGTAAAGCTATTTTTTCATTAGTGATCGTTTTACTTAATGTATCTTCCGAAACTCTTCTTACATATACATAAGTATCAAGAACTTTAATTTTTTTTGATGGCATTTTAGAAAAATATCTAGATAGTGCAACATAATCTTCAGAAACTCTAAATATGGAATTTGGAAGTGATTTCTTCATAATCTCTGTTGAAACAATAGCCCCGCCTATCATGGCAAGCATTTCACCTGTTTTAAAAAAATATTTGATTATATCAACTGAACTTAATCCTTCAAATTTTAAGCGATCATAAGAAATATTAATTGCTCCTGTCGAATCTAAATTAACGATATACCTTGGTACTACAATTGAATATTCGTCCCCAATTTTATTAATAGAATTTTTAAAGTCTTCTTGCTCATAACAAAAAATGAGATCATCGTCTCCCAGAATTTGTGTTAGTTTAGTATTAATTTTTTCTAAAGCAGTTTTATATGTTGTAGCAACGCCTTTATTTTCAGGTTGAATAACAATATCAATATTATTAAAGTTGTTCAACCCATTTTTGAGTAATTTTTGATTCTCGGTGTTTGAACAATCATCAATTATTATTTTCTTTTGGTTACCCATCTTATACCCGTTTTTAATATCGGAAATAACCAATTGAGCTCTATTATATGTTGGAATAAATAAAGTCAATTGATCAATTGAATCTAAAACAACTTCTTCTGTTAAATTTTTTTTAATCTTCTTTAATACATTCATTTGAGAGCTTTGCTCAATTTCCAAAAGGAACATTTTAAGCCTTTTGATTTGTTTACTAATTGAATAGTTTTCTTCTATATAATTTCTATACTCCTTTGAGGAATACGATTCCTTAGTGACTTGATGTATGGCCTCTTTTATAGTATTAAAGAGATACTTACTATCCCAGATTTCATTAGAATACGGGAAATTATGTACTAATGGTTTTACTCCTCTTGCCATTGCCTCTGCGATTCCATATCCAAAACTTTCATGTATACTAGTAGATAATAAATAATTTTTGTCTTCCAACCATTTATCAATTTCTTCTTGCCATCCCTCAAAGACAATATTATTCTCTAATCCCATAGCGTCTATCTGATAATCCCAATACATTTTAACTAAAGGATCCTGAAATTCACCAGCAATATATAATTTATAATTTTTATCTATAGAGACCAATTCACTCATTAATTGGAGAATTAATACCGGATTCTTTCTTAAATGAATATATCCGATATAAGCAATATTATACCCAGGGTTTCTTTCCTTCAATTTGAATCTATTTAGATCAACTCCATTTTGTAGAACACTAATTGATACGATATTTTTTATATTAGGAATTTTCTCTTTCAATAGATTCTGTAAATGACTTGTTACGATAAATAGCTTATCCACGTTTCTCCAATTAACTTTTAAAGGAGCATCAGTAAAAACTTCAAACCGATGAAGCCTACATATTATAATTTTGTTAGTATCTTTAGTTTTAGAACTCCCATATATAAGTAACTCATCACACCACTCAAACCAACAAATATCCGCCCATTCCATCCCTTGATCAATTTGCTCATAAGATTCAACTAAAATTTTGCGAATCCTATACTCATCTGAAAGTCCATTAATAATATCATCAATAAAACTATCTAAACCAGGTTTAACGAAGATTGCTATTTTTTTCTTTTCAATTAGGTTTGAAGATATGCTTCTTAAATGATTAATCGCTTTTATTGCTATTTCCTTATCGCTTAAATTTAATACGAATTTAGCATCTAAATAATAATCATAAGCTGATTGAAAATCACGTTTTTGTTCATTCAAATAGGCTAAGTTGAATAAAATGTCTGCATTATAAGGATATTTTAACAAGCCGTTTTTTAAGAGTTTTTCAGCTTTGTCTATTTCCCCATTTAGAAGATGGATCACTGACTTGGTTGTAAGAAGCCATTTCTCATCCTGAAAGAGTTTTTCATATTTCATTAAAATTTCATTTGCTTCCTTGGAAAACCCTTTATTAATCAATTTTTCTATTTTCTCTTTTATTAAGAGCTGTTGTTCATGATTCAAACTCATAGGATTATCTCCTTAACATACTATTTAATCTCTTTCTTTAACTTTTTAGAGACATATCTTTTCATTAAACTTGATAAATAAGGATACTCTTCAGTTGCCTCTAAAACAAGTCTATTATAGTTTCTAATATCTCCTTTTTGGAGCATATCATCTGCAAGATGCAGTAGTACAAAGAACTTATCTTCAATATTTCCAAACGTATTATAAGTAATACGGATATGATCAATATTATAAAAATACCTTACATAGTCAATACCTTTAGTCACATACTTTTCAAAAATATAAACTAGCTCCAAATCAACATCTTTTTTATTTCTCTCTTCTTCAATCTCTGATAACAATAAAATATTTGCTATCGCTATATATACTCTATTAAGTTGAAAATCATTAAACTCAAAATCATTATTAAGACTCTTTAAAAAATACTTTTTTGAACCTTCATTATCAATTAAAACCTTAACGATTTTCTTTATTGTTAAGCTATCAATCTTCTTAAAATATCTTGTTACGTAATGATAGTCCATTAAATAGGTAACAAATTCAATAATCAATCCATCAGTAAATTTAATAATATCGTAATTATTGATAAATTCCGTCAACATTTTTTTACGATTTTGTGTTATACGAATTTTGTTTAATAGACCGTAGTCATCCTCTGAAATTGAAAAAGTAAACTCAATGAGTTTCTTTTTCTCTTGATCAAGATCTTTTTTTAGCGTTTCGAAATAATTTATGAATGGATAACGTTGGTCTTCTTCAATATTCTTATATAAATCATACAACTCAGTTTCGTTTTTCTCTTTAATGAATATTTTTGTTAACAGTTTCACTTTTAAAGCACTGTCGATGTACTTAATTTCATTCAAAAATGACTTGTACTGTCCTATATCCTCATTAATTTTAGACTCTTTATAAAGAATTGATACTACTCTATCTAACGTTTTTTCAAGTGCAGTTTTATCAAGAGAATACATCTCGACTGCTGTATAATTCGACAAGTCTAATTTATTTTTAGTATATTGTATATTTAATTCAATATATTTACTTAACATTTCAATACCCTTTGAGTATTCTTCTAATGAAAGGTAGGCATGACCTAAATAATAATACAAATCAAGATAATGCTTATTATATGATAGTCCCTCTATGCAAATGTTAATAACTTGTTTGAACTGATTAGTATGAAGGGCCATACGTGCATATTCACCAAATACATAATACCGGTGAGTAATTAATCTTTTATCTTGTCTTTTCATTGATTCATATGCTTTTGTAATTTCTTCTAGCGCAATTGCTGAATCTCCGTGCATCATGTATGAACGCGCAAGCTGGAATCGATAATACACATGTTCAGAATCTACTTCGAGCTCTTTCTTTAGCATATTTGCTGTGCGCTGAAACTTCTTTTCCATTAAATCTTTATCTTCATTAATATATCCATAGTGCATAAGCTGAATATCATGGGCTGTCAATACAGGTTGTTGATAGATTGGTTGGTTATGTACAGTACCTTTATATTGAAACGCTCCACCATTTTTAAATATTCTCTCTTGAAAATGGTAAACGTGTTTATTCAATTTTATTGATAATAAGTTTTTTTCCCTAATTCTAATCGTGTTATAATTATTGATTTTGACACCTTCAAACAGATAAAGCAATTCGTTTGGCGTTTCAAGTTCTTCGTCAGCATCTATAATAAAAATCCATTGCCCCTTAGCATAAGAAATCGAAATATTACGCATATCTGAAAAATTACCATTCCATTGATGAAAGTAAACATTATTTGTATATTCTTTTGCAATTTCTACTGTTTGATCTGTTGAACCAGTATCAACAATAATCAATTCTGCGTGATTTCCTTCTAACAAAGGCAATAAGCTATCCAAACATCTACGTAAATTTTTCTCTTCATCCTTAACAATCATACAAATACTTAACTTCTTAGTCATTAGTCATACATCCATCCCAATAAGAGAATAATGGTTTTAGTTCGTACTTTAAAAGGTCACTAACAAATAAATAATCTTTCTCCTCCACTTTATCAAGAAGTGATTCCACTTTCTCGTTGAATAAATCCATATCAAAATCAATCATATTATTTTGCGATAAGATTATTGTCGTCTCTGTGAACATAGATAAATCCTCTAACCAGAATAGTAAACGATCAATCTCTTCCCCATTCTCTAAACTTATGCAAATAGAATCAATACGAGAGATTAAGTTTTTAGTTAATGTTTTTAGCGTGTTTTTTAGTTCAAATAATTGTATATCCATGTTATCTCCCTTTTAAAAAAGGCCGACTAATATAATTAGCCAGCCTTTTTATTAATTTTGCTTGAGTTTCAATTATCTTAGTAACTGAAGAACCCCTTGTGGTTGTTGGTTTGCTTGAGCTAACATAGCTTGAGCTGCTTGAGAAAGGATTGAATTTTTTGTTTGATTCATCATTTCTTTCGCCATATCCACATCACGAATACGTGATTCAGCAGCAGTTAAGTTCTCTGAAGCTGTACCAAGATTGTTAATAGTGTGTTCTAAACGGTTTTGGAATGCACCTAATTTAGAACGTTGTGAAGATACATCTTCAATTGCTTTGTTTATAGCAGAAATAGAAGCTTCTGCTGCTGATGAATTACTAACATCAATACCGTTAACATTTAATGCTGATGAACTCATATCTTCAATAGACACTTTCATTGTTTGTGATGAATTAGCTCCAATTTGGTACGTTAAAGAATTATCAGCTAAATTCTTCACTGCTTCACGTGTTGTGAAAGTTGCTTCTTGACCAATTGAGCCAGTGCTCAATGCACCAATTGTAACGCTAGCATCACCAATTGATACAGCGCCACCACCAGAAGTCGTTACTGTTCCAGTAACGCCTGACTCATCAGTATAACTTAATGTATAAACACCGCTACTATTTGCAGAACTGATTTTAACATTATATGTTTTATCTTCAGTTATTGTTGCAGCCCCTGCAATACCTGTAAATACAGTTTTATCTGAAACCTCATTAAATTTCGCAGATTGAGCTTGATCACTAACACCTTTTAAATCACCGTTCAACAGTTTCTTAGTGTTGAACTCAGTTGTATTAGCAATTCGATCAATTTCTTCAACCAATTGATCCATTTCTTTTTGAAGCTCAGCACGGTCTGTGTCTGTATTTGTATCATTAGAAGATTGTACTGCTAATTCACGCATACGTTGAAGGATGTCATGCGTTTCATTTAAAGCACCTTCTGCAGTTTGAATTAAAGAGATACCATCTTGAGAGTTCTTAGAAGCCATATCCAAACCACGAATTTGTCCACGCATTTTTTCAGAAATAGCAAGACCAGCTGCATCATCTCCAGCACGGTTGATACGCATACCTGATGCTAGCTTTTCCATAGATTTAGATTGTGCATTTGTTGCACTACCTAATTGACGGTGTGTGTTAAGTGCGGCAATATTGTGATTAATAATCATTATTAGTTCCTCCTTGGAATGTGTTGCTCACATCCTTGTGAGCAGTGTTTGTTTTTTGTATGAGACAAGAGAACCGAGCCGGCCGGACCCCGTTTTTCTTGCTTACATAGATATTATCGGAATGGAAAGATAATGTTTAATAGTTTTATTAATATTTTTTTGAACCACTTTTGAAATTAGTCTTTATCGTTTTTGAAAAAGTCTAGATTGTTGATTACTGATTCCGTATTAGATGTTGATACATCTTGTCTTAACTCTCCACGGATTACATCAATACTTCTTGGAGCACGTATACCGATTTTCACTTGTTCTCCTTTTACTTCAGAAATAATAATTTCCACATCTTCGCCGATCCAAATTGTTTCTCCTGCTTTTCGAGATAATACTAGCATTTTCTCACCCCTTTTGACTTTCTGATGAGATGAGATGACGAATGGCATATTCTTCGTTATTTAAAATAACTTGTTTTGCTTTTTTGTTTATTGTATTTAAAATAATTGGTGCTTTTAAATTGATTGTTGATCGAGCGATTGTTTCTTTCAAAGAAACAATTGCAAAGACTGCAACTTCTATTTCGTCTTTTATTTGAAGAGCGTGTACTGTTGCTTCCTCTAACTCGAAATTGTAGTTTGTTGTAATTGTATATGGATTGGTTACAATAAATGCTAAAGCTTCTGTTTGTGTTGATTGCAATACATGAAATGCATCATTGTCTTCAATCGGAAGTAATGCAAAGTCTCTTTCTTCTTCAAAACCTGGTATGCCATGTTCGAATGTCATGAGGGTGGAGGGTTCAATTACTATTTCGCCCATATAAGCTGTTTTGATTTTCATTTGTTTAACTCCTTATGTTAAGTTATACAAGCCAGTCGATTGTTAGTGATGCATGGTGGAGCATTTCTACTTTTACTTTTCCTGGTGTGTAGTTATGAATTGGTTTATTGGTAGACGTGTTATTGATTACTTTTTGTGGTTCTATTTGGATGTCGACGCTTCCTGGTTGAAAGTTTACTTTGACACTCCCTTGCGACGGAATGAATTTGATACCTAATGAAGAATAGTGTTGTCTTCCTGATTGTTTTGCTTGACTAGCAATGGGATTTCCACCATTTTCAATTCGCATTAGTTCGGTGCCTTGTTGTGCACGTCTAACAGTTCCTTCTGATACAGCTTGATGTCCTTCCGCAGCGAAATCTTCCATTCTTTTTCTAACGCTTTTTAAATCTACGTCCGCACGTGCTTGTTCAGTGTCTATCGAAAGCTTTGGTTTTGTCGTTTTCATCGTTTGTACTGCTTTTGGTTGTTGAAGATCTAGATCGGCACTTGGTTGTTCTATTTGCTGCACTGGTTTTTGTATATTTAAACCGATTTGTGCTTTCGTTGAGTTTATTTGGAGTTTTGGGATATTCATCTTTTCTCACCCTTTAAAGAAAGCGTTTGGAACAATTTGTCCAAACGCTTTTTATTATTAACGTAAAAAATCTGTAAGTGTAGGTTGAATAATTCGAGCACCTACTGATAATGCAGCACGATGGATAGATTCTTGAGTAATCATTTCAGTGATTGCTTTTTCATAGTCGATGTCTTCGTTAGAAGAAAGTTGCTTTGTCACAATAATTTCTTGTGCTCCTAGTCTGTCTTCCATCATTTCTACTCGATTTTGACGTGCACCGATATCTGCACGGGCCGCTAAAACAGTATCCTGATTTCCACTAATATCCTCTAAGTATTTCGCAATCTCTGGTCCTGTTGCTACAGGAGTTTTTGAACTGTCAAGTACTGACTCAATATTTTCCATCATTTTATCAATATCTTCAAACATTATTTTTCCATTTGTATTTACTTTGATTTCTACCCCATCGTAAACTTCAATATTAACGGAACCATCGACTCCAGTTTCTCCTAGGAAGTTTCCGTTGTTATCATATAATGGTGATAATGTCTTCGTTCCCGAGAAAATATATTTATCTCCCACTTTCGTGTTAGCTAAATCACGTATTTGTGCTTTTAGTTGAGTTATCTCAACTTTTATCTTTTCTCGATCTTCAGGAGTTTTTGTATCATTCGCAGCATCCGTTACTAGTTCTTGTACTCGCTTCAGTGCTGATCCAACTTTATCAAGTGCATCATCAGAACTGTCTAACCAATTGTTTACTTCACCTAAATTACGTTGATATTGCTCTACTTTGTTTAAATCCGTACGGTAGCCAATTCCTTTAATAGCTACTACTGGATCTTGAGAAGGACGTGTTATTTTCTTACCTGAGTTGATCTGTTCTTGTAGTGTTGCCATTTTGTTATAGCTATTTGATAAATTACGAAGCATATTAGTTGAAAGCATTGATTGTGTTACGCGCATGTGATTGACCTCCTATTTCTTTGTCTAGCTCCAACGCCTTGCCCCTCGGGATCAAATGTGAAATTACTGTGGTGGCTGAAGAGCTGCCTCCTTTCAATTCTCCATTTGCCTGTCAGGGCAGAAGTAGACGCTTACGCTTTTCTATTTTATAGTCCTACTCGGCCCATGCCGTTAATAATTTTATCTAATGTTTCATCTACTACTGTAATCATTCGTGCAGAGGCATTGTATGCTTGTTGGAATATAATCATATTTGTCATTTCCTCGTCTAAAGAAACGGAGCTGACGGCAGCACGATTATTTTCTACTGTTAATTTAATAGTCGCTGAATTATAAGCCAACCGATTTGCCTGTTCTCCATCTACTCCAAGTTTACCGATGATAGATTGATAGAAAGATTGCACTGTAGTATTGGTTGTGGAACCTATCGTTAAAGGAGCAAATTTCATATTACTAAGTAATAATGCATTTGCCCCATTACCTTCCTCTTTTCCAGTGGATGAAGAAGCAGCCAATAGAGATGGGTCGCTTTCAAACATTGAATCCACAGAAATAGTACTTGCTGAAATTTGACCACTTGTTTTAGAAACAAAAAAGCCTTTTCCAACATCCCCGTTTAGATCAGTACCACCTTTGTGTATCTCATTAAATTTTTCCGCGAAAGCTGCAGCCATATCATCAAGGTTTTTAAGCATTTCTGGATAAAATCCTTTTGTAGTTCCATTACTTGAATAACCATAGGAATCAATTGTTGCTAACAATTTACCCTTAGTTTTTTCTAAATCACTATAACTAATCGTTCCTCCTGCTGCATTCCCCTTACCTACTACTGTAAACTGGGTAAAAGGTTCAAAGCTATTATCTTCATTTAAGCCATCTGCCTTTAAAGTTGCAGCATCTTTTCCATCTACAACCTCAACTAATCCGCTGTTTGTTTTAATAGATACCTTCACTGCGCCTTCAGCAATTGCCAATGCATTTCCACCGGATTTAGAATATTCTATTTCAATTGGGAAATAGGTGTTTAATTCATCTAGTAAAGTATCTCGAGCGTCATATAAATCATTTGGCAAATAACCGTTCGGTTCAATTTGTTGAATTTGCTCGTTGATGGATGCAATTTGATTCAATATAGAGTTCACATCATTTGTTGATACCCGTATTTCATTCTTTAAATTTCCTTGAATATCCGTCAGTTGTTTGTTGATATAGTTAAATGATTCTGCAACTGCAATCCCCCGTTGAACAACTACTTTTCGAGCACCAGCATTTTCTGGATTAGCACTTAAATCCTGAAGCGATTTCCAAAATTGATCTAATGAAGTATTTAGACCAAATTCGGATGGTTCTGATAGGATATCCTCCATTTGGGAAATTGCATTAGATTTCGCTTCCCAGTACCCTAGTTTATTGGTTTCCTGACGGTATTGACGGTCAATGAACTGATCACGAATACGTTGTACAGATTGCGCTTGTACACCCGTTCCAAGATGACCTGGTATTTTCGGAGCATTTAAACCTGTTCCTGGATAACCTAGTGTCGCTTCCATGTTCACTCGTTGACGGGAGTAGCCGAGTGTGTTGGCATTCGAGATATTATGTCCGGTTGTATATAGTGCGGATTGTTGTGTGTATAGTCCGCGTTTACTTGTTTCTAATCCCATGAATGTTGAGCCCATGAGGTCGCCTCCTTATGCTTGTGAATCGAAGTAGGCTTTACCTTTGGAAGGGGCTTGTACTTCGGATTTTGAGTAGTTTATTTGGTCTGGCTTTGGTCGTAATGTATCTAAGGTTAAGTTGACGAATTGTAGTGATTGTAGTGTCAGCTTTTGGTTTAGGTCGTTTTGATGTTTGAGTGTTTCAAGTGTTAGGAGTAGCTTGTTGCGTGCTATTCCTAGCTGCTCTTTTTCTTCGTTTATGTTGGTATTTTCTAAGACAAGTGCAACAGTTGGGTTGTCAGTAGGAGCAATTCCTTTTGCTCGAAGGTAATCCGTTACCTCTGTTTGACGCTGTTGTTCCAGCTGAGAAATGCCTGCTACGTGTGCCTGCTCATCCTTGAGCAGTTGGTTTAGACTGTCCATGTCGCCAGTTTTGATTGCTTCTGTTTTTTTGTATGCAATTTCTAGTAAACTTGTGTGTAGCATGTCAAGTTTCGTAAGAGATTGCAATATCTTTTCGATGGACATTTTTTAAGCTCCTTTTAGAGACGGTAATAGTTAAGGATATTCGATGCTAGTTTCTTGGCATCTACTTTGTATGTGCCCGCATCAATTTGCGCTTTGATTGCGGCAACTCGTTCTTCTTGGTTTACCTCCACTGGAGATTTTGTTTGCATGCTTTTTGCAGCAGATGAGATTTCTAGTTGATCGGTAGTTGGTTTCGCCACCTGCTGTGTTTTTTCCACTTGTTGTTGGTTGCGTTTGTATGGGTTTACTTGGTTTAATCCAATGTTGGTGATTTTCATACGGTGATGTCCTCCCTTCTTCGATAAAAGTGTCTACCGTATATTTCGGTTTGATCTGTAAAGTGTTTAGAGTTTTTTTATAATCACGAAAAAACTCCCACATATAGTGAGAGTTATCTATAGTCCTTATGGTATGTATTTTCTTCTGTGTTTACTTTTTCACGGAATTCTTTAGCTGCTTCGAATTGGCGTAGGCTTGTTTTTAGTTCTTCTGTACAGCCAGTGCATAGTTTTCCTTGAGTAGTTAGTTTGCCGCAGTTATCGCATGGGTAGCCAAGGTTTGGAAACAAGGCTGGCTGCAAGCGACCTTTTCGCACCCATTTGTGTAACAGTGATTCTTCTACACCCGTTGCTTCGACGATTCGTTCAACGGTTGCTGCACGGTTTTCCCTCTTTCGCAAGAAACGATACACTGTTTCGTATAATTTTTCTTCATTTGTGGCGCAGTTATTGCACACATCTCTTATCCCTGTATAGTTAAAAAAGTCGCCGCAGGATGGGCAATTTTTTAGTTCTCCCATGAGGATCCCTCCAAGTTCAGTTGTCTCCTCTTTTATATCGGCAGATTATCCTTTTATTAAAGTAATTGCTTCAACCCTTGTTGCTCCTACGTCTTTTAATAACTTTGCTGCGTGGTGGATGGTTGCGCCGGTTGTGTAAATATCATCGTATAAAATATAGTTTTTTGCTTCTACACTAGCCCTAACTTCAAAGAGCGGGCTCGCTTCTAAACGTTCCTTTCGTGTCTTTTTTCCTTGTTCACTAGTTGCCGTTTTAGTTAGCAGATGTTGAAAAGGAATGCCTGCACTATTTAATAGCTCGTCGACTTGCGCAAATGTTCTTTGCACTAGCTTTTCTGGATGCATCGGGATGGGGACAACAATGCCTTCTTTACCTTCGAATGTTTCGTGCAATGTTTTAGCAAATACTTGAGCAAGTGCTACGTCTTGTAAAAACTTATATTGATGCAAATAGCTTTTCATCGCTTCGTTGTATGAATAAAGTGCTGTAACGGCATCCACTGCTCCCTCGTAGTGAGTACCTTGGAAATCACTGAAATCGATTGTTGTATCTGATTTTGTAAATTTGCTGAAACACCTATTACATGTAGAGGACTCTTTCTCATATAGAAATAACTTTCCCCATGTCGGGACTGGTTGGAATGCATCTCCACAAATCAGACAGTTCATTAACGATTCCACCCTTCTATTGCAGCTTGTGCTTTGTCCATTTCACGGGAGATACCGTGATGGAAAAAGACGATATCCCCATCGGGATATTGAAAAGAACGGCCGACACGACCGCTTATTTGGATAAGGGCACTAGATGTGAAGATTTTTTGTTCTGCTCCCACTACTGCAACATGTACATTTTCGATTGTTATTCCTCGTTCTAAGATGGTTGTTGTGAGTAAGCCAGGTATTTTCTTTTCTCTTAGATGCATGACTAGCTCTTTTCTATCTGGATGTTCTGCATGTACTCTTGGTAAATCGCCTGGGAAATTTTCGAGCATTTCGATGGTCGGTAGGAATACAAGAAATGGAGTGTTTGTTTTTGTTTTCTCTTCGATCCATTGCTGGAGTTTTAGTGGGACTTTTCCTTTGTTTAGTTGCCTAGCGTAACCCCATAGACTGTCGAATCTAGGGACGGGCAGGTCGTGTCCGTGATATCTTCTGGAAAGAACAGATTGGTTCGTTGTTTGGAGTGATTTTGTTGGCGTTGCGGTAACATAGTGAATGCCTGCGTCTTGTTTAGCTGCTTTTTTCACTGCGCGTTGGAGAGTTTCATCTGCGTAATATGGAAAGGCGTCTGCTTCGTCGACGAATATGACGTCGAATGCTTGTTCAAATCGGTAGAGCTGATGGGTTGTTGTGAGTATGAGTTCGGCGAATCCTTCTTGGTCTGGTGCTCCGCCGTATAGAGCATGAATAGTTGTTTTCGGAAATACTTTTTGGAAACGTGAGAATAGTTCTAGGATGACATCGGTTCTTGGGGCTGCTACGCATACTCGCTTTCCCTGCTCAAGACATCGGAAGATGGATGGGAACAGTAATTCTGTTTTACCTGCCCCACAAACCGCATGCAAGAGGTGGGATTTATTTTGTTGGACACTTGATAGTAGTTCTTCGCTTGCTTTTTGCTGGAGAGGGGTCAGCCTACCGCTCCATGCAAATTCATGAGCGTTCGCGCCGCGAGCATGGTCTCCTTTCCATAGGAGCAACTCAGAACAACTACTCACCCTCCCCATCCGAATGCAGTGGCGGCAATAGGTACAATTTTGGTTACAGCGTGCGCAGTGAAATGTGTGAAATAAGTGCTGGGTTGTGTTGTGGCATCGGTTGCAGAAGTACTTCTTTAATTGACCAAAAAGGGCTTGGTTTTCGTCTTTTTGGATGCCGGGTTTGAGGTGGATGTGGCCACTTTCGATGTGGGCGTCGATGGCTTCGCGCGGGAATGGGGTATGTTCGCGAAGCCAGTTACGGCCAGTAAGAAATTGTTGTAGCTGTTTGTCCATGGGCATTCTCCTTAGTTGGTTTTTACCCATCCTAGACCCATCGAGCCTTCGCCAAGATGTGTGCCGATTACAGGACCGAAATAGCTGATCGTGAACTCAACGTTTGGTAGATTTGCTTCTAACTCAGTTTTCCATGCGATCGCTTCTTGTTCATTGCTTGCGTGGATGATGGTCGCTTGCAGTTTTGTGTATTTGTTTGCATCTTCTTGAAGCAGGTCTGCAATGCGTTTCATCGCTTTTTTACGTGTTCGAACTTTTTCGAATGGGACGATGATTTTGTTTTCGAAGTAAAGGATTGGTTTTACTTGCAGTACGTTACCAATGACACGTTCGATACCGTTTAGACGACCGCCGCGGTGCAGATGGTCGAGGTTGTCCACCATGAAATAAGCGCGTATTGTTTGTTTCATCGTGTTTAGTTCTTGTAGGATTTCTTCAGGATGTGCCCCTTCTTTTGCCATTTGTGCGGCTTTAAGCACATAGAAGCCTTGTACCATGCAGGAAATTTCTGAGTCGAATGTATATACGTTAAGGTTGTCCACTATTTCTCCGGCTTGTTTGGCACCTGCGAGTGTTCCGCTAATGCCGCTCGATAGATGGATGGAAATGACTGCGTCGTAGTTTTTGGATAGTTCTTCGAAGGTGCTGACAAAATCTCCAAGGGCAGGCTGCGATGTTTTTGGTAGCGTGCGCTCGTTTCGAACTTTGTCGTAGAATTCGGTTGCGTTAATGTCGGTTTCTTCTTTGTAAGTGTCATTTCCGATGACAACGCTTAGTGGCACCATTCGAATGTCGAGTTGTTCGCGAATTTCTTTTGGGATATAGGCGGTGCTGTCTGTTACGATTGCTGTCTTCATTTTGTGAATCACACTCCTATTGTTAATTTTACTGAATTGGGGTAGGAAATGGAAGCAAAAAAATGCCCCAGACATGATATTTGTCATATATGCCTGGGGTGTGATTTATTCTGTTGCTGTGTCTCCGATAAAGTATACGCTTGTGACAAGCCATTTGCCGTCTTCTTTGACGAATACGGTTACTTGGCGACCATCACGTTCGAGTTTTGCACCTGTATCTGGTTGTTCTAATGCGATATGGATGTTCGCGAATACTTGTGCATGTGTTTTGTCGTATTTGATGATCGTTGGGTTGTCGGCTGTTCGGATTGTGTCGTAGTCGTTGAATGTTTGTTCGACCACTACTTTTTCATCGTCATAGTTGAAGCCTTCTGGATTTTTAGAAATGGTGTTCATGTAACGATTGATGTCTTCTTCGTTGAACGCTTCCATGTATTCATCGAAGGCTTTTAGTATTGCTTCTTTTTCTTTTGCTGGTACGTTAGTTGCTTCTTCGATATTGCCGCCAGCCATTTCGAAGCCGACTTCGGATTTGTCGCTTGCACCGTGGTCGGTTGTTTTTTGGGTGTTCGTTGGTGCGACGTCATTTACGGACCCTGTGTTTGTGTTTGTATCTTCATTACTATTGCATGCTGCTAGAAGTAGTGCAATAGTTGCGATGGCTAGTGTATGGATGATTTTCATATGTGCAATTCCCTCCTGCTAGTGGATATTTTGTCATACTTAAGACGAAAACTCAATTAATTGGTTTCATATTAGAATAGGTGGAATGTTCTGTTAGTTTGTTGTATGATTTTGAGGATGGAGGTGAACTGAACAATTGGTAATTAAACAATATGCTTTAATGAAAAGATTGCGTACCCCACATTTAAAAGAGGAGGATATTCGGAAAGATATCCACCAAATAGAATCTGGTATGAGAGGAGAAAAACGACTATTACAAAAATTAAATGAATTGCGCTTGCCTGGACCATATCGAATCTTCTCAGATTTGAGTTTACAATCTGGTGAGTGGAAAGTTCAGATTGATTGTTTAGTAGTTACTGACCGCTGTTGCATCGTGTTAGAGTCTAAAAATATTAGCGATGACTTGTATTTTAATGAGAACTCTGAAGAATTTTATAAAGTAGATAGAGCCGGTCAGGAAATAGTTTATCGTAATCCATATTATCAACTCTTAAAACACATTAGATTTATGAAAGAGTTCTTCCAATTATCTAATTTCCCCGAAATGAAAGTAACAGGTGCCGTGGTATTAACCGCCAAGTCCTGCAGGATCCGCCAAAAACCAGCCCATTATCCCATTTTCAAATTAGAAAGTATTATTGAGAAAATCCTACACATGTATGAATCTCCATCTTCTATTAGCTTGACCAATAATCAGATAGACTCTATTGAGCAAACATTATGGAAAAAGCAATCAACTTTTATCCATCGCCCTCTTTGTGAAAGCTATCAAATTTCCCCAAATGAATTGATCCGAGGAGTAGAATGTCCGAAATGCGGCATGCTAGGCATGAAGCGAACAGGTAAAGTATGGACATGCACTAGTTGCAAGCAAAAGTCTCGAGATGCCCATAAACACGCTGTTGAAGAGTACTTTTGGTTGGTGAGTAAAGAAATGAGAAATAGAGATTTCCGTGTTTTTTGCAAGGTAGATTCTGTTTATGCAGCTTCCCGCATGTTGAATAGTATGGATTTACAGATTCATAGGGCCGGGCCAAAAACATTTTATACGCAGAAAAAGGATCGATAAAAATCGATCTTTTTTTGGTTGAATGGTGGTAAGGTAGCATGTGGAGAATTGCCGGGTAGACTTACTATATTGCAAGTTTCTCTGTCAATTTTTATGAATCGCAAAGTAACACCTTCGAATCGCAAGATACTAGGACAGAATCGCAAAATAGGGACTGCTTATCGCAAGATTGGCTCGACAAATCGCAAGATCCCCTGACATTTTTTGTGAATCACAAGGTAGCACCTTCGAATCGCAAGATACTAGGACCGAATCGCAAAATAGGGGCTATTAATCGCAAGATCCATCTTCTCCACCCAAACAAAAAATCCCCTCGCCCGCAGGCAAGAGGATTCATTATCTGTTTATCGTACTTCCACCCAGCCATTTTTGATGCCGGTTACTACGGCTTGAGTACGGTCATTAACATTCATTTTTTGCAGAATGCTTGAAACGTGGTTTTTTACTGTTTTTTCGGAGATGAAAAGTGTTTCTCCGATGGTGCGGTTACTTTGACCGTCTGTTAGTAGTTGGAGTACTTCACATTCGCGCTTTGTTAGTAAGTGGAATGGGCGGCGAATTTCTGTTTGATGGAAGTTTCCTTTGTTTTCACGTTCGCTTAGGCGACGGAATTCTGATACTAGGTTGCGTGTTACTTTTGGATGTAGGTATGAACCACCTTTTGCTACTACTTTAATAGCAGAGACGATTGCGTTTGCATCCATTTCTTTTAGCATGTATCCGAGTGCACCAGTTTTTAGGGCATGAGATACGTATGTTTCATCATCGTGAATGGATAGGATGATTACTTTTGCATCAGGAAATTTTTCTAATAGCTCTGCTGTTGCTTCTACACCATTTTTGGTCGGCATATTAATATCCATAAGTACTACATCCGGCATGTATTGTTCGTAAAGGCGAAGCACGTCATTGCCGTCGTCACCTTCTGCTACTACTTCGAATGTGTCTTCGAAATCTAGAATGCGTTTTACTCCTTCACGGAATAGTTGGTGATCATCTATAATTATAATTTTTGTCATGTACATTTCCTCCTAATTAAAACCCAATAGTTATTCTTCTTTTATGGGAATGCCGAACAAAATAGTGGCGCCTTTGCCTGGGGAAGAAATGATTTTCATCGTTCCTTCTAGCAAGTCCACACGTTCTTGCATTCCGATTAAACCAAATGATTTTTCTTTTACAACTTGGGGATCAAAGCCGACCCCATTATCTTTGACGATAATATTCATCTTTTGTTGCAACCATTCTACTTTTACCCATGCTTCCGTAAACTTTCCGTGTTTAATACTGTTCGTCAAACATTCTTGAACCAGTCGGAAAATGGCTACTTCGAAATTGGTTTGCATTCGTTTTTCTTCTCCGAAAGCTTGGAAATTAATCTTTTTCGTTGGATTGTATTCCTCAATAGTAGATATGTATTTTCGAAGTGTCGGAATTAGTCCTAAATCATCGAGTGCCATTGGGCGAAGATCGTATATGATTCGACGAACTTCTGAGAGTGCATTTCGGACCATTGACTTTAGATCGATAATTTCTTTCATCGCTTCGTCTCCACCACGCTGCTCGTATGTAAGATTGATCAAATCAGTTCTAAGTAATACGTTGGCAAGCATTTGTGCAGGACCATCATGTATTTCGCGAGAAAGTCGTTTACGCTCTTCCTCTTGAGCTTCGATAATTTTTAAAGTAAAATCTTGTTTAATCTTTGCGTTTTCTAAAGCCTCTCCTACGTCTTTTAAGTCAGAAGTTAAATAGTTCATCACTATATTCACTTGGTTGACGAGTTGATCGGCACGCTCAATCATTTCTAAAAGTCCTTGTAATCTGCGTTCTAATTCATCTCTTCGTAGCCTTAACTGCTTTTCTTCATTGCGTTTAATGAGGAGCTTTATTTGAATTTCGTTGGCAGTTTCGTAAGCACTACGTACCTGTGGCTCATCGTATGAGTCAAAGTTTTTTGAGACTTCCGCTAATCGGTTGCGCGCTATTCTAGAATTCGCTTCGAGCGTATCTCCTTCTAAAATAACAGCTTCGATGTTGCTTCGAATTATTTCTAGCTCAACTTTCATTTCTTCGAAGCTTTGTCGACTTTGTTCGCTTATAATGAATATATCCCTTTTCGAATGATCCATCACTTCGACCATTCGATCGAAAATAACATCTAACGATTGAGTATTCAAATTCTTTTTCGTCATCTGTTTTTTTCTCCTTTAAGCATGTAAATGAGTCTCCATTCATAAATGCTGACAAACTTTATTATAGCACTTAATAACTAAAAATAAATTAAAATTACTTTACAAGTATATTTCAAATGATACAGGGAGGAAATTTTTATGAGAAATGATTACCATACAGTCAAAGGTTATGGGGAGAGCGAGGTCCTCATTCAAAAGTCACGCTTCCTCACATATGTCAACCGAGCCGAAACCGAGCAAGATGCACAGGATTTCATTAATAATATCAAACAACTGCATAGAGATGCTACTCATAACTGTTCAGCATACATAATTGGGGAGCATGATAATGTCCAAAAAGCGAACGATGACGGGGAGCCAAGTGGGACTGCCGGTGTACCTATGCTAGAAGTGCTAAAAAAACAAGGGTTAAAAGATACAGTAGTAGTCGTCACACGTTATTTTGGAGGGATCAAACTTGGTGGCGGAGGCCTTATTCGGGCCTATGGAAAAGCCACAACAGAAGGGATTGCCGCAGCAAAAGTAGTAGAGCGAAAGTTGCACCATTTGATGAAAGTACAGGTAGATTATACATGGCTAGGTAAGGTAGAAAATGAAGTAAGAAATTCTTCCTATCCCCTTAAAGAAATAAATTATGCAGATTCCGTCGAATTTTTAGTTTATACGAAAGCAAATGAGGAAATGACATTTACTAACTGGATAATAGAAATGACGAACGGCCAAGCAAAAATAGAAGTTATTGAAAAAGAATTTTTGGAATTTGATGTGAATTGAATTATACTTTTACATAAGAGGTGATGAAATGAAAAAGTTGTCCATATTAATCCTATTGCTTTTTAGTTTAAGTGTAGCTCCTATGATTTCATCGGCAGCCTGTACAACTCCTGTGTACTGGGATGGTGTAGAGCTGAAATCTGGTCAAATAGGGCGAGTGCTCATTCAAAAACCAACGACTATTTACAAAAATGTAAACGGAAATTTCGAGTTTTCAAGAACTGCTCATCCTGGGGAAAATTACCGCGTCTATGCAAATAAGTCTACCTATTACCATCTTGGTGGTGGCTTAGTTATTAAGGATGAAGCATCGATTTTGTATCAAACTCCTTCCAAGCAAAAATTGAGTTGTGTAAAGAATGTCTCTACTTCGTTAGCGATTGGAGATTCAGCAACATCTGTTTCAACGAAGCTAGGAACAGCGCAAAAAAAGGTGACCAATGAATTTGGGGCTTCCACTTCTATTTATCACCAAAACTATCAAAACTTTTATGCGATCAGTTTATTAAACAATAAAATTGCGTCTCTTTATACAAAAGATAAGCAGTACAAGGTGAATGGTGTTGGAATTTCGAATACAGTTAGCGAACTAGAAAATAAATTAGGTACGAATTATCAAACGACCGGCAATACTTATCCAGTCGAAATCATTACCTACCAATTACCAAAATATGAAGCTAACTTTTTTATCGATGTACATAATGACAGTAAGATTTCTGCCATTCTCCTAGTAGATTATCAATTAATGAATAAAAATCCGAATTTATATCCGAAGAAGTCCGCTTCTCTAGAAGCAAGTTATGAAACGTTATTATTTGAATTAATCAATGCAGAAAGAAAGGTTCAAGGAGTTCCTGTTTTGCAAAATGCTACGAAAGTGGCAACGGTCGCTAGAAAGCATAGTGTAGACATGGGAACGAATGAGTATTTTAGTCATGAGAATTTACAGGGGCAGTCGCCTTTTGATCGACTCGCAAACGGTGGTGTGACTTTTAGAAATGCTGGGGAAAATATAGCAACCGGGTATACGAATGCTTATTTTGCGCATGAGGCGTTGATGAACTCGCTTGGACATCGTAAGAATATTGTAAGCACTGCGTATACACATGTTGGCGTGGGTGTCTTCTTTGCTAAGTGGACATATGGGTCTATTCCATATTATACGGAGAATTTTATTAAGCCTTAACTAGATTATTAATAGAAGAATGCAAGCAAGTCATAAATGCAATTTGTCTTCTGCGCTACTAGCATGATTTGGACAGAACTTAGGCAATATTATTACCAGATAAGTTTTTTTGAGGGACGTGAAGTGGCAAGCCACTTCACGTCCCTCTTTTTTTGGTAATAATATTGCTGTTATTTGTCTGTCGCCTGCTTGAAACGAGTGGAGTCAGATTGCTTCTAGTTTAGTTTAATGAAAGAAGAAATACATACATATATAGAGAATGGTGCCTGAAGATACAATTTCGGGCACTCTTTGCTACTCAATTTTGCGATACTCCTCCTATTTCTTCAAATACACCGTCTATAAAAATCTCTTATCGCTCATCTCACTGAAAACACTTATCTCTAACATACCAAGTACACCTGGCTCTAATTACATCAATTCTATATACATATAAAAAAGTAGAGCTAGAGAATCATCTAGATTCTCACTCTACTTTTTGGTTTTAGAAATATATTTTTAGTACTTCTCTATCGTTGTACCTTGGTAATAATGCTTCAGAATGCGGTCGTATGTCCAGCCTGCGTCGGCGCGGGCTTTTGCTCCCCATTGGCTCATGCCGATGCGGTGACCGAAGCCTTTACCTTTTACGGTAACAGTATCGATACCGCCGGTTGTTCCGGTTGTTGATACGATTCCTTCATTTGTTTGAATGTTAACATTACCACTAGGAATAGTTTCCACACCCGTTGCAGTTTGTACAGATGCACCTGTTAAGGAAGAGACATCGGTTGTTCCATTTGTTTGTTGTACGGAAACTTCAGTTACGCCGGATGGTTTTGTGAAACTAATATCATACCAGCTAGATTTTAAGGATGCATTATTTGCATCTAAAAATACGTTTCTCATAACTGTTTCGTTGCCCTTGATGGTTTTTTCACCAGAATTAGTGATAGCTGTTACAGCTGTTACTTCTCCGTTAGAGCCACCTTTTGTTAGCTTTACATCTAACAAAACATCGGTGCTACTAAATCCGAACTTCTTCAGGATATTTGCTTTCGGTATAGAAACTGTCCAGTTATCGTATGGCGATTTTTCAATAGAATCATCTACAGATACGAATTGTGGTACTTGAGCAGTGTCCCAAACCTCGCCGATATTCGCTGTTTTACCGCCGCTCGCAGCGTAGTAATATGCTTGTACGAGTTTGCCGTTTGATTTCACTACTAAATCTTTTGTTGCATCAACAGCTGAATTGGTGCTTTTTTGTTCGGATGTATAGCCTTTGTACATTTGGTCTTTTGTTGTGCTACTTAAAATGCCTGCTTTACTTAATGTATAGCTTCTAGCTGCAACCGTTTGTGCTTTAAGTGCTTCTTGGTGCCAGGAAGCATACGATTCGTTTGGAATAACTCCTTTTAAGTAGTTTTCCAAATCTAGACGATTTACTATTTGTACAGTTGCACCAGATTTTACAACGTTAAAGCTTCCACGAAACTGCGTGCCAGTCGGTGTTTTTCCAAGTGGAAGTGATGAAACTTCCGCTACTTTTGCATACGTACTCGGTACCCATGATGAGACACCCTGGTCGTCTGTTATCGAATACCATACTTCGCCGTTTGCATTTGTGAATTCATTTACAAAGTTTGCGCCTTGGAAAGCTTTATAGGATTTTACTGTTTCATAGTCAGCAGTTGCGCCTTTTTTTCCATCGACATCCGCTGTGAAGACGACCATTTTTTCATTGCCAGTTAACGCATGTAAAGCAAATCCGTTCGCTGAGAACATAGAAGCTCCAGATTGATAAATCGATACTTCACCGTTCACTTGCGAAAAAGTAACCGGTGTATTCGGTAATGCGAAAAACATTTCTTTTGTGGTTAAGTTTTCTAGTTTATAAATACCTGTTAGATTAAGCGAAGTGGTGGAAGCGTTGTGTACTTCCACTCGAACCTGCTTTGAATAGCTTTCTTGCTTGTAGGCAAATGCAGTATTGGAAACTGCTAAACTAAGTGCCACTACTGATAGACCAGTTATTAGTTGTTTTAACAATTATTTCACCTCAGTAAGCGTACTTAGCACCCAACCTTTATTTCCTTTAGCGGTTTGCACATTGTACCATATTTCACCATTAGCATTTTTGAAGGAATCCAAATATTTTAAAGAAGTTCCTTTCGCCACTAATTCAAGTGATTTGTAGTTCGTTGTAGCACCTTTTCTAACATTCACTGCTTGTTTAGCCACGACTTCAGATGGTACGACATTGCTTGGTTTTGTTGTTGTAACATCACCTGAGAATACCCAGCCTTTTACTGTAGCAGATACTTCTACGCGGTACCAAATACCGGTAGCCGATTTATGTTGATCGATAACTTTTAGTCCTTTATTTGCTCCGAAAGTTGCTAATACCTTGTAGTCACGAGTTGCACCACTATGCACTTTTACACTACTGCCAGTCGTATATACCGTTGCTGGTAGATCAGTAGAAGGATCTGGTGTAGTGGTTGGTGGCGGCGTTACAACCGCTCCACCTTCTGCAACTGCTTTTTGTAATTGTTTAATAATCGCATCTTGTTCAGCCACTTTTTTTTCTAGTGCAGTTACTTTTGTATTAATAGGATTTAGTTGGGCTTGTACCCATTCCACAGAAGCAAGTAAAAGGTTGGAACTTGCTTTTGTCGCACTAGGCACTGTAATTGTAAGTAGTAAGCTTAAACCTAGTACTGCACCAACCGTTGCTAAAAGTTTCTTTTTCATCGTATACATTTCTCCCTCTTATTGTTTGAAATAGTTTTCTAATCCTTTTCGAATTCCTGCTGCTGCTTTTTTCTGGAATGCAGCTGAAGCTAGTTGTGCTTCTTCTGTTGGGTTCGATATAAATGCAAGTTCTACAAGAACAGAAGGAAGTTCGTTCATACGATTTACATAAAATACTTGTTCTTTTACTCCACGATTATACGTACCTATTGCTTTTACTAAATCCGATTGAATGCTTTTTGCTAGCGTCAAGCTACGCGGACCGTTAAAGTTAACCGTCGCATTGTAATACGTCGTCGTGCCTTTTGAAGATGCATTAAATGCATCAGCATGAAGACTAATGAATGCATCATAATCCGATTTATTTGCAATATCTGTGCGTTGTTTTAACTCTAAGAAGACATCTGTACTTCTTGTTAAGACTACTTCTGCTCCAGCAGCTTCTAGCTCTGCTTGTAATGCTTTAGCAGTTGCAAGCACAACGTCTTTTTCTCTTTTTCCATTTGGTCCGACTGCTCCAGGATCTTTTGCACCGTGTCCAGCATCCAAGATGATTTTCTTACCTGCTAATCCTTTTTCTACAACTTTAATCGTCAATTCTTTATCATAATCTCGAATTGTATAAGTGTAATTAGGGTCAAAGGTGATCAATAAAACCGAAGTTCCACCAGATACTTTCTCTACTTTCATACTTTTCACGCCAGTAACAGAGGATTTAATCTCGTTAATATCTGATAGATTACCAAATATGCGTAAAACATTTGCAGAAGGCGTTGAATAAGTAATATCGAATTTAGAAGGCTTGGACCATACCATATAGTTTTGTCCATTTCTTACTTCTGTTCGACCATTTGATAATTGGATCGGTGAAATATCGGAAAGCATAGAAGCTTGAATCCAACCACGTTTTTCACTTTGTGTTTCAATATTTACCCATCCATTCAATGTACGAAGTACCCTAACTGGTGTACTTAAATAAATCGTATCTACTTTTTTCGCAGTAGCACTTGCTCCGTTGTAGACAGTAGCTGTTTTTGTTCCATATTTAGTTGGGATATTTTCATTTACTTCGAAGTCTGGAATCCAACCTTCTTTTCCACCAGCATTAATTTGGATCCAAGTAGTTCCGTCTGAAGCCTTCAATTTGTTTAATACGGTAAAGCTTGTATTTTTAGCAAGACCCTGTAGAACTGCCGAATTATAATTGCTGTTCGCGTATAATAAAGCATTCGCTCGTTTAATCGTTCCTTTTTCACCTGCACCAGGTGTAACGATCGGTGCTTCTCCAGCAGAATCTCCTATGGACACAACGGATTGATGTAACCAAGCTTCCCCACTTGTCGTGTTCACTTTATACCATTTTTCCGATTTAGCGTCCGTTGCATATTGACTTGAATCAAATACGTCGTTTTGTCTTGCTTGTGTCACCACATCGAATGTAATTGCTGGGCCTGAACGCATATTTGCTACAGGTACAGAAACTTTTAAACTATTTTTCTCTTCTACAATATTTGCATCAGTAGAAGGTGTTTCAGGTGTTGGATTTTCGGGTACAGTAGAAACAGTTTCAAATGCATCTGCAGGTATCCAACCTTTTTTCCCTACTGCATAGGTCACTTGATACCATTTTTCTTTGGAAGCGTTTGTAAACTCTTGATGGATAGATAGTTTCGTTCCAACTTGAATTGTCGCTACCGTTTTATAGCTTTTCGTTGCACCAGAGTGAACAGTAGATGTTTTACTCACTACTTTGCTTGCTATCGATGACTCTTCGAATGCAGAAGCAAGTACCCAGCCCTTTTTGCCAGTTGCATAAGTAACCTGCAACCATTTTTCTTTAGATGCATTTGTAAACTCTTGATGGATTACAAGAGTTGTCCCAGGTTTTACTGTGGAAACGACAGCGTAACTTTTAGTTGCCCCTTTATGAACAGTTGTTTGTTGTACAACTTTCATAGAAGTTGCTGTTTCGCCAGCTGTAGCGTTTAATGCAAATAAATCCGATGTTACCCAACCTTTTTTACCGTTATATTCAACGTTAAACCATACTTCGTTTTGTGCATTTGTAAATGCACTTAGTACTTTCAATGAAGTGCCAGCTGGAATTGTAGCAACTACTTTATAAGAAGTTGTTGCACCACTTCTCATATTCGACGCATTTTTCCCTATTCTTTGTGTAGTTCCCACATAAGAAATACCATTAGATGTGGATGCTGCTTTTACAGCAGTTTGAGCGATTGGTTTAACTGGCTCATTAATAACTACGCCACTTTCACCAGCTGTAACATTTATCTCGAATAATTCCGATGTTACCCAGCCTTTTTTACCGTTATATTCTACATTAAACCACACTTCTTTTTCCGCATTTGTAAATGCATCTAGTATTTCCAAAGAAGTGCCTGCAGGGATTGTAACAACTTTGCTATAGGAAGTTGTTGCACCACTGCGCATATTCGCAGCATATTTCCCTATTTTTTGTGTTGTACCTGCTATTTGTTGAATTTCGTCTAATACTAGAGATGAATTCGAAGCGGCATATGCAGTTGGTGATTCACTCGCAAGAAGATTAAGTGGCAAAAGAACAGAAGTTGCTAAGACAGATGATGCGATTACTTTTTTCATTTGTTCCTCCTTGAAACCTGTGTTTTCTCCATTTTAATGCACCAATCCCCATAAAACAATCCAACTAATGTAATTAAATCCAATGTCATAGAAATGTAATATATTTAATAGAATTCTGTCATAATGTCTGCTGACTGGATTTCTAGCGTAACAAGATTCTAAATCGCTGAAATATATTTCCAAAAGTACTTGTAAAAATTAACACAATTTAGGTTGACTCAGGGCCAAAATTTTCCAGCTCATACCCTTTAGACAATAAAGTATGAGTGAATCTCGAGAAGAGGTTCCGCAAATCGCAAGATAGGGATTCCCAATCACAAGTTCCTCTCTGGGAATAACAAGATAGGAACTTGTAACCGCAAGTTCCACCTAGAATCGCAAGATGCACTCTGAGAATCACAAGATAGGGATCCCAAATCGCAAGTTCCTCTCTGAGAATCACAAGATAGGGACTTGTAACCGCAAGTTCAACCTAGAATCGCAAGATAAGGGTTTCAAATCGCAAGATGCACTCTAAGAATCGCAAGATAGGGGTCCCAAATCGCAAGTTCCTCTCCGAGAATAACAAGATAGGGACTACTAACCGCAAGTTCCACCTAGAATCGCAAGATAAGGGTTTCAAATCGCAAAATGCACTCTGAGAATCGCAAGATAGGGGTCCCAAATCGCAAGAACCTTTACTCTATCGACTACTATATTTGCCCACAAAAAAAACAGCCCATTACAGGCTGTTCGTTTTACTGTCCTATCGTTAAATCTGAGACAGTTTTTGTTTTAATTTCACTTTGTGCGTTTTGACCAAAATCATCTAGGTTAAGCTGCAGTTGTTTCTTCACTTCTTCCAGCGACTCTTCGTCTATCAGGAAATAAGAGGTTCCTCTTATCATGGTGTCCACACCTTCTAGTTGAAGCTGCTCGATTGGTGATGATTTGATGTTTTGATAAGTCTTGATCAAACCAAAATAATCCGAAGAAGGAATATTTGTTTTGACGTTATTGCCGACGTCTTTAATCATATCATCAATGTTGGCAATGTTGCTTATGCTTGTCGCTTTGTTAATGATCTCTTGTATAACTTGTTTTTGTCGAATATTACGTCCGGCATCCCCTTGAGGATCTTTTTTACGCATACGGACGTAAGCAAGCGCTTCGTTCCCGTTTAAGTACATGGGACCTTCTGTATACTTCTTCCATTTTAAACTACCTGTCAGCTGAGCGCTGAAAGTAAATGGAACATCTACATCGACACCGCCTACTGTATCTACGATATCTTCAAATCCTTGAAAGTCTGTTGAAACATAATAATCGATTGGAATATCTAATATTTCTTCCAATGTATTGATTGTATAGTTAATCCCTCCGAAAGCGTAGGAGTGATTAATTTTAGTCTGGTATCCTAAGTCAGGCACATACACTCTGGAATCTCGTGGAATACTAACCAACGAGATTTTTTCTGTCTTAGGATTTATTGTTGCTAAGATTAAAACATCTGCTCGACCATATTTTGCTTTTTCTTCATTTTCGATACCTGCTAATAATATGGTAAATGCAGAGTCTTCTGCTTTGGCACTTTCGATCTTGTTTTCTGCCTCTTCTGTTGGATTTGTATCCTTTTCCAAGGGCTCGTATATTTTATTTATTGCATTTTTTGTCTGAAGCGATAGATTTGTGGCAAACACAATAACTCCAGAGAAAAGAACCATCGAAATAATAAGTATTGTATATAAAATTTTTCTTCTCGTCTTTGTTTTTCGCTTTTTTTGACGTGAAGTAGTCATAATACTTCCCTACTTTACTGTTAAAATATAATCTCACCAATTATACATAAATTTTTACTCGATGTATATGGAAAAGACCATTACTTCTTCGTAAGGTTTTGCAAAAGATCTTTGACAATAGAAACCCAGCTATACTCATTTAGCGCAAGTTGTCTTCCGCTTTGTTTCATTTCTTCCCTATTTTCTTCATCCATTTCGACAAACTGGAACATGGTTTCTGCGATAGAATCGACATTTTCCGGTTTTGCGACTAATCCAATATTGTTATCAGTCACGATTTTCGCACTCTCTCCTTTTCCACAGTAGAGCACCGGAACACCAGAAGATGCTGCTGGGAAAATTTTGGATGGGCGTGCGCCTTCAAATAAAGCAATATCACGTAATGGCACGATACTTACATCTGTCACCGAAAAGAGCTTTGGCATTTCATTTAAAGGTAAATGGCCTAAAAAAGTTAGATTTTGCAGGCCTAATTCTTTCGCTAGCTGATGAAGTTTTTCTTCTTCTGGGCCTGCTCCCGCGATTAAAAAATGTGCGTGGGGAACAGTTTCCTGCATTTTTTTCGCTGCATGTAATATAAACTCTAATCCTTGTGCATAACCAAGATTACCACCATAGGCAAAGACAAATTTATCCTGTAAACCGAATTTCTCTACATATTCTGCATTTTTTTCAGCTGGTTGGAAAAAGTTTGTGTTTACGCCATTTGGTAAAACAAATACTTTCTCCTCTGGCTGCGAGTGATTAATAATATACGATTTAATACCATCTGTAGCAGTAGCAATTTTCCAAGAATGTTTGTATAAAAACGACTCTAAAATCTCCGCAAGCTTTATAAAAAACTTATTTTTTACAAGTCCTAGCTTCACAGCAGATTCCGGCCAAACATCTGCCACGTTGAATACAAACTTCGCTCCTTTTAGTTTGGCACTAAGTAGGCCAGTTAACCCTAAAAAGATTGGCGGAGAGTTTACAATGATAACATCCACTTTTCCTGCTTTCATTAGCCCGTAAAAGGAGCTAAAAGTGAAGGAAAAATAAGAGACTAATCGTTTATAGAAAGTTCCCTTTTTCGAGGGATAAATCCAAGTTCGATGGACAGGAATCCCGTCCCATTTTTCAAATTCATATTTTTTCCCTTGATACTCATCCGGAATAATTCCATGCGGATGATGAGGAAAAGCAGTCACTACTTGAATATCATGCCCTTGAGCGAGTAGTTCCTTACTAACCTCATATACTCGGATTTGTGGAGCACCTGTTTCAGGTGGGAAATGTTGACATAAATATACGATACGCATAGCTTTCACCGTTTTAATCTTTCAATTTATTCTTCAAGTACGCAAGTAACGGCTCTCTTAAATTGTCCCGTTTTAATGCGAAGTCAAAAGTTGCTTGTAAAAATCCAAATTTGTCTCCAACGTCATATCGTTTACCTTCGAATATGTAAGAGTAAATAGATTCTTTTGCTAACAATGAATCAATTGCATCCGTTAACTGGATCTCACCTTTTGCATCAGGTTGTACCTTTTCTAGTTCATCGAAAATGGCTGGTGATAAAATATAACGACCTACAATCGCTTGGTTAGATGGTGCATCTTCAATGGAAGGCTTCTCCACTAAGCGCTTCACTGTAAACAAATTATTATCTGATTCACTATATTCAACGATTCCGTATTTATGAACGTCTTCGTCTGGAACTTCATTGACTCCTAAAATACTACTTTCCACTTCTTCGTACTTTTCAATCATTTGTTTTAAAGCAGGTACTTCTGCATCGATAATATCATCCGGTAGCAGAACAGCAAATGGTTCGTTGCCGATGAATTTTTTCGTACATAAAATAGCATGTCCTAGTCCTAGTGGTTCCTTTTGACGCATATAATGAATGTCCACTAAGTTAGAGATATTTTCAACTGTCTCTAGTAATTCATGTTTCCCTGTATTTTTCAATAGAAGCTCTAATTCGATTGATTTGTCAAAATGGTCTTCCATCGATTTTTTGTTGCGTCCAGTTACGATAATAATATCTTCAATTCCCGAAGCAATTGCTTCTTCAATAATGTATTGTAAATTTGGTTTGTCTACGATTGGTAACATTTCTTTTGGTAAAGCTTTTGTTGCAGGTAAGAAACGCGTTCCAAATCCTGCTGCAGGAATGACTGCCTTTTTTATCATATTCCATCACCTTTCGAATTATCAGACTGTCTTGAAAACGCTTTTCAGTCGAGGCACGCAGAACGAGGCGGAAGCGAATTGAACTAAAAGTTCATGAGCTTACAACGATGTGCAAGTAACGAAGAATGAAAGCGTTTGTCAACAGTCTGATCAGTATTTTTCATACAATGAAAGCATATAATGCGCATTATCCACCCAGCTATAATGCTCTTTCACATGAGCTACTCCGGCTTTTCCCATAACAGCTCGTAAATCGCTGTTTCTCGCCAGTTTTTTAAATGCCGTTGCTAGTTGGTCTGGACTATTTTTATCGACCACGATGCCAGTAACATCTTGAACGACTACTTCTGGTAAGCCGCCGACATTCGATACGACAACCGGTACACCACAAGCCATACCTTCCACCGCTGCAACGCCGAAGCTTTCACTGTCCTCTGTAGATGGTACAGCAAAAATCGACATTTTACGAATAATAGCAGGTACTTCTGTATTTGGAACTTTTCCAGTAAATGTAGTAACGTCTGCTATTCCTAAATCTTTTGCTAGTTGCTCATACTCGGCTCTTTGTGGTCCATCACCTGTTATGAGAAGCTCAGAGTTTGGAAACTCTTTATGGAATAAAGCAAAGCCTTTTACTAAATCAGCAATTCCATATTTATCTTCTAACGCTTTGACCGTTCCGATAATAATTTTATCATCGGTCTCTTGCCCTTCTGGGGCAGGATAAAATTGCTCGATATCTACTCCAAATGGTGTAACTTCTACTTTTTTATTTGTATATAGATTTGTTTCTTTCGCCATGACATAGCTGGTTGAAAAAATGGCTGTTGCTTTATCTAATGTAAATTCAATCAGTTTTTGATTGAGCTTGCTTTTTTTAGGAACGACGAAAATGTCTTTACCCCAGACGGAAACGAAATACTTTTTGTAGTTAACCATCGCACCTAATAATCCGTAGCTGGATACATAATGTGCGTGTAATACATCTGGATTCCATTCCTTTAGCATTTTTTTCAAACCAGGTGCCGCTGCTAAATAGGAAGCTTTGCTTGGAAGTAGTTTTGGTAGGATCTCCGTTGGTACGAGTTTAGCATTGTCCTCCGAATAATGATCTTTGAATGTATATACTTTTACCTCAATGCCTTGTGATTGATAAAACAATGCCCATTTTTGCGTATGGATTGATCTGCTTGGGGCTAATAATGCAACTTTCATTGTTGACCTCCTATAAGCGCTTGTGCAGCTTGTTCGGCACGTTCGTTCCATGCATGCTGCTGTAAAAATGATTGCTCGATATTTCTTTTATACGTTTCAAAATGTGGCTGGATATCTTGCATCCCTTGGACAAGGCTCGCTGCATCGTCTTCGGTGATTACTCCGTAAGGACCTGACAGGATAAAATCTTCTTGTGCAGAACAATTAGTCGCAATAATTGGAAGTCCTGCTGTTAAATATTCTACTAACTTGATAGGAACCGCAAAATCGTTATAAATCGATCTTTTTCGCGGTATAAACGCAAAATCTACTTCTGTATAAACTTGCTGAAGCTCTGCACCACTTACATGCTTCAAATCGATATACGGTTTTGCTAGTTTTTCTTTATCTGAATCACTAAGCTCTGTATATTCATCTTCTCGACAGACGATGACTAGCTCACCTTTTATGCCGTCTTTATTTAGCAATGCAAACGATTCTACTAAAGTAGGTAGACCGTAATCATCATTATTAATACCACCAACGTATATGCCTTTAAACGGCTTTCCGATAGCATTACTATTCGTTTTGATCTCCGTGAATCGTCCTCCAGGAGGTAACGCCATTTTAGCTGTGTTTATATTCACATATTTGCCCATCGCGTCACTCGGTAAAAAGATAGTATGCATATATTTGCCGTAAAATTTTTCTTCCTTTTTATAAATAGTTTGCATGATGAATTTTTTCAAGCCCTTTAACGAATACAACTCATCGAACTTCCAATAGACATCACGATAAAAGACGCCAATCGGGACATGATGTTTCTTTAAAGTTTGAAAAACATCTTTATCGATTTTCCAGTCTTTCGGTATATGTCCAGGATCAGTCAGCCATAATGGAATCGTTTGGTTTTCTGAGTAACAGAATAATGTCTGCTCGTATTTTTTCTCTTCTACTAATTTGTTCCACTGCTGGCGACGTTCCGTACTCGTTCCAGATATAATGTGAAGCTCTAGGTCATTTTTTTTCGCGTATGCTTCAAATGCTTTGATCATCTCCACTGGACGAATCGCGGAACCACTTTTTGGATTCGCTGCAACCGTAAAAGGATAATAAATAATGATATTTTTCATGCCTTCACTCTTTTCTTCCTGATATTCATGACGAAGCGCCAAATGATGTGAAAATATCCTTCTAGTACGAACAATCCACCTAAAACAACGGTTAACATGATCCAAATCGGATTAAAGAAGAAGTCAGAAACTCCTCCAACAAGCGTTCTTGGAATGTTAATCGTGAAATAAATGAATAATGCAAGGACAACTGGTGTTTTCGGTAAACGTAAAAATACAATATAAAGTAATTGGATGACGATGGCAATGTAAATAATTGCTATAATAACGCCTAAATAACCAAAAGAGGCAAACGCTTCACCTAAGAATATCGTGTTTAGCACTCCGCCAGTACCTTTATCTATATTTTCTGGGAAGACATTTTCCATTACCATACGCGCGGAACGAACTTGTTCCACATCAAAGATTTTAGCGATAAAGGAAGGTAACCCTTTTACTTCCAGTAAAGCGATAGAATGAGAAAAAGTATCCAAATGTAAAAAGAATGGAGAAATTTGCGCTAAAATAATTCGACCGATTGGACCAGAATTATATGACAAGAAGCTTTTTACTTCTGTCACGCCTTGAATAGCAACATACATAACCACTAATAGGCTACTACCTGCTAATATATATCCGCTTATTCTTCTCCAGTTCAATTTTAAACGCCCCGTATACACAGCTGCGAGTAACAGCATAATGATATAAAAGAAAATAGGCGATTTAGCTAAATCATAAATGGAAATTAACACAGAAGAAACAAACAGCATGAAGAATACTACTTTCCAATATAATGCTTTTGATTGCGTAGCATACACAAAAGCAATAATGGATAATACAGGAGTGAGAGCAATCCCGAATATATTACGAATATAGACGGAAATTCCGCTAAATCCTCTAGCTGCATCGATTCTCATCTGTGCAAGATCTTTCACATTTCCTTTTAGCAGCTCGAATATTGGAACCGTATTCGTTTTTAATAAGGTAAAGGCAACTGCCAAAACAGAAATGGCAGCAAGTGCCGAAAAAGCAAGTCTAAAAATACGTTGGTTCTTATCTACACTTGTACGAACGGGTTCATGTAGGTAACGATCAAATTCTAATGGTGCATTAAAACCTAAAATTCTTCCTACAACCAATTGCGTAAGTGGGAACAAAATCATTAATATCGTCAATAAAACAAATCCAATGATTCGATATTCCTCATGGTCCATTCTTTTGATCATATAGTAATCATCTATTCCTAAAGCTATTAATAATCCGCCAATATAACTGGAGATAAGGAAAGAATAATAATATATAATGGTAATCATATTTGGCTTTACAAGAGAAAGGCTTCCAGAAACCTTCTTAAAAAGGTATGTGGAAGCCACCACAGTAAAGAGCCATATGCTAAAAATTAACAATGCTCACACCTACTTTATTTTCATCAATTACGTCTCGGCGTAATTGTGCCTAGATTTTAACGAGATCGTGGCCTTAGACTGCATTCCTTAATCCCTCAAAAAAATCTGTGGCATCCGCCGGAGGCTTCCATTTAATTCGGCTGGGGTTTGCCCCATGCCGAATTAAATAGATTTTTCCTTCAGTAAAGCTAATACTTTCTCTGCTGTTTTTCCGTCTCCGAATACAGGTGTATAAGAAGGCGAAACTTGTTTTTGTACAGCTTCTACAATTTTGTTTGTATCTGTACCTGTTAAAATATTTGCATCCTCGATCAATGTTTCAACCCATTCCGTTTGGTCACGAACAGTGACACAAGGAACTTCTGCAAAATATGCTTCCTTTTGCACTCCGCCAGAATCTGTTACGATTTTCTTTGCACTTGTTTCTAGTGAAAGCATATCTAAATATCCGACTGGTTCGATAACTTTTAAATTAGGAATTTGATCCAGCTTAAAGCCGTAATCCTCTAATTTTTTCTTCGTACGTGGATGGATTGGCCATACTTTTGTTTCTGAAATTTGACTAAATGCATCTAAAATAGATTGCATACGATCTACATCATCTGTGTTTTCAGCACGATGAATCGTGATTAATAAATAATCTTTTGCTTTTAAATTTTCACGGTCTAAAATAGTGGAAGTAGATTCTGCAAGTGTTTTATTGTATAAAACTGCATCATACATAACGTCTCCCACATTATAGACGCCATCCGTGATATTCTCGTTTGTTAAGTTTTGGATAGCTGTTTCTGTTGGACAAAGAAGTAATGTTGATACATGGTCTGTTAAAATGCGGTTTACTTCTTCTGGCATTTTCTTGTTAAAGCTTCTAAGTCCCGCTTCGATATGAACAATCGGAACATGTAATTTAGCCGCGGCAAGTGCACCTGCAAGTGTAGAGTTAGTATCACCATAAACTAGCACATAATCCGGCGTTTCAGTTAAAATAATATCTTCAATTTTAGCTAACATTTCACCTGTTTGTTTACCGTGATTTCCTGAACCAATTCCTAGATGGTAATCTGGTTTTGGAATATTCAACTCTTCAAAAAAGATATCCGACATATTGGCATCATAGTGTTGCCCTGTGTGTACGATAAGCTCTGTCACTTCTTCGCGGATTACGCGGGAAACTGCTGCAGCTTTTATAAATTGAGGTCTTGCTCCTAATATTGTTAAGACTTTCATTTCGCCAGCTCCTTCATCATTTGAATCATATCTTTGGCTATAAATGCATTTATATTATATGGGTGTGTATACTTTGTACCATTTCTTTTAAAAGAAAGAGATTGTTTATATTGTTTATAGGTTGGATAGATTCCATACCATTCCATAGGTTCTTCGAAATATTGTCTATACAATTTTCGTTTACGATACACTTTCCTTAAAAGAGGGTATAATACGCCATATTTATTTTTCAATGAATTTTCAGCACCTGGTTTTGGTGGTAACGGATAAAAATCGGGATACATTTTATGTAATGCGAAGTCATACAAATACTTTTTATATTTCAAATCAGCAGGTATCTTACTAAAGAAGTAAATTAACCGATCATCCCATAAAGGCAGCGTCCAATCTTGATCGAAATATTCATACACTCGAACAGAGTTAATGATGAATTTAGCTTGTCTTTCTTTCCAGTTCCATTCATCTATTATAGAAGTTACTCGTTCATTCGTTAGTGTTTTGTAGGATGAGACGTCTTTTGTTACCGATTTACCGATATCGCTAGTTGTATGGCTTAGCCCGTTTTCTAATTGCCATAATCGAAAATGCTTTGGAATTATGAAGTCCACTACTTCCTGTGAAGTAAATTCTTTATCTAGAATTGCTTCATAAGGCAAATGACTGCCCCCTAAAAAATCGAGAGAATGACCAGGTATGAATACTGCGTTTTCCAAGCCCTCTTCTTCTACCAATAATTTTGTGCTTGGGAAGTCCTGCAAGTGGGCTACGGAGGTTCCATTACACGCATACACTACGTAGTCTTTCCAAAGCTTCGATTTATATAATTCTTCCCACATTGCCTTATCGTAAGCAAAGTACTTCCACTGTAAGCCTAAACGGTCGGCAATTTGTTTACTAACCGTCGCTTCTCCATTTCCTGGTCTGCCATATGTAAACGTAATAATAGAATCAGAAAGACCTTTATCCTTTAATAGTAAAGCGACGATTCGAGAATCATACCCACCACTTAATGGGAGAATAATTTTGCGTCCGTCTAGTCTTTCTACTAAATCGTCGAATATATGATGTAGAATATGAGCTAACTCTTCAGCAAAATTATCTAAGGAATCCTGATCCTTTTCTGTAACGTACGAGTAATAGCAATACTTAGAAGCATTTTCTTTTAAATGAACAATAGAGGCTACCTCAAGTTGATACCATCCATCAAATAATGTTTTATCACCGCTCACAAAGCCAGCTAATAAAAGTTCTTCTTCCGAGTCTTTGCGAATAGACATTGATGGTTTTGGTTCTATAAAATCTTGCACGATCCAACTGTTTGTTTCATGTTTCGAATAAAATAATGGAATGGTTCTTTTCTTATCTGTAACCAAAGTAGTTTCGTCTTCCGTTTGTAGAATAAGCGCAAATTCACCATTCCACTTTGTAATTTCTTCAGATGACGCTTCTTTCACTATATCTACAAAATTTTCATGGGTGACATATTGATTTTCATAGTAGAAATAACCTCTAAAAAAACCTTCATACCCAGCGCCTTGTATAGGATAAAATTCTTTATGCCTAAGGTTAAGTTTACATTTGTTCGCCATGTCTTTATCCCCCATTATTTTCTTTTCACAAAATATTTGTCCATTCGAACGATCAATACTAGGATCATGAATACAATCCATACTCCTAAGATTAGCCAACTATTTAAATTCTGTAATTGAATATATACAATTGACAGGGTTGCTGCTATTAGCCATACAATGGTCCAAGCCATTTTAAACCCTGAAAAAGGCACGTAATATAGTTTTTGACTTTTACGGAATACCATAAATAAGGCTAAGAAATACGCTGCAATATAAGAAATGACAGTTCCCCAAATAGTAAATTGTGGAACAAACACAAAATTCAATATGATCGATACAGCTGCAGCAATTCCAAATGCTATAGAAATATGTTTTGTCTGTTTAGAGTAAAATATCCCTGTGGAAACAATCATATAGTAAAAACTTAAAAATGTTGCAATGGATATCGGTGCTACGTATTGAAAGGCAATTCTAAAATTCTCTGGCATGACTAGAATAATCCATGGCATAAAGGTTGCTAAAGCTAAAACTCCAAAACTACCAATTAATAAAAATGCCGCATATAAAGTAGCAAATAATTGGGGGCTATCTTTTTTATCCTTCAATGACATAGAAAATGGTCTCCAGGCTAGCTGTATCCCACTAGTCAATAAGGTGATAAAGGTTGCAAACTTAATAGCTGTCCCATAAATCCCCACATCGTCTAATGTCCCATAAGCTCGTATAAAGAAGTTATTGGCATTAGCAATAATCCAAAAGGCTAAAGATGCAGGCACTAACGGAGCTGCGTATACTAAGATTTTCTTTAAGATAGCCTTATCAAACAATGGCTTCAAATATACTCTAACAGGTTTTATAAGAACTAAGACGATCATAGCTACACTGAGTAAACGAGCTACAAGTATACCTTCTAAAGAAGTCCAAACAAACATCAAGAAAAGGACGGAAACAACGGCTATTAATAGCATTTTTCCGATTGTTGTAAAGACCACTCTTTTAGTATGAAACTCATATCTTAGAATAGTTAAAACTAGTGTAACAATTGTATCTAAACCTAGTGTACCTAGAGCAATATAAAATAGCTGAGAATAACCCGATGATTCTAAAATTAAAGCAGAAAGCCAATCTCCACCGATTAAAAACACGACAAAAAGTAAGACAACTATGGAGAGACGGAATGTCATAACCGAGCGCACATACTTTTCACGTGTTGCTTTATCTTTATACTCGAAATAATAAAAAGCTAAAGCAGAGTCAGTTCCGAATATCACTAGGAAGGTAAGCATAGATACAGTCGTATCTACCATTTGAAGCAAACCAACTAGCGATGTATCAACTAAATAATGGGCGTACAACGGAAAGAGGATAAAAGCTATTAGTTTCGTGCCTACATTCATAAATGCGTAAAGGAGCGAATCCGCTCCTAAACGTTTTAGCTGAGAAAACACTTAGAGAAGTTCCTCCTCAGGTACATTTTTCATAAATTTTGCAGGGAACCCTTTAATCAATGTTTTTTCTTCTGTATCTTTTGTTACTAACGCGCCAGCAGCTACAAATGTTTCTTCTGCTACTGTAATTCCTGGAAGGATAATAGATGCCCCGCCAACTCGCGCTCCTCTTTTCACAGTTGCACCTTTGATCTTGTCAAAACGAGCTTCTGTTCTACCCATGAAATTATCATTTGTTGTTGTCACACAAGGTGCGATGAACACATGATCTTCTAAAGTAGAGTGTGCTGTAATATAAGAGTTCGATTGAATTTTCGTACGGTCACCAATTGTTACAAAGTTTTCTACTGTAACATTGCGTCCGATTATAACGAAAGATCCAATTTCTACATCTTCACGAACAGTTGCTAAATCAGCAATTAATGTACTTTCTCCAACTATTGCTCCACGGTAGACAATTGTGTTTGCTCCGATTGTGCATTCTTTGCCTAGCTTAAGCGGAGGAATTTCTTTTGTAATTTGCATCGTACTAGTTTTTGCTGGTTTTGGTTGTTTTCCAACTACCGCTCCATCATCAATTGTCGTACCATCTCCAATAATAGAGTCAGCATGGATTGTTACTCGATTACCAATGCGAACATTGGCACCAATTTTTGCCCCTTCTTCTATTACAGAAAAATGACCAACTGTTGTATTTTCTCCTAGTTCAGCAGTTTCATGTATAAAGTTCATATTAACAGCCCCTTACAGTTTGATATAACGATTTGGCATTTCAATACCTTTGAATGCATTACGCGTATCAAAAATTACTTTTGATTTTTGAGCGATATTCGCATAGTCAAATGCAGTATGGTCTGTCGCTAAAATAACGATATCTGCCTCTTCCAATAGTTCATCTGTTAATTCAGTTGTTTCTAATGTTTCGCCGTTCACTCTGAATTTTTCTACATGTGGATCAACTGTTTTGAAATCTGCACCTTGTTGGATTAATAGTTCGATTAATTTTAATGATGGAGATTCACGCATATCATCGATATCTTTTTTATAAGCTACGCCTAGTAAAAGTACTTTTGAATTACGAAGTGCTTTTCCGTCATCATTTAAAATTTGCATTGCACGGTTAATAACATAATCAGGCATAGAGTTATTAATTTCACCAGCAAGCTCG
>NZ_VDGH01000019.1 GCF_006861795.1 Psychrobacillus lasiicapitis | reverse complement strand
GCCTCCTAGTACAATCCATAATTTAATTCTCATTTAGGCGCTGCACTTTTTTAAAAAATTATTGAGCTGCGTCCGATTTCGTATTGCCTTTTTCTATAAATCGAAGATTTTAATTTTCATGGGAGTTTAAGTACATTTTTTCACAAACTTATTCACACTTTACCCTAAATATCCATCTTAGATTAACTTTATTTTTCGATGTAGGATAGACATCATAATACCTAGAACCTCCACTCTATTTATTAGAAATTTCAAATTTATATATCTTTAATTTAAGTATAATGTGATAATACTACTAAAAGAGGGGGATTTTTCATGAAAATAAAAGAATTTACTGTTAAAAATTATAAGAATATAGGCATAGATGAGTTGTGTACCATCAAATTTCCAAATAAAGCAGACGGACAGTCAGATATGCTAACAATAATTGGAGAAAATAATATAGGGAAATCAACAGTTTTAGAAGCACTAAGAATGTTTTTCCCTTATGAAAAACCGCATTGCCCCGACTTAGACCGATTTCCTAAAAAAGTTGAACCAAACCCACTCAATGAAGATGAACATATGGAAATATGTGTAACATTCCATAAATTTACGGAACAAGATTTAAATAAAATAGAGATTAGTAGATACATTTATAATGAGGAATTAAAGATTAAAAGACTTTGGAAATCTTCTAACTTAAATGATAAGGATGTTCCTTATTATGCTTATATTCAACAAGCTTATATTCATGAATTGGAAGGCAAACCAACTTGGAATAATACAGCATTTCAGGACGTTTCAGAGGAACTTCGAGACCTACGTCAGAGATTTTGTGCTGAACAAGGATTAACTGGGACAATTCCTGCGGCTAAAAAAGAGGATTTTCTGCAATACGTTTTAGAGGAGAATTCAGCATTAGTTCATCATCGAAATCCTGAATGGATGGCAAACCCTAATGGACTAAGTAGCGTGCTTAGATCAATAATGCCTAAAGTAATTTACATACCTGCCATGAAGTTATTACAGGATGAAACTAACCCTACAAAAACAAATTCTGCAGCCAAAAATATTATGTCGTCGTTAATAGAAAAGAAAATGCGTACTTCACAAAAATTCGTGGAATTTGAAACGGCCGCAACTAATTTAACAAACGCATTCGTTGGAGAAGATCGCCATGAGTCTCTAAATTCTTTAGAGACGTCCCTAAATCTCAAGTTAAAAAGGTTAATGGATATTGAAGCGAAGGTCAACTTTAGCCCCCCTGTTATTGAAAAACTTCATGAGAACACTACGTTTTCATTAATTTACAATGATATAGAAACTACAACCGACCATCAGGGTAGTGGTGCACAGAGACTATTAATATTATCTTTATTGGAATTAATGTCACAAGAATTAGATGAAACTGTAGAGGAAGTAGAAAACTCATGGCAAAGAAGCTATTTATTTTTAGTAGAGGAACCTGAGATATATTTACATCCTCAATTACAGAGAAAAATGAGAGACTCTTTACTAAAAATTTCTGAGTCAGAACTATCGCAAGTTATTTGTACTTCACACTCCGAACACTTTATTGATTTAGCAGACCGTCATCAAGGAATTGTGATAGCAAAACGTAATTTCACAACCGGCACAACACTTTTTTCTCAAGTAGAGGAAAATCTTTACAACGGGGAGAATGCACTAGATAAGCGCAATGCGATGCGGATGCTTTTAAATTTCAACTCATCAACTCTTGAATCATTTTTTTCAAGGAGAGTTATATTAGTTGAGGGAGATTGTGAAATTGCCAGCTTCAAATCTATTAAAGATGTTCTTATTTCTAAATATCCTGATAAAAAGGAAGACATTGAAAGTTATTGTAAAGATATAAATATAATTTCATGCAAAGGAAAACTTACTCAAAGAACGTATTGCGAAGTTTTAACTCATTTCGGAATTGAACCAGTAATAATACATGATTTAGATGGTGAGCTCTATAATTCGGGAAATAATTTAAGAATGTTAGAGTCAATTAACTTAGATGAAACTAGGAGACTTTATCATTCTCCAAATTTTGAAGAGGATATATTTGGTGAAGAATGGTTGAATGATAAGCCATGGAAAGCAACGAAGCTTATTAGTGAAAGATTTGATCAATACGAAGAAGGATTATTAAGATTTTTTAACTTTGTAATAGGTAAAGAAGCAGCAGATTCCCTAAATATTGACTCATTAGTATCCAGTGAAATCTAAAAGAATTAAGAATTTATTAAATGTAAAACTCACAAATGTTGACCAAACAACATTTGTGAGTTTTACGTTTACTCACTTTTGATTACCTTGATTTATTATGTTCACGATAATAATCACTATGTTCAACTAACAACAAATGTTCTGTCCTATAAGGATTGCATTTAAAATAATGATAAAAGGGACTTATGAAACAACAGCTTCTTAATTTTTAACACCATTTATAGACAACCCACATTTTCACCAATTCAGTTAACGCCTTTAGTATCGACCAAATGCGATACATCATCAAGCTGTTTCAAATCGTGCTGAAATCAATAAGAGATTCATCCCCATCAACAAACACAGCTATGACACTCATTTGTTGAATAATGGAGCTCCTATTGAAGTTATACAAGTCTCATGGAGTATGCGAAAAGTGAAGCCACAAGAATCTAATTTCTGTTAGGCGGAAGGCTAGGGAAAGTGTATTCTCAGAGGTACCTTTAAATGTAAATGGAGCAATCTCTTAAAAGTTCTTGCTCCTACTTGACTAAAGCACCCATTACTATGAAATTATCAACACTTATTTTTCACAGTATAAGGTTTAGGCAGGAACTCATTAAACCATTCTCGGTCATTTTTCATTAGCCATCTATAGTCCGCTCTAGCTAGCTCCTCTATACCTTTTCTCTTTAAAGTAGGATTTTCATTCATTATATTTACGATATTTTGTCGTCTAATTAATAATAATTGTTGGTCATAAATTGTAGTAGCGACTTCTTTCATTCCGATTTCAATTTCGTTTATAACCTGTTCATAATTAGAACTCGTTGGTTCAAGTCTTGAATGTATGCTATGCAATGTAAAATTCGTTTTCAGATTGAACCTTTTTGCATATTCTTCTCCCAATTTTTCTTTTAATAATTTTGCTATAGGGTCTTTATATGTACCCAACCCCATTTTAGCTGCAATAACCTTCAAACTTTGTCCCTGAGAGTATAATTTCATAACTTCTTTCTCCCATAATTTGCCCCGGCTTATTAAAAAAGGTGGGTTAATCTCTCCGCTCTTTTTATCTTGATTCCATATCCATTTGCGTCCATACTGATAACTACAATGAGGACATAAAAATGTTCCTTGGACATAAATTGGATAGTATGTTTTACTGTAAGCTTTTATAATCAACTTATTGTAGTATTTACAAATTTTATTTAAACAAGGTTGGGGCCTATTTTTAAAAGGAATATCTATAGAAAAGCCTATAGTGTCCAAAAAGAATTCCTCAGAAGAATTCGATATAAATTGAATTAACAATAAATATGCAAGTATATTAGGTGCAAGACTATCTTTTCTAGATAGAAGCATATTGAAACGGCTATCAATTGCCTTATGATGTTGAGCACCCAATATTTGATAATGGTTCTCTACAAAGATTAAAAAATCAGTTTTTAACCTCTTGGTTTGTAAATACTCTGAATAAATTTCTGCATAACCGCGTTTACCAAGCGCTGAATAAAATAGGTCTAAAATCAACTCGCGATTTATTTTACTTGAACGAGAAACAATATAGTGAAAATCTTGAAGGACTCTTTCAATAAGTTTTGGACATTCATTAAAGTTAGAAGAATCCGAGGCTAAATTATGCCCATTTTCACAGAATGGTCTCCTTAATAACATCTTCCCATTAGCGTTAGATAGTGGCACACCGCATTTCGGACATATAGAAATCAGCTCTATCTGATGACGTTCACAATAATCCATGAAATGAAGTTGATGAAATCGGTGAGAATAAACTTCACCATATTTTTCATAATCGTCTTCTAAGCAGTGAGGGCAATATTTTATTTCCTTAGCTATATAATCTTTAAATAACCTTTTGCCCTTTAAGGAGTCCTTTAAAGATAAACTTTGCTGAAAATCCTGCTTTCTTTGAGTAGATAAGAAAGGGTTTATTAACGGGAAAACTGTATGGTTATTCAAGAAATAATCTATAGTATACCCACTCTGATTAAATAAACTAATCAACTTAATTAAATTATGATGAAAGTAAATATTTCGTTTTGACTTAACGTCAAATAATTCTTTGTTAGTTTCTTCGAAATATAATTTACCTGTTCGAATATGATATCTAAATATAATACTTCTAAAATCCTCATCTGGATAAGGTTTCGGGAAATAAGACAACATTATTCATAGACCCCTTCACTAATTCCATCTAAAATCACATGTCGAATTAGTTGATTTGAAAAATCTTTTATTCCAGCCGCTCTTTTTAAGCTCGAAACCGTATAATGAATATTATTATTTATATATTGTTTCTCAAAGTATTTAATTCTTCTTATTTGAAATTCCTCCACTGTCTCCGTAATAACTTGCAGGAGTCCCTTACATTTAGGAAATTTATCAATTTTTTTCTCAAATCTCGTTTGAATATCTAATCTTTGATAAATCTTAGTCCTTGTTACCCTAACTAGAGGAATCTCTAAATACAAGTTTATAGTTTCCCTAATAATCAATTGTAAATATTCACTATCCCTTTTCTCCCAATTAATCATTGTTCTCTGAATTTCTCCTCTTTTAGCTGATGGTAAGTTACTGATAAACCACTCATTATCGTTTTTATATAGCCAATTGTATAGCCCAGAAGCACTTTTTCTTAATTCAGTCCTACTGTAACTAGGATAGCTCTTTCTGATCACAATAAATCTACTTCTTTTCTCTTGAAGGATACTTTGTTGGTCTCTATTTAAAGCGGATGATATATTCTCTATTTTGTTGTTTAGATATTTCTTTGTTGTTTTTAAATCGACACCTAACTCCGATGAAATACCCCGGATAGAGTGTTTACCGCTTGAATACAATTCGTGTAATCTATTTTCCCAAACTGCCCCGAACTTTTTTATCCTCCCTATTCGATATTTATCATCTTCTGAAGCATCTGGTCCTGTACGAGAATAGGAAAAGCCACAATTCTCACAAGTAAATGTACCAACAGGCTTCCCAGTTTTAGAACCACTCGTAACAATACAATCTTTAATAATGAATTCTTTATAGTGAGTTGATCCCTTATTTAAACAAGGCCAAGGAGCCTTTCCAAAGAAGTGTACGTCATGATTATTCTCCTGTAGTTGGACAGGAACCTTAAGCCCTAAAAATAATAGTAATAATAAATGTCTCAATGGATGACAGGTAACCTTTGATTTTCTTAATACCTTATGAAACCAGGTATCTTCATCGAAAAGTTCAAAATCACTATTCAAAAATTTTAATAGTCCAATTGGGAAATAACGAAGAAAATTTGGGATTAATTCTTGAATTCTAATTCTTTTGGATGGTGTAATGTATTGTTTCACATTTAATTCAGCAATATAAAATTGGTTGATATTTTCCAAGTTTTTAAAAGGAAATTTACTATTCAATAACTCATAAGATTGTTCTGCTATAAACAATAAGCTTTGAAACAAGTGTTTAGGAATCAAAACTTCTTGTCCATTTTCTACACACCTTTGATTCAAAGGAAAGAACCTGTGTTTGTTTGGCTTATTTCTAAATGGAACATCAGAAGTCCACAATAATTCTTTATGTATTGGACACACATAAACTCCCGGTAGTTCTATGCCAATAAGCCTCACTATATAACTCCACCTCTTCAAAATAACAATGTATACAATACCTAAAGTAATCTGGACCTCTTACTTTACTTGCTCTAAGTCCCAGTGATAAAGAAATCGAATTTGAATTACCAAAATTCATTTGTTCAACCATTTTAACGGATAAATTTTGGGGTATATATGGTTCATAATAAGGAAAAAGTGTATGTTTATAGATGAGTATGCTTGGTTTTTGGTTAATCTTTTGTCCAAGTAAATTGAGATTACTTGGAAAATCAGTGATTGCACTTGTAGTATTATTTTCATACAGATTCATAATGGTATCTTTATGACTATTGTTTCCACTTCTTTGATGAAACCTTGCCAGCGCACTATATAATAATTCATCTTTATATAAATGAGGAAAAAACCCTAACACCTTTTATCACCTACCCTATAAATTCGTTAAACGGTTTTATTATATTCAACTTTCTCAACTCTTCTTCTAAAGGCTTTTTCTCTTTTAGATTCTTTAATCCTAATAGATGAAGAGCCGATTCCATTGTTGGTTTAATCTTCTTATTAAATTTACTCTCTGCTTTATCAGGAGATAGGATTATTTCTGCGATTAATTTATTTAAATTATGACTATTATCACTTTCTTTTTCTAATACTTGGGAGACAATTTCTACAGCTGCTTTTTTAGAAATTCCCATACTTTGCGCAAAATTGACATACTGTACAAATTCCTTAGCATTTGAAAGTGTAGCAATGTGTTCCTTCTGCAAATCACCTTCAATCGCTGTGCCTTCAGGGAGCTGTTTGATGTAAGAATTGACATCCACCCATTCTGGTTTTAAATCTTCTATTTTTTTTAGTTTTTCAATATCACCCGTTAGAAGAGCTTTAAGAGAAGGTCGAAGGATTCTAAAATTTGTAGCTGCTGCCTGCTTTACTATTTTTATACTGATTTTCTCCTTTCCCAATGAAAGTGCTAATAGCTGCACTTGAATAAATAAATTGACAACAAAATCCGTTATTCCTAGTGTCTCTTGATAGAACACCTCATTCATTTCTTCGGATAACGGTGTAAATTCTTTTAACCACTGGTACTTCCATAACTTATCTAAAAATATATCCCACTTTTTATCTTTCTCCATTCTGTCAAAGAATAAAATACCCATTCCACTTGCTCGTCTCGCAGTCGCAAGTAATGGGGTAAAAAGATCAATAGACGAATATGTACCAACAAAAATTAAGGGCACACCCAGTTTATTATGAATTTCCACAAAAAAATTCATAGTTAACCTGCCTTCGTCACCTTTCTTCATCCTCTGAATTTCATCAAAAACAAGAACTCCAATACAATGTAAAGCAGCGACATGTGCCATCTTATCAATCAGGTCTGACTCATTCATTTTTGATTTAACAAATTGCTTATAATAATTTGTATCCAAAATGTTATCTACTGCCATAAAAAAGTTTTTACATAAAGAACCTCTAGATGCATTAAAAGGGCATTCAATAACTAACCACACGATTTGCTTTAAAAAGCCAACAGAAATCCCATTATGTTCGTAATCTGAGTGAATAATGACTTGAGGATATAATAAAAGGATTTTTTCAATAGATGTTGACTTTCCAATACCGCTAATTCCTATAATAGAAAAATTAGTTGCTGTAGAACGGTTTCCTATGATATTCCCCTTCTCGAGATCATAGTCTCCTTTTAAAATTTCCGATACACCAACAGCAAATTGTTTAGCGTATAAGGGACTAACCGGATTTCTCCCAATATATCCAGTTCTAATCATAGATGAAACTTTTATTTCTAGATCTAAATGAATTGGCATTGGTTGGATAAAGTGATGCTTTATTTGTTGAATGAAATGCATTCTAATTTCGGAACTTTCATTTACTTCATCCTTATTAAAATTTGGCGTTTCCTTTAAGAGTTCAATTATATTTTGCCTAGTCAATATATCTGGTAAAGCTTCGATAAGAGGATTATGTTTATAGACATGTATTTTTTGCTCACGATAAATAGCAGTACACTGTCTGCCCATTAGTACATTAGTAGGTTTTCGTTCAGATTCAGTACTGTTTCCCGCCAATTACATTTCCTCCTTGCCATCATGTTGAATAATTAGATTTAATAAGTAGTCTTCGTCTTCGTCTTCATCCACGCCATGATTAATTAAATCCGTCATCTCAACTACTTCTGTTTTGTATTTATGCTTGTTTCTTTCAAGAGTATTTCCCCAATGTTCTTTATCTCTCATTATTTCTTTCTCACTTTTTCTATTTTCCCTTATGTCTTTTAACTTGCCAGTTTTACTTTCATCTGGATTACTTATTTTGTTCGTATCCATTTTCTCTTGTTCCATAATCTTTAGAATTTGTGCATTCGTGTCAATATTTAACTGTCTTTGGGAAGTTCCGTTGAGAGCTTTATTAATATCCATAACGAACTGTTGCTCCTGGACTTCCTCTAGTCTAAATTGAGAATATCTTTTGTCAGCCTCTACTAATTGACACTTAACAAAGTTATTACCTTGCGTTTTCATATAAATATGTTGAACATCTCTTGGGTCATAATAAATGATTTCTTTCCATCTTTTGATTCTTGCCTTTTCGAACCACCCATTTTCCAAACAAAATCCACTTGTATACTTCATTTTATTAAATACTATTCCTTCTGCTGTGACGCTCGCTTCTTTTGAAGGCATTACATTTAATCTGATTAAATCTTTATCTACCTTTTTTAACAGGCCTGATCTATGTTGAAGTCCCCAACTCCATAAATTTAATGGTGTAGGAAGTAAGTTAACTTCCATCATTTCTCTCTGTAATGCATAGCCTTTTATTACACTATTATTATGTTCTAGTATAGTTAATACAATAATTCGCTCAAATGCTTTTAGTGATAGCTTTGCATCAAGTCTGTAATCTTTCCCCCCTCTTTCTTTAAAATCTTTATGCACAACCCCTGGCATCCAATGTTGTTTAATTCGTTCATTCAGGATTCTAAAGTGACGTTCAACGATTCCTTTTAAATCAGCTCTATACGGTGGAGTATTGATAATTTGTATGCCAAGTGACTCTACGAGATTATCTGCATTCTTACTCTCCATTTCTCCTCTATCTGCCTTAATTTTCTTCGGTAAATGTTCACATGGCCAATCGTCATCCTCAATATCTAGTTCAAGGTTTTTACAATACTCTTTTTTATTGGTTGCTGTATTTTCCAATGCCATCATTGCCGCTACCCATGATGGTCCTTCAAGACCAACATAAACACCGACAACCATTCTAGTAAAGACATCTTTTACAATATAAATAACTGGTCTGCCTATAATTCGAGAGCGATCGATTTCACTAACTAAATATATATCCCCAATCGTAGCATCAATCTCAAAAATATCACCGGGTCCTCCTGCTCTATTTGTCGCATCCCCTAGTAATGGTCGATGATTCAGATAATATTTACTTTCACCGCTCTTATTAATAATTTTTTCTTTAGCATTAAAGGTTGAATTATACCAATTTAAAAATTGACGATAATTTGGAACTTGATCATTTGGCAATGCAATAGGAACAACAGTTCCATTTACAGTCTTATATCCAGTAATATAATATTTTTGTATGATTTCTTCATATGCTTTTTTTAATGTTGTCTTTTTTTCTCTATAGAAATGTTTTATTCCAACTTGGAAAAGTTCTTTATCTGCTTCCGTGACATTAACCCCTTGAATCCCTAGCTCTATAGATAATTTTGAAGGCCGTCCTATCTTCTTATCTTTTAATTGTTTCGGTTTTCCTCTTCCCCCACTGTTGGCATATTTAGGCATCAATGAGTTAATTGTTTTTCCTCCTCGCCAGTATTCCCTTAATATCGAATAAATTCTCTTGCTACTTTTCCCTGTTTTACTTTTCATTTCACTAATCATCGATTTTAATATATCAGGATCATAAATATAAGGTTCTTTCTCAATATAATCTTTTATAATATCCCATCTTAGGTCCCTTGTTTTCTTATGTTTTTCTAAGTAATCTTGTTCTGGTGCATTCAACTCTTTATAGGGATCAAATTTTAAGATGGAAGCATACGGAGTCGTTAGTACTTCTTCCAATTCAGAAATTGATTTAAGAGTTGGAACGTGCGGTAGTTCCTTATCAATATTGAATAAAACAACAACATCTAGATCTGGCGATATCCAAAGAACCCTTTCAATGGAAATAGTCTCTAGCTCCCTATTTTTAAATTCAAGTAATATATTTAGACTAATCATCATGATACCCCTCCCATTCCTACGCTTTTATCGTTCATTTGTTTATCGAAAATTTCTATTCTCTCGGAAGGATTAATTAATTTGTTCATAATATCTGTTTGCCAAGTCTTATTTGCTAGTAAATATTTGATAATAAATAAGCATGAACCATATTCCAGTCCGAATATCTCATCATATTTCAATGCAAGATTTGATAATCCCATTTCTTCTGTCTTTATTGCTTTGTATAATCTAGGTTCCAATCTATTAATTAAGGCTAAATTAATATTAGGTCGATTATCCAAGGTCTTAGCATCATAAAACCAACCAATATTTTTAATAAAAATTTTAGGTATATCCGTTTCAGTTACAATCCCCCAATCCGTAATGCCTATTTCTTCAAAAAATATTTTTTCTATATCGAATTTTTCCAATTCTCTTACAGTCAGTTTATCGATTGGTTTAACACTTCTAACAACAGTTTTCTGTCCAGTTTGCGTTTGTACAATTAAATAAAAATCGGTTGTAATCACTTTTAACGGTCCCGTACTCCCATTTTCTCTAGGGTGTTCGACTCCGATTCTTTCTGCAATTTCTACAGTTCTTTTTAAAGGTAATAGTGGATATTGTTCCCTAATATCCAAAACGTAACTAGACCATTCTAATGTATAGAAATAATGGAGTTCAAAGTCCGAAAGAAAATGATGCTTGCGTAGTGTTTTCCACCCTAAATTTCTTGTTGCATAACCGTTGGAAGCAACATCTTGAATTTCCAACCAAGGTTTATAACCAGCACCTTCTCCTTGTCCTCTTCCTTCTTTTATCCATTTTTCAATTTTAGTTTCCGTTGAATTACTTCTTTTTCTCTTCGCCATTTTTACCACTCCATCTAATGTATAGGTTTTTATTTTTACATTTTTATATTTATTGGTTATTATGTAGATATTGAAACGTAACTGATTTGAGTTACTACATATAGTTACTTAATATAGTTACTATAAAAAAAAACTCTGCCCCAGTAGGGGCAGAGTTTAAAAATCTTTCAATTTGATATTTATAAATTTCATTTTTATTTTCAAGGAAGAACCCTCCAAATGGAAAAAGAGTTAAACTTGGAAACTTATACACAGTTTCCAACTTTTTTTACCTGTTTCCAACTTTTTTTGTCCATTTCCATCTTTTTTTGTACGTTTCCAACTTTATTTGTTCTATACAGCATACAAAAATCAATTCATTACTATTCCACCGTAACTGACTTAGCCAAGTTCCGTGGTTTATCCACATCACATTCTCTATGCAATGCTGCATAATAACTAATCAGCTGTAATGGCACAACTGCTACAAGTGGAGAGAATAGCTCATGTACTTTTGGAAGCACGAAACGATCTCCTTCTTCCTCCAAGCCTTCCATTGCAATAATGCATGGGTTTGCTCCTCGTGCTACTACTTCTTTTACATTACCGCGGATATTGAGGCTTACAGCTTGTTGCGTTGCAAGGGCGAATATTGGGGTACCATCTTCAATAAGTGCGATTGTACCGTGTTTTAGTTCTCCGCCAGCAAAGCCTTCTGCTTGGATATAGGAAATCTCTTTTAGTTTTAACGCACCTTCTAAACTTACATAGAAGTCAACGTTTCGACCGATAAAGAATGCATTTCTAGTTGTTTCTAAAAACTCTGTCGCGATTTCTTCCATTTCTTCCTTGGAATCGACAATTGTTTGCACTGCATTGGCAGCAATACCAAGTTCTTTGACAACATCAAAATCTAATGATTTGCCTTGAGCTTGAGCATATGCGGAAGCTGTTACCATTAATACTGCTACTTGCGCAACATATGCTTTAGTAGATGCAACTGCAATTTCTGGACCAGCGTGAAGTAAAAGCGTATGATCTGCTTCCCGAGAGAGCGTTGATCCAGGTACATTAGTCATCGTAATAGTTGGATGCCCTTGTTCTTTTATCTTCACCAGCACTTGTCGGCTGTCGGCTGTTTCACCTGATTGCGTGATAAATAAAAATAACGGTTTTGCAGAAAGCAGTGGCATGTTGTAGCCGAATTCACTAGAGATGTGCACTTCTACAGGTATATCTGCAATTTTCTCAAAGTATTGTTTTCCTATCAGACCCGCGTGGTAGCTAGTTCCCGCAGCAATAATATATAGACGATCTGCATCGTGCAGAGCCTTTAAGATATCTGTGTCTATCGTTAGCTCGTCTTGCTCGTTTTGATAAGCTTGAATAATTTTGCGAATAACGGCAGGCTGTTCGTCCATTTCTTTTAGCATATAGTGAGGATACGTCCCTTTTTCGATATCGCTCATATCTAGCTCTGCTTTATATGCTGGACGTTCTACAATAGAACCATCTAGTTTTTGAATTTCAACTGAATTCTTATGCACGATTACAATTTCTTGATCGTGAAGCTCTACATACTGCTCCGTCACTTGTAGCATAGCCATTGCATCAGATGCTACTACATTAAATCCTTCACCAAGGCCTACAAGAAGTGGTGATTTGTTTTTTGCAACATAAATAGTATTTGGATCCTCTTTATCCAGTAGTGCAAGAGCATATGATCCATGGATAAGATGCAATGTTTTTCTTAGTGCATCAATTGTGGATAAGCCGTCTTGTGAAAATTTTTCGATTAACTGTACAATTACTTCTGTATCTGTATCAGAAGCCATTTCTACATTAGATAAATAAGCTTTTTTCATAAGGTGATAATTTTCAATGACACCATTGTGCACAAGTGTGAATCGTTGTGTTGTGCTTTGATGAGGGTGTGCATTTAGCTGGTTTGGGACACCATGCGTTGCCCAACGAGTATGCCCAATCCCAAGCTTTGCATCTACATCCTCGTCCACTACATCACGCAAGTCAGCGATTCGTCCTTTTTCTTTAAACACGACAACGCCTTCGTCATTGAGTACCGCAATTCCCGCTGAATCGTATCCACGGTACTCCAATTTTTCTAACCCTTTTAACAAGATTTCCTTTACATCTGCTTCTCCAATATATCCTACAATTCCACACATATTCATATTCCTCCGTTTACATTCATGTCGAAATAAGCGTCCTGTCTTCTCACAGTCGCTCATTAAGCTAAGAATGCCTTCTTTTCCCCTCTGTCATACAATCACTCGTATGGTTTCTGAAAAAGAATAACAACCGGGCAAATACGGTCGGGAGGCATCCGCCGAATTTTCGATAACCTCCACCTCGTCTGCTGAAGATACATATCGTCCGATTTCTTCAGCTCTGGCGCTATAATTGTTTTCCTCGTTTTAACGCGTTTTCTTTCCTCCTTTTCTACGCGGTCACTTTTGAATTTACATTAAAAGTAACTTTTTCATTATATACGCTCATTATATGCACGTCAATTTTATGGAACAAAGGTTAATAGAATAATTGAAAAAAGCCTCCAATTGAGGCTTTTACCAAACTGCTATTGCTCCATCTGTCCTGGACTCTGTACCGCCTTGTAGAACACCTGTCTCCTGGTTTCTCCAAATAATTTGACCACGACCAAAGCTGCCACCATCCGTTGTCATTTGAATATCATGACCTTTTCTTATTAAGCTTTGCACGAGATAATTTGGGAACTCTGGCTCTACATGAATTGTTTTTCCTTTCACCCATTGCCAACGCGGCATGTCTAACGTTGCTTGTGGGCTCAATAGGTAATCAATCGTATTCGTCACCACTTGGAAATGTCCTTGCGGCTGCATGTATCCACCCATCACACCAAATGGGCCGACCGCTTTACCATCCTTCGTTAAAAATCCTGGGATAATTGTATGGAATGTTCTTTTACCAGGTTGTAAAGCATTTGGATGTGTTTCATCTAATGAGAAATCAAGTCCCCTATTTTGTAAGGCTATTCCTGTATTCGGAATAACAATACCCGAACCGAACCCCATGTAATTACTTTGAATATAAGAAACCATATTTCCTTCTTCGTCCGCTGTCGCTAAATAAACTGTTCCGCCTTTTGGCAATTCATATGGTTCCGGGTTACTTGCCTCTGCTTGAATAGTTACACCCCGAGATTTAGCGTATTCGTCTGATAATAGATGTTCCACACTTATAGGCATTGCATCTTGTTCTGTGATGAATGCCTTGCCATCTGTAAATGCTAATTTCATCGCTTCCATTTGATAGTGGAATGTATCTGCATTTTGCCAAATCGGCATATTTAAGCTTTTGTATATATTTAGCGCCATTAATGTTATCATCCCTTGACCATTTGGCGGTATTTCCCATACGTCATAGCCTCTATAATTTACAGAGATAGGTTCTACCCACTCTACATTGTATGAAGATAAATCATCTTTTGATAAATACCCACCATGCTTTTTCATATAAGCATCTATTTGATCTGCTATTTTCCCTTCATAAAAGTCGCGAGCGTTCGTTTCTCCAATGGCTCGAAGTGTTTTGGCATGACCAGGTGAAGACCACATTTCCCCTATTTCAGGTACCCTACCATTAGGCGCAAATGTTTCAAACCATGCAGTAAATTCTTCCGTGGTAAGGGAATCTTTCAATCTATTATATGCCAGTTTCCAATACTTCCCGAGAATAGGTGTTAGCGGATAGCCTTCCTCTGCATATCGAATCGCTGGTAGAAGTACTTCTTTAAGCGAGAGTTTGCCAAAGCGTTTTGATAGTTGAGCCCACGCAGCAGGAACACCGGGCACTGTAACCGGTATGACACCATGCACAGGCATTTTCTCATATCCTTGTTCTTTTAGTTTTTGTATAGAAATAGACTTTGGTGCGGGACCTGAAGCATTCAAACCATGCAGCTTGTCTTTTGTCCAAACTAAAGCGAATGCATCTCCTCCAATACCATTTGAAGTGGGTTCTACCACGGTGAGTGCTGCAGCTGTTGCAATTGCAGCGTCAATCGCATTTCCTCCTTTTTTTAAGATGTCTAATCCTGCTTGTGCCGCCAATGGCTGAGAAGTTGCAACCATTCCCTTTTTTGCAAAAACAGTATGTCGTTTAGCAGAAAACGGGTGGTATAAATAATCCACAATCATTTCCCCTCTATGTATTTATTTCGTCTCTTTTATAGAATAACAGAAAATTATAAAAATATTCTATTAACTTTATAGAATAAAAAAGAACACCTTCGATCGAAGGTGCTCCATTATTTATTTCTCGAGTAATTTTACAATTTCTCTATTAAACGCTGGCAAATCATCTGGGGTTCTACTTGTAACAAGTTGATTGCCACAAACGAACACTTCTTCATCGTGATAAGTTGCTCCGGCGTTTTCTAGATCGACTTTAATCGACTTGTATCCAGTAGCATCTCGTCCTTCTAATGTTTTTGCAGTAATGAGAAGCTGCGGTCCGTGACAGATTGCAAATACCGGTTTCTTAGCATCCATAAATGCTTTTGCAAAAGCTACAAATCGATCGTCTGCTCGTAAAATATCTGGCGAAAATCCACCCGGAATAAATAATGCATCAAAATCTTCTGGTTTTACGTCATCTATTCCATAGTCTACCTTAAGATTGGCTTCACCTTGTTTACCTGTGACTTCATTTCCTGCTTCTTTTTCAATTGTAAATACCTCGTGTCCTGCATCGTTCAAAGCTTGTGCTGGGCTAGTGTACTCGACGTCTTCAAACATATTTGTGATTAATGTTGCTACTTTAGCCATTTCCTCACTCCTTATTTGCTTGTTCTCTCTTATTATTCCACTTATAAATCATAGTAAACATATAATTAATGGTTTAAATCGATGTCTATGCTTTATAGCTGACGTAAAATGATTAACAGCATCGCATGAAGGAAGCAACGCCAAGTCCTATTAATAATTATTTCAGAACAAAAAAATCCAGCACAGGGCTGGATTTTTATATCATACATTCTTATTACTCGGCTAAACCCATCTCTTCTTTTACTACAGCAACGATTCGGTTTACATAGTTTTCACAGTCTGCTTCTGTTTCTGCTTCTACCATAACACGTACAAGCGGTTCTGTGCCTGATGGTCGGACTAATACACGACCATTGCCAGCCATTTCTGCTTCTACTGTTTGAATGATAGCTGCTACTTTCGCATTTTCTGTTACTGCGTGCTTGTCTGTTACGCGTACATTTACAAGCTTTTGAGGAAAGATCGTCATTTCAGATGCGAGCTCTGAAAGTTTTTTCCCAGTCACTTTCATAATATTGACTAGTTGTAATCCAGTTAATAATCCATCACCTGTTGTATTGTAATCGAGGAAGACAATATGTCCTGACTGCTCGCCACCAAGGTTGTAGCCATTCTTTTTCATTTCTTCAACTACATAACGATCTCCAACTGCTGTTTTCACGCTTGTCATATCATGCGTTTCTAATGCTTTATAGAAGCCCATATTACTCATCACTGTGGAAACAACCGTGCTTTTGTTAAGACGCCCCTGTGCATTTAAATATTTCGCACATATATACATGATTTGGTCGCCATCTACGATTTGTCCTTTTTCATCCACAGCAATTAAACGGTCCCCGTCTCCATCAAAAGCAAGACCTACGTCTGCTCCTTTTTCTAAGACAAACTTAGCTAATTCTTCTGGATGCGTGGAACCTACGCCTTCATTAATATTCAACCCATTTGGAGATACACCCATCGTCGATAAATCTGCATCTAAATCTGCAAATACATGGGTTCCAAGAGAAGAAGTTGCTCCGTTTGCACAGTCTAATGCAACGTGGACACCTACAAACTCTTCATCTATTGTTTGTTTCAAGTATTGAATATATTTTTGTCCGCCTTCAAAATAATCTGATACAGAACCAACTCCTGCTCCAGTAGGACGAGGAATTTCATCCACTGCTGCATCAAGTAGTTGTTCAATCTCTTCTTCTTGTTCATCTGAAAGCTTGAAACCATCTGATCCAAAGAACTTGATCCCGTTGTCCGCTACAGGATTATGTGAAGCAGAAATCATTACTCCTGCATTGGCACTCATAACTCTCGTTAAAAAAGCTACACCAGGTGTGCTAATGACCCCTAAACGCATTACTTCCACACCAACCGAGAGAAGTCCAGCCACTAGTGCGCCTTCTAGCATATGACCAGAGATTCTAGTATCACGACCAATTAATACCTTCGCTCGTTCCTTAGCTTCCTTCGTTAATATATATCCTCCAACACGACCTAGTTTAAAAGCTAGCTCTGGTGTTAATTCTGAATTCGCTACTCCTCGAACACCATCTGTACCAAAATATTTTCCCATTTCTTCTTCTCTCCTTAAAAACCTGTTGTCCTACGCATTAAGCTTCTTTTATTGTTATTTTTGCCTCAGATTCAGACGTTCCCCATTCTATATTAGAGGGACCTTCTATTTGAATTGGAAGGGTTACTTCGCCAACTTCAGCATTCTCGGCATTTACGTAAACGGAAACATTGTTTAGTTGAATATTTTCCAAAGCCTCGGGTGTTCCTTTTGCTACGACAGAAACGATTCCATCCGTAGGTGTTTCAAAATTACTAACTAGCTGCTCCGGTAGTCCCTTCACTGCAATCGTAACTTTTTCAAATGCTTTCTCTTCCACCGTTGAAACGGTTTCCTCTTGCTCTTCTTCTTCCTCAACTGGTGGAGTTGGTGTGACATCTGCTGTAATTTTAATCTTGTCGAGCGATAATCTAGTCACACCATCTGGAACAGCTAACTTCAAATCAAAGCTACTCGTATTCTCTAGTTTACTCACGTCTACATCAACTTGTAACTGGCCTATTTTATCTAATACTGTTCGTGGGCCGTATAGTCTAATATTTTTTACATCAGTTGACAACTTATTAATCTTTACCCCTTCTTTAGGCACCCCTTTAGGGACTAATACTATCGGGACTTCTTTACTGTATTCTTCAACATTCACTTTTACTTGTGTCGTTTTTGGTTCAACGATTACATCCAATTTATTTAAATCAGCATCTAGTACTCGTATGCTCGCTTCTTGTTCAAACGATTTATTTATTCCTTGGTCTCTAACGATCGTAGCTTTTACATAGCCTATGCTATCAATAATACTTTTTGCTCCTGTGACGACTACTTTTTTCGGTTCCATATCGTAGGATTTGACGATATAGTTTTCAGCTAACAGGCTTTCATTCATATCTAAATCCACATTAAATTCTTGAGAAACACGTTCCTCAATCACTACATCGACACTAACCGGGTCAATCCGTACCTTTAATTTATCCGAAAAATTTTCAGTTGAAAAGTTTACTTTATGTTTGCCAAACGTTACTTCACGTAAATCAATAAATACTTTGTAATCCTTCATCACTTTCGTAGAAAAAACCTGTTGTGACGGTCCTTCTATATTCACCGTAACAGTTTCTGGTACCCCTGTTACAACCGAATTCTCATCGTCATAATATACTTCTACAGGCACATCATGGAGCGTTTCCACTGAAGTACTAGTCGTATTCATATTATTTTTTTCCATATCCGATTTCACAGAAACGAATAATAGAATGGCAAGTACCAATGCAATTATTCGCAAAAACCATGGATTGCCCATCATTTTATCCATTCTGTTTCCCCCTCCACAACCATTTAGAAGAAGCTACTTGTTCCTCTGTTGGTCCAAACCAAAGGCGTTTCAAGTGAGTTTCAAACTCTTCCATGGATAAGTTTCGATGGAGATCTCCATTAGATGTTAAACTTACCGCACCTGTTTCTTCTGATACAACAATGGTTATCGCATCCGTTACTTCACTTAAACCAATTGCCGCACGGTGCCGTGTTCCAAGCTCCTTGGAGATGAAAGGACTTTCAGATAATGGTAAATAACAAGCGGCAGAGACAATATTATTCTTTTGTACAATAACCGCACCATCATGTAAAGGTGTATTTGGTATAAAGATATTAATCATAAGCTCCGAAGTAAGATGCGCATTTAACTGAATTCCCGTTTCAATGTATTCATTTAAACCTGTTTCTCTTTCAATAGATATTAATGCACCAATTCGACGTTTTGCCATATAGCTTACCGATTTGGTCATCGCCTCTATCAAACGACTTTTCTCTTCTTCTTGCATGGATGAGCTTCTGGCGAAGAGCTTCCCCCTACCTATTTGTTCGAGCGCTCTTCTTATTTCAGGTTGAAAGATCACGATAATTGCAAAAAAACCAATACTAATTACATTTTCAAGCAACCACCCTAGTGTATCCATACCTAAAAAGTCCGTTACTACTCGAGCCACGATAATAACAAATATTCCTTTTAATAATTGAACAGCCTTCGTTCCTTTTATCAAGGTTATTAATTTGTATATAACAAACCATACAACTAAAACATCTAAAATGTTTACAATTACGTTTACTGGCATAAAACTGGTAAACTGCTCCATAAACGACATGTGGCATCCCCCACTTTTCATCACAAATCCATACCATGTAAGTATAACATAGTTGCCCACTTCTCTACATTTTAGGGCGAAAAAAGTCTATCCACTTCACTGGATAGACTTCCCATTATTTTGTTTCCTCTTTATCAAAAAATGACACGACTTCTTTCGCCCCATCTTTTATGTGAAACCAAAGCCAGTCAAATACCTCATTAATCTCTTCTGTTTTACCCGTTATTACTGCTGTAGAAGCCATGTATTTCGAACCATTTATGACGGTTAGATTCCCGTCCAATTCCCCATCGATTCGAACATCTCCATTTCGAACGACTAAATCGCCTTTTACGACTTGTCCTTCGGGGATAATAACCGTTTCTCCTTCCACCAAGACATTTTCTTGTTTAGTAAAGGAGAATTGCTGCTCTTCATGGAAGTTACTAAATAATGCACTACTCATAAACAAAAAGAATAATGCTGCTGCAGTGAGAATTGGATGACGCCGCAACCATCTACTAACACCAGCATGTGATTTTTCTTTTGGAAGTCTTGCCATTACATTTTGACTAAAATTAGTTGGAGCCTCTACATGAGCTGCTCCTTTTACAAAAGCGACCACATCGCTTAACTCGTGCATATGAGCCTGACAATCCACGCATGACTGCAAATGAGATTTAAGTTCAAGCTCATGTTCACGGCTAATTTCACCATCTAAATATTCATGCATTAAGTGAACAATTCGCTCTGGACATGCATTCATCGTGATTCCCTCCTATAAAAAATTGGGCTGCCTGCTTAACTGTTTTCTAAGAAACTCTCTGCCTCTATGAATTCTCGTTTTTACAGTTCCAAGTGGTAATTCTAATATCTCACTAATCTCTTGTAAAGATAATTCTTCCATATACTTTAAAACGATGGCCGATCGATATTTATCTGGAAGACGACTAATTTCATATTGTATTCGATCTTGCAGCTCTAGCTTCATTATCTCTTCTTCCGGCAGTTCATCTGCTGCTGCGATTTGAGAGTACATATCGAGTCCTTCTGTACCCTTCACTTCTGCATCTAAATAAAAATCCGGCTTCTTTTTCCTTATACGATCGATACATAAATTCGTCGCAATACGGTATAGCCAAGTAGAAAATTTTCTTTTTTGATCATACGTGTGTATGTTAATAAAGGCTCGCACAAATGCTTCTTGTGCAATATCCTCCGCTTCATGACGGTTTCCTAACATTCGGAAACAGACTTGAAATAGCCTATGCTGATACAGGTCGACAATCTCCGCGAATGCGTCTTTATCGCCTTTTAACACTTGTTTTATTCGTTTATTTATTAACGCATCCATCGTGATTTTCCCCTCCGCCTCATGCGGCTGTCTTACCTATACGTATGAAGGTAGCAACAGGTTTCATTTTTTTCTATATTATTTATTTTACCAAATATTCCATGCATTGTGTTGATAATAAAAAAAGAAAAGCAGACTATTGCCCGCTTTCCTTTTTTATTATATGAGACTTTCCCCAAATAGTGATCCCATTAATCCAACTGCAACATCTGCCGTCTTGTTTTTTTCATCTAGTATTGGATTTACTTCCACAAATTCCGCTGACGTAATCAAGTCAGAAGAATAGAGCATTTCCATTGCTAAATGGCTTTCACGATAACTAATACCGCCAGGAACAGGTGTACCGACTCCTGGTGTATAAAGTGGGTCTAAACCGTCTAAATCGAGCGATAAATGGACACCATCTACATTACGCTCCTGGAAATAGGCTATCGTTTGATTCATTACTTCTGTCATCCCATGCTTATCGATTTCGTGCATGGAAAAGACTTTAATACCCTTTTCTTTTATTAAATCACGTTCGCCTGGGTCTACAGAGCGAGCACCGATAATAACAACGTTTTCTGGTTTAATCTTTGGAGCAAAAGAGCGGATATTCACTAAGTCTTCATGACCTAAACCAATACTCACTGCAAGCGGCATTCCGTGTATATTCCCAGAAGGAGAAGTTTCAGCTGTATTTAAATCTGCATGCGCATCGTACCAAATAACACCTAAGTTTTCATAGCGATCCGCAAGTCCTGCAAGTGTTCCGATTGCTATACTATGATCCCCACCAAGCACTAAAGGATATCTTCCTTCCAGTAGTACTTCATGTACTTTGTTTGCTAGCTTTGTATTTCCCTCCATCACATCTTCTAGATTACGTAAATGTGTATTTGGAGACTGTTCTTTACGAGTATGGCTAATCGCAATATCTCCCTCGTCTTTCACGGTGTGACCAAGAGCCTCTAGACGTTCTACTACGCCGGCATAGCGGATAGCACTTGGTCCCATATCGACTCCACGTCTATTTTGGCCAAGATCCATTGGTACACCAATTATTGAGATATCTAACTTGTTCATGATTTAATACCCCCTTCTATTCCTATATCTATTGTAAATCTTAAAGGGGAATTGGCTCAACTCAGCATTTTTATGAATATTTATTCATTAACTGAACTAGATGATTTTTTACTTCCGTCCATTCACTTTCAATGATTGAGTAAACAACGGCATTTCTCACCGTGCCATTCGAACGAATTCGTTCATTGCGAAGAACACCTTCTTTTATACCACCTATTCGTTCAATTGCGCGCTGCGAAGTTACATTCAACTCATCTGTTTTAAATTGGACACGAATCATTCCTAAATGTTCAAAGCAATGTTTTAAAAGTAAGTATTTAGTTGTTGTATTCACATGTGTTCGCTGAAACTGTTTCCCATAAAAAGTCGATCCTATCTCACAAGCATGATTCGTATGATCCATTCCATAAATACGGGTTGTCCCCATTATTTTATGTGTATCGGTATTTTCTACTACAAATGAAAGTGCAGTTTGTTCAATATTCATTTGATCAATTCCTACTTGCAGCCAATTACTGAGTTGTTCCTTATCTTCTATTTTATTCAACATAAATTCAAATATTTTGGGATCATACAAATCCCATAGAAACGGAATGTCACTTTCTTTCAATGGTCGTAATGTCACGTCTCCATATACGATTGTTTCAGCCAAACTAAACACCTCACTTTTTTTATATCATCATAATTGAAAGATGGGTGCGTTGAAAAGGATTTTATCTTGGAAACTATGAAAATAATTAGTTAGTTTTGTACATAGGGGAGGCAGTGGTTTTTAAGTGTTGGTTAGGTTGTGGATTGGTATTCTTAAAAGAGCTAAAGCGCAAGCATCTATGACTACCTAGACATGGCAATAATAATATTGATTGGTCGCACCTAATAGGAGAAACAATGCTGTAGATATCGGCGTCTTCACTTTAAGTAAACTTGTTGTTTTAATATTTGGTTGCTTTCCACGACTGATTGATCGCCCTTATCCATTAATTGGATAACAAGGACAAAGAGATACTTCGGATTATGGGACCCTGCGTAGTAAGTAGCCGCTAGTCTACGTTCTATTAACCAAAAGTGCTCCGATAGATTGGTTTTGTCGTGTTCAGCGAGAGTTTGCCGTGTTCGCATCCTGTTATGTCTCGTACAACCATTTACTGGATATTATGAAAGGAAACACATGTTAATAATGGATTTTATCAAAATAGTTGGTTCTTAGTAAGTAGCAAGCTCCTTTGATTTTCGCTTCAGGCAACGAGGCTAACAGGATATTAGTTTCAAAGGCGTTGCCACACACATACCTTGTGGGCTAATGAAGAAATTCCAACGACACCCTAAGCGGCGGAAATGGCTCATCGCTCATTCCATAGTAAGCGTACGACTGCAGCATAAATCGTTGCGGACAATTCATTCAACTTTATACTGCACAGTATCCACTATACTGATTGACAAGCCATAGAGCTTATAATTTCTTAACCAATAAAAAAACCTCTCCAAAAGACGGAAAGGTTTACTTTGTAATATATATAAGTATGGAGCCTAGCGGGATCGAACCGCTGACCTCCTGCGTGCAAGGCAGGCGCTCTCCCAGCTGAGCTAAGGCCCCGTTAAATAAAATTTAAAAATGGTTGTGGCTGGGGTACCTGGATTCGAACCAGGGCATGACGGAATCAAAATCCGTTGCCTTACCGCTTGGCTATACCCCAATAAACTGGTGGAGGGGGACGGATTCGAACCGCCGAACCCTAAGGAGCGGATTTACAGTCCGCCGCGTTTAGCCACTTCGCTACCCCTCCAAAGCTAAGTATGAAAATAAATGGTGGAGGATGACGGGCTCGAACCGCCGACCCTCTGCTTGTAAGGCAGATGCTCTCCCAGCTGAGCTAATCCTCCTGGGTTATAAAATCACGATTAGTCTTATACTTCTACTAGAATCGGACAAGAACTATAATAACATATTTGTTTCTCTTAGGCAAGTAGTTATTTAGGCTTTTTTTACATTAAATATTTAAAAATGTAAGCTTCCAAGCGGGTTCGAACCGCTGACCTCTTCCTTACCATGGAAGCACTCTACCTGCTGAGCTATGGAAGCACAGACAAAAAAATGGCTCCGAAGGTAGGACTCGAACCTACGACCGATCGGTTAACAGCCGATTGCTCTACCACTGAGCTACTTCGGAACAATGCATCTATTTAAAGTACAAATATAATTATAACAATAATTATTTATATTTCAAGTCTAATCTTACATTTTTTAAAAAATATATCATATTGTATTATTTAAGTTTAATCTCCCTTTTATAGACAGACAATCCATAGTTAAATGTAATTTATTCCCAACTCGATAAACTGAAATCTGAATGCTTTTTTTACAAAAGAACTCATTACACAGAAGACGAGTTAGAATTTGGTGAGGAATAGGACAACCGATTTAAGTATATTAAGCGCAAGTTTTAGGCCAAGACCAATTATATTTGTGTAGCAATCAATTCCTGCGCCAACGAAGTCAAACAAAGACAACTTCGTGGAGATGAATACAATTTCTCGAATGCTACCTCCTTATAAGAGGCTAAATTTCTTTAAGAATAAAAGTTATTAACACCTATCTCTTTTCCCTTCTAAAAAAGGGGATAGTATAATATCTCTACACTGCCTAATAGCTTTCGTCAAAGTAAACATTACTTGTATCTTGCGAGTCTAAGAGGCTACTCTTTAGACCATCCACATCTTATTCATATTTGCCTCCTAGGGGCAATATTCTCCTCCGACGAGCTGTGCGCAGGTGCAAGATACTTGAGTCTATACAAAGAAGTCTTTGTATGAAGTTATCCATAGTTAATAGATTTTATAATTTTATTAAATCATCAAAAAAGCCGCTACCGATAACTCGGTAACGACTTCTTTTTATGGTGCCCAGCGACGTCCTACTCTCACAGGGGGAAACCCCCAACTACCATCGGCGCAAAAGAGCTTAACTTCCGTGTTCGGTATGGGAACGGGTGTGACCTCTTTGCCATCATCACTAGACGATGAGTGC
>NZ_VDGH01000018.1 GCF_006861795.1 Psychrobacillus lasiicapitis | reverse complement strand
AGGTTTTTGGAGGGCTATTTGTCATGCACAAAATAGTATATCATAAGATTAATAGAAATTTTAAAGAAAAATATTGACATCCTATTAGCTGGTTTAGTTGAGATCAAAGGGGTTGCTTTAGCAGCTCTTTTTTCATATTGAACTAAAGAGGCAGGTTAGTTGAAGAACGTTTTCGCGTATTCATGTAGAATTATGATTGAGATTGTGAAGGATTGAAGCTTTCGAACAAGAAGTTTATGTACAAACAAAGCAATAGAACTGCACAGTAATATACTTCCATATTTTTTATCTCTGTTGTTTCTTTTTTCTTTTTTTATAAAAAGTACGTACTGGACCAACAACCATGAGAAAAAATAAGAGAAAGAAAATAACTGTTTCTGTTACTTCCATCACTAGAAAAGGCCTAATAGCATTATTAATGGAGGTGTTTAGGTCAAATCCTAAAAGAATGTCCATGCATAGAGAAAAAACAGTTAAAAAGACGAACATCAGAATAGAAATACCGATTATTTTCATTTTTTATCACGCTCCACTAAACGATACTTCCTTTTTGGAAATAAATTTTTGCTATGCTTGCTTTTCTTTTTTTTGTTCTTAATAAATGCAATCAGAAGTAACAAGCTTGGAATAATTACTTGAAGCGGGAGATGCAAATAAAGGGTGATAACATGAAGACCCTCTTTAATATGTTCAGAATAATTACTGGCGATTGTTATGGATAGAATCAGAATGGCTAGTCCTAATGGGAAAGCTAATCGTGCGGATTCTTTGACATTAAATAAATTGGCTGTTCCTACTACAGATGCATAGAAAAACACACACATTTTAAAAAACACACCTATAACCGTTATTAGTATAAAATAAACATCTAATCTCTCTAAAAATCCAGCTACCTCAATTGTTTGTATAGTAGAAAGAAGGGGGAAGGGGGACCGGGTAATGTTATTTACATCAAGTACACTAACATTTATGGCCATGACTGACGCTAATATGAGTCCGCTGAATCCAATTGCTAATAAACCAATTTGTTTCACTTTTTCCGGTCGATTTAAATAGGGGAGGATCATAGCAAATATAATCACCTCTCCAAATGGAAAGTATAGGGTTTGAGTAAATGTTGTTTTTAAAACAGGCTTGATGCCTTCTTCAAGCACTGGTTTTAAGTTAGAAATTTGTATTATCCCGGAAACAACTATTAAAAAAAGAACGCTAATCCCAAGTAAAAAGATTAGAACAAATAGTAATTCACTTGTTCGCGCCAATACCTCAATACCCTTACGAACTGTATATATTACTAGAAGAGCCATCAATGTATTCAAAATAAACAAAGGAGTATCCCAATAAAAGGATGTAATTAGCATTTCTCCGAAATCCCTCAAAACTCTGGCAGAAAGATATATAAAATATAGTACGTAAATGAATGCCAATATTTTCCCCAAAAAACTTCCCATAATTTTTTGTGAATATTCAGTAGGAGGTATATCTGGATAATATGAGTAGAGACCATGATAGACTAAATATAAGCAAAAACCACCAACCATACCAATCAAAATAGCAAGCCATGCATCTTGTTTTGCTTCAATTGCAATAGGTACCAACAAGGCACTACCAAGTTCAAACAAGACAATTAGAATGAATAGCTGATATGCGCTGATTTTTGCCTTTTCCAATGTTTTTCACTCCATTTCTTGACACCTATTGTTCCATATCTGAGAGATATGAATTGGTTCTATTACCAGAACGTCGTATAAATGCTTCTACCTTCACATTTACTTTTAAGTTTGGAAAATATGTATCATTCCAATCGTTCTTCATCTTTTTCCATTTTTTCGGATCAGAACGACGAACCACTTCCCCAAATCCAAAAATATCTGATTTATTTTGCTGTGTTCGTATAACAGTGTTTTCTAATTGCTTCTTAATTTCTTTTTCTAATTCCTTTTCTATATCCAAAATCTCATACGGATCGGTTAGATCAATTTGTGACCTTACTTCGCGAATATCACCTTCTGCTCGTACTCTAACTGTAAGGACAGGGAGGTCGTTTGTTGTATCAGCTGAGACTCTTGTTTTTTGGCGAAGTACGGTATAAGTTAAGATGTTTTCCTGTCCTTCCCTGTCTAATATCACATCTGTCTGTTGGATTTTATCTAAGATCCATACTACTCCTCTAGACATTTCACCTTGATACCAGTCAACCAACTTTCCTTCTTTAAAGATGGCCAGTCCGTCAGATTCAATAGTGGTATCCAGTTCAGACTGTTGAATATTCTCTATCTTTTTTCCTTGTTGGATATCTCCTTTTAAGCTAAATCCGCTAATAACTGTTTCTTTCCCTGCAGAGGTGAGAGTAGTAACAACGTCTTGAAGATTAACTTCCATACTTTCACCTCTTGCTCTTTCGGTAGTATGTATAGTTCCGTTCACTTTTTCGGCTGGAATCTTATCAATGGCAGTCAAAGATTTAAGGAGATCACCTGCTTTTGTATGATGGGCTATTACCACCCTTGACGTCATTCGAATTTCTGGATCTCGTTCAAAGGCGTCTAAAATATCTATAATACCTTCTTCTGTTGCTAATTCCTCACTAATAACAATTAGATTTGCATGTCCGTGATATAGCCTTCTTGAGACTTTAGATGTCGCATGGAAATGTGCTTCCAGAACACTGTCGCCCATTGCAGTGTAAACGGTTACGGTTGGACTTTGGCCACTTCCTCCACCTTGAAGTCCTCCAGCAACGTTTACAGGATTGACTAATTGAATGGTCTTGACATACTTACCATCTTCATTTTTGTCAATCGCCATCGCAGATATAATCGCTAGTTCATTTAACTCTTTTTGATTCCAGCACCCTGAGATGAAAACTGTGCTTGTCATAATCAGGAAAAGAAGAATCCAGTTATGATTCATTTGGTTCACCTTTTTCCACGTTAGTAGTATTTTTCATAATACGAGTACGAGGAGGCTGTGGTTTCTGATCCTCTCCTTGACTAACCCTATTTTGGCCACTGATCAATCGTGGTCTTTTCTTGTAAGCCCAAATTGGTCTTCGGAAAATGGTATCACCTGCTTCCTCACGGATAAATGGTGCAAGTGGTGACATATATGGGACACCGAACGAACGTAGGCTGCATAGGTGAACTATCAGCATAATAAACACTAGAATAATTCCATAAAAACCGAATGTAGCTGCACTTACCATAAAAATAAATCTAACCAAACGGGCTGATATTGCAACTGCATAGGATGGTGTCGCAAAACTGGCGATTGCTGTCAAAGAGACTACTATTACCATTGCAGGTGACACAATGCCGGCCTGAATTGCAGCCTGTCCAATGACAAGTGCTCCTACTATAGAGATAGTGGAACCCATTGCTTTAGGCATGCGAATACCGGCTTCTCTTAAAATTTCAAAAGTTATTTCCATTATGAGTGCTTCAATAAATGCAGGAAACGGAACAGATTCCCTTTGTGCGGCAATAATAATAGCCAATTCTGTAGGAATCATCTCCTGATGAAAGGTGGTAGCTGCGATGTATATCGCAGGGCCGACAAGGGATATAAAGAAGATTACAGTACGTAAAAAGCGAATAGCTGTTGCGATATCAAAACGTTCATAATAATCTTCAGCTGATTGAAAAAAATCTATAAATAGGGCGGGGACCAGCAAGACAAAAGGAGTTCCATTAACAAAAATGGCTATTTTTCCTTCTAACAAATTACCCGCGACAGTATCTGGCCTCTCTGAATGATATATCGTAGGAAAAGTAGTATTTGTTTGATCTTCTATTAGCTGTTCAATATATCCAGATTCTAAGATACCATCAATGTCTATTCCTTTTAAACGTTTACGTACTTCTTCTATGATTTCATTCTTTGCGATGCCATTTATATACATAATTGAAACTTCAGTTTTTGTTATTTTGCCAATATTAATGGACTCAACCCATAAATCTGTATTGTTAATTATTCGACGAACCATGGCTGTATTTGTCTCTATTGACTCGTTAAAAGCTTCTTTAGAGCCTCGAATAGAAACATCTGTAGTAGATTCCTGAACAGACCGTCTCTGTCCACCTTGTGTACTCGCACAAACCCCCTTGCTTATTCCATCGATGAGCGTAATAGTTTCACCCGACATTAATGCGGTAAGTAGTTTTTCCCAATCACTAACTACTTTAATTCCTCCTACAGCAACTACATCTTCGATGAGAATTTCTAACACTTCTTGTGGTATGAGCTTTTCACTTAAATTTTGGTTATTCATAATTGAATCGATTACAAAATCCTGAACCGATTGATTGTCAACCATTCCTTTTACATATAAAATGGCTATTTTTATCTGAGAATTATGACCAATCTTTAACGGGCGAATTATGATATCTGAACTGTTTCCTGTTTTTTGTTTAATGACTTCAAGATTCTTGGACAAAGAGCTTTCAATGAGGTTCGGTGGTCTGTTGTTAGATTGATTTTGATTGTTTATCTCTTGGATCTTTCTATCATTTTTTTGATTCTTTCGTTTTAAAAATGAAAACATAGCTCAAATACCTTTCTTTTTCAACCCATTTTGTTCATGATAGAACCTTTTTAAACAAATTGGAAAAAAATTAGTCTTGAATAAAAGTCAAATGGGAGATTTCACATGAAGATTAAAAAAATTTTTTCAACATACACACTATTAAAGGACTTCAATTATTATGAATATAAACTTCATTGTTGGGGTAATCTTCTATGGATGAAAAGATTCGGAGGTGCAGGAATGTTTGAAAAAAAATTAGCACTTCATGAAACTTTGGAATTTCATGAAGTAATAAATTTTAAAACAGTATGTTTACTTAAATCTAAAATGATGCAAGGTATCGTTTTTGACCAAGATCTAAAAGCGCTAATGGAGAAGGACGTAAAACAATCTACACTAGCTTTAACTGCAATGATAAAACTATATTCAAATGCTGAGTTAAAATAATCGGAGGTCGGTTCGTATGAATGACTATTTAGATCCTATAAATTCTGTTGGAATGCCCGAACTTACTGATTCAGGCATAGCCCTTGAATTTTTGTTATCAACAAAAACTGGGGTTAGAAATCTTTCAATTGCATTGACAGAAACAGCAACACCTACAATTAGAAAGTTATTACAGGAACAACTTGATGTAACAATTGCCTTATATTTCGAAATTGCAGATCTCATGATGAAAAAACAATGGTTAAACCCATTTGATTTGGAACTTCAAAAACAATTGGATATTAAATCCGCTCAAAATGCAGTAGATATAGCTAATTTAAATCTCTTTCCAGGTGATACAAATCGGAAAGGAATGTTTCCAAGCCCACCGAAGAAATAATGAATAGAGAAGGAGATTTAAATAATGAAAGCTGTTACTTTTCAAGGTGTAAAAAATGTTCAAGTAAAAAACGTGAAAGACCCAAGCATCCAAAAAGCGGATGATATTATAGTTAAACTGACTACTACTGCCATTTGCGGATCAGACTTACACTTAATTCATGGTATGATCCCAAACCTTGGAGAGGATTATGTTATTGGACATGAACCTATGGGAATTGTAGAAGAAGTAGGTAAGGATGTAACGAAAGTTAAAAAAGGGGATCGCGTTATAATCCCATTTAATATAGCATGTGGTCAATGTTGGTACTGTAATCATGAATTAGAAAGTCAATGCGACAATGCGAATGAAAATGGAGAAATGGGCGCATATTTTGGCTACTCAGACACGACGGGAGGATTCCCAGGTGGTCAAGCGGAATTTATGCGTGTTCCATATGCTAATTTTACACCTTTTAAGATTCCAGAAAACAGTGAAGTAGCGGATGAGAGTTTAGTGTTACTTGCAGATGCTGCATCTACAGCATTTTGGAGTGTAGACAATGCGGGAGTGAAAGCAGGGGATACGGTCGTAATATTAGGATGCGGTCCAGTTGGTCTGTTAGCACAAAAATTCGCGTGGTTAAAAGGTGCAAAAAGAGTTATTGCAGTTGACTACGTTGGTTATCGTTTAAAACATGCAAAACGTACTAATAACGTCGAGATAGTTAACTTTGAAGACCATGAAAATTGTGGTGAATATTTAAGAGAAATAACAAAGGGGGGAGCAGATGTAGTCATTGATTGCGTTGGAATGAGTGGAAAAATGACTCCACTGGAATTTCTTGCATCTGGTCTGAAATTACAAGGAGGAGCTATGGGAGCTCTAGTAATTGCAAGTCAAGCTGTTCGCAAAGGTGGAACAATTCAAATTACAGGAGTTTACGGGGCACGTTATAATGCATTCCCATTAGGTGACATCTTCCAACGAAATGTGAATATTAGGACAGGTCAAGCTCCAGTTATTCACTACATGCCGCATTTATATAATTTAATTGCCCAAGGTAAGGTTGATCCAAGTGATATTATCACTCATGTACTTCCTTTAGATCAAGCTAAGCATGGCTATGAAGTATTTGACACCAAAATGGAAGACTGTATAAAAGTTGTACTAAAACCGTAAATATGGCGGGTTAGTTTTCGAGCATCTCTTATGAGGTGCTTTTTTAGATTTTGGAGAGAATAATAATTGTATTCCTTTTAATCAGTGCAATTGATTCATTTGTTAATTTGTTGTATTTACATGGATTGTCCCATCCAATCACGATAGAAAAAATTATCAAGAACCAGGCATTAAAAGAAAATCTCAACATATATAGGTATATTCGATCGAATTTGATGAGGAGGATATCATGCAACCTATATTACCTATGGAAAAATATTATGGGCAGTTTGAACTGGTGCATGCTTTTTATGGGGCTATGCCTACAGGTGTCAGCGTTTCCGAAACTGGTCGTATTTTTGTTTGCTTTCCGAAATGGGGAGACAACGTTCAATTTACTGTGGCGGAAATTGTTGAGGGTGAATTGCAGCCTTATCCCAGTTTAGAAGTTAATTTGGTTAAGACTAGAAATATTTCTATGTCTTTCGTTAGTGTCCAAAGTATCGTTGCTGATGGAAGAGGAACACTTTGGGTACTAGACACAGGGGCACCAAATTTTTCTGAACCTATTCAAGGGGGAGCAAAATTAGTTGCTGTTGATTTAAGCACGAATACAATAAGGAGAGTATATACCTTTACAGAAGATGTTGTCTTGCCAACAACATATTTGAATGATGTCCGTTTGGATTTTCGGGTTGGAAGAGCAGGCTATGCGTATATAACGGATTCTTCTTCCAGAGGGCCAGGGGGCATTATCGTCGTAGATTTAGAAAATGGTAACGCAATTAGACGGTTAAATGGGACAATATCAACTTCACCTGATCCCTACTTTTTACCAAAAGTTGAAGGTGCAATTTTGATGAATCGAAACTCGGACGGCTCGACTTTCCCATTTAGATTGGCTTCCGATAGTCTAGCAATTTCTCCTGATGGAAAGGTTTTATTTTATGCTCCTTTAACCAGCCGTCAGCTGTTCTCGATCTCAACAGAAGCCCTAAGAGACAGAAGGATACACGATATTAATTTATCCCAATATGTACAGTATTGGGGGGAAAAAGGCGCGTCTGATGGAATGATCACCGGCGCAAAAGGAACCATTTATGCGGGAGACTATGAAAACAACAGTATCCGGAAGATATTGCCGAATGGCGTAATGGAAACCATCGCACATGACCCGAGAATATTATGGCCGGATACTTTTTCGATTGGACCCGATCAATACTTATATGTCATAGTGAATCAATTACATCGGCAGGCGAGATTTCATTATGGAAGAGACCTGCGGGAAAAACCATACAGTTTACTTCGTATGAGAATTGATGAATTCCCTGCTTCTACCTTTTCATAATAATCTTAAACGAAGGTAGCTATCCCTCATGAGAGAGTTGCCTTTTTTGTCAGTTAAAATAAGAAACAGGTATCTGTGCAAGAAACGATTCAGATAGTAAACTACAATAAAAGATCTACCATATTCCAAAAACGAATCCTCAGATGAAAAAGTAGCTAAATGGTGAAGTGGGTACGATTATATAATCAACTCCTGAAATAAGTTTTGCTGATGGAAATCTGATGTAGTTTGAATGTTTTGAACGTAATTATTTATTCTTTAATAAAATGTTAGTAAGTAAAGGAGCCACTGTTTTTCGCAGTCATTTCTTAGAATTTGTAATCGAGGAGTTAGGGAGTTAGAGGGGGAAGTAGATATAAACAAAGGAAAAAATCAAGGATTAAATGAGGGTTTAATACTTAAATTTTTTGGAGCTGCCATCCTATGGACAGTAATAGCGAGGATTACTAATGGATTATCAGAACCCCAGAAAGTTGTGAAGTAATATACTTAAACAAAAGGGGGCGTCGATCAAAAAAGCAACAATGCATATACATCCTTTAAGATTGTGAAAAAATATACTAAAACTAACGGGTGCTTTACTTCGAGAAGGAGTAAGGTCTTTTTTCTTCTTGAACTAAAGCGGCAGTTTAGTTCAATTAGGAAAGCCGTTCTCTTATATTGGATAACGGATTTTGTAAAAAATTTCATTCTTTGAAGGAATTCATTTATAAAATAGAGAATTATAGTGTGAATGACAATACTAAAGTAGAGGTGAGTAACATGGGGGTTCAGGCTGATAAGATATTCGTAAATTTAGCAGTTAAAGATTTAAATAACACTAAGGCATTTTTTTCTAAATTGGGGTTTGAATTCAATGATCAGTTTACCAATGAATTTGCAGCAAGCATGATTATTAATGATAATATATTTGCTATGTTGTTAGTTGAAGAACATTTTAAGACTTTTACAAAAAAAGAAATCACCGATTCTACAAAAAGTAATGAAGCAATCTTGGCACTATCTGTTGAAAGTAAAGAAAAAGTCATTGATATTGTAAACAAAGCTTTAGACGCAGGCGGAAAACCTTCTAAGGAACCACAAGATCATGGTTTTATGTATGGGTGGAGTTTTGAAGATATTGACGGTCATCTTTGGGAGCTTTTTTACATGGATGAAAGTGCAATAAAATAATTTATCCTAAATATAAGTATCCCACAATAAAACCATGGAGGAAGCTAGCACAAGGTGTTGGCTTTTTTTGTACGTTATGAAGATTAGGTGGAACAGAGTGAAAGTTGCTTATTCAACTAACAGGTCCTTTAGTTTGAGTTCATTGAGTTGCTAAGGCAGCTCTTTTTCTCATTGCGCTGACGGGACAGGTTAGTTTTATGTAAAATATCCTTCTGTTCTTATGATAAATTGTATAAATGAATAGTGGTTTAGGAGGTAGATTGACGAAACGTACATTAGGAGAGTTTCATATTATTCAAGCCCTAATAACTTACTTAATTTTTGTTACTCTTGCAGATAGGGTTTATCTCCCTGTTGTAAATGAATTAACAAATCTTCATACTACAGTATCATATAAATGGACGTATTCACTAAGGTTAAGGTACGCAACGAGAATTTTGAACTAAAGGGCAGTCTAGTTGAAGAAAAATGTATTTATGCTAATCTCTAATGGAAAATTTAATTAACTGGAACTTCTATTTGTTTCTAACGTATTAAAGTAAAGCAACAATATAGTGGAAGAAAGAATTTGATTTTCACCATAATAAATAGAGTTCAAAATGATGTGATTTAACAAGAACTTGTACTGTGATTGAATAGAGGAAGAAAAAATGCTGTAAATATTAAGAATTATCTCATCATTTATTACTTTCGCATTAGCAGGATATAGCCTTATTACTAAGAACTTTGAATTTATGCCATATATGCTTTTGTTCATATGTGTGTCTGTTTTCGTTACGGGGGTTTTGGAGCTAAAAGTAAAACGGAAAACAAGGGCGATAATTTCTTTAGCATTTGCATTTTTTGTCGTCATTTATGCTTATTAAGCTAACGGGTGCTTTAGCAAAACAAGTGGCTGCCTATAAGGGTAGCTTTTTCTTATTGAACTTATGATAGGAATGTAAATGAATCTAGGGGAATAAGTTTTATGATTAAAGAAATTGTTAGACTATATGAACGGGATGATTCAATTCATAATTTATATAACAGGGGCGTTTTTCTAAAAAGGAATGCTTTTTTCGAATCCAATTAAAAGGAAGTAAATGTTAATATTTTATTAAAGATGGTTGTTCTTCTATTATGGTGGAGAAGGCTTTAATACGATATATTACAATATTAAAAAGGTAAACTTTGGAGGCCCACCACTGCAATAAGGCTTTATCGATATTAAGTTCTTGATATATCCCATCAAGGACATATTATGAATCAGTGCTTTAATAAAGGAGTTGTATCAAATGAATGAAAATAAAGGTTCAGAAATAAAACGCTCTTCAAAAGCTGAAAACATTCTACCTCAGATCGATAGTAAAACTAAGCTAGGCGACTTACGAAAAATCGCGAAGGACATTAAAAAAGATCACGAACTAGCTATGGAACTTTGGTCAACCAAAGTGTTTTTGCCCAGACTATTAGCAATCTTAATTATGGATAAAAAACTTCTTTCACAAGAAATGCTAAATAAGCTTGATAAGGATATGCAAACTCACACTTTTGATGAGCGAAATAACTTAATGGATTGGTTGATGGCTAATCAGCTCACCAAAGACAAGAAGAGTATTGCATTGATGGAGTCATGGGAAAATAGCCCTTCTGCTCTTCAAAGGCGAGCCTTCTGGTATTATCAAGGGCGTTTGAGATGGACTGGACAAACACCGCCTGATAACACCGCAGACTTACTATCTAAATTAGAAGCTAATATTACGCAGGAAGAACCCGAAGTTCAATGGGCTATGAATTTCACCGCAGGCTGGATAGGCGTTTATGATGAAAAGAATCGTGCACGTTGTATTAATCTTGGTGAGAAAACGGGTCTTTACAAAGATGAAATAGTAGCAAAAGGATGTACACCCAGCTATTTACCGGAGTTCATTACGATTGAAGTTAACAAACGACATAACAATTAGTTACCTTTGAAAAATTTATTAAAGTTTAATGCAAAAAAATAGAGGAATTCAAAGCACCAATACGAAAATTGTAATAAGCGTTGCTCTAATTCAAAAAATAAACTAAACATTAGTGAAATCTGCTACTCAACTAACAGGTGCTATACTTCAAGAAGGAGTAAAGCTTGTTTGCTTATTGAGTATAAGAAAGGGTTTTACATTAGACGTCGAAATTTTCTCTATTAATTTTGCTTCTTATGTTAAACTAAAAAAAGTGCCCCCCTTAAGGATTGAGGGGGGATTTCGATTTTAATTGTCCAGTTTTTTAAAAAATTGACGGGTTCGGAAAGCGTGCAAAAGTAAATTGATTTTTAATTTTATAAATCATTACCTGATAGATAGTATGAATCAATCGTATATTATATTTTTTCCTTGTTCACTTAACTTTTTTAAAGATGTAAGCATATGATTTACTTCATCGTCTGAATGTCTTTCCCAAGAACTTAATTCAGCTATTATTTTCAAAGGAGATTTAGACCGATAAGAACGTGTTGGGTTTCCAGGAAATCTCTTGTCAGTTAAGTTAGGATCATTTTCAAAAGAACCTAATGGTTCTACAACATAAATTCTTTCTTTTGATTTAGATTTTGCTAATTCAGCCCCCCATTTAGCAGCATCTAATGTTGCAGTAAAATATATATAGTTAGATTTTTTATCTTGGTAATTTGATAAGTGTTGGCATTCTAATAAATCTCCAATTTTTAGTTCTGCTTTAGTACCATGAAAAAAAGGACCATTATCCAGGACATCTGTTTTGTCATTCATACTGATACACTCCTTAATTTTTTAGATTTGTGTATAACTATAACAGTATAGTAAGAAAATTGTAGAAAGTGTAGTCTATAAATAACCTGTAAGTAATGGTATAATGTAATTAGAGAGAATGATATTGAACAACAAACACCTATTTTTCCGTATTAATTAGCAATCCCTTTTTAGTGGGAAATTATACTTAAAATAACAAATGCATTAGTTAAACAAGACCATCAATAATGATGGTCTTTTTTTATGCGAAGTTAGCTTGTAAAAAAGGTGTGTGGAAACCCAAGAAGAAAGAGTGTAAGTAAACGTATTCCTATTCTTTTATAGGGTTGTCTTCACGTATTTCCTGTTCTTATAGCGAAAATATATAAACCTGCCCCAAATAGAAAAGAATTTCTTTTCCACTATGATTGCTATTAATGTGCTGATAACTCCATTAATTCCACTATAATCTGGTTGTACTTGTGCCTCTATAGCACTTTTATATGCGACATTATGTAGAGTATACAGAAAGAGCAAGCACGCGAATAAAATCTAATGAAATAATTCTATCTATTTGTGAGATAGATTATAGCAACCTTAAAAGTCCAACTATTTGGTCGGGAATTATATTCCAAAGAAAAGCACATGTTATAATGGATGGCATATTTTTCAAAAAGAGAGGGAGAGAAATTGTCAGCTTATACACAGCCGATTTATGTGGCAGCGATCTTATTTGTAATATTAGCGTTGTTAGTATTTGTTCCATGGCTCGTTTATACATATAGAAAATATAATTACTTACCTCTTTCAATTACAGTAATTACATTTTCGTTTATTTTTTATTTTCTAGCAGCGCTTTTTCTAGTATTACTGCCTCTGCCAGAAGTACGTGATACTTGTTCAATACAAAAACCTGATACACAGCATTTTTCTCTAAGACCATTCCAATTTGCGGTGAATACTTTTGACAATAGTGGTATTGTCTTGTCGCAACCAAGTACTTATATGCAGTTATTTAAACAGCCTTCATTTTTTCAAGCACTTTTCAATTTCTTCCTATTGTTACCATTTGGAGTTTACCTGCGTTATTTCTTTCAAGAAAAAAAGTATTGGAAGAAAGCTTTGGTCTTTACTTTTCTTCTAACGCTATTTTACGAAGTCACTCAGGTAACTGGCATATATGGGATTTATAATTGTGCTTATCGAATTTTTGATGTAGATGATTTACTGTTAAATACGACAGGAGGATTACTCGGATTCTTTATTGCTCCTGTTGTGTTATCATTATTTCCGTCTAAGCAGAAGGTTAATGAAAAAGCAAATGGACTATTAGCCCATGATGAGGTAAAAACGATGTCTGTGTTATTGGCATTAATTATTGATTTATTCATTACTAAAATAATCAGCACGATAATTATTAGCTTGTCCTATAATAATGAAATTAGTGACTTTGTTGTAAATACAGTAGTATTGTTTGTGTTATTTTTTGTCGTACCATTGTTTTGGAGTGGAAATACTTTTGGTACGAAGGTTATGCGGTTTCGCTATGAAAGTAAATTTTCTAAAGCGGAAACAAACAAACGATTGTTTAAACGTTTTGGTGCAATTTACGTTACCTACTTTATAACAGGTATTGCAAGAATCCTGAATAATTTAGCAGTTCCCATGGACTTTCCTTATTATAAAGCATCTGTATTTTTGTCGCTTGGAGCATGGGTTATTTATTTTATTTTAACAACGGTACTACTCTTTCACATTTTGTTAGTCCTATTTAGTAAAGGAAAACGTCGTTTTTATTTCGATGAAGCATCTGATTTATATACAACTAGAAAAAACTAATATAACACCCGATTTCCTTAATGGAAATCGGGTTTTTCGATTTAAGCTTACTGTAAGGTTGGCATAAAACTGTTGTAAGGATGAGCATTTATAGTATTCATATCGACAAAATTGAAGGGGTGGAACCAATGGAACCGTTACTAAGAGTAGAAAATATAAGAAAAACATATGGCAAATCCAATGCAGCATACACGGCATTAGAAAATATATCATTCGATATTCAGAAAGGAGAGTTTGTAGGGATTATGGGGCCTTCTGGAGCAGGTAAGTCTACTTTGCTTAATTTGTTAGCAACAATTGACTCACCGACTGAAGGGAAAATATATATGAACAATACGAGTATCCACGATATGAAAGAAGACGCATTAGCGGATTTCAGACGTGAAAATCTCGGTTTCATCTTCCAAGACTATAATTTGTTAGATTCACTCACTGTGAAAGAAAATATACTATTGCCCCTAGCAATAGCGAAAACACCAGCTAAACAAATTAATAACTTGGTGACTCAAATTGCTAGCGTATTTGGTATTGGAGATTTACTAGGTAAATATCCATATCAATTATCGGGAGGTCAAAAGCAAAGGACAGCGGCAGCTAGAGCACTTGTGACGGAGCCTATGATGATTCTGGCAGACGAGCCTACGGGTGCACTTGATTCCAAGTCAGCTACAGATTTACTGGTAAGCTTAAGTAATTTAAATGAAAACAATAATTCAACCATCCTGATGGTGACACATGATGCATATGCAGCCAGCTTCTGTCGTCGTATTATTTTCATCAAGGATGGTACACTTTCTACAGAAATTTATCGAGGAGATAAGACACGTAAAGCTTTCTTTCAAGAGATTTTGGAAGTCCTTGCAACAATTGGAGGTGAGGTAGATGACGTTATTTAGTCTAGCGAGAAAAAACATAGCACGAAACTTTTCCAAATACTTTTTATACATCGCCTCGATGGTTTTTAGTATCGTTATCTATTTTACATTTGTGACATTAAAATATAGCGATACGATTGCAAAAAAAACGGCTTCCTCTCAAAAATTAGATTCTCTAATGAGTGGTGCTGCTGTCATTCTACTACTTTTTGTTGCCATATTTATTGCTTATTCAAACTCGTTCTTTATGAAGAAACGAAAAAAAGAAGTTGCGTTATATGCATTACTAGGTGTACGTAACCGACAAATTGGTCTCATGCTCTTCTTTGAAAATTTATTATTAGGATTGTTTTCACTAGTAATTGGGGTTATTCTTGGATTTCTTTGTTCAAAAGGATTTATGACGATTTTGATCCATTTGATGGGCTATGATGTCATCGCGCCATTTACATTTTCAAGTTCGGCAGCCTTAAATACTGCAATTGTGTTTTTAGCGATCTTCTTAGTGACATCATTCCAGGGATATCGCTTAATTTATCAGTTTAAACTAATTGATTTATTCCATGCTTCGAAAAAAGGGGAAGTGGTTCCAAAGCCTTCTATGGTGGTAGCTATTCTTGGAGTGTTACTAATATCGATTGGTTATTGGTTGGCACTTCAAGATATTTTTTCTTCAAAAGTGTGGTTAGCAGTCGGTTTTCTAATAATAGCATTGATTATTTTAACCACAGTTATTGTAGGTACGTTTTTATTGTTCCATAGTGTTACTGGTTTTGTTTTAGTTGTGATGAAGAGAAATGAAAAATGGCTGTGGAGAGGTCTTCATTTAATGACAATTTCCCAACTGGTATATCGTATCCGAGGGAATGCACGTACATTGACCGTCATTGCAATATTAAGTGCTACAACCGTAACAGCAGGAGGAGCAGTGTATGGTCTTTATTACAACATCAACGATCAGGTCATAACAGCTGATCCGAATACTTTCATGTACGAGCAAACCGATTCAAAATTCGATCAACAAGTCAGCAGTGTGTTGCCGAATGTAAAGTACGATGAAAATATCGAAGCATTGTCTGTCACCTTTCATACGGAACAATTAAACTCAGCATTCAATAACTCTGATAAAAGAATTTATACGATTATTAATGAAAAAACATATAATCAATTAGCAACAATTCAAAAAAAGGAAAAAATAGATGTTAACAACGCAAATGCTGTGATTTTAGATATTGGGTATGACGAAAGGTTTTCACCGAAATACAAAGGTAAAACTATCTTAACTGAGGATAATACTATACTCACATTCCAAAGCTTTCAAACTCAAAGTGTATTAAATACTGGCACAGCAGGTATTACAGTAGTAGTTTCAAATGAATATTATAAAGTGCTCAAAGAAGATGGGGAGGTATTGAACTACCGGGTCATTGGTGTAGATAAAGCTTCTGCGGAATTGTCCGAAAAAGTTGCAAAATATTTACCGGAAAAAGCGCAATTATCAAGCGCTCCACAAGACTTGCAAACAGGTATCGAAAGTGTAGGATCTCTTCTGTTTATTGGGGGGTTCCTTGGCTTAGTGTTTTTAGCGGCAACTGGCAGTATCATATACTTTAAAGTTTTAACAGAAGCAGAGGAAGATAAGTACCAATATAATATGCTTCATAAAATGGGTGTTAGTGCAAAAGAAATGCGTAAAACCATTGCATCTCAAGTTTTTGTCATCTTCTTTGTGCCACTAGCAGTAGGATTATTACACAGTGCAATCGCTTTAAAAGCTTTCTCTAGTTTACTAATGATGGATTTAGTAAAACCAGTCTTAATCTGGATGATTGCTTATACAGTTATCTACGGTCTGTATTATATCTTAACAGTATTTTCTTACGGTCGAATTATCACACAAAATAATAGAACAGAAGGATGAGAGAAATGAAGAAATTTCTAATAGTAGTGGGTATTTTGTTTGCACTAGGAGTGGTAGGGGTCTTTGCAATCACCAAAATAGACTTTAACCGCATGAATGCGGACAATTATTATTTGCAAATCACAGAGGATGGCATACCACATGACTATAAACTGGATGATGGGTCTGTAATGACTACCTATTCTTATCAACTAGATGCTACAAATGCGGATGGTAAAACAATTCCACTTAAATTCACAGCACAAAAAAATCTTCGTAAAGACGCTTACTTGAAAATGTACGTAAAAAAGGATGATCAAGTATCGTCATATGATGAAGTAGAACTAGAAGACATACCAAATAAAGCACAAAAACAATTAAAATAGTAGAAAGGCTGTCTCCAATATAGGGAGTACAGCCTTATTTTCTATAGAAGTATTGTGATGGTTGTTCCTTTGTTTTCAGAGCTCGTCAAGTCTACTGTTCCGTTATGGGCTATAATAATATCTCGTGCAATCGCCATTCCTAAGCCTGTCCCATGTGCACTAGTAGTATTTGTACCTCGATAGTAACGTTCGAAAACTTGATCTAAATCTTTCGAAGGAATGCCACGACCATTGTCGGAAATTGTAATTTTTGTATGATATCCTGTAATGGAGGATATATTGTTTGATTTTTTTTGTTGTATAAAATGTTGATTAACACTATCAATTTGTATTTTTACAGCAACTTGTTTATCGTTATGCACAAGTGCATTGTAAATAAAGTTAACAATTGCCCGTTTCCATAATCTTTTATCGACTTTATGAACCGCTTTGTCGACATTAGCCACAAATTCAATATCTCTATCGCAAAATTGTTGATCATTTAATAGTTCAATCGTCATTTCACGTATAAATGCGGTAATATTCACGTCTTCTAAGTGCATAGGAAGTTTTTGATTACGCAAACGCATCGTTAAATTTAAATCATCTAATAGATCACTCATGTACTTGGATTGTCTATTAATAATAGAAATATATTCATACAACTCTTCTTCTGATAAATCTTTGGCACTATCTTTCATTAATTCTGCGTATCCATGAATAGAAGCGAGTGGTGTCTTCATATCATGCGAAACATTGCTAATCCATTCCTCACGGAGTTGGTCAAGTTGATTACGTTGTTTCTCATATTGATCTAGCTTTAACGAAAGTACATTCATATTGCGAAATACATCTTCGTACACACCGTGTGGTATCGACATCTTTATAAATCGTCTTTCGCGTAGTTGTTGGATTCCATTTATTAAAATGTGAAGGGGACCTGTTAATCTTTTTCCAAATATAGAACCCACTATTAATGCGATGATAATATCGACGATTAAAATTAGTAAAAGCAAGATATTAATGGTTTTAAACATTTTTTCATAATCATAAGTTAATACATAACGTCCTATTTGCTTATTCTTCACCCCAATTAAATAACTAAAGTTATGTGCCTCTCCAACAAAAACGGTCGTCCCGGCCTCTACTTCCTGATATTTATACGTTTGAACAATTTCAATTGGAGAATACTCTTTTTGGAGATTTTCAGGTGTATAAAAAACTGCTACTTGTTTCCCCTTATTATCTAATAATTGTATCCACGCATTCATTTCTCTTAATTTTTCTAATCCAACTTCATTGACCACTGGTTTTTCATTTTGTAGTTCTATATATTGTGAAAAAGTTCGGCTAAAGGTTTCTGCTGATACTTCTTCTGTTTCGATATTATTTATTGATCGATAGACGAGCAAGGATAACAGTAGAATTGTATTTACTATTCCTACAATTACCACAATAATCACAACAGATCCTAAGAAGCGCAGTGTCAATTTCCACTTCATGTTCCTCACCCTTTGGAATGTAGTTTATACCCAAGTCCTTTAACAGTTAATATAAACGAAGGGTTGGAAGGCTCGGCCTCAATCTTTTCACGTAATCGACGGATATGTACCATCACTGTATTATCAGAGCCAAAAAAGTCATCACCCCATACATGTTCAAACAATGTTTCTTTGCTTAGAATCTGATCCGGATGATGCATAAAACAGCTCATAAGTCCGATTTCTTTCGCTGTGAGTTCAAGCATTTTTCCATCCTTCTTCAATTCTGTTTCATTCGGACTAAGCTCAAAAGGCCCGACCTGTAAAATTTTTGGAGCCTCTTTTTCCTCTGCAAAACCTGCCCGTCTTAACTGTGCCTTTACTCGGTAAGCCACTTCTTTCGGGCTAAATGGTTTGGTGATATAATCATCTCCGCCTATTGCTAGCCCCAAAAGCTTATCAATCTCCTCATCTTTAGCCGATAGGAATAATATCGGAACTTTCGAAACCTCGCGAATTTTTTTGCATAAATCATAGCCTTCTCCATCTGGCAGCATAATATCTAACAATAGAAGTGAGGGATTATAGTACTGAAATTTTGTCCAACCATCTGCCACAGTCCCAGCTGTTACAACATTGGTAATACCTTCTTTATGTAAAACTTTCTCTAGGAGACGTGCTAAGTCTTCCTCATCGTCAATGATTAATATCCACTGCTCACTAGCCATTTTTCTACCCCCGTAACGATAATCCTTCTCTACAGTATAGATTATAGTGTGATCCTGAAGCAAAAGGTAAGGTGAGACTGCCAATCGCTAAAATAGATAAAATTAAAAAGGAAACGTTGATTTTTTTGTTAGATTTAAGATGGGAAGGGTGGAATGAATATCTTGTAGTAAAGAATTACATTTTTGCAGAGACCGTTGTCAAAGAATAGTTTCAAAGTTGGATCTATGAAAAGAACGAATCGAAAGAGGCATATAAGTTCAAAAATACTTTAAGTATGATTTTGCTCTTTCAGTAACTAAATCCCATCTCTGCATAACCTTCTTGGCACATACACTTTGTTAGTGTTGACAATGTATTTAACGAACTATAAACCTATTGCCGCCGAGTTCCATACTTTTCATTTCTTCGTTATACTTAATTTATCTTAAGATTATTATGAAAATATTCAACAAGGAATGATTTAATGAAAAAAATCTGTTTTATCCTCTTAGCTGCAACTGCTATCATGATTATTTTTATATTAAACAATATATATAATAAGCAGGATCAAGCTATTTACGTAGCTATAAATGGAAATGATCAAAATGTTGGTACAAAAGCAAAACCATTTCGCACACTAAAAAAAGCGGCGTCAGAGGCAAATGCTGGGACTACCGTCCTCATACGAAAAGGATCTTATAATGAAAAGCTTGTCATTAAACATAGTGGCACAAAATCAAAACCAATAACTTTTAAAGCTTACAACAAGGAGATGGTTGTTCTTAGTGGAAAGGGCCTGAATGAGGCTGAAGGGGATACCTCCTTAGTTACGATAAATAATAAAAACTACGTGACAATTAGTGGGCTAATTATACAGGATTTGTCTACTGATTTAGCAGATGAAACTGTAATGGGGATTTATATAACAGGCTCTAGCAACCACATTACATTAGAAAATAATAATGTGCGACGGATTGAAACCCATGCAGTTGAGGGGAATGGCCATGGGATTGCTATATACGGTACTGGCACAATGAAAGATATAAATATTTTAAATAATACGTTGGAAGATTTAAAACTCGGTTCAAGTGAATCTCTAGCTCTAAATGGAAATATTGACGGTTTTAAAGTGGAAAATAATATAGTTCGTCGAAATGATAATATCGGAATTGATTTGATTGGTTATGAAGGCACCTCCAATGATAAAAAAGTGGATTATGTACGAAATGGTATAGTAAAAAATAATCAAGTTTATGAAATTTCCTCATATGCAAACCCGGCTTATGGAGAAGATTATTCTGCTGGCGGAATTTATATAGATGGTGGAAAGAATATAACCATTGAAAAGAATACCATTTATAAAAGTGATATTGGAATTGAAGCAACCTCTGAGCATGCTAATAAATACGCTGATAACATTAAGATAATAAACAATATAATTTATGACAACTTTTACACAGGAATATCGATTGGTGGGTATGATGGGGATAGGGGAGGTACGATCAATTCTACTATCGCTCAAAATATTCTTTATCGAAATGACACGAAGGGTCTAGATGGGGGACAGCTATTATTACAACATGATACAAAAAACAATGTGATAGAAGGAAATATCTTAACCGCTGGACCATCGCGAATTTTTATCTCCAACTATTTTTCAACCAATCAAGAAAATAAACTACAAAAGAATGTATTTCATAAAGAAAGAGGTGAAATGGGTATTTGGATATGGAAAGAGGAAGAATATACATCTTTTAATAATTTTAAAAAAGCTTCAAAAAGTGATGAGAAATCCAGTTATTTAGATCCAAAATACCAAAATGCAAACAAATATGATTTTAGGCTAAAAAAGGATTCGCTTGCTAAAAAAATTGTAGACTAACTTTGTATCCTAGTAATTTAGATCTTTTGATAGATCTAAACATCAACAAGTTATTGGACTCGTTCTGTCCTTATTTATAGCATGGGGACTAGGACAGGTCATTCCATACTAGTTCTTGTTCAATTAGCCATCGCTGTTGATGATGGTGGTTAAGCTGATTTAGTAATAAGAATTTCTCTATTTAATCCAATAACAACATCGAAAAGTAAGAGAAAGAAAATGAGGAAATAGGGAATCTAAAATATTGTTGATTGTATGCTTAGACCATCATTTTGATGGTCTATTTTTATGTCTAAAACATTAGGAAGACTACGGGAATCTATTGTGAAATGTTACACTTAAATTAACGGGGCTGGTTAGCTCAATATAGTTCAGATTTTAAACTCTAATTAATTTATTTGAATATGAAATAAAATAAAAAAGCAGGGAATTTACCCTGCTTATTCTGAAACTAAAGTTCATGTATTTAATTGTTTTCTTGGTCTTCTAACAAGTTCGCCGCCACAGTTGGGGCATACTTCTTTCATATCTTCTGTACATGGTTTGCAAAATGTACATTCATGAACACAAATATAAGCAATTGCATTCTCACTTAAAAGAGAATTACAACGTTCACATTTATCTCTCATTTCTAATGTCATCTAATGTATTCTCCTCGACTTCCAATTGTCCTACTTTTTTTATTACCTGTATGAGTCATGAGTTGGAAGAAACAAGTCTTCCCCTGATTTTCTGACAATTGAAAAGTTTTCAACATTGTAATGACCGTGAAGAGTTTCATTATGGTGCTTAATAATTTGTTCTGCACTTAAAAAATCACTAGCTGTTGTTGAATGGGCATCACCGACTAATGTTACATCAAACCCACTAATAGTAGCTGTTCTGACTGCACTATCTATACAATGTTGTGTTTTGCAACCCGCAATAACGATATGTTCAATTTCTTGTGTTCTTAGATGGTTTAGAAGTCCTGTTCCGTGAAAGGAATTGGTTGCCTTTTTATCAAATAGTTTTATATCAGTAGGCACATTAATTTCATCGTGAATTTGAAACCCTTTTCCTATCCCTTCAGCAACATCTAAATCCCTTACAAATACAACTGGAACATTTGCTTCCCTTGCTTTTTCGATGAGTAAATTAATATTGGTGATTAGTTGAGCTTTATTAAAAACTGCACTTTCTTCTTGATTCCCATCAATTAATTCTTGTTGAGCATCAATGACTAATAATGTTTGATTCAAATAATTTTCCCCTTTCAAAATGTGGGGAACCACTAAACTATTTAAATAGTTAGTCGGAATCCCCTTACAATTTTAAAGCTAACATTTCTATTGTTTGTCATAATATCTACCTCCAAAATAAAGATTGTCTAAAATAATGAAAATAATTAGACTATTGAATCATAACATATTTTATTTGGTGCCTGTCAATAGCAGTTGAGATATTGTGGCATTTATATTTTTACTAACGGAGTACTTTGGTGAATATCGTTGAGCTGTTCAAACAGCTCTTTTTCTTATTGAGCTATGCAGCAGGTTAGTTGAAGAAGAAAGCGGGAGTTTTTATGTCGCATTATAATCATTATGTGTAATGGAATAAAAGGCAAAAAAATTACGCCTGTATCTTAAATAGTAAAAAATGTTTTTATTGTTCTGGGTGAAGGATATTGCAGGCACTTAACCAATTTCCAGAAGGATCTTTAAATCCAAAACCACCAAATTCTCCTTGTAAATTTAAAGGACCTACTTCAACTTGTTTTCCTTCAAGCCACTCATATAATTCTTTTAGGGAAGGAGTATAAAAGTCAATAATGCTATGAACGATATCAGTATTTGTATTTCTGAATGATAATCCATTAATCTCTTCAGTCTCAACCAAGAAAATCGTTGGAACTCCTTTTGATTTCATAGTAAGCATCGCATTTTTTTCACCTTGAAAGTGGACTTCGGCCCCAAGGATATCGATATAAAACCCTAAAGATTCTTCTAAATTAGTAACTGGTATTTCCAGTGTAGCGATATGTGAAATTAAATTAGTCATAGTAGCCTCCTATTTTTTGTTTGCACATATATTTTTTCTATGCTCAATTAAGAAATCCTCTTAAGTTTTATTAAAAAAGGAAAATAATTTATCACTAATTTCATGAAGTATGTCATATGGGTGGACAAAATACGATTAATGTCTTAATATAACATCTCTTTGTTTAATGAAAATAGATCATTTACTTGATAATCTCTTTTTCTTTTAAAGCTTCAATCGCAATATTTTTAGCTTCACTGCCACTTCCTTTTAAGTTTACTGCAAATAGCCACACATTTTTTTCCGTTTTAACAAAACCCACAAACCATCCAAGTCCCATATCTGAAAGCCTCGTGCCTGTTTTCCCATGAAGGACATAATCATCTTGTTCGTCTAGTATCATCATTCTTTTAACAGTTTTTTGAAGATTTTCTTTGAATGGAAGGTCTTCTTTTACAAGCTGTTCCATAAAATCTACTTGTTCAATTGCAGATATTTTTAAGCTGCTGTCGAGCCAAAATTGATCAATTCCTCCACTCAAGTCTTTATTGCCATAGTTTAATTTAGAAAATTTCTCTTGCATCCTCGAAAAGCCAATTTCTCTTGCCATATCCTGATAAAACCAAATAGCTGATTCTCTCATAGCTGAACCTAAAGTATGGTCTCTGTTCCAAGTCTCAAACTGCCTAACTATACCATCCCATCTTTTGACTTCATATTCATCCCGGACAGCTTCAGCTTCCAAACCAATCAACGCATTAAGTACTTTGAATGTAGATTCTGGTGTCATTCTTTCTGAACTTCTTGCTTTATTAAATACGTATGTTTGCTCATTTCTCATGTTCTTCAATACCATTGTTCCTTCTTTCCCATCAAATAAATGAGCAATTTCTAAGTCTTTTACAGGGGCTTCAGCTGCTGACATTGGAGAAAACCATCCTATCAATAGAACCATAGAAAGTAAGATAATTAACATATTCTTGTAAAACGTCATTTTTATTCCTCCTTTTTCCTTTAATGTTTTTAGAAAATTTGTTATTTTTACTATACGGGATACATGAAATAATAGAAGTACATAAAAAACCCTTGTGTACCCATACAGAGGGATGGAGTGGAGAGAAAATGGATACTAAATACGAAGAAATTATCAAAGAAATTCAGCGAAGGATAGCCGAAGGTCGATTACGACCGGGAGGGAAACTTCCCTCCATCCGAGCTTTTTCCAAAGAGTTCTCCTGTAGTATTAATACTGTAGTACGCGCCTATAGTGAGTTGGAAAAGGAACATAAGGTGTACTCAGTCCCTAAGAGTGGATATTTTCTTCTAGAAAATCGTCCCGCTGAAATGACGAAAAATAATGATGTGATAGACTTTCTAACAGCAGGACCAGATATACATAATATGCCGTATAGGGATTTCCAACACTGTATCAACCAAGCAATCGAGTATTATAAAGAAGATATGTTCCAATATTCAGATCCAATGGGGTTACCAACGCTACGCATTCAGCTTTCGAAACAACTTCAAAATTTACAGGTTTTCGCACCACCTGATAGGATAGGGGTCGTTTCGGGGTCTCAACAGGCATTGGATCTCTTAGTATCTCTTCCTTTTCCCAATGGAAAAACAGAAATCTGTGTTGACCAACCCACTCATTTTAGTTTTATAGATTCCTTAACAACAAGGGAAATTAATGCAATTGGAATAGAAATGACAAGGGATGGAATCGATTTAAAATATCTTGAAAAGATCTTTCGGGATAAACCCATCAAGTTTTTTTATACAGTATCAAGATTCCAGAATCCGACGGGCTATAGCTATTCCAATAAGGAGAAGAAAAAAATTGTAGAATTAGCTCAAAAGTATGATGTTTTTATTGTCGAGGATGATTATATGGGGGATTTAGATTCAAAGAAAAAAGCAGATCCTATGTTTTGTTTTGATCCATCCGGAAGAATAATCTATACGAAAAGTTTTTCTAAAGTGTTGTTACCCGGTTTAAGGTTAGGGTTAGTGGTATTACCTAGTGAATTGGTTCGTTCTTTTACAAAGGTGAAATTTGCTGCAGATGTACATACACCTGTGCTAACACAAGGAGCATTGGAGATTTACTTGCAAAGCGGGATGTATAATGCGCATATTGAGAGATTAAGGAAAAAGTACAATGAAAAAGCAAGAACTCTAAAGCAGGCTTTTCTAGATTACTTGCCGTCCGAAGTGACTTTCTCAGGTGCCGAATCTGGTTTTTACTCGACTATTATATTGCCACCCCATGTTAAGGCAGAATACCTAGTTAATAATCTAAAGAAAAAGAATATTCTTGTACAAAATGCTACAGAAATGTTCCTTCCTCAATATCGTAAAGAAAATATCATTAGACTTAGCATATCTCAGATTGAAGAATGTAAGATTCGAATTGGGATAAAAAGAATTGCTGAGGAAATTTGTTTGTTGTTAAAAGTTGTATCTTAAATCCGAAATGGAAAATTGCAATACCTTTCCGTTTTGAATTAGTTTTTATTAAATACTTGAAAGAAAATCTTTATGCAACAATATTAATAAAGAAATTAATGATCTTATAGAAAATAATGACATTGATTTGGCATGTTACAGTTCATCCAGATTATTCTTGACAAGAAAGCAGAATAAGCAAAACAGAAATTAATATTGTTTACAAACTTCTATGGGGGGACTTATGAAAACTCACTATTATTTAGGCTGGTTTAGCAACTTTTTTCCAAAGAATCTGGGCAGGGTGTTACAGGAGGATATAACTGATAGAAAATCGCTTGTCATGATTAGCTCGAATCCATTTTTTTATGAAGAAGATGGTGCTACTGAACGCTCGTGGCTTGACCAAGCCGGCATATTGTTTGATGAATATCATTTGATTAATTATCGCCTACAGAAGGAAGAAGCCCAAGCATTAATCCAAGATGCTTCTGTCATTTTCATGTTGGGTGGAAATACGTTTAGGCAAAATGGTTTTTTAAAGGAATATGAATTGTCGGACTTGATAAAAAAAAGCAGAGCCGTTGTTCTGGGAGCAAGCGCTGGTGCGATCAACATGTCCGCTAAATGGTTATGTTCGAAAAACCTTGGATATAAAGTTGAAAATCGCTCTGTATACGAGGGAATCGGCCTTGATGATTTTTCCGTACTATCTCATTTTGATCTTGAAAATAACATTGCGCTTGTTCAACGCGAACTGTCTCACTTATCGGAGGAAATGAACATTTATGTATCGAACAAAGATTGTGCTGTACGTATAAAGGGAGACAAAACTGACATTTTTGGCAATGTATATTTAATTTCCCACTCAAATATTCATAAATTGGATGAGACCCTCTAGTTGAGAATGGCTATGTCTAAATTTCTAAATTTAGTGAAGGAGCACTATGCAGAATAGGATTATTTCTTCGTTATACAGAAAGCAAGGGTGTGTAGAACTTTCTTCAGCTATCTGGCGCGATTGTTTAATAAGCGCAGCTGTGTAAAATTTCAGCTAACGGTTGATTTACTTCAAGAGGGGTAAAGCCTTTATTCTAGTAGAAGTATTCTATCAGAAACAGATAATGGAATTTATCATGCAAACATCCAGTAATTACGATTTAATGTTCTTCATCTAGATAAGTTGTTTAATTAAAGTTAGTGAACCACCTGTTATGATAAAGAACTCTGTAGATATGCCATACAGGAAAAAGAATTTATTTACTATTGTTGCTCTAATGTTTGGATAGAGCCAGCAATATTCAACTATTGGTGCTTAGTTCAAGTAGGAAAAAATATGAATGGAAAGTGGGAAGCTAGATGTTAAGGAGTGAACTTATTTCAGATATAGCATATAGAATAATATGTTTAAAAAGACTACATCCAATTAGAGTAGGGGTTAGTGGAATAACTTCATCTGGCAAGACAACGTTTGCTAATGAACTTATGGAAGAACTTCGAAGTAGAAAGATGGATGTAATCAGGACTAGCATAGACAATTTTCATAATCCAAGAGTTATTCGATACAGACAAGGTAAGGAATCAGCTATTGGTTATTATGAAGATGCTCATGATTATAATTCTTTTAAGCATAAACTTTTAATACCTTTAGGTCCTGGGGGAAACCTCCAATATCAGGAAAATTCATTCGATTTAACAAAGGACGTGTATGTGAACCCAGAATTAAAAATAGCAAATATAGATACGATTTTCATTATTGATGGAACTTTCTTATTTAAAAAGGACTTATGTGACCTATTCGATTTTAAAATATTTGTTGAAACGGACTTTGAGTTAGCAAGGAAAAGAGGGGCAAAACGAGAAGAACTGGCATTTGGAAGTTTTGAAAAAGCAGAAGAAATGTTCCTTAAGAGGTATCATGTTGCTTCGAAACTCTATTTAGCCCAACACTCCCCGCACCTTATTGCAGATGTAGTCATTAATAATAATGAATTAGATAATCCTTTTTTTGTTTAAAAAAATTTATTCATAAACTAAAGGGCGCTTTACTTCAAGAAGGAGTAATGTCTTTTACCTTATTAAACTTACGCTGCAGTTTAGTTCGATAAGTACTGTGTTATACTATGTATACTAAATTTTAATGAGGTGAAAGAAATGATTAGAAGGAGATAGGTAGCCTCCTGAATTAGATTTTGTTTTAATTTTAGGAGGCAATCTTAATATTTAGGAGTTGTATAAATGATGAAGCAAAATAAATATGATGATGATAATTTCTTTTCTGCATATAAAAAAATGGCACGGTCAGTCAAAGGACTTGAAGGTGCAGGAGAATGGCACGTATTAAAAGAACTTTTACCCGAACTCCAAAATAAAAGCGTACTTGATTTGGGATGCGGTTTCGGCTGGCATTGTCGTTATGCTAGTGATCAGCAAGCGAGGTCTGTTATTGGAGTAGATATATCTGAAAAAATGCTTCAACAAGCTCGTGAAATGACAAATGATTCCTTAATTTCATACATTAATATGCCAATTGAGGACATTGATTTTTTAGACTCTCAATTTGATGTTGTCATCAGTTCATTGGCAATTCATTATATTAAATCTTTTGAAGCATTCTGTAAAAAGGTCTATGATTGTTTAAAGCCTGGTGGCTCTTTTGTATTTTCGGTTGAACATCCAATTTTCACTTCTCGGAGCGAACAAGATTGGTATTATGATGATAAAGGGAATCGACTGCATTGGGCAGTTGACAATTACCAATCGGAAGGATTACGTGAAACATCATTCCTAACTGAATATGTAATAAAATATCATCGTACATTTTCAACTTATATCAATGACTTAGTTACTGCTGGTTTTAATATAAGAACAGTCAAGGAACCAATTCCCTCTGAGGAAATGTTAAACAGTATTCCTGAAATGAAAGATGAACTACGTAGACCTATGTTCTTAATAATTTCAGCAGAAAAGTAAATGTTTATAATACGTTCCTACAATATGTAGGGGCGTTTTTCTTATTCTACTTGAACTAATGTGCAGGTTAGTTGAATAAGGTCAGATAGTAAATTATGCTGAGAATAGAATGAAAACTGGGGGGATTTCTATTGCATATAGATAATGAAATAGCATTAGAATTAATGGAGTTTGGTAAATATGATGTTTTGGGTTTAGTGGAACTTTCCAGCTCAGTTGGCTGGGACTATGATGAATATGAAATCAGAACTGTTATGTCATCTGGTAAAATATTCGGACATAAAAATGCTGTGGGGAAAATTATTTCAAGTGCTGCAATAATACCTTATGATACTGATTTAGCTTCAATTGGTATGGTTATTGTTAATAACGAATATAGAGGTTTAGGTTTAGGAAAAAAAGCTACCCAGAAATGTATAGACAGTGTTTCTCAAAATACCACTATAATGTTAATTTCAACTGAGGATGGAAAACCCTTATATGAAAAATTGGGCTTTATTACAGTCGACTGTGTACATAAGTATTTAACCGATAACTATATTCCATCTAAAATGTTTAATAATCAACTGGAAATTACCATAGAGACATACCGTGAGAATGAAATTAATGAAATTATTGAATTAGATTCGGCTGCATTTGGTAATAAGAGAAGAAAGTTACTAATTAACAGAATAAATCAATCTAAAAAATGCTTAGTTGTTAGAAATTTAAAGGGTAAGATTATTGGATTTGGGTTATCCATATTAGGTCCAGTAAATTTATTGATAGGACCTATTATAGCACCAGATGCACAAACAGCTTTTTTAATAATTAATGAGTTAGTTCTTAATCATCAAGGAAAACTAAGGATTGATGTGCCATCCAGTAATGATGAGTTAATGTTGTTCTTGGAGGAAAGTGGATTTGTAAACGTTAGTAATCCTCCAGTAATGATAAAAAACGCTAATAATATACCACATAGGAATAAAGAGTTGTTTGCTATAACTGCACAAATCTTTGGTTAGGGATAGCAATATCCTTATTCGGTTGCTTTAGTGTAAGAAAAATAAATAAGAAAGGTCGATTTTTATAGGAAAAATCGATCTTTTTAAGTTAAATTTAACTTTGTCTCTTAACATACACATGAACGACATATACTCGTTCATGGTTAATTTCTTTTGTGAAATTGCTGGAGCTTTCAACTTGGAATATCCTTTCTCCAATTCTTGCCTTATCCTATATTGGATGTAATTGTAGCGCTCAAACTTTCAAATTCAAAAAAGGCCTCGGCCAGATTTTTAATCACATTAAAACTAGCACTTTGTCTCAATCGGTCCAAAGACCTCTATGTCATAACCACCAGTTTCCCGCAAGGTTTCGGCACTTTTTTATATTTGAATTTATCAAATCAACATAATTAATCCTTTTTTAAACTCAATCTTTCTAATTTTTCTTCATTAATGATAATATATTTTCTTCCTTTTTTTTCTAATAATCCATCTTCGTGGAATTGATTAAGCGTGTATAATAAATGTCGATAGCTAACCCCCATGTATTCTGCTGTTTCGGAATGTTTCTCTTGAAAGCAACCATCATTTTGTATTTGAAGAATATATTTCGCTAATCGATTTTTGAATTCATAATCCTGCATATCTGTGTAATGATCTGTTCTTTTAAGTAATTTTTCACCTAAATATTTTGATAAATTATGGAGAAAAAGATTGTCATTTAACAGATGCTCTTTCGATGAGGCAAATGGAACTGCTAAGCATGTGCAGTCGTTTATAGCCACAACATCTTTTAAATTCTTTTCCACTTCAATCAAAGACAATTCACCAATAAAATCATCTTTTTTTAGAAACTGAATCAGCGCACGTTTTCCGTTTTCGTGTACTAAATATATTTTTGCCCGTCCTTCCAATAATAAAAATAAGTACTGAACCTCTTCATCAAATCGCACTATATATTCATTAGAAGAAAACTTACAAATAAAAGCCTGATGTAACACTGCTTTCGGAAAATTTTTTTGAATATCATTATATATATCTTCAAAATTTTTAGCGTAATCCTCCAAATTGATTTTTTCCACTGTATCACCTCATTATGAGATATCTCCTATTATCATATCTGTATTTTCGATATATTACTACTCAGAGGTGAATAGGAATGAACAAATACAAACATATAATTTTTGACTTAGATGACACAATACTGGATTTTCAAGATTCAGAAGAAAAGGCTTTAATACAAATTATTAAACAATATGAGTTGCCCTATGACAAACATACCATTGCATGTTATAAGCACATTAATGAGAGGTTATGGCATGAGTTAGAAAAAGGCTTGATTACTCGTGAACAAGTGCTGACAACGCGCTTTTCACTTTTTTTGAAGGAATTTCATATAGATGAAGACGGAGAAAAAGTGGAAGTTATGTACCGTGAGCATTTAAATCAAGGACATAAGACCGTTAACCATGCACATGAATTATTAAATACTTTAAGTAAACAAGATTATAAATTATATATTGGAACAAACGGTGTAGGAAAGACTCAAAGAAAAAGATTAAGAGATGCCAAACTAGAAGGATATTTTGAACAACTTTTTATCTCCGAAGAAATGGGTTATGAAAAACCGAATCCTCATTTCTTTTACTATATTTTTGATGCCTTGCATATAAGCCGTAAAGAAGAATTTTTAATGATAGGTGATCGTTTAACATCGGATATTCAAGGAGCTATCAATGTCGGAATTGATTGTGTATGGTTTAACCCTAAGAAAAACATGCCTATAGCAGGTTCACCTAAGAGTACATATACGGTACCAAATTTAATGCAAATAATGGACTTATTAGAGGGACAATCATGAAAAAAGTAATTCAATCGATTCTACTCTATATAGTAAGTGCTATTGGCATTAGTCTTACATTAAAGGCGGATGTTGGGGTAAGTAGCTTTAACGCGATGAATTTATCCATCTCAGCATGGACTTCCATCAAAGTTGGCACAATTACATTTGTTGTAAATCTCATTTTTCTAATCGGTTATATCTGCCTGTGCGATAAAAAGGATTTTAGAAAATTTACTTTGATGCTCATTTCGATGTTGTTCTTTGGAATGGTTATTAATTTTTTCCTCTATACTATTTTGGGTACAATTCATATAGAGAATTATTTAGTAAGAGTCGTACTATTTATTTTTGGTATGATACTTGCCGGTGGAACAACAGGCATTATTTTATCCTTAGATATTATTCCTTTTCCTATTGAAAGTTTTTGTTTAAGAATAGCCGAATTAACAAAACGTACTTTCTCTCTATACAGATATAGTATCGATTTATTTTCCATTATTGTATCAATAACAATATCATTACTTTACAATTTACCAATCAATATTCGAGAAGGAACTATTATCAGTTTCCTCTTTTTGTCTGGCATTATTTCTTATACACGATTGAAATGTGAAAACTACCAGTTACGAACCAAAAAATCAATAAAAAATAAGACTGATTATAAAATATAGGATTTCCAAGGAAATGATATTAAGCTAACGGTTGCTTTAGGTAATTAAGACCATCATTTTCGATGGTCTTTTTCTTATTGAAAAGAGCAAGTAATGTAAGAAATCTATTTGGAAATGATACTCTTAAACTAACGAAATAATTTAGTTTAATACGCCCCAAGACCTAGGTCAATATAATTCTTAGGTTCATTACTAGGAATTCCTCTACGCACTAAGATGGAATCAAGAAGTATGAATGCTATAGGAGGGGTGAAAATAATGAAAACAAAAAAGAGGTTTAGATTTTGGATTGTTTTAAGGAATATTTTATTAGCAATAGTTGCAGCACTTGTTATTTGGTTCATTTTCAGTAACGTTATGACTACATATGAACAAAAAAAATATCCAGCAATAGGGAAGTTAGTAGAAGTAGATGGTAACAATATGCACATCTATACAAAGGGTGATGGGGATAATACGATCGTTTTATTAAGTGGTCTTGGAACTGCAGCACCAGCACTAGATTTTGAACCTTTGATAAATGAAATGGCAAAGAATAATAAGGTAGTAGTGGTAGAGCCGTTTGGATATGGATGGAGCGAAACAACCAACAAGGAACGAACAGTGGAAAACATAGTAGAGGAAATAAGAACTGCTCTCAAAAAATTAAACATAAAAGGTCCATACATATTGATGCCACATTCAATTTCTGGAATATATAGTATGTATTATGCCAATACGTACCCAGAGGAAGTTAAAGCAATCATAGGAATAGACCCTACTTTACCAAAAGCATTGGAATATTTTGATGAAACAGCTCCTATAATGCCTAATTATTTGAGTTATGTGGCACCAATTGGAATTGCAAGATTGGCAATATATTTGATTCCAGAAAATTTCCTTCCTATAGCTGAGGAAGGTGTTTATACAGAAGAAAATCTAAAGATGACTAAAGTCATCACTGCTTGGAAAGGCAACAACAAAAATGTGGTTGATGAAGCAAATGAAATAAATAGTAATATCGACAAAACAAATAATATGGAATTCTCCTCTAATATGCCAGTCTTGCTATTCACTACGGTAGAAGATAAGGTAACAGAAGGTGGTAAAAACAATGTAACTTTTTATGAAACGCAGTTAACTAATTCTCCTGCTAGTAAAATTGTTACTTTACAAGGACATCATTATCTTCATTGGACTCTGTATAAGGAAATGAGCAAAGAAGTTAATGATTTCACAAAATCAATTGCTAATGGTTTATAAAACACAATAGTAATAGCATTTTTCTTCAATATAGTATACTTTAGTAAAACGAGATCATCATTCCGATGGTCTTTTTTTATTTGAAACATTAAGTAGAACTCAGAAATCCATTGAGAATTATTACACTTAAAACTAACGCAGCAGATTAGTTAATGAGAAATTTAAATTTGCTCCTATAAGAAGCAAAGAAATGATTGGAAATCGACAATTAGTTATAAATAATCTTGAAGAAAAGATAAGAATATTCACTTATTTGGTTAATGGGAAGTTTATACAAGAAGAAGACTTCATTTTTGTGACTACAGAAATACCCACTGATACATTCAATGTACTTTTGCCCAAATCTTCATATATAAAAGTGCATTTAATATTAGAAGTAGCATCGAAAATATGTCTCTTAAAGAATATCCCTTTAGTACGTGGATTGACTTCCGGTATTTGAACGCTTGCTGGCAAGAACTGATGCTAGAATACAACCGAAAAGAAGCAGTACGTAATGTAATGATGAAACTTGAAAATACTCTTAATGTCGATCAAAGAAAGTCCCATCAGCTTATGATTACTCATGTGAGAAATTCTGAAGAACTTAAGGAATATAAAGAGGTTTATATCTGCCTATTTGAAGGTACCCCAGAAAAAGTTGCCCGTTGTCTTACAAGCATCAGAGGATGGGGAAAATATCTATAAGTGCTTTGGGTTTATAGATGTCGGAGAAATGGTTGTATTTGAATGAGGAGATTTCATATTAAGCTAAAGGGTGCTTTACTTCAAGAAGGGGTAAAGTCTTTTTCTTACTGACTAAAGTAGCAGTTTAGTTCAACAAAGGTATTGGTTTTTATGTTGTAATTTAGAGGACGGGAGGAAAAATAAAAAATGGAGTTTATTATAACAGACAAATAATTGAGCTGTTAAAAAGATTGAGCGAAAAGTAAAACACTACATATTGGTTTTGGAAAGTAGGATTAACGCAAAAATGACTGAATAACGACCAAAAATGAAGAAATAAGTGAAGATAAGGTAATTTTCAATCGAGGATCAACGTCTTTAAGACGTTGATCCTTTTTCTAAAAGTACTTCTGATAATACTCTTTCCTTAGCCTCCCGCTTAATTGAGCGTAGATCTTGGTTGTTTCACTTTTCTCATGCCCCATAAGACTTTGTATAACTTCAATAGGAGCTCCATTATTCAACAATTGAGTTGCGTAGCTGTGTCTAAGTTGGTGTGGATGAATCTCTTTATTGATTTCCGCACGGTTGGAAATTCGCTTGATAATGTATCGCATTTGCGCGACACTCATTTTACGTGGCTGTCTTGCTGTCACAAAAATCGCAGGATTATGATTATTTCGGCTCTCCATATACCGTTTAAGCCATATGTCACAACGTGTATTAAAATAAACTTCTCTTTCCTTATCACCTTTTCCTCTAACAATTGCCGATTGATTGGATCAATTTATATGGTTCTTTTCTAGCGAAACTATTTCTCCAATTCGACAACCGGTAGAAAACATGAATTCAAAAATTGCTTTTTCAATGGGGGAATGACAGGATTCACGAAGGTGTTCGATCTCCCGTTCGGTTAAATACTTGGGTATGTGTTTGCCTACTGTGGGTTCTTTTATTTTGGAAGTTGGATTCTTACTCAGGTATCCTTCTTCATGAGACCAACGAAAAAATGATTTCAAAAAGCGGATACGATGTGCAAGACTGGCTGGTTTTAAATGCTTGCCGGATATTGCAAGATACTCCTTTAGTTGATTTGAATCCAGCAATTCTATCTCTACATGCTTAAAATAACCAATTAGTAGCAGAGACTGTAACTGGTTGGCCTTCAACGTTTGTGGTGAAAAGCCCTCTATTCGTTTATCCGCTACAAACGAAGCTCATGCTTATGACAGTAGCAATTCCTTCCCCCTTAAAATAGTAATACTAAAAGGATTATTGCCAACTTAATAGAATTATAGACATAGGAATTAAAAGGAAGGGGAAGAAGTACTATGAATGGAATGTTGATTGCATTGATTATACTCTCAGCTATTTTATATCTGATTTTCGCCCTGTATTTTGATAACAAGCTTTATAAGTTTATTTGGAAGCCAGGTACCATGATTTTAATTATATTATTGGCTATTATTGAATCAGGTCTAAGTACAGTTTTCAGCTATTGGGTATTAGTAGCATTGTTGTTTTCATTTATGGGTGATATTTTATTAATGTTGCATAAAAAATGGTTTATTTATGGATTAGGTAGTTTCCTCATAGCTCATATTCTATATATCACGGGATTTCTTGTTGCGTTTAGTTTTACATTTTCAGCAAGTTGCCTGTTTCTGATCATCGTATTGACCATAATTGCAGGTGTTTTTTATTGTTTCTTATTTCAAAATGTACGAAAAGAAGGAGGAAGAAGGCTTCTTTTCGCTGTTGCCTGTTACATGGTTGTCATTACAACGATGTTAAGCTTAGCAATTATGACTGGTATAACAATATTTATTGTTGCTGCTTTAGTATTCTTTATTTCTGATTCTATTTTAGCCGTCAATAGGTTTAAGGTTAAGTTTCAACTAGCAGACTATTTGGTAATGAGCACTTATTTTACTGCTCAGTTGCTTTTTGCCATCAGTTTAGGCGGCCTTTAGGGGGCTTGCATTTCACAGCCTAATTAGGAGACAGACAATCATATTATATCGGTTCATTGACTCTGACAGTAAAAATAGCCATCATGAATATATTTAGTAATATAACAACAAACATATGAAGGTAAAATTAGAAGACCTAAGATTAGTAGAATACTGAACTCGGTCAATATCAACAGATTTAAAATTAGAAAAAAAGATATTAAAAATAATTGTTATTGCATTTCCTAGTTATGGTTTAATAAAAGGGAGCCTTTGGAGGTCTACCTCCCTGGCTTTACTCATTATCTTTATGATAGGAAATTTTCTCTTCAAGGTATATATTTGAGATTAAAGGTTCGATGATGGAGAACTACATCCACCAATTTAAAATTCGATTAACAATGGCGAATTTAATTCAACTAACGCGGCAGTTGAAGAGTGATGTTTAACTGTTGTTCAACAATCGGTCCATTTAATGGAATAAAACTCTCATTCAAATCCGGATATATATGTGGGATTGTGAAGAAATATACTTAAATTAAGGGGCAGTTTCGAGTAGTGGGAAAATAAGTTAAACACTGTACGTACGGTTCAGAACAGTGGCAACCAGCACGAAGGCGATAGCAGAATGATTTCCGTGCTGATATGCTTTTTTGGTTTAAGAGGTTTTCGGCTCGTGTGTTGAGGCCGAAGGTAAATGGTCTTAAGAAAACAAATAGCCAGTCAGTCATCGGCATCCGACAACTGACTGGCTATTTGTTTTGTACTTTAGATTGTTGTGTGGATCGTGACAAGAGAAGACCTTCCCCCACATTTAAGAACAGCAAACAAAAGCGTCCAAAAAGTTGAGGGCTTTTGTTTGCATTTGACTGATTCTGATGTATTCGTAAGAGTAGCAGATACCCCTTTTTGAACTTTAAAAGAAATCAATCTTAAATTTCTAGCTAAGGAGATGTAACGGGAAAATAAAGTTGTACAAAAGTTTAATAATAGAACTATATTTTCTCTAAAAATAAACTTGTATAAAAAATGTAGAAGGAGAAATTTTTATTAGGCTATAACACCTTCTCCACATTTGATTAAATCATTTTCACCTATCTGAATAATGTTAAAATAAGAATAAGTTTATGAAGGTTTACACTTAAACTAACGGGGCAGTTTAGTTTAATAAGGAATTATCCGAAAAGGGATTTACTGATGGATATCAAATTAAGTGCAGAGGTATATAGAATAGGTGTTTCAATAGGACTTCTAACAATCGAAGATATTATGAAATGGGCAGACAATGTAATTGAACAATACGATACCCCACGTTATGAAATTATTGAATTGTCATTGTCCGCTAAGAAAAAGTTAGAGGATATTACTTTAAGTTTAATGGAAATTAGCGGAGATTTTGATAACAATCTGCCTCCCAAGATAATACTTCAAAAAATGGACAAAGTAATCCAATATTTACCAGATAGTTTTGAAGGGATTGAATGGAAATTCATTATTTATCAGATGGGTATTATTAAGCTGAGAAAAATATATATGGAGATTTAAAAGAAATGCATACTAATCTGAAGGAATTCCTCATTCGCTTCATTACTTATACAAAATTTTTTTCTTGATGTTTTTACTAACGGGTGCGTTCGTATTATAAGGTTAACCAGTTTTTACTGGTTGACCTTATTTTTATAGGATTTAATATATCAGTAGCCAGGGTAGGACGTACGGGTGCGTGGGACAATGATCCCGTGAACTAAACTGTCCACCCC
>NZ_VDGH01000017.1 GCF_006861795.1 Psychrobacillus lasiicapitis | reverse complement strand
GACTTGCATGTATTAGGCACGCCGCCAGCGTTCGTCCTGAGCCAGGATCAAACTCTCCATAATAGAGAACTTAAAAAGCTCATTTTGTTTTGCTGGCATCATCATTAAATGATGTCATAATTGTTTTACTATCAGACTAACAAGTTAATCTAAATAGTTTATATCTTAACGTTTTGCATGTTCAGTTTTCAATGTTCATGTTGTCGTCTTGTTTCAGCGACATTTAATATCTTAACATTTCTGTTTCTCATTGTCAACAACTTTTTTCAATTTGTTTTTCGTGTGAAATCAGTAGTGAAAATGACAACTTGATAACTATACCACCCTGTTTTTGTTTTGACAAGTACTTTTTTGAAATAAATTTCAAATCATTCTATATTTACTCTGGAACACTATATATAGAAGAATAAAAAAGGAGATACTACTACATAGCAGCATCTCCTTTACTATATTATTAATTAATCTTTATGACGCATCGTCGGGAATAATAGTACATCACGAATAGAAGCTGAATTCGTTAGTAACATTACTAAACGGTCAATTCCGATACCTAGTCCACCTGTTGGTGGCATACCGTATTCTAATGCTTCTAAGAAATCTTCATCCATTTCATGCGCTTCATCATTGCCCGCTTCTTTTTCTACTAACTGCGCTTCAAAGCGTTGACGTTGATCGATTGGATCATTTAACTCTGTAAATGCATTCGCGTGTTCACGACGAACGATAAATAACTCAAAACGATCTGTGAAACGACCATCTTCTGGATTTTTCTTTGCAAGTGGTGATACTTCAACTGGATGTCCATAAATAAATGTTGGTTGTACTAATGTTTCCTCTACCTTTTGTTCAAAGAATTCATTTAATACATGTCCCACTTCCATAGAAGGTTTTACTTCTACTCCATGTTCTTTCGCTAATGCATGTGCCTCTTCTTTCGTCATTTGCTTCCAGAAATCCACACCTGCAGTTTCTTTTACTGCATCCGCCATATGCCAGCGTCTCCAGCCTGGTGCAAGATTAATCTCGTCTTCTCCATACATAATAGTTGTAGAACCTAGTACCTCTTGAGCTACATGCGACACTAAATTCTCAGTTAAGTTCATAATATCTTGATAATCAGCGTACGCTTCATATAACTCAATCATTGTAAATTCTGGATTATGACGTGTTGAAACTCCTTCATTACGGAATACGCGACCAATTTCATATACCTTTTCTAATCCACCTACAATTAGGCGCTTTAAGTGTAATTCAATTGCGATACGCATATATAATTCCATATCAAGAGCATTGTGATGTGTAATGAACGGACGGGCAGCTGCTCCACCAGCAACAGAATGTAATAATGGAGTTTCTACTTCTAAGTATCCTTGTCCATCAAGGTAACGACGCATCGATTGAATGATACGACTTCTCGTGATAAATGTTGTTTTGCTTTCGTCGCTCGTCATTAAGTCCAAGTAACGTTGACGGTAACGTTGCTCTACATCTTTAAGCCCGTGGAATTTCTCAGGCATCGGACGTAATGATTTAGTTAAAAATGTGAATTCAACCGCTTTTACTGATAACTCGCCTACTTGTGTACGAAACACATTTCCTCGTACACCTACAATATCCCCTAAATCAGCTGAGTTAAATAATTCATATGCATCTTCTCCAATTGCATCTTTACGCACATAAATTTGAATTTGACCGCCAAAGTCTTGAATATGGGCAAAGCCTGCTTTCCCTTTTCCACGCTTCGTCATAATACGTCCAGCTATGACTACTTCATGTGTTGTTTCTTCTAATTGTTCTTTTGTAAACTCTTCAAATTCTGCAATTACTTGATCACTCAAATGTGTACGCTCGAATTTTCCACCAAAAGGATCTAATCCTTTCTCTTGTATTGCAGTCATCTTTTGTCTTCTCACCAAAAGTTGATCATTTAATTCTTCTACATTAGACATATCGGTCACTCCTCCACTACTTACTATTTTGCAAGTATCTTTTATAACATTGAACTTATTGTACACAATTTCTGTGTTCTGTTCACCTTTTTCCTTCATCGTTCGATATTTTCCATTATTCAGATTACCTTCCAAAACTTAAAAGAGCCATCACCAAATGTGACAGCCCTTCTTTTCGCTATTAAGCAAGAATAGAATCGACAGCGCTATATTCCTCTTTGGAAGCTTCTTCTGCAAAACAACGTAAGTAATCCTTCAGCTCTTGAGCGGTTTCCGTTTGGTTAATGACATTTCTTGCTGTCCCATTACCACGAATACCCTTCAAGTACCAAGCAGCGTGTTTGCGCATTTCCCTAACCGCTATCTTTTCCCCTTTCAAGGCAGTTAAACGATCAAAGTGCAATAAACAAACGTCTATTTTTTCTTGTGCAGTTGGTTCTGGCTTTAATACACCTGTTTCTAAATATTCGACTGTACGGTAAATCATCCAAGGATCTCCTAACGCTGCTCGTCCAATCATAACAGCGTCAACACCTGTTTCATCTAGCATACGCTTTGCATCCTGAGGTGTATTTACATCCCCATTTCCGATTACAGGAATATTCACCGATTCTTTCACCTGACGTATTAAATCCCAATTGGCCTGCCCCTCATACATTTGCATTCGAGTACGTCCGTGCACTGCAACCGCTGCTCCACCGGCACGTTCCACTGCACGAGCATTTTCTACCATATATAGATGTTCATCATCCCAACCTGTACGCATTTTCACACTTACTGTTTTTTTTACATTATCTACAACCGCGGATACCATTTCGTAAATCTTTTCTGGGTCTAACAGCCATCTAGCCCCTGCCTCACATTTGATAATTTTATTGACAGGGCAGCCCATATTAATGTCTATAATATCAGCAGTTGTATGTTGATCTACATATTTCGCGGCGGCAACTAGTGTCTCTTTCTCTCCTCCAAAAATTTGAAGGGATAATGGATTTTCACGTTCATCGATATACAGCATACTTAAGGTTCTTTCGTTCTTCAAAACGATTCCTTTATCGCTAATCATTTCAGCGTAAACTAGTCCTGCTCCAAATTCTTTGACCGTTAAACGGAAAGCTGAGTTACATATACCTGCCATCGGGGCAAGCACGACACGATTATCCATTACAAAGTCACCAATTTGAAATGGTTTTGTTGATGTATTTGTCACAATTATTCACCTACTTTTTACTTATCTATTCTTATATTAAAACGAATGCGTCTACTCCATCGAAAGTTCTCCATACACGAACACCTTCTTTTTGAGCATCGGCAAATTCCATGAAAGAACTGTTTGTCCTAGGGTCTCTTACATTTGCGTTTATCTCAACTAATGGTATGAGGACGAAGCCTCTTTCTGTCATCCTTGGATGCGGAATAATGAGGTTCTCCGATTTCACATTCTCTTCATTATACAACAAAATGTCAAGGTCTACGGTTCTCGGACCCCAATGTATATCTCTTGTACGCCCTAATTCCGCCTCAATTTCGTTACACTTTTTCAGTAACTCATGTGGGGTCAATGAAGTCTCAAGCTCCACCACTATATTCAAAAATGCATCCTGATCTACATAGCCGACTGGATCAGTTTCATACACAGAGGATACTTGGCATACTTTTATACCTTTCACATTTTGTAATAATCGTACGGCCTGTTGAAGGTAATGAAGGCGGTCCCCAATATTCGAACCCAATGAAATATACGCCCTATTCATAGTGAACCTCTCGTAATATCGACTGCAACCGAAGCATAATGTCCTGCTATCGGTGGATTGGGCTTCACTAGCTGAATGCGACACCCACTAACCTTTGTTTTATAGCCTTCTAAAATACGTAATGCAATTTTCTCTGCAACTGCTTCTATCAATAAGAAAGGCTTACCTTCTACAATTTCCTTACACAATTCAAAAACTTCCGCGTAGTTAACCGTTTCTTCTAAGTTATCAGTTTCTCCTGCTTTCTTTAAATCACACGCTAACGTTATCGTTACACGGAAGATTTGACCAAGCTTCGTTTCTTCTGCTAGCGCTCCATGGTAGCCATAAAACTCTAAGTCATTTAAATGTATATAATCCATTACAGTTACCCCTCGCTTTTCTTGTACTTCTGTTTTCCTGTCAGTACATCCATCATTTTCGTCATACGCGCAATTTCCCTCACATCATGCACCCGTACCATATGACAACCAAGCTGCACACCATAACAAACAGTTGCCCCTGTACCTTCCATGCGTTCGTTCACAGGAAGATTCAATACATTACCGATTAAACGTTTACGAGATGTCGCTAATAACACAGGATATCCCATATCGACTAAATCATCTAAATGCTGCATCATCCAAATATTTTGATCGGTTGTTTTCCCAAATCCAATGCCTGGATCTAGCCAAATATGTTCGTCAGGAACCCCTGCCGATTTTGCAATTTTGATGCATTCTTCTAAGTCTTGCTTAGCTTCAGACCAGAAATCTTTATATTTTTCATTATCTCGGTTATGCATTAAAATAATGGGAACTCCTAGTTCAGCAGCTACTTCCGCCACTTTTGGATCTCTTTTAGCACCCCAAATATCATTAATGACATGTGCCCCAGCAAGAATTGCAGCCCGAGCAACCGCTGATTTATACGTATCAATGGATATGACTGCATCTACTTCTGCACGAATAGCTTGGATGACCGGTACAACCCTTGCGATTTCCTCTTCATCGGAAATAACCGTATGTCCGGGTCTAGTAGACTCTCCTCCAACGTCAATGATTTTTGCTCCATCCGCAACCATTTGTTTCGCACGAGCGACTGCTGCCTTTATCTCATTAAACTTCCCACCGTCTGAGAAAGAATCGGGAGTAACGTTTAAAATCCCCATCACAATCGTTTCTTTTTTAAAATCTAATACAACTCCTCCACCTTCAAAGAGTCCGGTATGATATTGTAAATTCATCTTACTGTCCTTTCCTCCTGAATACACTTTACATAAGCATCATGTAGTTCCACATAAACAGGACCGTGATTACCTAAAAATTGTTTTCCATCTATCTCTTTAATAGAGACAATTTCTTGTACCGAATTTGTAATAAAAACCTCATCTGCCGCTTCTAACACTTCTTTCGTAAACAAGCCTTCTTCTACTTCGAAATTATGTAAAATCCATTCTCTTGTAATTCCAGCGAGTATTCCCGTTGCAAGTGATGGTGTGTAGATTTTCTTATCTTTCACCCAAAATATATTGGACGTAATTCCTTCTGCAACATATCCTTCTACTGTCAGAAAAACACCTTCATGCTTGGCCAATGATTCTACTTCGAATCTGGCTTGTACATTATTTGCGAAATGATGGGACTTATGACGATTGGCACTTTCAGGGGAATTCCGGGTCGTTTTAAGCCATATTGCTTTTTTCTCTGCACCTCTTTGAGTAATATGCAAAGTTTTTCGGAATAAAATCACAGTAGGCTTTTCATATTGGGATGGCTGAAGTCCAATATCGTGATCACCTGCTGAGACGTTCAACCGAAAATAGCCGTCTTCTCCATTATTTGCATCCGTTAAAGCGCGGACAGCAGCCAAAATAGTTTCTTTATCATATGGCATTGTCATACGAAAATCGGCCAAAGCACGACAAAGCCGCATCCAGTGTTCATCGAATAAAAACACTTGTCCGCCGTACGTACGAAAGGTTTCAAAGAAGCCTAACCCATATAAAAAACCATGATCATACGCAGAAATGGTTAATTCATTTCTGGCGTATAACTTACCATTCTTCCAAGCATCCATTTATACATGCTCCTGTGCAAGGAAGCTATACTTTTCGATAAAGTTGCGGATAAGTTTTTTTCCATCTTGCGTCATAATAGACTCCGGATGATACTGCACCCCTTCAATCGGAAACTCTTTATGACGCAGTCCCATGATTTCTCCTTCTTCCGTCCAAGAAGTTACTTCCAAACAATCCGGCAATGACTCCTTTTCCACGAGAAGAGAATGGTATCTTGTTGCATGAAAAGGGTTGGGCATATGTTCATTGACCCCTTTATCGTCATGATAAACAGGAGAGGTTTTCCCATGCATTAATCTTTCAGCTCGGATCACTTTTCCGCCAAATGCTTGCCCGATCGATTGATGCCCCAAACAAACACCAAAGATAGGGATTTTCCCTGCAAAATGCGTAATGACTTCCAAGCTTATACCCGCTTCGTTCGGCGTGCAGGGTCCCGGGGAGACAACAATGACTTGAGGTGCTAGTCGTTCGATCTCATTTATCGTTAGTTCATCATTTCGTACGACCTTCACTTCCACTCCTATTTCACCAATATACTGAACGAGATTATATGTAAAGGAATCGTAGTTATCAATCATTAATATCATTTGCCTTCTCCCTCCGCCATCGCCTTCGCTTGCCAAACTGCTTTTGCTTTGTTTAATGATTCTACATATTCTGCACTTGGTATCGAATCAATAACAATACCAGCACCGGCTTGGATATATGCCATCCCATCTTGAATAAATGCAGTGCGAATGACAATATTGAACTCTAAATCGCCAGAAAAACCTAACCAACCAATAGATCCTGTGTAGATTCCTCGTCGAACCGGTTCCAGCTCCTCGATAATTTCCATTGTACGAATTTTAGGAGCACCTGTAATCGTCCCACCAGGAAACATCGCGCGCACAATCTCCGTATTCGATACTCCTTCACGTAATGTCCCTTTTACATTGGAAACTATATGCATTACGTGCGAATATCGTTCAATGACCATGAACTCATCTACTTCGACCGTTCCATATGTAGACACTTTCCCTAAATCGTTCCGCTCTAAGTCTACGAGCATTACATGTTCTGCCCGTTCTTTTTCATTGTCGATGAGTTCATTCGCCAAAGCGATATCTTCCGCATCATCTTTACCACGCGGTCTCGTCCCTGCAATTGGGCGAGTGGATAATTCTGTACCTTTTTTCTTCACTAATAATTCTGGAGACCCTGATACAACAGCAAATTCAGGTGAATGAATAAATGCCATATATGGAGATGGATTAAAAGCCCTCAACGCTTCATACATAGCAATTGGTTCTGCCTTCAACTCTTTTGATTGGCGAACGGATAAATTCACTTGAAAAACGTCGCCTTGCGCTATATATTGCTGTACTTTTCGAACAGCATCTTCAAATTCAGAAGCATCTACAGAAACGTGTAATTTCGACTGATCTTCCGCTACTTCTAACGCTTTTCCTGAACGAAAAACACTCGATGCAAGACCCATTTCGGCAGCCGCTCTATATCGTTCTTCTAATTTCACCAAATCTACCCCACTCGTAGATAGCTTCATCAGTGTAACAACTTCCGTTTCAACATCTAATACTGCCCAAACGTCAAATAAATAAAAGTAAATATCCGGTATATGTAAATCATCCGTCGACATTGTAGGCAGTACTTCTATTTTTCTCGCATAATCATAGCTAATAAAACCAGCTGCTCCGCCTTGGAAATCGGGTAAATCTTCTCGAAAAGGCAGTTTATAAGAACCAACTAGCTTTTCTAACTCTGCAAGCGCTTCTCCCTCACGTTCTTCAACCTTTCCATCTTTCCACTCAATATGTAATCCCGTTTCAGTAGACCTAGTCACAGCTAACGGATTCCAAGCCGCTACCGACAAACTCCCTCCACGTCCACTTTCGAAAAATAAATGATGTGGCTCTTCTTTTGTGATTTCTTTATATGCATAAAAAAACGCTGCTTTTGATAATTGAAATGCATGCGTTTGAAGTTGTAATTCCACTTTTTCAAATCCCCCTATAAACGGTTTGCCTTCATCTTAACTTGAAACTACTCCATTTCGCCACAAAAAAAAGAGAGAAAGCAATAATTGCCTCCTCTCTAGTTTTATTTATTCCGCATTAACGGGCCTCAACTAACAATCAGTGGGGGAAAGCGGACTAAATGCGCGACGTCCGCACTAGCACGTTCTGTACGTCGGAAAACCCCCACTGATTGAAGTTTTACTTTATTAATCTTCGAATTGGTATAACGGAGTACTTAAATAACGTTCACCGTTGTCAGGGATAATTGCGACTACTTTTTTACCTTTACCAAGTTCTTTTGCAAGTTGAAGCGCCGCGTAAATAGCTGCTCCCGCAGAAACTCCACCTAAAATTCCTTCTGATTTTGCAACTTCGCGAGAAGTTTCGTATGCATCCTCGTTGGATACTTGCGTAATAGAATCGTATAACTCTGTATCCAATACCTTTGGAACAAATCCAGCTCCAATTCCTTGGATTTTATGTGGACCTGGTTTACCACCAGATAATACGTTTGAATCTTTTGGTTCTACTGCAACGACTTGAATATCAGGGAATTTTTCTTTTAATACGCCACCAGCTCCAGTGATCGTTCCACCAGTTCCAATTCCTGATACAAATCCGTGTAATTCGTCAAACGCTTCTGCAATTTCAGGTCCTGTAGTTAAACGATGGATTTCTGGATTTGCCTCATTATTGAATTGTTGTGGCATAAACCACCCATTTTCATTTGCCAACTCTTCCGATTTAGCAATTGCACCTTTCATACCATCTGCTCCAGGTGTTAATACTAGTTCTGCTCCATATGCACGAAGTAGATTTCTACGCTCTAAGCTCATTGTATCTGGCATTACTAGTACTGCTTTATATCCTTTCGCTGCTGCGATCATCGCTAGTCCTATTCCTGTGTTACCACTAGTTGGTTCAATGATTGTGCTGCCCTCTTTTAAATTCCCTGCTTTTTCTGCCGCTTCGATCATTGCAAACGCAATGCGGTCTTTTACACTACTCCCAGGATTGAAGTATTCTAGTTTTACATATACTTCTGCATCTTCTGGATTGGTAACTCTGTTTAATTTTACGATCGGTGTTTTTCCAATTAAGTCTAATACGGATTGTGCTAACTTCGTCATAGTTCCACTCCTAATCCCTACTTAGTTAATAGGTTTTATTTTCTTAATCATACCAATGTTAGAGATGTATTGTCAATAATCGTAGTAAAAATAAAAGCACACTCCTTAGAGTATGCTTTTATTTCTCACTATAAAACCAATCGGCATCAAATTCTTCCCAAAATGCTTCTTGTGTGACTGATTGTGGCAATTGATCTAATGCAAGTTCTCTACGGATATGGTCTTCTACATCAGAAAACGAAAAAGACTGTCCCTTGAACACGCTATTTACTTGCACAACTGCAAAGCGACCATCCTTTAACGATATAACATCGCTCCATTTACCCACATCTATTTTCGGTAGAGCTTTCCCCAATGCTTCGTCTATTGTTTCAGCGCCTTCTACAACATAGCCGATATCCCCACCTAAACTAGCTGAGCTCACATCAGAGGAGCGTTCTCTTGCTAATCCTTCAAAAGAAGAACCGTTTTTCAGTTCCTTTAATACTTCTTTCGCTTCAGCTTCAGTTGAACTATAAATAACACTTGTACGATAAGAAGTTGGTATATTATATAAGTTTTTATTGTTCTCATAAAATGCTTTTATGTCAGCATCCTTAATAACAATATCTTTCGCTAGTACTTTTTCTAATATTAACCTCGCACGAACCTTTTTACGCATCACCTCTTCATCGAATGATTGAAATGATGTGTCTCCCCCTTCTTGAGTTGAACGAATAAGTGCAAGTTCCAAGTCTATTTCTGCATCGCTTACTTTAATATTGTTTTTTTCAGCTGCAGCTTCCATGACTTCTGTATTTACCATATCTAATAAAACTTCTTTTCCATACATCGATTCCATTTCAGCCATCCACTGATTTTTCGTAATAGCTTTCCCATTCACGGAAGCGACTTCTTCTTCCGTCTCACTAACAGTCTTATCATTCGGTATTAACCAGGCGATGAACCATAGTAAATTCCCAAGTAATAAGATGCCGAGCACAAGAAGTACTGGTTTCGTTTTTAAACGTCGTTTCGGTTGGAAATCTTCGTTATTACGAGTTGATTTCATCGATAAATGACTCCAATTCGTCTACTGAGTAATTGTATTTTTCCATACAGAAATGACAATGTGCTTCTGCACCTCCGTCTTCTGCAATCATTTCACGAATTTCGCTCTCACCCAAACTAATAATTGCACTTCCAAATCTTTCTTTAGAGCAATTACACTCAAATGCAACTGGCATAGTACTTAAAATTTGCACATTTTCTTTCCCTAAAATCTCAAATAGTAATTCCTCAGGAGTTAATCCTTTTTCTATTAGCTTTGATACTGGCTCCATTTTGTTTAAATGTTCTTCAATAATAGTGATTGTTTCATCATCTGCACCCGGCATTAATTGAATAATAAATCCACCAGCAGCTAAAATCGTGTTATCTGGGTTAACTAAAACTCCGAGTCCAACAGAAGAAGGCACTTGTTCCGATACAGCAAAATAATACGTAAAGTCCTCTGCAATTTCACCAGAAGTAATCGGTACTTGCCCCGTAAAGAAATCTCTCATCCCTAAATCTTTAACTGTTGTAAGTGTACCTTCCGTTCCTACTGCACGACGAACGTCTAACTTTCCTTTTTCATTCAAATCAAAATGTGTTTGTGGGTTCGTAACATATCCTCGTACTTCCCCTTTTGCATTACTATCAATAATCATAGGACCAATTGGACCATTTCCCTCTACTTTGACGGTAAGCTTGTCCTCACCTTTTAACATTGCACCCATCATTACAGTAGCGGTCATCGATCTTCCGAGAGCAGCTGATGCTGTTGGCCATGTTTCATGACGACGTTGCGCTTCTCCCACTGTGTCTGTTGTCCGAACAGCAAATGCACGAACGCTTCCTTCAAAAGCTAATGCTCTTACTAAATAATCATTCATTTATCTCATACCTCTTTCATCTATATTTCGTTGATATATTAAATACAATCCTTTTAACGTTAGAAAAGGATCGATAACGTCTATTACGGTTGTTTCCTCGCCGATCAATGTAGCCATGCCACCTGTCGCGATAACTTTAGGGGCTTTTTTCGAGACTTTTTTCATGCGATTCACGACACCCTCGACTTGTCCTACGTAACCATATACAATACCTGCTTGCATAGCCGATACAGTATTTTTCCCGATAATGTGTTCCGGTCTTGTTAGTTCAATTCGAGGAAGCTTACTGGCTTTTGTAAATAATGCTTCTGTTGATATACCGATACCCGGAGCAATAGCACCACCCATATAGTCTCCTTTTTCGTTAACATAACAATAGGTTGTTGCGGTTCCAAAGTCTACAATAATAAGTGGCACACCATATTCATGTATGGCTGCAACTGCATTTACAATTCGATCTGCTCCCACTTCTCGAGGATTTTCATATTTAATATTTAAGCCCGTTTTAACACCGGGACCTACTACTAATGGTTTTATACCAAAGTACTTTTTGCACATCGCCTCTAAAGAAAACATAATTGGTGGGACTACAGAAGAAATGATAATTCCTTCTATTTGCTCAAAAGCAATATTTGCATGTGAAAATAACGCCTTTACTTGCATCCCATATTCGTCCTCTGTTTTCAGACGATCCGTTTCCATCCGCCAATGATGAATTAATACATCATTTTCGTATACCCCTAAAACAATGTTTGTATTCCCTGTATCTAACACAAGTATCATCTGACTTGCCCCAACTCTCTAGTAAGTTTTCCAAAACATCATACCATATATGGTAACAAGAACAAAAGCACATGAGCCTGGCCAATCCCTACCAACAAAGAAGAATACCGAATAGTATATTGCGTATTATAGGGAAACTGCGCGGTAGTGAATTGAATGAAGAGTCCGCTGGGATTTTCGCTACAGGGTGGACGCCGTCCGCCTGGAGCAGAAATCAATTGCCTTTGCCGTATCTCTTTACGACGCAGATTCCCTAAACAGTGAAATATCTTATATTGTGGAAGTTTCTAAAGCAAGAAAAAGCTGATTGCCTCGCACATAGCGGTGGGCAATCAGCTTTTCCATTCTATTAATCTCTACGTTCTTCTTGAATCGCGTTATCTGGTATGCTCGCAGGGCCTTCTTCTTTCGGCAAGTCGCCAGTAGACGGATCTGCAGGAGCTCCTACCGATTCAGTTGATTCTTCTTTTTTAAGATTCACTTCCGCTTCTTTGTTCGCTTGTTCATAAGGTCTCTCAGGAAGCGTTCCATGCTCTTCTAAATGCTTGATTTGAGCTGCATCGAGTGTCTCAACTTCTAATAACGTATTGGCGATTAAGTTTAATAATTCGCGTCTTTCCGTTAAAATCTGTTTTGTACGTTCGTATTGCTCTTTAATCATTGTTTGCATTTCTTGGTCAATTTCATATGCAATCTTATCCGAGTAGTTTTGCTCCGAGTTAAAGTCACGACCAAGGAAGACATTTCCTCCTTGTGCTTGACCGAATTGCATTGGACCAAGTTTGTCACTCATACCATATTCTGTAACCATGCTTCTTACAATACCAGTAGCACGTTGGAAGTCATTATGTGCACCAGTAGATACTTCTCCAAATGTAATATCCTCTGCTACACGACCGCCTAGTAATCCTGCTACTTTGTCTAGTAGCTCTGGTTTAGTCATGAAGTAACGGTCTTCTTTTGGTAACATTACCGCATATCCACCTGCTTGACCACGAGGAACGATTGTCACTTTATGAACGATTTCCGCATCATCTAGTGTTAGTCCGATAACCACATGCCCTGCTTCATGGAATGCAACAATATTGCGTTCTTTTTTAGAAATGACTTTACCTGATTTAGCAGGACCTGCAATGACACGGTCTGTTGCTTCATCAATATCACTCATATCTACTTTTTTCTTATTACGTCTAGCAGCAACAAGAGCTGCTTCGTTTAATAAGTTTTCTAAATCTGCGCCAGAGAAACCTGGTGTACGTTGTGCAATTGCTTTTAAATCTACTGAATCATCCAGCGGTTTATTACGAGCATGTACTTTAAGTACCGCTTCACGTCCTTTAACATCTGGACGACCTACTGTAATTTGGCGGTCAAAACGACCTGGACGAAGAAGTGCTGGGTCTAAAATATCCGGTCTGTTCGTTGCAGCGATGATAATAATACCTTCGTTTGCACCGAAACCATCCATTTCAACTAGCAATTGGTTAAGTGTTTGTTCACGCTCATCGTGACCACCACCAAGACCAGCTCCACGTTGACGACCTACTGCATCAATTTCATCGATAAAAATAATACATGGTGCATTCTTCTTCGCATTTTCGAACAAGTCACGCACACGAGATGCACCGACACCGACAAACATTTCCACGAAATCCGATCCACTAATAGAGAAGAACGGTACGCCAGCTTCTCCTGCAACAGCACGAGCAAGCAATGTTTTACCAGTACCTGGAGGACCTACTAACAAAATCCCTTTTGGAATACGTGCTCCAATTTCCACAAATTTACGTGGATCTTTTAAGAAATCTACTACTTCTACTAGCTCAGCCTTTTCTTCATCTGCACCAGCAACATCTGTAAACCTTACTTTTTTCTTTTCGTTATCATATAATTTTGCCTTACTCTTACCGAAGTTCATCACACGGTTACCACCGCCTTGTGATTGACTAAGTAAGAAGAAGAATAAAATAATAATGATTAGAAACGGTAACAATCCAGTGAAAAATTGAACCCAGCCACTCGTTTTCGGGGCTTCTATGACTTCAACTTGAACTCCATTTGTTTCCGCTAACGATAAAACTTTGCTTTGTGCTTGTTCAAAATTATATGGAAGCTTTGTTAGGAAAGTTTCCCCTTCTTTATAGCCCTTCATTTTACCTTCAACAAAATAAACACCTTGTTCAGGCTGCATACTAAAGCTTGTTACTTCTCCATTCGTAAGAGAAGTCATAAATTCGTCATAACGAATATTTTTAGTTGGTTGATTGCCCGAATTAAAGGTCGCAAATATCCCAACAATTACAAAGAATATCAATAAGTATAATATAGCGTAGCGCAATGCTCGATTCATTCCCAGCCTCCTCACAAGGTAAACAGAAAAACTAAAGATAATCTTATCACACGATTTTTTTAACGTACAATGAAAAGCCTTTTAGTTTATCATTTGTTTTAAAAAGAATAAACTTCTTTCTTTAGCACGCCAACATATGGTAAATTACGGTATTTTTCTGCGTAATCCAACCCATATCCAACAACAAATGCATCCGGTACTTCAAACCCTACGTAATCCGCTTTAAGGTCTACTTTTCTTCCGCTAGGTTTGTCTAGCAACGTAACTAACTTAATCGATTTTGCTTTGCGATATTTAAATAGATCCACTAGATAGCTCAAAGTCATACCACTATCAATGATATCTTCAATAATTAAAATATCGCGCCCCTCCACACTAGTGTTTAAGTCTTTAATAATTTTAACTTCTCCTGAAGAAACGGTAGCATTTCCATAGCTAGACACATCCATATAGTCCATTTCGATATAAGTGTCTACACGCTTCATTAAATCCGACATAAAAGGCATTGCACCTTTTAAGATACCAATAGCTAGTGGGAACTTGTCTTCGTATTCTGTTGTTAATGTTGCACCTAGTTCGCGTACTTTTTCTTCAATTTGTTCTTCTGTCAATAAAACTTTTAGTATGTCTTTTTCTAACATATATAGTCCCCCCTAATAATTAGTCTCGCTTTATGTATAAGACATAGTTTTGCGAGTAGTGTTTCTTTGAAAATCTTTCTCCATAACGAAGTCCAATTACTGCTATAATTTCATTTTTCGATGTTACTAGTAGTGGCCACTCTCTTCTTTCCTGTGCTGAGATTTTTTCATCTATAAATACCCGAGATATTTTTTTGGGAGAATTCATCCCTTTTATCTGGATTCGATCTCCTTCCTCTCTTTGACGGATCAACAATGGAAGGCAATCATTTTCTAGTTGAACAAACCATTTTTCACCCGAAATAGCATCGGTCAAATTTCTCGTTAAATAGATGGAATAACCAGCACCAATAGTAATCCAACTGTCCTCTTCTACTACATTCCTAGCAATGATAGGTTGTTGTTTGCCAGAGGAAAACTGAACTTTATTGTAATGACGTACGAGGAAATAATCTTGAGGCAAATGAATGGTGATATTGCCATCATGCTTATTACAAGCAGCCAAAATGGAATCGATTAAGTGATCATTAAGAAGTATTTCGGAGTTTTTGTATAGATACTTTAATAGTAGTAGAATCACTCTTCTTTGTAAAGCGATGGGCACTTCTATAAAGCACTTTGTATCTAGAAAAAAAACGCCATCCTGATCAATTGTCACAAGCTGTTCATACTTTCGTTTCGCCATGCTTTGAAGAAATTCCTCATCCTGCTTTTGTTTCTCCACAAATGTGTGGATACTGTCGCTTATATTAGGGTTTTCTTCTTTTAAAAGCGGAACAATAGTATGACGAATACGATTCCTAGTATATGTATGTTTATCATTGCTTGGATCATGTCTAAATGATAGCTTATGGAGATGAATATACTCGAAAATCTCTTTTTTTGTTATGCATAGAAATGGACGGATAATGTGACCTTCTGAAAAAGGTCTTGACCTTGGTATTCCTGTAATTGTGGACGAATTAGAACCTCTCGCCAGTGACATAATGACAGATTCAATTTGATCATCGGCATGATGACCGAGGACTAGCTTTGTATAATGAAAGATTTTCATCGTTTTTTCGAAAAAGGAATATCGCTCTTCTCGACATATTACTTGTACATTTCCACCTTCTGCAGCAACTCTTTTTGGCACTTCCAGAGTTGCTGCGAAAAATGGAATATTTAAATTTGCTGCGAATCGTTCGACAAATCTACTATCTTCCGCTGATTCTTCTCCTCTTAACTGATGATCTGCATGCGCAATTCCTATTTCGACATGATATATTTCTTTTAAATTATTTAAAACATGAACTAATGCTAAGGAATCTGCTCCGCCAGAGCAAGCAATGAGAAGACGGTCCCCTTCTTTTATAAGCTGATGCTTGTCTATATATTCTTTTACTTTCCGAACGAACGAATGCATTTTTTCACCTTTTTTCTTTTTTGCTTAGATGCTTCCGCTTTTCTTAATAGTGTACCATGTTTTCTTGGTATTTTGCTGCTTGGCGCGGTGAAAAAATGGACCATTCTGGAACTGCGTGTTTCACTTGCATGAAGATGACGGTTCGGTCATCTCCCGGTAAAGAGTAAGTTTCTTCTAGAGTTTTTACAAAGCGCTCTGCATTCATCGTTGGATCTTGCAGTATTTTTTTATAATACATTTCTTGTTTTTCGATGGATGTATTTGCAGAAAAGACGCCATCTGAAAGCATTACTAATACATCTCCATCTTTTACATCCACTTTTCTTGCCTCAATTGAAAAGGTTGGTAAAAACCCAAATGGCACATGCTGACTTTCGATTTTACGCATTTCATTGCCTCTGATTAAATACGTGGACATGCTCCCCGCCTTCCATGACCACAGCTCTCCGTTTTGTAAGTCAATTAATGCTAAATCCACTGTCGCATAACTATCCGTATCATCTTGCAAGCTCATCATGTAATGCAGCGTATGCATAGTTGTTTCCGGATCCATTTTTTTATTCAAACATTCACGCATAAATTGCATCACTCTTCTGCTTTCTCGGTGAGCCTCAACATTATTCCCCATTCCATCTGATAAAATAACCGCAAGTAAACCAGGATGAAGTTGGAACACAGCATGTGCATCCCCTGAATAAATTGTATTTCTACTAGAAGATGTATAAATATCATGCGTTATCTCAAAGCGTACGGAGGATTTACAAGTCATTTGCACATGCTCGTAAGGATGATGCATCTCTTTCATCGATGTAATTTCGAAAGGCTCTTTCCACAAGTCATATAAAATTGGTAATACCAATCTTTCTCCAGTCATTTTCGCCTTAGACTCAATCGGTAAGCAACACACTACTTCCATTTGCCCGATTTCGATATTGAGCACATCAATTTGGAAGTACGGGATATTACATTGCTGAAACTTTTGTTTAATCTCTTCTTCATGTGAAGTATATAATGTCACATCATTTTCCAGATTACTCATAAGCTCTCCCATATGATTCCCCATATCACGAAGTTTTAGTGCGAACATTTTTTTACCATGCTGCATTTCATATGATAATTGTTTTTTCGCTTCCTTCTCTTTTAGCTCTTTCATAATTTGGGCGGGCTTTATACATTTGTACTGCATTTTCTTTTCGATATGGAACCTCGTCTTATTCGGTTGATCCTCCCATTGTTTCATCAATGCTGGCATTCCGTTTGACTTTTCTCCCCAGCAAGTTTCGTAACGAAAACAAGCCTGGCAAATTGGTAAAGGGGCGGATTGTCCTTTCTGAGCGGTCGCTTTTGGTTCGAACCGATCGGATATAAATCGTGTGATGAAGTCAACAAAATGCTGAAATTCCTGAAGTTGATGATTTACTTTTTCCGTCATCCACTTTTGCCTTCTTAAAAGAACATTTGAAGTATCCGGAAATAGTTGGTCCTTTAAAGTTTTGATCCAGCTAGATGGAATGACAAAAAACAATAAAGAAGCAGTGACGAGAGAACCTATATAAACAGTATCTAAAGGTAAAGTTCGATCATATAGTATAAAGAAAAATGTTGCTCCGAGCATACCAAACGCCTGCCACAACCTACCAAAAGGCTTATGCAGTCCTGCAAAAAAGCCGGTTAATGCATACACAGCTATCATTCCACTAAAACTGAGCTTGGAAATACTTAACACTGTCCCTGCGAGTACTGCAACTACTGTAGCAAGTTGAACACCCCCTACTGCCGCTGATACTGCAATAACCAAGTGTGTAAATATTAACGGGACAGAAACATATCCGAAAATATACGAAGACATCCCCGTTAACACTAGCGCTCCTATTAGTAATGCCGCTCCCATTCTTTCGGCCGTCCATCTTTTATGAATGAAGTCTGGCATAGGAAGGAAAAGTTGAAACAAAAATATCGTCATAAATAAAGCCAGTACTCCTTCATAAGCAATTGCCAACCAAATGGTACCTGGGACATTCCCACTGTACGAAACATATTGCCATATAGACTGGATAATAACGACGTCCATCAAAACAAAGATTGGCACAGGGATTTTCTTTAAAACTCTTTTCGAATAAAGAGGGAATAGAAGCGCTTGTAACGCATGGATCACTACTTGTCCAAGCCCTAATGTCACACTGCCCAGTAAGGCTCCTGCAATTGTCCACGGAAGAAAACGCGGATAACGTAAACTAACAAGTGCCCAAATTGGAAGAAAAAAAGGTACGGAAGCTTCGAATAGTACAACTTGTGCTAAGAAAAACGAAAGAATAAAAAAGATAACCGTAAGTGAAATAGCTACTTTGCGTGCTTGAAGACCTTCTATTACCCTTCTAAAAGACAAACCCCTTTTTTGCTCTTGCTCATACATTGTTTTCAAATCTTATACCTCCCCGTATTCAACTATTGATGGAAGTATACCTACTGTATGAACAAAAAGTATGTCTCTTTCTGACGTCTTCCTATAAAAAGTTTTCGACGATATCAGTCACGAAGTGAAACGGAGAAAAAGGATTGCAGAATGCATAACAGGAATATTCTTAACCGATAAAAGACTATCCCAAAACGTACTGATTACGCGGTTAGACTGATGAATAAGGAGAATTCAATAAATCTGAATTGAGAACATTTACTTCGTATTAAATGCTGCATTTGTAAAATAATAACCAATTGCAATTTGTCGGAATAAACTTTCTTTTTATCTTTTTATAAATTTTCAAAAGAACTATTGACACTTTAACGAAAGGATTGTAATATGTTAATTGTTCGTTAAAACGGCGGTGTAGCTCAGTTGGCTAGAGCACTCGGTTCATACCCGAAAGGTCGTGGGTTCGACTCCCTCTGCCGCCATACATTTTTAATTAATTATCCATTTATAGATTCACGGATAATGTCGGATAACTTATATTATTATCATATTAAAAATGGCATATTTTAATATGGCCCCTTGGTCAAGCGGTTAAGACACCGCCCTTTCACGGCGGTAACACGGGTTCGAATCCCGTAGGGGTCATCATTTAAAAAAAGCAATTTCTAAAGCTTAACTTTAGGAATTGCTTTTTTTCATATACATAATAAAGGAGATTGCAATATGAATCCAAATAGATTGGAACCTGTCGAAGCTGCAAAACAATTTATTTCTCTCTACTTTCCGGATTGCCAGGGCGCTATTTTAGCAGGAAGTGTAGTCCAAGGAAAGGCTACAGAAACTTCTGATTTGGACATCGTCGTATTCAGCAAAAATATTTACTCCTCCTACAGAGAGTCGCTTATTGTCGGTAGTTGGCCCATAGAGGTATTTGTTCATAATTTAATCTCTTACAAAAGTTATTTTGAAAGCGATCGTCAAAGGGCAAGACCTTCTTTACCAAGAATGATTGCTGAAGGGGTTATCTTAAAAAACGAAGAAGGAATTTTGGGAGCTATTCAAGAGGAAGCAAAGCAACTATTAGCCAGTGGTCCTGAGTTATGGTCGGACGAAACAATAAACATAAAACGTTATTTTATAACTGATGCACTGGATGACTTTATTGGAAGTCATAATAGAGCCGAGGAATTATTTGTCGCTAATACCTTGGCTGAACTGACTAGTGAGTTTATATTGCGTACGAATCTTAGGTGGATCGGTGCATCAAAATGGATTGTTCGATCACTAAAAGAATATGATGAAGCGTTCACAGAACAATTTGTCGAAGCCTTTGATCTTTATTATAAAACTGGCCTGAAAAATGAAGTAATCGAAATAGTAGATAAAGTATTACACCCTTATGGTGGTCGCTTATTTGAAGGATTTTCTTTAGGAAAGTGAGATCATTCTATGCCAGATAAGAAAAAGAGACATCCTTGCAATTTGGATGTCTCTTTTTTCTATCTAGCGGAAATTTGTAAGCGATGGTGATTGTCGTGCTCCATAAAACTAGTAAAGTAACTACGAATAGTTTCTTTATGTTCACCAATATAGAAAGCTTTATCCCATTCTACTTCAGCAATTGCTTCCAATTGTTCCATAATACCTTGACGTTGCTGTTTTGCGTAAGAGAGGGTTTCTTTAAATGTTTGTTCATGAGCAAGGGCTGCGGCTTTTGCATTAAAGACTTCGAAGTTTGGAAACGCTTCAAGCTTTTCACCTTCTCTCATACTAGGTATACGTTGCACTAAAGTGAATCGATCCCATTCTGCTAAATGCATAATTATCTCGTTTGGAGACCACTTTCCTGCCGCGTACGGCGTATTGGCTTTTTCTTCATTTAACTCTGTTAACGAGTCTATCCAATTCAAGTATTCTAAGTGCGCTTGTCGTATTTCCTCTTTTGTCATTACTTCCCCCTCCTATAACAGACAACTAATATTGTTTATACAAAAAAGGCGTCAGCAAAGCTGAACACCTCTTCATCTATTAAACATTTTTTCTACCGATAAAACAGACAGCATGTTATCCTCTTTTTGCGCCTCTACCGCCGCGCTTAGATTCTGTTGCACGCTTTAACGTAGACAAACGATCTTCACTATCCTTTAGGAATCGTGCCATTTTTTGCTCAAAATTCTCTTTACTCGGACGATCACGATCATTTGGGCGATTGTTGTTACGTGGACGCTGAGAACGTTCTGGTCTCTCCGGTCTTTCCGCTTGAGGCTTTGCTTTACGGATAGATAATCCGATTTTGCCGTCCGCTTCAACATTCATCACCTTAACTTCAACAACGTCTCCAACCTTCAAATGCTCATTAATATCTTTCACATAATTATCCGCAACTTCACTAATGTGAACTAGACCTGTTGAGCCTCCTGGCAGCTCGACGAATGCTCCGAAGTTAGTGATTCCTGTTACTTTACCTTGTACCTTGCTGCCTACTTCAATTGACATAAAAAAAATGCTCCTCCTTAAATTTTAAACGACTCTTTAGCGGGCAAGTATGATTTTTTTCATACCGTCCCTACCTTTATTATAGCTAACAAAAAAAGAGTGTCAATAAGACTACTCTTTTATAACTTGTTTTTTTAATTTATTTCTCTTTAGGATCTGGAAGCGTGAAGATAATTTCCCCTTCTTCTGAAAGGAAATATTCTTTTCTTAATAATTTTCCAATGTACTCATCATCATTCAGTTTTGAAATTTGAAGCTTCAGCATTTCTTGCTCTTCCTGGACTTTCGCTAATTCTTCCGTGACTTTTTCTTTTTGTAATTGTTTTTCCTCTAATGTCTGATTACTGTTTATTAAGGTAGTTATTAAAAATCCAACAAGCGCTAAAGACATAATTCCAAATACAGCTAAACGCCTAAACAATCGAACCTTTTTTGCTTTTTTACGATTTTCTTGACGTTCGATAGAGCGAACATAATCTGTATTAATTGCTGCAACCTGTTTCAAAGCGGATACGTTTCTTTGCTTTTCTCCCATTTCGCCCTCTCCCGTCAAAGTACCTTAATTTTTCGTGTACTTTTTATTATAACGGAATTTTGGTTTTTTCTTAAGAGCCAAATGCCGCATTTTTTTATAAATAAAGCGGAACGGTCGAACTATAGTTAAAAGTATAAGTGCTATCAATCTAAGAATTTTACGAATAATTGTTACAATTATGCGAATGATGAACCAAATCGGTTGGATAATCATCCGTAAGAAAACTCTTCCCATAAAACGAAAAATAGGCTGAAACAATTGCTCATACAATAGAATGCCTACTATTTGTGCTAATGGATCATAAATTCTCCATATACCATCTCGTACTTGAAAAAGAATATAAAAAGTTCCTAATCCAAGTAAAATCCAAATGATTATTTCTAGAGCAGTGCTATATTTGAAAACAAAGGTACGCTTTGGAAAACTATTCATCACAAAGCGTGTCCCTTCAATTATCGCACCTACGACTACTCCACTCAACACCATTAATAATAAACTAAAAAATTGTAAAGAGAGTGTCATCCGAATAGTTTATGAAGTAACCCTCGAGCACCGTCTAAATTCTGCTCCTCATCATACTGGATGGCCTTTACAATTCCATCTAGGGTTAGCAGGCCTTTGTCTACATCTAAATGGACAATCTTCAGTTCTTCTCCCTTGATAAGAAGCAATCCTTGTGATGTTCTTACATAGAACTCTTGTTGGTCAAATCGTTCAATTGCTTTTACAGAAGTTAAATCCATTCTTTTTCGGTTTCTTAGCGATATTAAATGGTCCCCCGATGGAATAGTAATTGTTTGGTTTTCTGCTTGAAATTGCATATGCTCTCTCCTCTCCTTGTCCTAACTCATTGTATGCACGTAAAAAAAAAGCATGACAAATGTGTCATGCTTTTTTTCTTAATCTTCGTCATCTATAAATGCTGGGTCGATTTTTTCCAGTCGTTCTTCTTTTATTATGGTAAACATAGAAGCGGCATCTTCTTTTTTCGCCGAATCTTTGATCGCATCAACAGAAGCGGTTACTACTTTTTGCCCGAAACGAATAGATAACTCATCCCCTGCTTTCACATCGGAGCTTGCTTTTGCTACTTTTCCGTTAATCGTAATTCTTCCTTGATCTGCTACTTCCTTTGCAAGTGTTCTTCGTTTAATCAATCTCGAAACTTTTAAGAACTTATCTAATCTCATATCCACACTACCTCTCTAGTCTCTTTGCTTCATTCCAAAAACTATCGAGCTCTTCTAAATCATAGTCCGAAAAGTTTCCTTTTCCCTTTTTAACGCTCGACTCAATAAATTGAAATCTTCTTTTAAATTTTTGATTCGCTTGTACCATTGCTTGTTCAGGAGATATTCCATAAAACCGTGCTAGATTAACAATTGTAAATAACACATCTCCTAGCTCATCCACTTGCGTTTCTTTTGTCCCCGATTGTAATTCTTCTTTCCACTCCGCTAACTCTTCCGTGAACTTGTCCCAAGCACCAGAGACATCTGGCCAATCAAAACCGACTTTGGCAACTTTCTTTTGATAATTGAAAGATGTTAGAAGGGAAGAATCTGAACGCAGTTCTCCGTCCAGTAATGACTCTTCATCCCTGTCTTTCTCTTCCGCTTTTATTTGCTGCCAATTGCGCATGACATCCTCTGTGCTGTTAGCGGTGACTTCCCCAAATACATGTGGATGTCTACGAATCATTTTATCGGAAATGGAGCTCAATACATCCTCCATACTGAAGTATCCACTATCCTCTCCAATTTGTGCGTGTAAAAACACTTGTAAAAGGACGTCTCCAAGTTCTTCGACAATATGATCATCATCTTCCTCATCGATCGCCTGTAAGAGCTCATAAACTTCTTCTACTGCATATTTCTTTAGTGTTACATGCGTTTGTTCCTTATCCCAAGGACATCCGTTGGGCCCTCTTAAATGTGCAACAATTTGACGCAGTGTTTGCCATTCCTTTAATCGCTTTTCCTGCTCTTGTATAGGTGGAACATACAATGTCGTTAAGTTATCAAGCTCCATTACATGGTCTAACTTGTATAAAGGTACTTTTGTTAGTTTTTCTTGCGCAGAGCCTGCAGCTGTTACAATCGTCACTTCATAATCGTCCGGATACTTTTCCATAAGAGTTAGCTTTACTTCAGATGCACTAAACGCATCATATACCTGTCCGATTAGTACATGCGATCCCATTTGTACATCATCTCGTTTAAAACTAGTTCCATCTAACAGTTGAAACCCTTCAATTGGATCAATGCGTAAAGCTGCAAAAATTGGATCCAAAAAGCTTTGTCCACCTTCGATTCGGATATGTGCATTTCCCTTTCGCTCTGCTTCGATTAATAACTGAACAGTTTGTTCTGCTACAAGCGGATGCCCAGGAACCGCGTATGTAACGGAAGTTTCTGTTGCTAGCTTTAGCAATGTTTGTACTATTTCTTCATAGACCTTTTCAAATTGATCATTTTCTTCGTATATCGTGTCAAAGCTTGTCCAAGTAAGACCTTCCGATTTTAGCTCCTGCAATACCGGGTGCTGCTCTGTACGTACATATAAATGCTCTGCTGCTTTTAGTTTTTTATATATACCTAAAGGAAGCTGATCTAAATCACTTGCTCCAAGTCCAATAATCGTTATTTCATTCATCTGTTCACACCCTTACTAATCTTTATTTAACCATAACTGGAAAGAGGCCATTCTTCTACCGAATGGCAATAGAAACCACTCTTTCTCCGCTATAACACGTCTTTTTGCTAAAATGATTAAAAAAATCGCCGCTCCGAGCAACACTGCACTCAATGATATTGCAAGTGCCTCGATACGACTAGGCAACCAATCAAATAAATAAGCATCTGCTAATAAGCTATAAGCTACCACACCTACCACCATAGCTGCGGAGGAAAGTGCAATTCCTTTGTAAAATGCAAAAGAAGCAAAACGTATCTTCCAACTTCTTTTAAAATAATAAAACATACATATAAATACAAGCACTAAACTAATATTCCCCGCTATAGCAGCTCCTAATACGCCGTATCCTGGTACAAGCATACCATTTACTAGCCATTTACTACATACACCAAGCATTAAAAACACCGTAGGAAGCTTTACTTTCCCACTCCCTTGTAGCATCGCCATCAAAGTGAGAATTAAAGACATCCATACAATTTGAAAAGAGAACACCATTAAAGTGATCGACTCATCTCTCGTTTGAAACAGCATCTCATTCACAAACGGAAGTACTACGATCAGACCTAAAGCTGCAGCAATACTGAAAGTAAAAGCTACTCGAAACGTAAGCTGCATAAAAGGAATAGCGGTCCTTCCTTTTTCTTTATTCATCCGATGTGCGACAAGTGGAACGATTGCCAATGATAATGTGGAAGCAATAACAATTCCTAGTTGTACAAGCGGTTGTCCACGATCATAGATTCCTTTTGTCTCCATAGCCTCTTGCTTCTCCAAACCGTTTTCGAGAAGTATTTGAAAAACGGTAAATGAATCTACTAATTGTAACAACAAAAATAATAACGCACTTATACTGGCACTAATACTAATCATTGTTAAATCTTTTATAATCGGCCAAAGCAGCACATTTTTTTGTTTGTTACTCTTTTTCTCACGTCCAATTACCTTCCAATAAATAAGTGCTAAAAATAATAAACCAGCGAGTTCCCCTGCTACCGCACCATACATTGCCATGCTGCCAGCTTTATATAAATCAAAGGTTTTGGATACAACAATCCACGTACCAAGTAATATAACGGAAACTCGAATTGTCTGTTCCACTATTTGTGCATATGCTACTGGCTGCATATGGCCATTAGATTGAAATTCTCCTTTTAAGACTGCAAGCATTGGCATGAGTAAAATGACATATGAGCCAGCTTTCAATAAGTAAGCTAGATTTCCATCACCCATCGCCTCTGCGAAAAAATTTGCTCCAACATACAGTACGATAAAAGACAAAATGGAAAGTATCCCAATGTAGATAAAAGCTATTCTCCGCACTTGCGGTATGGCATGTTCTTTCCCACTTGCTTTATAGTCTGATAATACTTTTGATAATGCTACCGCAAAACCATAGGAAGTCCAGGTTGTAATAATTCCAATAAACGGATATACCTGTTGGTAAATATAAAAACCTTCATCTCCAACTAGGTTCTGAAAAGGAACTCGGTACACTGCACTTAGTAGTTTTACAATAACTGCTGCAACAGTTAGCATTGCAGCCCCTTTCATATAAGTCTTCATATTCCAATCGTTACTCATAGTTGAATCCTTCTTCCATCCAGCAATGCATTTATTATACACAAGATAAGTTGAAGCAGGACAATAAAAAACATAAATGAGTTTTGGGTCAATCTTGTTTTTCGAAGTCTTTAGAAAAGTGTAGAGTATAGGGAAACTGTGCGATAGTGAGTTTAATGAAGAGTCCGCTAAGATTTCCGCTGCAGGACGTACGCTTTCCGCCGGCTTGGCTTCAGCCGCTTCCTTCGCTACGCTCAGTCCAGGGTCTTCACCTCAAGCTTTTCCGGCTGGAGTCGACGCCCTTCCACTACAATCCATGATGGATAACGCTATCTAATAGGCGTCACTGTTTAACAAATGAAACTTCTAAAAGTTTTCTAGCTATTAAACGCCAATAAATGGTACAACGCTACAATACACACTGGGAACGTGACAAACCGAGCAAGTGGAAAATTTCAGTAAAATAATCCTAGTTAATGCTCTATTATTGCCGTCTCAATTCGAGTTAACTTGTTTTAGGAAAATTGGTTCCTCTCAGACTACAACTGGTTACTTTCGACAACTGTTTGGTCTCCCATAGCCACTTATTGGATTTGCATGGTCAAAAACTGTGGATGATTTTCTTTAGTAAGTCGATCATAAATAACCAGTGAATCAGAATCCATTTATAGCTCTTATAACTGCCGAGCCAAATAGCAAGAATTCTCCATTGATTGAAGCGGAAGGAGGCGACTCCTGCGGGAATCAAGCGGGACAGGTGAGACCCCGCAGTGGAGCGACAGCGACCGAGGAGGCTCACCGCCCGCCCCGCGGAAAGCGTCCTCCTGAAGCGAAAATCCTAGCGGTTACCTAATAAAATTTCTTACCGCACAGTTTCCCTAGAATGCGCACTAGTCGTCGACAAGAGACAGCCGATTAATCTAACTTGCTAGTTCCCATTAATAATAGTTGATAAAAAGTTATCTACATACCATAGCCTTTATCATTTCCTAAAACACAAAAAAGCCTTCCTCTTTTGTAAAAGAGGAAGACCTTTTTAGCTTTCCATTTGTTTTGCCAGGAAATTTGCAGCGGTTTCAATTGCTTTTAGTTCCGCTTCCCCGATAAAATGCACTTTTGATATTAAAAATACTGCCCCAATTGGATCTCCGGATGCAATTATAGGCGCGATACAATAGGACTTAACTGTTTCAAAAATCCCCGGTACCCACTCTACAGAGTTTTCGTGTTTTTCCATCACAACGGATCTTTTACTCACTATTTCCTCTACATCTGGGCTTAACCTACGATTTAAATAATCTTTTTTTGATAATCCTGCTGCTGCAATCATTTCATCACGGTCACTTATTAGAACCGGAGTTCCTAAAGTTTCATACAAAGTTTCCGCGTACTCTTTTGCAAAACTTCCAAGCTCGCTTATAGGCGAGTACTTCTTTAATATTACTTCTCCATCTCTATCCGTAAAAATTTCCAACGGATCTCCTTCTCGGATGCGAAGTGTTCGACGTATTTCTTTCGGGATAACTACTCGCCCTAAATCATCAATACGACGTACGATGCCAGTTGCTTTCATGTAATTTGCCTCACTTTCGACAGATTGGAAACTAAAATTCATTTCTGCCATAGTATGCATCACATTACCAAAAAATATGCAAAGTGGTATTTAGCTTATGCTATTTCTTTTTTTGCCTCTGGAAGAACTAACATCATTTCTTCTAATACGTCAAACGGATCAAATTTACCTGTTTTCCGTTCATCTATTGTAATGACCAGATTGCTATTATCCATCGTAAATCCTACCCCACGTCCATATTTCATAGACTTCTCTACAAGTAAGGCACCATTTATATTTTGTGTTCCTTCTACGCTAAAACGAATAGATACGGTTTTATTTACTTCTTTAATGGATTCGACTCCCGCTGATTTACCATAAACCTTCATACGGGCAATACGTAGTAATTTCTCTGCTTCAAGCGGTAAATCGCCGAAACGGTCCTGTAATTCGTCTACAAGATCTAAATATTCTTCTTCCTTCTCCATTGCTTTCACACGTTTATACATTTGAATTTTTTGATAACCGTCTGGAATATACTCATCTGAAATATAAGCGTCCGTCGATAACACAATTTCTAAATCTGGGATTTCCTCTTTTTTAATTCCTGTTCTTTTTTCTTCTATTGCATCTTCAAGCATTTGTGTATATAGATCGAAACCAACCGAATCGATAAATCCATGTTGCTGAGATCCAAGTAAATTACCTGCTCCTCGAATAGAAAGATCTCGCATGGCAATTTTAAAACCAGAACCGAGCTCCGTAAACTCTTTAATCGCCTGCAATCTTTTTTCAGCTACATCCGTCAGCACTTTATCTCTTTGATGCATTAAATAAGCATATGCCACCCGGTTGGAACGGCCTACACGACCACGTAATTGATAAAGCTGCGACAATCCCATTTTATCTGCGTCATGAATAATCAGCGTATTAACATTAGGGATATCAATACCTGTTTCAATAATAGTCGTCGTGACTAAAACATCGTATTCTCCTTCTAAAAAGCTAATAATAACCGATTCAAGCTCCGTTTCAGACATTTGTCCATGTGCAAATCCAACTCTCGCACTTGGTACAAGCATTTGAATTTCATCTACTTTTCGAGTAATATCTTCTACTCGATTGTACAGATAAAATGCCTGTCCTCCCCTTGCTAGCTCTCGTTCAATCGCTTCTCTGACAAGTGCTCCATTATATTCCATCACATACGTTTGAACAGGAAAACGGTTTTTAGGTGGTGTTTCGATAACAGATAAATCTCGTACTCCAATCATCGACATATGCAATGTACGTGGAATTGGTGTGGCAGTTAGCGTTATAACGTCTACATTTGTTTTTAATTGTTTAATCTTTTCTTTGTGCTTTACACCAAACCGTTGTTCTTCATCGACAACGAGAAGTCCTAAGTCATGATAAACAACGTCTTTTGATAAGATTCGATGCGTTCCTACTACAACGTCTACCATTCCCTTTTTAAGTCCATTAATTGTTTCAGTTTGTTGTTTTTTGGAACGGAAACGACTAAGTAAACCTACTTCAATGGGAAACTCTTGAAACCTTTCTAGCATCGTCTCATAATGCTGTTGTGCAAGGATGGTTGTAGGGCAGAGAAATGCAACTTGTTTTCCTTCCATCACCGCTTTAAATGCAGCTCGAATAGCTACTTCCGTTTTCCCATATCCTACATCGCCACATACTAAACGATCCATTGGACGGGCTCTTTCCATATCCTGTTTCACTTCACTAATAGTACGAAGTTGATCTTCGGTTTCTTCATAAGGGAAAGCAGCCTCAAATGATTGTTGCATTTCACCATCTGGCTCAAACGCATATCCTACTTCAGCTTCTCTTTTGGCGTATAGTTTTATCAGCTCATCTGCAATATCCTGAACGGCTGCAGATACTTTTGTTTTTGTTTTCTTCCAGTCTGCTCCACCTAGTTTATGAAGCTTTGGGTCCTTTTCTCCAGAAGCAACATACTTTTGAATAAGATCTATTTGGTCGACCGGAACGAATAATTTATCTTCGCCGCGATATCGAATATGCAAATAATCTTTATGAATACCGTTAACTAATAGCGTTTCTATTCCAATATATTTCCCTATCCCATGATGGATATGTACGACATTGTCTCCGGGTTTTATTTCGGAATAGCTTTTAATCCTTTCTGCATTTGATACTTTTTGTGTTCTTGTTTTTTTCTTATGCTTTTGTTTAAATAACTCAGCGTCTGTAATAACAGCAATTCTTTGTAATGGTAATTCAAAGCCTGCATCTAAATCTCCTTCTACAACAAAAATACCAGGCTGCTGTAAATCATTTGTGGAGGCCCCTATCTTGGATACTATTTCATAATCTTCTAGAACAGTATGGACTTTCGAAACACGGTCTTTTCCGTCAGCTAATATAACAACGCGAAATTTCCCTTGTATAAACCGCTCCACTTCATTTTTCAATAAATGCATTTGTCCATGAAAGTTTTGCATTGGTTTGCAAGAGATAGTTACATTTTTCTTAATCGATATTCCTGAGAATGTTCGTGAAAACAAAGAAAAGTAGACTTTCTCATTCGGAAGCATGTGTATAATATCTTTTAAATGAAACGAAGGCTTTACATCATGAACTGTTTTTCCTTCTTCTAATAACGATAAAAACCAGTCATTCTCTTCTCTCTCTAACGTATCTGCTACTTCTTGAACTCTTCCAAGCTCATCAAATAAAACCATCCCATCTTGATTGAAATAGTTCCCTAAAAAGCTATTATCTTCATCTAATAATGAGACGTATTTCATAAACTCTTTCGGCTGTTCACCTTGTTTTAATAATTCGATATCATGTTGAATGTTTTGGTAAAATTGATCTTTCATTTCTTGTAGTTTAACTTTTTTTAAGCTTTCTGCTAAAGACTGTTCTAATTTATGTGCAAGTAGTTTCTTTTTATCCGCTGTTAAGACATACTCTGTAGCTGGTAATATTCGAATATCCTTCAACTTTTCTAAAGAACGTTGATCTTCCGCAGAGAATGTTCGAATGGAATCTACTTCTGTATCAAATAACTCTATACGTATTGGATTCTCTAAATACAAAGGATAAATATCAATGATTCCACCCCTTAATGCAAACTCTCCAGGAGCAGTAACCATTGGTTGTCTTACATATCCCATATCCACTAAACTTTGGAGGAAGGATTCTAGTATAATTTCATCCCCTTCGGCTACGGAGATTATACTTTCTTTCCAGTCTTTTACGTTTGGCATATACTTTTTTAATCCAGCGATAGGGACAATGTATATTCCATTTTTTTTCGTAAACATATGATCTAATGCTTCCAGACGCTGTGCACGAAGCTCTGGGCTTGTAATGGATATATCTGCAGCTATAAGCTCATCAGCAGGATATAGGCGCACTAATTCCTCTCCAACAAGCTTTACTAAATCCTCTGTCAGTTTTTGAGCATGTAGCAAATTGGGAGTAACAATTAGTATAGCTTTCTGACGTTCCTTATAGAGCATCTCTGTGAAGACGGCTCTTGCACTAGAAGTGAGACCAGTTATTAACTGTTGGTCATTTCCACTCTCTAATTCTTTTACTAGTTTTTGTATATGTGTATCTTCGATTAATAGATTGCTTAAAAGTTCCATTCAATCCTCCCCTATCCAACAAACAAAAGAACTTCTTTGAATGATAATAAAACAGAAAAGGCTTTGTGCACGAAATCGTGCCAAAGCGTCTTTACTGTATCCATTTTTTTAATGCATAATAGTTTGGAAACGTTTGAAGAGAATTCTGACATTCTTCACATATGCATTGCACGGTATACTCTCCCTCAGCTCCACTTACTATGTATTCATGTTGTTCTTCCGGTGTTATTTCATGTTTAGTTAGAAACTGTTCATCTATACTATCAAATGGTAATTGACCAATTTCTGTTTCACAATGGCGGCATTTATAATGAATCGGCATAACCATCAAACCTCCTTTTAGGAAGTATAGGTCTTTTCGTTAAATTTTATGCACCATTGTATTTATTCATCACTTCTAAAAAACTTTTCGACAGCCAATCCTCACATGCATCTGCGCTTTTTTTCACTGCTATTTCCATTTCCATTCTTTCATCGTCACTAAATTTGGATAGCACATAATCCGGAACTTTCATCCCGTTCGTTGGTCGATCAATTCCTATTCGAATACGGTTAAATTCTTGCGTCCCTAGGTGCTGAATAATAGACTTAATGCCATTGTGTCCTCCAGCACTTCCTTTTTGACGAAGTCGAAGCTTCCCTACTTGTAAATCTAGATCATCATAAATAACTACAAGGTCATCATCATCTACTTCAAAATAATCCATCATCGGCACGATACATTCACCCGATAAGTTCATGTATGTTAACGGTTTCAAGAGCATTACCTTTTCTGAGCCGATATGAGAAATACCATACATCCCATTAAACTTCGATTGAGTGAGTGGTATGTTGAAGCGATTTGCAAGCTCGTCAATTACATGAAAACCAATATTATGTCTCGTTGCTTCATATTGCTTCCCTGGATTTCCTAGACCAACAATAATTTTCATTCATTTCCATTCCTTTAATACGTATTTCCTTTATTTTATCATAAGAAAAGCATAAGCGCCTATATTAGAGGGGTGTGGACTAAGTTTCTGTATCATGTCGAACCAAGCAGAGCTCTGATGCAGAAGGATACTTACTTATCTTCTTAATAAAACAAAAGAGATTGCCTTAAGACAATCTCTTTTGTTTTATTCTTCTGTTTTTGTCTCTTCAGTTGTTTCTTCTTCTGTATCCGTCTCTTCTGTATCTTCTACTCTCGGTGCTGACACGGTAGCTAATGTGTAATCATCCTCGTTTACAATAGCATACTCTATTTTATCGCGAACATCTGCAACCGTTAACGTGTCACCGATTGCCATTCCCGATACATCAACATCAATGCTTTCAGGGATACTAGATGGTTTTACAGTAATGGTTATTTCTCTATTTGGTTGTTGCAGCAATCCACCCTCAGATACACCTACTGAATTACCTACAACATTTACTATAACGTTTACGTCTAATTCTTCTTGCATGTTAATCGCTAAAAAGTCTGCATGAATCATTTGACCCTTTAGTATATTCATCTGGTAATCACTCATCACCGCGTTAACTGTTTTACCGTTAACCTCTAGCTTAATGACTCCATTACGACCAACTTCACGAAGCGTTTTAGTTAAATCTTTTTCTTCGACCGCGATGGGCTGTGATTCTACTTCAAAACCATATACAACAGCAGGAATAAATCCATTATTTCTTAACTTATTATTTTCTTTACGCCCTCTTGCTTGTGCTTTTACAGTTGTACTCATCTATTTCTCATCCTCCCGATAGTTGTCTACCAATATGTATACCCACTATCAGAAGTCTTCAAACATTATTTAGATAAATCTCAATCAAATAAAGTACTTACTGACTTTTCTTCAAATACACGTACGATTGCGTCCCCTAATAATTTCGCTACTGATAATTCTTTAATTTTTGGAGATACTTTTTCTTCTGATAATTGAATAGAATTTGTGATCACCAATTCCTTTATTACTGAGTTATCGATACGTTCAATAGCTGGACCAGATAGTACTGCATGCGTACAGCAAGCATAAACTTCTTTCGCACCACTTTCCATTAATGCTTGAGCCGCAATGGAAATAGTTCCAGCTGTATCAATAATATCATCGATTAAAATAGCGGTCTTACCTTCTACATTACCGACAATATTCATTACTTCCGCAACATTTGGACGCGGGCGACGTTTATCGATGATTGCGATCGGTGCTTTTAAGCGATCCGCCATTTTACGAGCACGTGTTACACCGCCATGGTCTGGAGATACAATAACTAATTCCGCAGGATCAATATCTTTCTCTAAGAAATAATCAGATAAAATAGGCGCTGCCACGAGATGGTCAATCGGAATATTAAAGAATCCTTGAATTTGTGGAGCATGTAAATCCAAAACGATTGCACGAGTTGCCCCTGCTGTTGTTAAAAGGTCTGCTACGAGTTTAGCCGTAATCGGTTCACGAGCACGTGCTTTTCTATCTTGACGCGCATATCCGTAGTAAGGTAATACAACACTTATTGTACGAGCAGAAGCACGTTTTAAAGCATCTAGCATAATTAATAATTCCATAATGTGCTCGTTTACAGGAGCAGATGTTGATTGGACGATAAACACGTCACACCCGCGGATACTTTCTTCAATATTGATTTGTACTTCGCCGTCACTGAATCTAGTAACTGTGCTTTTCCCTAGTGGAACTCCTACTGCGTTTGCGATTTCTTCAGCTAATTCTTTATTAGAGTTTAAGGTAAATATTTTTAACTTCGAATTTGCATATTGTTCTGACATGATAATCCTCCTGAGGAATCGGTTATTTTAGTTTTAGTTTATTTACGTAGCCTTCTTTATTTTCTTGTCGTGCACGACCTATTGCAAGTGCTTCACCAGGAACGTTTTTTGTAATAGTAGATCCAGCAGCAACGTAAGCTTTATTACCAATAGTGACAGGTGCTATTAAATTAGAGTTACATCCAACAAAAGCATCGTCTTCGATTGTTGTTACAAATTTATTTTTTCCATCATAATTTACTGTAATCGTTCCACAGCCGATATTTACATTTGAGCCAATTGAAGCGTCACCCATATAACTTAAGTGAGAAATTTTACTACCATTTCCTACTGTCGACTTTTTCACTTCAACAAAGTTACCAATCTTCACGTCATTTCCAAGTTCAGATTGTGGTCGAATATGCGCAAATGGACCAATTGTTGTATGATCACCCACTTCACTCGATAATACAACGGATGAATGGATAGTTGTTCTATTACCAATAACACTTGAAACAAGGTGACTGTTCGGACCTATTATACAATTTTCTCCAATGGTAGTTTGTCCTTCAATCATAACTCCTGGTTGGATGACTGTGTCTGCACCAATTACCGCATCACTGCTAATGTATGTACTCTGAGGATCAATAATTGTGACACCTTCACGCATATGACGATGAGCAATACGGGATCGCATGATCTGTTCTGCTTGAGAAAGTGCGATTCGATCATTTATACCAAGAATTTCATCAAAGTCCTTTGCGGCAAAAGCAGAAATTACTTCTCCTTCTTTTTGCAAAATTTCGATTACATCAGGTAAATAATACTCACCTTGTGCATTTTCGTTTTTCACTAATTTTAATGATTTAAATAAAGCTTCATTATCGAAACAATAAGTACCTGAGTTAATCTCATTTACAAGCTGTTCCTCTGCAGAGGCATCTTTTTGCTCTACAATGCTTTTTACATTTCCGCCTTCTGCACGGATTATTCTTCCATAACCAGTAGGGTCATCAGCAATGGCAGTTAAAATCGTTGCTTTAGCTCCTGTTTGTTTATGATGATTCAATAACTCTTTCATTGTTTCCGCTGTAATTAGGGGCGTATCCCCACAAATTACAATAGTCGTTCCAGATAAATTGGCAAGTGTTGTTTCTGCTTGTAAAACTGCATGCGCTGTACCTAGTTGCTCTGCTTGTAGTACATACTCACTTCTATTTCCTAATTCACTTTGAACAACTTCTGCACCATGACCAACTACTGTCACGATTTTTTCAACGCCTAGCTTTTCCATGTTGTCTATAACATGTTCCACCATAGGCTTTCCACAGACAGGATGCAGTACTTTATATAGATTTGACTTCATACGAGTTCCTTTACCAGCTGCTAGTACAACCGCAAAAGTATTTGTCATATTCCGAATTCCCTCCAGTGGGCTAATTTCCTCTTTTGACTATAGCGGAAATGAACCGATTTTTCAAGGAAATATCTCTTGACAAATACATGACAAAGCAAGTATTATAGATAAATTTATTGCACAAAAAAACCATCTCTGGAATAGAAATGGTTTTGTTGCGCATTTTTTAATTGTTCTAAATTTTTACGAATCTCACCACAGAAGAATGATATCTTAGGAGAAAAGCTGTTGTGATTAAACATAGGCGCTTTCACTTTTTATATATTATACGCTGGCCTCTGTGAGTTTCTGTTCTTCCGCATCACTACTTAAATGATACGCATACAATACAGCTTCTTGAATTTTGTTTCTCGTTCCAGGATTTATTGGATGGGCAATATCCCTAAATTCACCTTCTGGAGTTCTTTTACTAGGCATTGCAACAAATAACCCAGCATTTCCATCTATCACTCGAATATCATGCACAACAAATTCGTTGTCCAGTGTAATGGAAGCGATAGCACGCATACGACCATCTGTTAGTACTTTGCGTAACCTCACGTCAGTTACTTCCATTTAATCACCACCCCTTTTTCATAGTTGCATCTCTTTCTATCCATTACTATTCCACAAGAATTTCATTTTTCCTTCTTTTATATAAGAATATTTTTAATATTATAAAATAAAAAACATTTTACTTTAGGATAGATTCACAGTTTAGGGAAACTGTGCGGTAGTGAGTTGAATGAAAGTGTCCTCAGGATTTCCGCTGCAGGGCGGGCGCTTTCCGCCGGCTTGGCTTCAGCCGCTTCCTTCGCTACGCTCAGTCCAGGGTCTTCAGCTCAAGCTATTCCGGCTGGAGTCGCCACCCTTTCGCTACAATCCAGTAGAGTCTGCTAATTACTCCATAATGAGACACTAAATTTAGTACTATATTGCATTTTCTATGGATGAAAACCTTTGATTAGTCAGCAAGTTCTATTGATTGAAGCGCAAGGCGGCGACACCTGCGGGATCAGCGGGACAGGTGAGACCCCGCAGGAGCGTGCGACGAGGAGGCTCACCGCCCGCCCCTCGGTAAGCGTCCGCCTGGAGCGGAAATCAATTGCCTTTGCCGTTTCTCTTTACCTCATAGTTTCCCTTGCTTCTTATATAAAAAAAAGTATGTTCTCCGAAGAAAACATACTTTATGTTTAAACTATTGCAATCACTTCAATTTCCACTTTTACGTCTTTTGGTAATCTTGCTACTTCTACAGCGGAACGAGCTGGTTTATGACCTGCAAAATGTTTTTCATAGGCATCGTTGAATTCTGCAAAATCATTCATATCTTTTAAAAACACCAATGTTTTAACAACTTTGGATAAGGAAGAGCCTGCTTCTGTTAAGACTGCTTCTAAGTTTGCAAATACTTGTGCCGTTTGTTCAGTTATAGAACCTTCTACGACTTCTCCTGTTGGTGTTAATGGGATTTGGCCAGAGCTATAAAACATTCCATTTACGATAACTCCTTGTACGTAAGGCCCGATTGCTGCTGGTGCATTAGTTGTTGATACTGCTTTCATCTAAACTTCCACCCTTCACAAAATAGTTTCCTTCTGTTAAAGCAATTGTACCACTTTTTTCATTTACTTCGTGTAGTTTTACTAGAGATAAATAATCTTCTACTAACTGCTCGCCTTCATGCTCGGCTTCTACCAATACAGCAATGCCTGCAAGCTCACAATTGAATTCCTCTAGCAAGCTTTTCATCCCGTTAATCGTTCCACCGACCTTCATAAAGTCATCTGTGATTAACACACGTTGTCCTTTTTCCATACTTCTTTTAGAAAGAACCATCGTTTGAATACGTCTGGCTGATCCAGAAACATAATTAATACTAACCGTTGGACCTTCCGTTACTTTGCTGTCTCTTCGCACAACAACTACTGGTACATTTAAATGTCTGGCTATGGCGTGCGCAATAGGAATTCCTTTTGTAGCAACCGTCATAATCGCATCTATTTTTTCATCAGCAAAGGCAGAAGCAAACACTTTCCCTACTTTATTCATTAGAGCTGGGCTTCCTAACAAATCGGTCATGTACAAGTAGCCACCCGGTAACAAGCGTTCTGCTTTAGAAAGTTGTTCCATCAGCTCTTCTGCAACAACTTTTACATCTGCATCCGTCATCGTCGGGATAAACTTTACACCACCTGCTGCTCCAGGTACAGTTACAAGTAAACCGCTACCTCTTTCTTCAAATGTTTCTTTTACAATCGTTAAATCTTCACTGATAGAAGATTTAGCTGATTCATATAAAGAAGCAAAAAATGTCAAAGGGATTAATTTATGAGGATGTTCCATTAAGAATTGCGTCATGTCTACTAATCGTTCACTTCTTTTCCACTTCATCCAATCACCTCCAAATACGAATATTTTATAAAAAACTTAACACAAACATCCGTATTTAAGCAAGTGTGTCTCTGTCTCCGATTAATCGAACAGCGTATACTTCATCACAAAAACCACGAAGTCCGTTATATACTCTTTGTACTCTCGATTCCTGATTTACTAGCCCGAATACAGTTGGACCACTACCACTCATCAATACGGCATCTGCCCCAAATTTTTGCATCTGCTCTTTTAATACTGCTACTTCCGGATATAGTTTTAATGTGACATCTTCTAATACATTCCCTACCGATGCACACATCAATTCAAAATCCTTTTTCTTGATCGCTTGAATCATTTGTTCTGTATTTGGATGTGTTATGTCATTTATTTTTAAATTCCCATAAATATCTGCAGTTGAAACTCCAAGTGTTGGCTTAGCTAGAATGACCCAGCAATTTGCAGGAGATGGCAGTTTTTGAATTTTTTCGCCTCTTCCAGTTGCAAGTGCCGTTCCACCGTAAACACAGAAGGCAACATCTGAACCGATTTTAGTAGCTACCTGAGCAAGCTCGTCCAATGTAAGTCCTAAATTCCATATCGTATTTAATCCTCTTAAAGTGGCAGCTGCATCACTACTTCCACCAGCTAGTCCAGCTGCAACAGGAATGTTCTTTTCGATTTTTATCGAGACGCCAAGCTTCACATTGTACATTTCTTTTAATATCTTCGCAGCCTGATATGCTAAATTGCGATGATCATTTGGAACAAAACGATCGACCGATAGTATATGTATAGCTCCATCTTCTCTTACTTCCAATCCAATACGGTCTGCTAAATCAACTGTCGTCATTATCATTTCAACTTCATGATACCCGTCTGGACGTTTATGTAGTACATCAAGGGTTAGGTTTATTTTGGCAGGTGCTTTTACATAGTACATCCCATCTGCTCCTTTTCCAACATATATTGTTCCCTATTTTACCATAGTACATAAGAAAAGCGGAAGCGCCTATGTTAGCACGATACACTCTATGGTCACAATGACTGTCTGACTGCTTCGTAAAGTATCCTAAGTACGCCAAATTGTGTCGACCTAAAAAAAGAAAAGGCAGATATCTCTGCCCTTTCTAGTGCTAGTTGCTCTGTTTTTGAGAATCTCGCTTACTTTGGTGATTTCATTTGTTGTTCAGCCATTTCAATTGCTCTTTTCACCATATTACCTGCATCACGTGATTTTATTCCACCCCAGCCCTCGGTTTTGACTACGTCATAAAATCCAAGATCTTTTGCTATCTCTTCTTTTAATTCATTAGACATAATACCTTTTCTCGCCATGTGGTGAATCCTCCTTTATTAACAACTAGCCTTTCTAGTATGTCCCGTAAAACAGAAAAAACTCTTTTTCCATTCGAATGAACAGAGAAAGAGCTTTTTCTAATATAAAATATAAAAGTTCTAGATACTCATTTTAAAACGATTAAATTATTTGCTTCATCAAAAATAGTGATTTCTACTGCTTCTGTCAAAATGTCTGCATAACTATAAGATACACGTTCAAAAGAATTTTCATCTTGATCCAAGTCGATAACGAATACGGCGTGATAAGTTTCTCTTAATACACCAGCTCGTTCGATTGTTTTCTTACGTCCCCCGTTTGCTTTTAATTGCAAACGCTTGCCTAAATGATGATCTAATGACTTCTTAATATCAGCTAAAGTTTTTGGCATTCCGCTTACACCTCACTGAATATTACTATATCATGTATTTATTTTTTTGTCAAACAAAATATTTTAACAACCAGAGGCACTCTTTGTCAACGTTTTTATTTCATTCTACGAATACTTTTGTTTATAAACATTACTAATATTGTAACAAGTAGGATTAATGAAAATGGGGATACAATTCATCCGCTAAACGTCCAAATTCTTCAATAGTTAAAGTTTCCCCTCTTCTAGTCGGATTAATACCTACTTTTTCTAAAGATTGTAGAATTAACTCTTTCTTCTGTTTCCCATTTGGCAAGGAAGATTGCAAATTATTGATAATCGTTTTTCTTCTTTGGACAAATGATCCCCTTGATACTTTAAATAAAAAGTCTTCATCGATTACATGTACGGGTGGTTCTTCATGTCGCGTTAGCTTGATAACCGCTGATTCCACATTAGGTTGAGGCATAAAAACCGCTTTTGGAACGATCATAGCCACTTCTGCTTTCATGTAGTATTGAATGGCTATAGAAAGAGACCCGTATGCTTTTGTTCCAGGTTTCGCTGTAATTCGGTCTGCCACTTCTTTTTGCATCATGACAACCATCCCTCGAATAGGAAGGCGGTCCATTAACAATTTTAATAAGATAGGTGTAGTTACATAGTAAGGTAAATTTGCCACTACCATGACATCTTTATAGCTCTCCAGCTTGTCTGCAAATATTTGCTTTACATCTGCTTCTAATATATCAGAATGGACAACTTCTACATTATCATACGGGGATAGTGTATCCGCTAATACTGGTAATAGTCGTTGGTCAATTTCAAAAGCAACTACTTTACCTGCTGCTCTTGCTAAATGCTCTGTGAGAGCACCAATTCCTGGACCAATTTCTATTGCTGCAGAATCTTTTGTAAGTTCAGCATGAGCTACAATATTTCTTAAAATATTCGGATCGATTAAAAAATTTTGTCCTAAGCTCTTTTTAAAAGAAAAACCATACTTTTTTAGTATCTCTTGTGTGCGAACCGGGGTAGCTATATCTTTTTGCATAAATTATTTTTCCTCCATATCCAGCTGTAAAATTGCTTCTGCTAGCTGCTCTTTGCTAATTTGAAAAATGGAAAGTCGCTTTTGTAATTGTTTCCCATTTGTATACCCTATTTTCAATCGCTCTCCGAGTCTTGTTCTTCGTTCTTTGGAGTTTGGAAAGCCAATCAACTTTCCTTCTACCAGCATATTTAAAGGAATATCCTCTGTTACATCCGTATCGGTCTTAGGTGTATAAACACTTGCAAGAGCAAGTCGGATATCTTCATCTTTTGCATGTTCGATTCCAAGTCCCTTTCCGTTTTTGGCAACGGTCTTTTCTTTCGTTAAAAATGCATGCTTCACATTAGGGACATGCTCTTCGATAATTGCACGAATCCTTCTTCCAGGGTAATCCGGATCTGTAAAAACAATCACCCCTCTTTTATCCTGCGCATGCTGTATTTTCATCAGCGTCTCTTTAGAAATAGCAGATCCGTTCGTTTCTATCGTATCTGCATCGACAGCGCGTTTAACAGCAGTTGTATCATCCTTACCTTCTACAACAATTACTTCTTTTATTCGCAAAGGTACTTCCTCATTTCTACTTTATTACTCCTTATCATAACGCAAAAAAGCTCCCCCTAACAACGAAAGGGAAGCTATATAACATCAATTAAGTACTTTTACACGTACCTTCTTACGTCCAAAATTATATGCTTTGGATTTAGAAGGCATAAATAAGTCAATTTTGTTTCCTTTTATGGCACCACCAGTGTCACCAGCTACCGCATAGCCATAGCCTTCTACCCACACTTTAGAGCCTAGTGGAATTACTTTAGGATCTACGGCAACTACTTTCACATCTGGATTAGATTTTAGATTAATCCCAGTTGTAGTAACACCAGAGCATCCATTGCAATAAGCGGTATAAGCGGTCGCTGTTACATAGAACTCTTTGCCGTCACTAGTATCCGAAGCCCCGCGAGATACACTAGCAGTCACTACTTTTGTTCCAACTGCAACTACTTTTTTCGTAGGCTCTTTAGTTACTTTTTCACTGATAACATTACGAGATACTTCTATCCCGTTTTCTTTTATCACATCATATGTACGTGAAACAGTTCCTTTTTCGCCTGCTTGCACTACTTTTTCTTTCCCTTTTAATAGCGAGTCATCTTTTTTCGTTTCTACTGCAAAGTTTGTAGCTTCCTCAACTACATCGGTGACCTTTTCTACTCGCACCACTTTTATAACGGAATCTGGGATGACCTTCTCATCCATTTGCCGTTCTACTCGGTCGAATTCATTCAATTGAATGCTATGTTGTTTTAAAAAGTCAGCGACCGTAGTCGAAGTGGACCATACCTTCTTCTCTTCATTACCATCTAAAAGCGTGACTTCAAACGCTTTTTCAACTGCAATTTTGTTATTCGGTCCAACCTCTGCATCCGCAGCAGGTGTTATAGCATCATGTTCATTTATTGGAACATCTGCTTTTGCGAGTATTTCTGAAACTAAATGTTCAGTAGTGTTGATTGTTTGAATTTCACCGTCTACTGTGATTTCTATTTGTCTAGCCTGCTCCCACTCAATCGCTATATTATTTTTGATTGAAGTGTTCAATGAGGGTTTTAAAAAGTCTTCGTTTGCAACTACTATGTTATGTTGTTTTAGTAGTTCTTCGACTGTATTTGCATGTGTTAAAATCTCTTGTTGTTCACCGTTGACTGTTAAAGCAACAGTTTTCTTTGTTCCTTCGAATAATACGAAAGAAACCACTGCAAGAAACAATAGTAAAGATGCAATAGTTACTAGTGTTTGCTTGCTCCTCAATGAATGAAAGAACAGGTTTTTCATGGAATTATTTGACATGAAAAACGCCTCCTTGTTCACTCGAGTGATTATATAGAGTACTCGTCATCTTGTCAACTTTTTATATTTTTTTGCACTATTCAAATATGACGAATCCCCACTGTGGTAAAGTTGTGTTAATGTTTACCTAATTTCATCCGAAATGCGGAAAAATTGTTCTGCATTATTCGTTGTTGCTTCCGCCACTTGTTCAATTGGAAGCCCTTTTAACCTTGCGATTTCTTCCGCAACTAAAGTTACAAGTGCAGGCTCATTTCTTTTTCCCCGATGAGGGTGGGGTGCCAAATAAGGAGCATCCGTTTCAATCAATAAATGTTCTAAAGGAATTTCCGTAGCTACTTCCTTAGGCTTTTTAGCATTTTTAAAAGTTACTGGACCTCCCAGTGAAATTTTGAAATTCATGTCGATACATTGTCTCGCTGTTTCGACACTTCCTCCAAAACAATGCATAATTCCACCAGTTAAATAAGCATCTTCTTCTTTTAAAATACGTACAACGTCTTCCGTTGCATCTCGATTATGAATGATAATCGGTAAATTTACTTTTTGAGCTAAACGAATTTGTTTTCGGAATAATGTTTGTTGGATTTCTTTTGGTGATTTATCCCAATAATAATCCAATCCTGTTTCACCGATTCCTACTACTTTTTCATGCGCAGCAAGCTCTTCTATCCATTGTAGATCCTCGTCTGTGCAATCGATTGCATCAACCGGATGCCAACCAATTACCGCATAGATAAATGTATATTGGTCCGCCAGCTTCATTGCTCGTTCGATTGTTTTACGATCAAAACCAACAACCACCATTTTCATTACGTTTGCTTCCAGTGCACGATCAATTACTTCTTGTAAATCTTCATCGTATTGATCGGCGTTCAAGTGTACATGTGTGTCTATAAACATTCCATTTTCCTCCTTTGTTACCACAAATATTATGTATAATAGTATTTTCAAATAGTATTCAACTAAAATTATATAGCTTATTAAGGTAAACTCGTCAAAATAATTTATATCGCTTTTACTTAGAAAACATGATACTTCTTAAAGAGCAAGTTTTATCCCGCATTAACGAGCAGTGAGACTCCCACTTCAAGATTTAAGAAAAGCGAATAGATAGGGGAAAGATCAGCTGCCCGTAAAAGCACGATTCAATGATCGCAGACAAAGTACGCAACATCGTGTTGCTCCTGCGCAAAATAAAAGAGCGTTTGCAACGTCTGTGTGACCCACATCGTGTGGGCCTCAACTAACAATCAGTGGGGAAAGCGGACTAAAAGCGCGACATCCATGTCGCAACGTCCGCACTAGCACGTCCTGTGCGTCGAAAAACCACCACTGATAGAAGTTTCACTTTATCACTTAATCTTATTTCGAAGTTAAATAAGACCTGTCACTTTTTCAGCAACAGGTCTATTTTAACCAATTATTTCACTTGTGCGCCATTTTCAAGTTTTTCATCTACTGTTGCTAGTGTTAAATAACCATCTTTTTCACCAGCGAGAATCATCCCTTGAGAAAGTTCTCCTCTAAGTTTTACTGGTTTTAAGTTAGCGACTACAATTACTTTCTTGCCAACAAGATCTTCTGGCTTATAGTGTTTCGCTATTCCTGAAACCACTTGACGTTTTTCATAGCCCATATCCAACTGCAGCTTCAATAGTTTATCTGCCTTTGGAATTTGTTCGCACTCTATAACCGTAGCTACTCGCAAATCAACTTTAAAGAAATCATCGATTGAAATCTCTTCTGATTGAACTTCCTCTTCTACTTCTTCCTGTGGTGTTTGCACAGAGCCACGCATCTGGTCGCGAATGTAAGCTACTTCCACATCGACATCTAGACGAGGGAATATCGGCACTCCCGTTTGGATTACTTCTATTCCATCTCCAATTACATGGAAGTTTCCAAGCTTATCCCATTCCAAATATTCTTCTGTCAATCCAAGCTGTTTTATAATTTCTTTCGGACTATTCGTCATAAATGGTTGGATTAATATTGCTATTTGACGTAAGCTTTCGGCTAAGTTCGTCATTACGGCTGCTAACTGACCACGAAGTGCCTCATCTTTTGCCAGTACCCATGGTTGTGTTTCATCTATATACTTATTAGTACGAGAGATAAAAGCCCATAATTCGCTCAATACAATACTAAATTGCATTTTCTCCATGCTCTCTTCATACTTTATAATTGTTTCTTTTGCAAATTCCTGAAGCGCTGCATCAAACTCCGTAGGTTCACTTAAAGCCGCTGGAATTTTTCCGTCAAAGTATTTATTAATCATGGAAACTGACCTATTTAACAAATTACCTAAATCATTTGCCAAATCGAAGTTTGTACGCTCTACAAATGATTCTGGAGAAAATACGCCATCTTGTCCAAATGGAAGCTCACGCAACAAGAAATATCGTGTTGCATCTAAACCGTAACGTTCTACTAACATTTCTGGATAAACAACATTTCCTTTAGATTTAGACATTTTACCGTCTTTCATCATGATAAATCCATGTGCAAATACCTTTTTAGGTAGTGGTAAATCTAATGCCATCAAGAAAATTGGCCAGTAAATTGTATGGAATCTTACAATATCCTTCCCTACTACATGCACATCTGCCGGCCAATACTTTTTAAATAATGAATCGTCATCTGATAAATATCCAAGAGAAGTAATGTAATTGGTTAAGGCATCTACCCATACGTATATAACATGTTTTGGATCTCCTGGTACTCGTATACCCCAATCGAATGATGTTCTGGAAACAGATAAATCCTCTAAACCAGGCTTAATAAAGTTATTAATCATTTCATTTTTTCGAGACTCTGGTTCAATAAATTCTAAGTTCTCTTCATAATAAGTCAAAAGACGATCTGCGTATTTCTTCATATTAAAGAAATACGACTCTTCTTTTACTTTATGAACAGGTCTGCCACAGTCCGGACAGTTGCCATCGACTAACTGGCTCTCTGTAAAGAATGACTCACAAGGCGTACAATACCAACCTTCGTATTCACCTTTATAAATATCCCCATTGTCCAAGAAACGTTGAAATATTTTTTCTACCGTTTTTGTGTGACGTTCTTCAGTTGTCTGAATGAAATCATCATATGAAATGTCCATTAAAGCCCATACTTTTTTTGCAGCTTCTGCAATTTCATTTACATAGGCTTGCGGCTCCATTCCTGCTTCTTGAGCTTTTTCTTGAATTTTTTGACCGTGCTCATCCATTCCAGTAAGGAATCTGACATCATAGCCTCTTAGTCTTTTGTAACGTGCCATTGCATCGGATGCTACTGTTGTGTACGCAGTACCAATATGAAACTTGCCACTTGGATAGTAAATAGGCGTTGTTAAGTAAAATGTTTTTTGTTGATCTTTCAATGAAAAATGCCTCCAATGCGAAAATCTACTTTATATTCTATTCTATCTAAACGGCGTATTTGTTTCAAATAATTAATAAATCTAAAGCATATTTATCCAATAACACTTACCTGAGTAATTTATTAAATAAAACAGTTAATATTTCAAAATAATAACTATTTTTTATTTTATTAATCAAATATTTATCTATAATTATATTAAATAGTCATATTTTTATCATATAACGCAAGTATTTTGTTAATTTAATTATTGACGAAAATGGTATTACTTGGTATGATATTATGTATGAAAGAGATTTATGTCGAATATTGACGAAAAATTTGTACTCTTGAGAGGAGAAAATTTATAATGAAATCTACAGGTATTGTTCGTAAAGTTGATGAATTAGGACGCGTAGTTATTCCGATTGAACTTCGTCGTACATTAGGTATTGCAGAAAAGGATGCATTAGAAATTTATGTAGATGATGATAAAATTATCTTAAAAAAATATATGCCAAACATGACTTGCGCTGTAACTGGTGAAGTTTCAGATGATAACCTTCGTCTTGTTGGCGGTAAATTAATTCTAAGCCCAGAAGGTGCAGAATTACTAATTAAAGAAATTCAAAATAACTTAAAATAAAAAAAGCATCCGTATTCTTTGTTAGAATATGGATGTTTTTAATTATTCTACATGATAGTTTTGATAAACCTCTCTTTTTGGTAAACCTCTTTGGATCGCTACTTCTTTAATAGCCTCTTTTGTAGTACATTGGTTTTCTTCTATAATACGGTTCACATGTTCTTCTATACTTAGCTTCTCCCACCAGGAAGTTTCTAATTCATCCAATGCTTCATCACTACCATCTAATACGATACAAAATTCACCACGGATTTCATTTTGCTCTGCCCAATTTACTGCATCATCAATTGTCCCTCTTAGAAACTCTTCAAACTTTTTCGTTAGCTCTCTCGCTAATACAATTTGACGAGTACCTTCCATAATGGATTGCATATCTTTTAGCGATTCCTTTAACCGATGTGGAGATTCGTATAAAATAATCGTCTCCTGTCTTTTTTGAAGCTGTGTAATTTCTGCTTTTCGTTCTTTTTTATTTCTACTTAAAAATCCATAAAAGAAAAAAGGTTGTGTCGATAGCCCTGATGCGATTAATGCACTTAGCGCAGCATTTGCTCCTGGAATCGGTACGACAGCAAACCCTTCGCTGACCGCTTTTGCCGCAATATCTGCACCAGGATCTGAAATACAAGGAAGTCCAGCATCACTCACTAAGGCTATACGTTTTCCCTGTCTTAATAGATCTAAAATCTTTTCTCCACCGGCTTGCTGATTGTGGTCATGATAACTCATTAGTGGCGTCGATATCTCAAAATAATTACAAAGTTTTTTCGTGTTACGGGTATCTTCTGCTGCTATCATGTCTACTTCTTTTAATATGCGAATGGCACGCATCGTCATATCCTCTAAATTTCCGATAGGCGTTGCAACCAAATATAAGCAGCTACTTTGTTCGTGCTCCGTCGATTTCTGAGATTTCATCATTTATTTGTCCTCCCATATAATGAGTCTTTTGCTTCCTCGATAATTGTTTAAAAGCATATTCTGCCTGCAATGCCTCCCGTTTCGTTTCAAACGTTTCATGAAATATACAGACAACTGGGCGTTTTGCTCTTGTATATTTTGCTCCTTTTCCCTCATTATGCACCGTAATTCTTTTGGTTAAATCATTGGTGTAACCTGCATAATAGGAACCATCATTACATTCCAAAACATAGAATGTATGAATTTTTTCATTCTTTTCCATATAACATCTCTTTTACTTCTTCTGTATATTGCCCATCTACTCCATATACATATAAAGGAGGTAAAATTTTTAAATCTGGCTTGCCATCTTTTATTGCTTCAATTAATAGTGTATTTGCTTCTTTTCCTTCCTTTGGATAAACAAAACGAATACGCTTAGGCTCTAATCGATTAGCTCTCATCGCAGTTACAATATCAAGTAATCTTCCAGGTCGATGAACAAATGCCGCTTTTCCACCTTGTTTTAACAATTCGCTTGCAGAAATGACTGCTTCCTCTAGTGTGAGATGAATCTCATGCCTTGCTATCGCTAAATGTTCTTTTAAATTTCGTTCACTCGCTTCATGAGCTGGAAAATAAGGCGGATTGCAAGTAACAACATCATATTTTTCCGATCCAATTTGTGTTGCAATTCCTTTTACATCGCCTAGCCTAATCGTAATTTGTTCTGAAAGTTTGTTGTATGCAATACTTCTTGTGGCCATATCTGCAAGTCTTTCTTGTAATTCTATCCCTATTATTTCTGCACTTGTACGTGCGCTTAAAAATAATGGAATGGCTCCATTTCCCGTGCACAAATCTACCATTTTTCCTCTTTTAATCGGTACATATGTAAACCTTGATAATAAAACAGCATCCAATGAGAATGAGAAAACAGAAGGACTTTGAATAATACGCAAATCCTCTGCCAATAAATAATCGAGCCGCTCGTCATCCTTTAACCATTGTTCCATCATTGATTCCTCCAAGCATTAGAAAAGCACAAGCGCCTATTTCTGCCCCGCGGGGTAAGGCACTGGAGCTAGATTGATACTAAGTAAAAAAGTTTATACTTTCTTACCTCAAAATAAAAGACTGACACCCTCTTTTGGAGTGGCATCAGTCAATTGGTCATACGTTTTGTTTATTTAAAAATGATAAGCAAAATAGACAATCTTCTTCTTTGCGAGAGCTTCCAAAATGAACATGGCAAACATGGTAGCCTTCTTGATAAAGTCGTGCTAAATTGTCATGACCTTCTCCAATGTCTGCCTTGTTTAGTCTTTCTTCTCGAGCTTTCTCATTTAATACTTCTTTTTCATGCATTTCATCGAGTCTTTGCCTTAAATGGTTGTTCTCTTGTTGTAGCGTTTGATGTTCTTCTACCATTATCGCCACAAATTCTTTTAAAGCTCGAAATTGCAGCTGCGTGGACTCTAGTTGTTTTTCAAATTCTATAATTGTATCTAAAAAATTTCGGTCCATCACACATTCACCTCATTGCCTCGACCATTCTACCGGATTTTCCGCATGGCTAATAATTTCTTCTAACGTGTAATCTAATACTCTTTGGGGATCATTTAACTCTATACGCAAAACTCGCTCTAAAATATTCATACTTACTACTCTTCCAAAACCATCTGGCGTTTCGATTCTATCACCAATGTCTGGCATCTGTTCTCTTGCTTCTTCGTACTCATCATTTTCATACTTTAAACAACACATTAAACGTCCGCATAGCCCAGATATTTTCGATGGGTTCAACGATAAGTTTTGGTCTTTTGCCATTTTAATAGATACTGGTTCAAAATCACCTAAAAATGTAGAACAGCAAAGCATACGTCCACATGGACCAATGCCCCCTAGCATTTTAGCTTCATCACGAACACCAATTTGTCGAAGTTCAATGCGTGTTCTAAATACAGAGGCCAAATCCTTTACTAAATCACGAAAATCTACTCGACCTTCCGCAGTAAAATAAAAAATAATTTTGTTTCTGTCAAATGTATATTCAACGTCCACAAGTTTCATCTCTAAAGCTCTTTCTAGAATTTTCTCTGTTCCTAAAGCTAAAGCTTGTACGGATTCTAAACGATTTTCTTCTACTTGAATACGATCCTTCTCAGTAGAAGGTCTTACTACCTGTTTTAAAGGAAGCACAACATCATGTTCTCCTACTTGCTTAATCGGTACAACAACTTTGCCGTACTCGACTCCCCTAGCAGTTTCTACAATCACATAGTCGTCTTTCTCTAGCGCAAAATCAACTGGATCAAAATAATATATTTTACCCGCTTTTTTAAAGCGAACTCCTACAACTTTATACAAAAGTAAATACCTCCTGCAAGTTTAGCATTAACTGCTCCATCATCAGTGTCCGGTTCATATTCTTATGCAAGTTTTGTTTTGCATGTAAAATTATTTCTAATTGCTTGGATAATTGCTCATAAGTAGTTTGTAGAGCAACTTGATTCCAATAATGGATCATATCCGGATAAGTACAGACTGCGACGTTACTTGCTTTTATAGCTACTATATCACGATAAGCGAATAGTAGTAAATCTAATGCTTGTTCTGCTTGTTCCTTTTCTTTAAGCAATGGTCCAAAGTCTTCATGAATACACATCAATGCATCTTGAACACTTTTTCCACTCGCTTCAACTAATTTTAACACTGATTTCCTTGCAAGTCCAAACTGCTCGTCCTTGGCTAGTATAATCGCTTCTTCCACTTGATTTGTCATTCGACAAACAGTAGAAGCCATAGAATCAGTTATTCCCTCTTTGACAAGTCTCTGTTTTAGAATAGATTGGGGCATAGCAGCTAAACTTATATGCTGACATCTAGAACGGATGGTTGGTATTAATGCATGCATTCTATCAGTCAAAAGTAATGCCGTTATTTCACTTTGGGGTTCTTCTAAAAATTTTAATAATGTATTAGCAGCACTAGCATTCAATTGATCTGCATGATGAATAACATATATTTTCCGACCGGTTTCAATTGCAGTTTTACTCATTTCTTGAATAAGATCATCTATTTGACCTCTTTTTATAAATTGTCCGTCTGGTTCAAGCTCTTTAAAGTTTAAGTGATTATTTGATTTTAATCTCTTACAACTACGACATGTTTCACATGGAACATTTTCTACAGGACTTTCACATAATATTAGTTGTACAAAAAATTGCATCACTTTTACTTTTCCAGTACCTTTTGCGCCTTCTATAATATACGCATGTCCTATGCGTTTTTTTTGAATAAGTGATTGTATTTGCTTTATAGCGACTGGTTGTAGTTTATCTACGGCTTCAAACGACCAGTTGTTCATCTTGTCACCTTCTTTTTATTCAATTCCTCTTGATTATCTGCAGTTTGTATTTTTGTTAGCTTTACATACGGGAAAAGTGATTAATAGAGAGCTACAATCATAGGAGGGTACTGAAATATAGATTACCATTTATATATAAATTCTTTTATCTCTTAAAAACTCCCGTGTCTCGCGATTGGCGAAAACACGGGAGTTTACGTGTAAAGGTTAATAAGTAGACCTTTTATTTCTCCAATTTTGTCTAACAGATCAATGGAGCTTTTCTCTTGGTCTAAAATCTCTTCGGCTAGTTCCACTAATTTCTCGTCAATTGTTTCCACAATCTTCAACTTTCTACCTTCACCAAAACGATTCCATGTATGAGATTGTTTTAACCCCATTCCAAAATCTACGGCTTCTTGTAGAAATTTTCGAATTAGCATTTTAAACTTTGCCATATCACGTAAATTTCTTGATCGTACAAGACGATCTCCTGCAGTTGAAATATCTCCTAACAGTTTAGTTATTGTTTCCGTTTGCATTCTTTGTTCATGCCTAGTAACCATTTGTCCAAAGTTTGCAGATCGTGGGCCATTCTGGATAGAATCTTTTCTTACTTTATCTATTCCTACTCGTAAATCTTGATTTATCTTCAATCTTTTCTACCCCTTCCCTCACTATTAAAAATGATGGAATTGTTCAATCGGTAGAACAAATACTGTAGCTCCTCCAACTTCAACCTCTACTGGGTATGGAATATATGAATCTGCATTTCCTCCCATTGGAGATACAGGTGCAACCATTTGCTCTCGTGCTCGACAATTATCTCTAATCAATTCTAAAGCTGAAGCCACTAATGAGTCTTCAGTACCGATTAAAAAGGTAGTATTTCCAGATCGTAAAAAACCACCTGTACTTGCCAGCTTTGTCGCTCTAAATTTTGCTTTTGTTAAAGCATTGGATAATCGATTACTATCCTGATCCTGTACTACCGCTACTATCAATTTCATCGATACTCACTCCTTTTGTATTTCTTCTTTTTATTATAACACGAATTATCTAATTATTTCTAATTGGCTTTTTATTACTTTATATACTTCTTCTAAAACTGTTTCCACAGAGCAAGAAGCATCAATTACTTCAATACGTTCTGGGTACTGATCAGCTAACGATAAATAACCTTCTCTGACTTTTTCATGGAACATTAAACTTTCTACATCTAACCGATTTTTTTCACGATTTTTATGTGCATTGATTCTGGCAAGTCCCACACTAGGTTCAATATCGAAAAGAATCGTTTTATCCGGCATTGTATCACCAATTGCAAACTTATTGATAGCTAGTATTTCTTGTACACCGATGCCTCTTGCAAAGCCTTGATAAGCAAGTGAACTATCTATAAAACGGTCACATATAACTATCTTCCCCGCATCAATAGCAGGCTGTACCTTTTCCACTAAATGCTGTCTGCGAGCTGCCGCATATAGTAAAGCTTCGGTACGACTCTCCATCATTATATGCTCGTTATCTAAAATTATGTTTCTAATTTTTTCAGAAATCATAATCCCACCAGGCTCTCTTGTCATTACAACGTCGTAGCCTTCTTCTTTTAATTTATCTCCCAGTAAATTCATTACTGTAGTTTTTCCGGCTCCCTCAGGACCTTCACTAGTTATAAAATACCCTCTTTTTTGCACACTTAATCCTCCACTACATATATTAACTTTTCCGCTAGTCGATGTTCACCTTGAAATACCGCACCTTTTTCTAACCATTCTTCCAATTCCGTGAGCATTGTGACCGTGATTTTCTCTCCTGGTATTATTAAGGGTATTCCCGGTGGGTAGGGAATCAACATAGCTTTTGCTACTCTTCCGATGGAACGCGCATATGGAATCCATTCTCCTTGTTTTCCACTTAATACACCTACACTCATTTGCAATGTGGAAAGAGATTGCTGAATCATTGGATGGTCCTCACTTGGACTATTTGGCACTTCTTTTCGTAATTCATCTACTGCCTGCTTTATACGCTTCCTAATATCTGCAAAAGGATATTCATGCTCTCCTTTTAATAAAGGTAAAATTAATAATACTTGATGTGTATCGGCTAATTCTACATATATATTCTGTGCTTCCAAAGCTTTTTGTACTTGAAAACCAGCATAATTCCCAACTCGTATTAACAGTTTTAGTGGGTCATCTACTTGTAATACCTGCAGATGAGGAATAGTTTCCAATGCATCGACAAATAACTTTCTTCTGTCCATAAAGTTTTTATAATCTATCTCATTGTATCTTTCTACGTAACTCCTTGCATCATCCAGTGATGCAAGTAAAAGATAGGATGGACTGCTAGACTGTAGCATTCTTAAATACTTATTTATAGCATTTTCCTCAATTAACTTCGAATTAAAATGTAAAAAAGAGCCCATCGTCAATGCTGGTAATGTTTTATGTGCTGATTGAACAACTACATCGGCTCCATACGCTAACGCAGACTTCGGAAATTGCTTATTAACTTGAAAATGAGCCCCGTGAGCTTCATCCACTAATACTGGTATATTATTCATGTGACACAAGTCGATAATATCCTTTAATTCAGAGGAGGCAACACCATAATAGCTAGGATAGGTGAGTACAACAGCCCTAGCCATAGGATACTGTTGTATTGCTTTATTCATTACTTCTAATGAAACGTAAGAGGCAGTCTTCGTTCGCTCATCCCATTCTGGTGTTACAAAGATAGGCTCTGCGCCAACTAATTCAATCGCATGAAAAATTGACTTATGAGCATTTCTTTGTACAATAATTTGCTCTCCAAACTGACAAGTAGCATAAATCATTGCCAAGTTTCCTACCGTTGTTCCATTTACTAAAAAGAAGCTTTTCTGTGTTTCATATGTAACAGAAAGTAGTCCTTCTGCTTCCTTAATTGCTTCTTCTGGATGATGATAGTCATCTAATCCACTTAGCTCGGTCAAGTCATATCGCATAGTTTCTTGTATTACTTTTGGCAAGTTTGATAATAGTCCGTTCTTATGTCCAGGTACATGAAAAGAAATGTTTCTTTGACTATAAAATTTTTCTAATGACTCGACTAACGGTCGTTTTTCCTGCATGTTATACTACCTCACAATATCCCTATTAATTCTCTTCTTTCATTATACATGAATTGAGCTTTTTTATGTTTCTCTCTGTCTTATATAGTCGCACATAACTAGGGAAACTGCGCGGTAGTGAGTTGAATGAAGTGGACGCTTGGATTTCCGCTACAGGGCGGACGCTTTCCGCCGGCTTGGCTTCAGACGCTTCCCTTGCTCCTGCGCAAGCTCGTCGCAAAAGTAAATTTCGCTACCCTCAGTCCAGGGTCTTCAGCATTTTAGGAACAAAGGCTAAGAACGCCACATCGTGTAGCAACGCCTTCGAGGCCAACATCGTGTTGGCCTCGGCTGAAGTTGCCGCCCTTTCGCTACAATCCACCGTATTAGCTAACTACTCAGCTTTACCACTTTCAATCAAATTTACTTTTAAAAGCGATAATGCTTAAGAGATGTTATGGTTGAGTAATTCGAACTTTTTCCTGCTAAATGCAAGCACTTTATTAGAAAGAAATTCCCATTGATTGTAGCGGAAGGTGGCGACTCCGACGGGATTAAGCGGGACAGTTGAGACCCCGCAGGAGCGTTAGCGACGAGGAGGCTCACCGCCCGCCCCGCGGAAAGCGTCCACCTGCAGCGAAAATTCTAGCGGTCACTTAATAAAACATTCTACCGCACAGTTTCTCTATATAGCGCTCCACATAAATAAGGCATATCATTAAACTATCCGTATTTCTAGCTTTTATAGTTTCCTAACCAACAAAAAAGCCGCTACCGATTACTCGGTAACGACCTTTTATATTTGCCCAGCGACGTCCTACTCTCACAGGGGGAAACCCCCAACTACCATCGGCGCAAAAGAGCTTAACTTCCGTGTTCGGTATGGGAACGGGTGTGACCTCTTTGCCATCATCACTAGA
>NZ_VDGH01000016.1 GCF_006861795.1 Psychrobacillus lasiicapitis | reverse complement strand
TCACGGGATCATTGTCCCACGCACCCGTACGTCCTACCCTGGCTACTGATATATTAAATCCTATAAAAATAAGGTCAACCAGTAAAAACTGGTTAACCTTATAATACGAAAGCACCCGTTAGTTTAAGTACATGCTTTCCCACTCTTCATCTTGTTACTTAAAGAATATGTACACTTATCCGTTGTTATAAAAGAAAATCAGAGTTCACCTAATTTATAGGTCTAACTCTGACTTTTCTTTTACTGAATATATCCTAATTTAACTTAGCAAATGCTACTAGTGAACCCTTATCGCATGATTCAAAACCATTTTTAAAAGTGTCTAACATCAAGGGCTTCTTCAGTTAATAAAACTTTTTGACGAACATTTTTATATTGCTTCAGAACCCGTTCCATCAGTTGAGTTGCAATTCCTTGATTTTGATAAGCATTTAACACAAGAATATCTTGAATATAGATAATTGTTAATCCATCACCAACAATACGAATTAACCCAACTAATTCTTCACCATTCCAAGCAGATATAACTTCTAATGACTGAACTATTGCGTGTTGAAGAACTTCTAAATCTTGTGTATAAGCATACCATTCTACATCATTATATAATTTTTCTAATTGTTCTCTATTTATATTTTTCCTGTTAACAAAATTTATCGTCATTCATTTTTCCTCCTCAAAATATATTATTTCGAAGAGTTGTTCCACAATTTTACCACTGTCTTATGCCTCCTTTCGATTAAATTTCAGTATGTTGTTGTAAATTACTATTTCGACACTATTCACCATATTCCTGCTTACTCCCCCCAAAATATCTTATTGAACCAACTCCCTCTATAAACATTGAGGTATCGACGGTTCTCACCACTTCTAATGTAAAAAATTATTTTTTTGCTTGTCTATAAACATATTCTTAAATTTATAGTTATTCTTACCAATTTGAGTGTGCGCTTCGCTAAAACTAATGGGAATCATTAGCTTTTTTCCCCACTATGTGATGCACAATGGATCTATACGATAATTATGATGACTTACCCTCCCATGTCTCTTAGCGTCAACTGCGCTTACATTCCTTCTTTCGGTCTATTCATAAGGCAGAGGCCAACTAAGCTGCGCTTTTGCCCCTTGTGTTGACCGGATGAGTTTTCACGTAACGTTAATCCCGCTAGTTTAATAAGTTGGCGTGGATTTTCATAAAGTGAGAAACTCCCTACTTGTGAAAGTAAATCAACAATAGTGGCATCCCCTAAACCCGGAACTGACGCGAGTAGATCATATTCCATCGTTGTCTTTGCCATTTCGGCTAATTGACTGTTCACGGATTCAATTTCACTTTCTAATAAGCAATATTGCCGAAGGAGAGTGGCGATTTTTTGTCGGGCCATCTGAGTACCTTCTGTCACTCCAATAGAGTTTATGGAAGTCTCTATAAGCAGCTTCGCTTTAGATAATTGAGGCGCTCTCATCCCCTTTACCTGACGGTAGAGAAAAACGAGCTCTTCAGCTGTTTTATTTTGTATATCTGTTGGTAATGGTGTCTTTTCCAATGTGGCCAGTGCCATCTTTCCAAAACCCGGAAAGACCTGTGTAAACTCAGGAAAATAGCGATCTAGCCAACGAATGATGCGATTTTTTATACTTGCTAGATCCTCCGTTAACTTTGATCTGGCTTTTTGATGCGCTAATGACATCGATAATTTTGTCATTACTGACTATTTCAGTCTTTTTTTGCTTGAGTGGAAATTATAACTTTCCAATCAAACATAGGTACAATATATGTCATTGTATTCTCCTAAACCCCACCAATTATTGGCTTTTTAAAATAACAGAAAAGATACCTACCTCTTCCTTCACGTCACTTTATTTCCTGAACGATTACTTCTAAACTGCTTTGGGGTTAACCCCGTGTATTTTTTGAAGACCTTTATAAAATAACTTTGGTCGTTAAAATTTAACCATGAACATATGTCTGAAATCGAATAATTTGAAAAAGATAATAACTTTTTCGCTTCCTCAACTCGTTGCTGTTGGATATATTCACTTAAAGTAATCCCAACTTCTTTTTTAAAATATGATGATAAGTAATTTGGACTTAATTGACACAATTGTGCAAGATGATCAAGTGTAATCTGGTCATAGAGATGGTTATAAATATAATGCTGGCAAGCTGTAATGGTGGGAGAATATTTTCCCACATTCATTTTGTAAACACGATTGGTAAAATCTCTTATAGCTTCTTCCGTTAATTTCAATATTGCCTTTAGGTTTCCCAATTCCTCGAGTTGTTGGATATAGAAGTCACTTAAAGTAAAGGCTGTCTCTTCATTTAAACCTCCTTCAATGGCAGCTCTGCAAACAAGGGCAAGTCCAGTTATCATTAAATTTTTCTCACTTCTTAAGCGATTTCGTTTCGACAATAATCCCAATTCTGCCTCACCGACTATGGAATAATCAAAGATATCCTGTAATTTATCGATCTGCCCGTTTTTAACATAATCAAGCAATACCCGTTCATAGGAAAGATTGGAATGAAAAATGAGATTCCTTCTACCTTTTGAAAGTTCAAGGTCTAACTTCTCTGATTCATTAATGACAATGTCTAATGCTTTATTATTTTCAATAACATATCTTTTTTCTAACGTTCTATGATAAATCAAATCATAAACCAATATACTAATCGCTAGAAGTTGTTGATGATTCATTATAGGGATGGCTTGAAAATATTCAATGAGATTCCTTTTATTAACGTTTCCTTTAAATACCTCCGTGATCTTGGTTATCTTTTCATCAGATATCTCTGACTCAAGGATAGGCCCTACAATAAGTGTTCCTATAAAGTGATTGGCTTTTTTAAAATTTATAAAGAAAAAGTTCATATTAGAATTTGAAAAGAAGATAGGGAAAGCATTTGAATCCTCTTCATACGTATACACACTAATCTGTTCCTTAAAGATAATATAATATGGGTTTTTCTGCAGATCATTTCTTGAATATTCGTATTCAGACTCACCAAATTGGTTGACAAAATTAACGGGTATTTGATGAGCTTCATAAATAAGCTGGCAAATATTTTGCAATTCTTCTTTTGCCTTTTCCATTTATTCCATCTACCTCCCTTATTTTTTAAAAACCAATATATATTTTATTTTGATATTAACAAAATACTATTAACCGTAAAATTACACAATAATTAATACTTAATCAGCCATATAATAAATCATGTAAGAAATCATAAACAAAGGGGATATAATCATGGAATTAACTAATAAAATTGCTGTCATCACTGGTGCAGGGAGTGGTATCGGAAGAGCAAGTAGTTTGAAACTTGCAGGGAACGGCGCAACAGTTGTCTTGGTAGATTTCAATAAGGAAACAGGCGAAGAAACGTTGAAACTTGTAAAAGAACAAGGTGGAGAAGGAATTTTCGTTCAATCCGATGTTTCGAAAAATGATGATGTGCAAAACTATGTAAATAAAGCAGTCGAAACATATGGACGTATTGATATATTCTTCAACAATGCAGGTGTTATTCAAAAGTTCGCTCCCTTCACTTCAGTTGAAGAACCTGAATATGAACGTATTATGGCGATCAATGTAAAAGGGGTATTCCTTGGAATGAAATATGTGTTAAAAGTAATGGAGGAGCAAGGCAGCGGCTCTATTATTAATACTGCTTCTACTGCAGGAATTCGTCCTGAACACAGTGTAGCTGTATATTCTGCAAGTAAACATGCAGTTATAGGTTTAACCAAAGGTGCTGCATTAGAATATGCAAAAAAGGGAATCCGTATAAATGCGCTTTGCCCAGGCGGCGTGGAAACAGCTTTAACCGCTGGTGTGGCGAAACAGTTTGAAACGGGTAATTACATTCCAGAAGAGGTTTCCAATATGAGAATGGGCCGTTATGCTAAACCGAATGAGCTCGCTGAAATGGTTGCCTTCTTAGCATCAGATAAAGCCAGCTATATGACTGGTTCAGTTGTTCTTGTTGATGGTGGTTTAACTTTATAAGCTTAAGGTTATAAACATAGGGACAGTTCAACCTCCATTTTCACTTTCATAATGGAGGTTGAACTGTCCCTGTCCTTCAGAGGGAATGAGAATTCACCCATAACAAGTACCTTTATAGCCTCGTGTTACCGAAAAACCGCCTTTACTTATGGTACGGTTCACCGAAACTAATATAAAACTGTGTTATTTTTTTACTCGACCATCTATCTCTATTGTTAAATGATGAAATAAACACGGTATTCAACTAACCTGCCCCTTTAGTTGAATAAGAATAAAGACTTTCAATAGAAAGCTTTGTTCTGTTAAAGCACCCGTTAGTTTAATAAGAACAGAGACGCTTATTAAACAATCGAGCCCATTCGTAGAAATAGGTTCCATTTTTATATACTCAGACATATTTTTCTGGTATGTACAACCGCATATAAAGATAACCATCCTCCATATCGTCTGTTATTTCAAAGCCGATATTGCTCCAAAACTTTTGTGCGGTTCTATTTTCTAGATTAACTGGTAAGGAGATCCTTCTTGCATTAAATTCTTTACACAAATATTCAATACAAAGCTTAGCCGCTGCTGATCCATAGCCTCTTTTTTGAAAACGGCTATCTATCATAAAATTTATGATTTGGGGGTTATTTTCGCCAATATACATTGAAACAAAACCCACCATCACATTATCGGCATAAATTGCAAAAGGGTGTGAATCATCATAAAATACCCACGCTTCGGCTAATGACCATGCTACAGAATCTACAAAGTCCTCATTGGCATCAATTGTACGCAAGTTTAAACATTCTTCATAATTGTCACTATTAATTTTTCTTAACTCTAGCAAAGCAATATCACCTTCCAAACATAGTTATGACTGTTTAATATATATACTTCAGTTCTTGTTATTTTTTACAATCAACTTAATCCCCCACCTAATAATTCCAATAACGAGTATGAGAATACCATTAGCTAATGTTATAAACCCTAAAATTGCACCACCATATCCAGCACCCTCTCCAGTTCCCCCTGAATTCCAATCATAAAAGTAATGAAATAAGGCATAATTTGAGAAACCAAAAACTGGAGCAAGCATCATTATAATGATGCCAGATATAATAAAATTTAGTTTTCCTTTTTTAAACAATATAAAAATAGCGATATTAAGCGATATTATGACTATGATAAATAAAGATAAATCAAAGTGTCCATAACAATTCCCCTTAGTCAAATTTCACAGCAAAAAAACATTATTATGGAAACATTCTGTCCCTAAATTTAATACGTTTGATACTTATATAAGTTCCAATATTAAGCGAATTAACCAGTTTTGATTAACAAAAATCCATTTCCGCTTATTGAACTAAACTGCCCCTTTAGGTCAATAAAAAAAGAGCTGTCTGGGCAGCTCAACAATTTTTACTAAAGCACCCGTTAGTTGAATAAGAACTCTCTATTTTTTAAATGTTATTTAATCTACCGTCATAAATATTCTTAAGCAGTAATTGTTTTAAAGAGGAAGAAAAGAAGCTATATCTATCACTTCTTTCCTTCCGATAATCTATTGATATGTAAACTGATAACAGAGAGGCATGAGAAAAATACATGTTAAAGATAAGAAGCCCTTTCAACAGGATTACTCCCTTTTCAACAACGTCAAGAAAGCTCTAAATTTCAGAGAATGCAATAACATCATGTTCTATGAATTAATATGGTATTCTCTAATTAAATGAAAAGAAATCTTTGTTTCTTCTATAGGATGGGACTAACATACATCTAGAGAGAAGGAGGAGAAAAATGAACTCGTTAAAACATGTATTGTGTGAAAAAAGATCCTATTCGAGAGAGTTTGCCTCTCACCATCATGAGTTCGGGCAATTCCTTTTCCCTCTACAGGGTTCTTTGGATATTAAAACGAAGGGCCAAGAGGTCAACCTGAACGAGGACCATTGTTTCTATCTGCCGCCCCAGTTGGAACATGAATACCGGTCTAAAGACCGGAATGAATTTTTGATCCTGGATGTTCCCACACATTACTTGCCGGAACAGACATATAACATGCATTTCCAGTTGGATACGCAGTGGTCGGCGATCCGGTATTTGTTGCTGGAAGAGGCGAAGAGGCCGGACAGTGCATCTTCCTTGGTAAATTTAGCCCGCTATGTCGTCAGTAAACTCCAGACCTCGAATCCAGCGTCGATTGACTACATCCATAACCATTTCAAAGAACCGATCACTTTGGAGACCTTAGCGAAAATCGAACATTACCACCCCGTTTACTACTCGTCCTGGTTCAAGAAAAGAACCGGAAAAAGCTTAAAGATGTATCTAACTGAACTGCGCTTGCAAGAGGCCAAAAACCTTTTGGTATCCACCAGTTGGTCGATGTCGAAAATTAGTGAAGAATTAGGTTTTGAAAATTCTTCATCGTTTACCCGATGGTTTGGCAACAGCGAAGGAATAGCCCCACAAAAATATCGAATTCTTAATAATGGTTAAAGAGGATATTAAACTCGGCAAAGAAAATTTCTAGGGAATTTTCTAAAATGAGTTTAATATCCTTTTTCTCTTTTTATCGCGTGGAGCAAAATGAAAGGAAATTCTCTGTTCTTACAGCACAAAAACTAGACGTGAGGTGAAACAACATGCTTCGGACTCCTTTGTTTGAAAATGATGTACCTGTGGCACTCTCCAACAATTAATAGAGAGAGTGCTGCATCTCTCTGTCGAGGCAGCTAAAGCCTATCAATTAAAACGGAGGGTATAAAAATGAAAAATACATTAATTGGTTCATTCTATTTAATAGTGGCTTCAAGCATCTGGGGCGGCATGTATGTGGTCGTAAAAATAGTAGTGGACGTCATCCCGCCACTGGAACTTGTGTGGATGCGCTATTTGATCGCACTGGTGGCCCTTGGCATCATCGGATTGGTGACACGGCAGAATTGGCGAATCAAGAGACACCACTTCGGCATAATCCTTGCCATCGCCATCATCGGCTACGTCATTTCCATTGTATCCCAGGAAACCGGCACGATGCTGTCCACTGCCCAAATGGGTGCAATCATAACGGCGACAACACCTGCATTTATGGTGGTGTTCGCCAGTTTGATCCTAAAAGAACGCTTGACGAAGAAAAAGGCGATTTCCGTCACTTTAGCCACAATCGGTGTGATTGCCATTGTTGGAATTAATAATCTCGACATGTCCAGCATGCTTGGCGGAATTTCCTTAGTGATTGCCGCCTTAACCTGGGCGTTGATGTCTGTACTAGTCAAAATGATACCGAGTGAATACTCTCAGATTGTGGTGACGACCTATGCGACGGCAATTGCCGTGGTGGTTCTGACGCCTTTTGTGATTCCCCGATTGCCGCAAATTGAGCTGCACGATTTGGCCGACCTCACCATATGGGGTGGATTGCTTTATTTAGGAGTCATTTCGACTTCCCTGGCTTTTCTGTTATGGAGCCGGGGGCTGCAGATGCTGAATGCCTCCAGCGGCGGGGTTTTCTTTTTTTTCCAGCCTGTTGTCGGAACTTTGCTGGGCTGGCTGTTACTCGGAGAAACGATCAGCATCATGTTTTGGATCGGTTCTGTTTTGATTCTCCTAGGGGTATTGATTGTCATTACCGATAAGCAAGAAGAAGAGCAGCAGCCGAGCCATTCATTAGCTCAAAAAACAACGTAAAAAGAAGAACTTTTAGGAGGAATTAAGATGGCAACGTTCGATGATTTTCAACAGATTGATATGCGGGTAGGCGAAATAATCCGAGCAGAAGAATTCCCGAAAGCCAGAAAACCCGCCTATAAACTGTGGGTGGACTTTGGCGAAGAAATCGGGCTTAAACAAAGCAGTGCCCAAATTACCGACTGTTACAAGCTGGATGAACTAGTGGGCAGACAGGTACTAGGCGTCGTGAATTTCCCCCCGATGAAAGTGGCAGGTTTCAGTTCAGAGGCGCTAGTAATGGGTGTGTATTCCGAACAAGGGGTTGTCCTGATCGAACCCCAGCAAAAAGTGAAAAAAGGGGATAGGTTGGGTTAAAGATCCACGTTGAATAACATATGAAAAACAAGAAGGAGATAATCTTTCGCTTGTTTTTTATTTACGAAAAAATCGCAAAAAGAGTTCGTAAAAGCACGCTTTTACGAACTAACTCTTGTCGGGTAATAAGTAAAAGCTATCCTCAAAGGGATAGCTATTCTTTAACCTCATCAATTGTTTTTCTTGCTCCTTCTTCAACTAAAACGCCAGATTGTTGAATAACATGACTGTCTTTTTAAAGATAACTTTACTATCTTAGAACACGTTTTTGTGCAAAATTTTAGAAAAATACGAGATTTAATTGTTTATTTGCCACTAATTTCGGAAAGCTAATCTTCAACTAAACTGCCCCGTTAGTTTAAGTGAAACCTTTCACAAAGCACCTCAATTCAATAAAAAAATGAGCACTTGTATTGCCCTAATTTAAAATTTTGCGATAGTAACTGGAACTGTTTTAGAGGATAGTACTGCTTAAAGCAATAGATAGTGAGAGCGTATCTTTTATCATAAGCATATATGTCAGTTCTAAATTAATTCACTATATCTTTTCTACGATGCAAATATTTTTTCGAGCTTCTTTAGTGATTCATTGCTACAAACATTGGAGAAAAAGGATAGTAGATATTTTCTTGATTCTGCTTTGTCTGTATTTATTGTTTCTATTTTATTTCTATTAGCCCAAGAATCATATGTTTCAAAAGCTGTACTGCTCCACCCATTTTTTTCGCCAACTTCATTTCTTTTCTCTTGTATGCCCGAAATGACGATATCCATTGATCCTTGTAATTCTAATAACGCGTTTTCAAATATCTTCTTTTTATCGCGTTCCTTTAAACCTGCTTCTATTCTTAAAGCCCTTGTGTCTATTCCTTCCAGCTGGTTAATTATTTTATAAATTTCCATTGCTTCTTTTGATACGTTCCCATTAAAATAGCGTTCCTCGACGGACTCATCATAACTTAAGACCTTTTTTACATATGGAAGAATCTGGACTGAAACTAATATAGATTTTTTCTTCATGAATTTACCGTATCCTGCAACCCCATCAGTTGAGAATTTTGTTCTCCAAATCCAAGGATCGAACTCTGTATCGGAATGCCAGTACTCTGGTTGAGTAATGGTATTTAAAGAAGGAAAATCTGGTATTAAAGGTGCAAGGGGGAGTATTCCGATTTCTTCGATTACCTTTATGGCATCTTCATAGGTTTTTACTTTATATTCCACTTTTTTTATCTCCTTTTATGAATAGACATATATCAAAGGCTTTGTTAATCAGTATAGTTGTTTTCAGGTTTAAAAAATGGGAAGTCCGAATCGAAAGTCCCCGTTTTCCCTGCTCAAGCTCCTTGCATTTTACTTAGGAATACAATTGCCCAATATGATATGCATCGTGCATTGCAAACCCTTCATTTCCAGCACTAATGATCTTTCTCTGGGAATCTGTCTATACAAATCTTCCTGTTCTGATTTTGCTAGTATTTTTTCAATCTCCCGATGAACATAAAAGTATTCTTGCTTTGTTTCGTTCCAATTTTCAGTTGTCTCTGTTGGTATTCGAAATGTAGATTTATTATTTTCTGCTTGGGGTTCATTCGCTGTTTCACCAAGGACTCGCAACAGAAGTCTCTTTTTAAAGAAAAGCAAATGACAAACTAATTCCCAAATGGAATTCATCGACCCGTGGACTGGCTTCCAAAGTGCCTGTTCTAAACTGATATTCTCTAGCACTTTTTCAAGCGGTGGAAACCAGTCTTCCTCATCTTATCAGCTTGCCCATTGTTGTAATAAAAGTGTCTTTACTTCCATTTCTTTTCCCCTCCATTCAATAACTTCCTTTAAATACTAATTCGATTTACTCATCTAAATTCCTTCTTGTACATCTAATCTGCTGCGTAAGCTTAAGTTTGCCCAAAAACTTTATAATTGTTTTTCAGCGGACCGTTTCAATGCCTTCATTTGTTTCTCTAAACCTTTTTTCATAAATACACGAAAAAGGATACTTATTATCTTTCCTGAAACAGTCTTAGCTGTCAGTTCTTCTGTAATGTATAGAATGCTAGAATTCGGACTAATTTCTTTAAGTTTATAAGAAATATGAATTAAGAAAGAAGGATGGTTCATTTGAATACTTAATCTATTATTTTTGTTGTATTCAGTAACTTGTCCTTCATATTCTTGCATACGGTTTCCTTCTTTTAACCTTTGTTTGAACTTAGTACCAACCGGATTAGTACTATCAAACTCCGTTAAATACTCCGTACCTTCTAATCCTGTCATCCATTCTTTTTGTTTCTCGTTATCTTCTAAGTAAGAGAATACTACCTCCTTAGATGCTTGAATCTCCAGTTGGCTTGTTATTAACAATGTTTTTCTCTCCTTTTAATCTTTTTATGCGTTAACCCTTCTTGTAGTAACTCATCTTATTCTTAAACAGTTTTTCATATAAAAATAGGATAATGGCACAAATAACAGTTAAAATTAAAATAGAATATAAAAAGAAATATGGGGACATAATCATGCCGAACGCTACTTCATTTTGAAGCACGTCTACTGTCTCCCATGCATTTTGCATATCAGGATTGTAAAATTTTGTTTTTATATAACCATTTATTATTGTATAAGCTGTATAAATTAAATGAATCATTATTGAACCAATAAATGCTTGAAGAATTATCCTCATATGAACATCCCTCCTCTATTCAAATCGTCGTAACCCTCTTGATGTTTTAAACATAAAAAGAAAGGACCATAGATTGGCCCATTCTTTTTGTAGTATTCTTTCAGTCTGTTAATTGTTCACATGTAAGATAACAGCCATTTCCTTACCGAATCTATCACCATGATCAATAAATCCTAAACTCGAGTATAAATGATGTGCTCCTAAATTTTCTGGATGGTAACCTACAATAATTTTTTTTTTCGCATTCGGTAATTTTGCCATTTCTAAAATCATTAACTCAGTTGCAGCTTTACCTATACCCTTGCCTTGGAATTTTTTATCTACCATTATTCTATATATCCAAAAACCATCAAGTTCTTCTTGAACGGAATTGTACATTAGAAAACCAACTATCTTATCTGCAGCATAAATAGCATATGGCTTTAATGTAGTCTCAAACTTTGACTGAGCTATTGATATAGCATTGGGCTCCATGTATTCTTTTTGTTCTGTTGATACTTCTAATTCACAACAGTCGTACCAATTTTCTGCATTTAATTCTACAATTTTCACATTTTCTTTATTCATAATTTTCCCCTTCCAGAATACGAGGAAACGCTAAAGAACATTGCTAATTAGTCGTTATCCCCTTGTAGTGATTCATAATATGTTTTCTCCTATTTTTCATAATGAACGCCTCCTCTAACAGCTATGTCTCCAAAATTATATTAAATAATTTTTAGACTATTTTAATTATACTATTGTTCTTTGTTAAAAACCTACCCAAAATCCACTTGATGATTTGGACACAAAAAAGACCATCGAAAAGATGGCCTACGAGATTATTAATGGCATAATCTATCTAATCCGCTATCACTCTTTGGGATGAAGAAATACTAGGATTTTCCCCTCCTCTGCATCATTTGAATAGCGTTCAGCTTCATCATCAGGAACTCCAATTTCCATAAGAGCATGCTTTAATCCGCCAGCACCAGCGTTTGCCCCTATAACTGCTCCCCCAATTGTTGTAAGGATAGGGCCCGCAGCCAACACAGCACCAAATCCGGGGATCAATATAGTGGATAACCCTGCTAGCACACCCGCTATACCAATGGCTCCACCAGTCACAGCTCCTGCAATAGCCCCATCCCTAGTAGATGGTTTTACTTCCTGTGAGAATTCCGATAGTTCTTCTATATTTTTCGCAATAACGGAAATTTCCTCAGTTGTATAGCCTTTCGCTTTTAATTCCTCCACCACTTCAACTGCTTGTTGTTCATTTTCGTATACACCAACAATATGATTATTCATTAAAAATTACCTCCTGTTTACTCCAACTATGTATTCTTTACCCGTTTTTTCGGTTTTCTAGACATTTTTCATCTTTTGGCTGCTTTTATCATTCTAATAACGCTAAAAAGCACGACCCAAAAATATGAGCTGTGCTTTACATTCACTTATGGATTGAGTATGACCATCTATTTCACATAATGTTTCTTAAAATCTGGATGGATGGAAAATTTGCGACGTAAATTGACGAGGTTCTTCCCAAAACTCTCCTCCAAAAGTTCTTTGTGTTGTTCCATAATTTCCATTACATATAAATCATGAATCATGACTTCTGTAATTGGCATGACTAAGCCTACATGCATTGTCCATGCTGCACGGCTATCTTTACCCAGTGAGACAATACCTGCTACTACTTCCGAATCATCTCCACTAATGACAATCCATCGTCCCCCATACTCTTCTGTAATTTCTTGACCCATATAATGGTGGTAAACATTAGCAAAATCAGAGGCAATTTCTCCATAAGCAATAATCGTTACGTTGACTCCTCTTTTTGCTGCCTGTCTTAGTTCAGACTCCATTTCTTCGAATTCCTCTTTCCAAACTTCTAAGAGAATTCTTTTTTGGGCAGTTATTATACAGGCTTTTACCTTATCGAGTATTTCATTGCGTCCCATAATGTTCCAAATATTTTCACGGTCATTTGCTGATTTTTTAAACTCTGCTAATGATTTTTCTGCCAGTTCAAAATGCTCTTCTGCTTTCATTCGGCGATTTTTAATTAGTTCCTTTGCAGGAATTGGAGAATACAGAGGTGTGCTTCCTGGACTGACCAGAATATCTCCTCTCATGGTGAGACTTTCCAAAACTTCATAAATCTTCGATCGTGGCACACCTGAATGTTTTGCTACTGCATAGCCAGTTAATGGTGATTCTTGTAATAAAGTAAGATATGCTTTTGCTTCATATTCGGTAAAATTCAAATTCTTTAATGTATCTAAAATATTTTCTTTCATAAAATCCTCCAAGACAAATTTAGTCGCTACCATTGTAACTAATAGTTTAACAAAACCTATTGATTTTATCCAAAATATTCTGATATAATCATAAGTAGTTACTCTGGTAGTCACTAAAAGAAAGAGAAGGGAGAAACAACATGGGTAGCTTACTAATATATATTTCAATTGCTGCAATGATGGTTATCATACCTGGAGTAGATACAATGTTGCTAGTGAAAAACACGCTCGCTTATGGTCCAAAAGCTGGACGTTTTACGGTACTTGGAATGGCAGCGGGACTTTCTTTTTGGACGCTTATTGCCATCCTTGGTTTATCTGTTGTAATAGCAAAGTCCGTTGTCCTTTTCAGTATCATCAAATATTTGGGAGCTGCCTACTTAATTTATTTAGGGATAAGAAGTTTTTTTACTAAGAGCATGTTTTCTTTAAAAGAGATTCAGTCCCAAGCAAACACACCTACGAAATATTCAAATCAGCATAATAAGAGTTCCTTTATGCAAGCATTACTTAGCAATGTTCTTAATCCAAAGACTGTTTTGGTTTATATAACGATCATGCCTCAATTTATCGATTTGAACGAAAATGTAAATCAGCAATTGATCATGTTAGCTTTAATCCTTACTTTACTCGCTGTTTGTTGGTTTCTAACCCTTGTTTATGTAATTGATTATGCAAAAAGATGGTTGAACAACTCCAAATTCCAAAAGGTATTCCAAAAATCAACGGGATTAATTTTGATTGGGTTTGGCATAAAAACAGGCATATAGGAAATATAATTTCAGACAATAAAAAACCGGACTATCACACGAAACTTCCATTTATTGTTTCGTCGTAGTTCGGCTTTTCTTTTTAAAACAAATATTAATCGGCTTTTGGAAAGGGAAATTAGATATGTACTAGGCAATGTATAACTAAATCCTAATTATTCTCTAGCCAAATCACCGAAGGCAGAAGTAAATAATGTTCTTACTTGGATAATAAATTCTTCTGCTCTTTTAGAAAAATAGCAACTTCCTCATTTCCATATTCCTTTGCTAAAGAAAGTGCAGTATGTCCATCGTCGGTTTTTGCCATAATATCCGCACTTCTTTCAATGAGCAGCTTCACCGTCTCTATATGGCCATAACAACTTGCAATTATTAAAGCAGTAGTATCATCATTCGATTTTATTTCAATATCAGCGCCGTTCTTTAATAGATAATTAACAACTTGTATATTCCCGTCTGCAGACGCTTGATATAGAGGTGAAAAACCATTTTCGTCTTTTACATCAATATCGGCACCGATTGAGAGAAGCAAATGAATAATTTCCAGCTCCCCTTCCTGTGTCGCCCAGTGAATCGCTGTCCGTCCATCTTCATCGGATTCATTCACATCTATTCCTAAGCGGATTAATCGTTTTACTTTATCCAGTTGACCATAATAAATAGCCCACACCAATTCTCCTCTATACTTCTTTGCTATTTTCATTTTTAATCTTTTTTTCATGCTCTGTCCTCCAGCCGAAGTATACTATTCACAAACTATACATTCTGTATTAATGTTGGATCCGCACCAAACCAAGTTTGAATATCATTTCCTTCTGTCCATGGTTGAATCCAAGAAACACCAAAATTGAACTTTCTATCCACACTGGTGTGATATGTTACATACTGAATTCCATTACTTAAATACTCTCCACTATAATCAATATATTTAGTGTCGTCTGTGAATTCTCCTTCTACCCCAATTGTGAGTTTTATATCATTTTTGTAAAAGGATATTGCTTCAAGATTTTCTCCACTTTCAACATCTCCTTTTACATCTAATGAGGGTATGCAACATTTTATCTCTTGATTCTTCATTTCATTTTTGTATTCATATTGGATTAAATACCTACCACTTACATCTGGACAATGCAATTCTAAATCTAATTTTATCGCAGTAAATCCCACTTCTTCACCATTAATAAATAATTTCATAGCACCTAATGGAGTTGATAACATTAAAGCACCTACTTATAAAAATTTTATCTTATTAAAGTCTAACAACTCTTAATTCTACATCAGAATCTCTTTCATAACTGGTTATCTCTTCATCATTTGCACAGCGTTAAGCATCAGTCACTAAATAATCGAATAGCCATTGTCCATCCTGCTTTATAAATCCAATATTGATGGTACTATGTCCCTCAGGAAAATAATTTGCGAAGCCAATTGTCAGCTTGTCGTCTTCCATTTGATAAAAACGATACTCCAGGTTTTCTAATAGATAATGCTTGTCGTTCATTCTATAGCTATAGTCAGTAGAATAGATAGTGCTTTCTTCCATATTCACTCGAATATTGGAGGAAGAAATGGATGTAATGTACTCATAATCTTTATTAGTTATTGCAGTGAGAAGTTGGAATGCTAAATTCAACGTTGTCCTTAATGCTTCTTTTTCTTCCTCATTCTTCTTTTCCATATTAGATATTTTCATTTTCATTTGCTCATTTGTCATTTCCAGCTGTTCCATTTGGGCTTTATAATTTACCTCACTATTTTCCGATAATGGGATTGATGGTTCCTTACATCCTCCTAAAATTAATATGAAGATAAATATTATAAACATCTGTTTTTTCATGTTTTCCTCCAAGATTGAATTTTTCACTTCAATTCATTACGGAACTTTAAGAGAACCTGTTTGGCAAGAATGATGCTAAATAAAGGAATTAGCAGAAATAAAACCTGATCACCTTTAGACAACTTAGGGATATCACTACCAATTAACCAAAATAGACTACTGAATGTGTTTATTCTTCCGTTTTATCCAAAAACGATTTCGTTTCCTCTTATGTATTAACCAAAATAATATTGTTAGAAAAAGTAAAAAGAATGGAGTCAAACCAACGTATTTCCAAGCATTGTTTGCTCCTGAAAAATAATATGCAATCGGTATAAATGTAATCGTACTAATCAGTAAGTACAACCAGGACGTTTTAGCAACTCCAACGAATAAAGTTGCAAGGGAAACAAATAATGAAAGCTGCCATAATAACATTTTCCACCTCTCCTTGACTTATTGTTCTACATATAAGATTATCATATTAAATTTCATCACATTTTCTACTACCTGCCTCGTTAGCTTAATATGAAAAAAAGAGCTGCCTAAGCAACCCATGAACTTTAACGTAAGCACACTTCACATTAATAATAAATAATTAATCAAAATCGTTTGATACACTCAATTCCTCAATAATTGAATTTCCCTCAGTAGCTTCCGAATCAAGCCATTTCCAATTTTCATATAACCTAATTCGCCCATCTGGTAAAAGTTTTGGAGTAGAAGTACATTGTCCACCTCTAATTTCATTTTTGTTATTAACGTGGTTATATCTAAATTCTAAGCAACCGTCTTCCTTTATTACTCCGATCAATGTCCCTTTTACAATTTCCCCTCCACCATATGTTGCTGAGATGATATGTCCCTCTTGTTTGTAATCAAAAATAGTCTTAGAAGAAACCTCACCGTTATCTGTATTTTCAATGGAAACAAAACTACGACCGTTATAATCTATCAATTTTCTCTTCTCCTTTGTTTGTGTTAACTTTTTTCGTTAGTTTTCAGAGCATAGCATTTCACTCTAATTGCCCGATAGTTTAAGCTATTCGCTTTTTTATCGGTACAACATATATTTATAAGCTAAATTCAATTTTTCGGACTCATCATAAAGTGAATACAAAGCATACTGTCCGTCATCTAAATTTTTGAATTGTATACTAATATGTTTTTCTTTAACAAAACTAGCAGGAATGGTAACACAAGCATCGTGTCGACAATGATCATTTTTCACAAATTCCGGATTCTCTAAAGATATCCCTATAAATGATTGGTGAGGTGGAAAAATTGCATTTTCATTAGCCCAGTACATCAATTTTTTCCAATGATCCTGTGGTTCAAAATAGCTTCCAACTCGTCTTACAAACGCCACCTCATATTCAGATAATTCCTAAATTACCATATTTATATTAATCATCTCCTAAAATAGCAATAATCTTTTTATTCGCTATTTTTTGTTTAAATCCTTTTTTTGCCCTGTTTTTTACGTGCATTTTTCAATTCAATAGAATCGAAACCAATTCGTTTATTATCCGTCCTTTCTCTTAGAAAGTGTACGTACAAAAAAGATGCATTTTTTTGAAATAAAAAAGAACTATTCGTAAGAATAAGTTCTTTTTGGATTTACACTTCAAATTTTATCATTTCTGCGGTATCTTCATCTCTTTCCACGAATAATCGGGTACCGTGGCAATCCAGAGGATATCTCCAATACTATCTACGTCCGAAACGACGAACTCAACAGCATCCGACACTTTTTCAGGTTTTCTTTCAACTTTTGTGGGAATGGAATAAATAACTTCCCCTCTGTAAGTATAACCGAATAATTTTTCACCTTTTTTATTAAAGTGAAATATTACTTCATCCATTTGAACTTTTCTCCAACTTTCCTCTTTAAGATCACTAATCCGAATTCCACTTTGTGAGGTAATGAATAGCTGATTATTAATGACTTTTATATCTAAAGGTTCATCATTATTTGGGCATAGCTATCTCGTTCCAGCCATCATTTGTCTTTTGTAAAATCTTACTTTTTCCTGTGAGGACTAGCAAGTCACCACTATCTGTTATTTGAACCTTATAAAATGGTTTAGGAACAACAGCTTGCTCCCAGCTCTCCCCTTGGTTGGTCGTATAATAAATCCTTTCGTTGGAGAGCACAGCCATATGGTTATTGCTTGAATAATCGACTTTATCAATCGGGTGGTCTAATGAAAGAATTTTCGTCCCTTTACTTTTGGGTGTAATACCTAACCATATTTCTTTTTCCGTAGCTATATTTAATTGATCATTCCCATCAAACCACGCGTGTGTTACATAATTATTAACCGGTAGTTTTCCCCATGTTTCACCATTGTTACGGCTCCATTCCATAAAGGGCTTCTTTGTTAAACTATTTTGGGTTGGCTTTTTGTCACCCATTCCATTCGTAATTCGGCTAGAACTTTACTGACATTTAAATGTGCATCCAGTTATACTGCTCCCAGCAGCTTCATCCTAGAGAAATAATTTCATACAGAAAATTTCAACGTCCTAAATAGGAACTCCCTTCTCCAATAAAATTCTAAGTAATTTTATTTAAGAAATATTATCTGCTTTGTATACGGATTAAAAACTAACTCGATTTCTTTTGAATCTTTAATTGCATTCATACGGTAGACTTCTTTACCGGATTCTACTTGAGTGATTGTTGTAAAATGACTGTCTATCACCTCTGTGTCGTATCTTTGCTCTACTATTGCTTTTGCTTCAGCATAGGTATAACTCGGTTTAACGAATTCATATAACAGAGTGCTACTCCCTATTCCAATTATGAACCAAACGATCATTTTAAAGAGTATCTCTTTATCTTTTTTATCACCAAAAGCCATAAACAAAATATATCCACACGTTACTAAAAATAACGTTAGTATATTTGGTACAAAATAAGAAAGGGAATTTATCCGTTCGTATTCTTTCGAATCGTAAAAAAAGTAGAACAGGCAGAGACTTGTCACTATAAAATAAATGATAAATGCGATTATGCTCTTCTTCTCGATTACCTCTTCTCCTTCCTAAATTTTTTCTTTAAAAAACTTATAAGAGTTCTTTCCTGCTGTTTTTGAAAGATATAAGGCATTGTCTGCATTTTTAAGAAGCGTTTTTAAATTGATATTACTATCAACAGGATAAGATACTATTCCAATACTAGTGGAGAGTTGAAACTTGTTATTCCATGCACTCAAACAGTTAAGTACATATTCCGCTCGCTTACTAAGTTCCTCTCTAGTGGATAGCTGAGCGAAATGGATGATAAACTCATCTCCCCCTAGTCTTACTGCAAAGGCATCGTGGTGCTCATTAACGAACTTTTGAAGTCTTATAGCGATTTCCTTTAACACCAGATCACCAGTATCGTGACCATGTATATCATTTACCTCTTTAAACCCATCCATATCAAGAAAGAATAGTACTCCTCCAGTTTTAGAGTGATCCTCAAAATACCTGGAGAGATAATGCCTGTTGTATAGTCCAGTCAAAGAGTCTTTATAAGCAAAATGCTCTAGTTCCAAATAATAAGCAAACATCTTGGCTATTTTTTGAAGCAAATTTATACTCTTCTTATCAAATTGGCTTTCCTCATGATGTGCCACACATAATGTCCCAAACCTTTCCCCATTAACAAGCGAAATAGGAATACCCAGATAAGATTTAATATTGACTTCTTCAAGAATATCTCTCAAATCGACCGAACACGTTCCATCCTTAATATCCTCATAGATTAATGGTTGTTTATTTTTAAAATCAATTCGATTACAAACCGTTTCGTTAAGGTTTATAACCATTCCTTCAGTCAAGAGAATACTTGTATCTTCATTTGAAAGCTTTAGGATAATTTGTTGTTTATCACTGAAGGAGGTTAAATAAATCAATTTGTCCGGCAAAATTTCTTTTGCAAGATCCAATACATCACTAGCAAGCTCATCAAAATTCCTATACATCTGCAATTCTTGTAACGTTATTACCACAAAGCAACACCTCTATTACTATCAAAAATTAGTTTTTATCGGAACATTAGGGCACTAATTCCTTCACTATTTCTATTAAGGTTAACATAGATAACTATGTGGGTTCAAAAATCTGTCCACTTGTTGAATAACCTACTGGAGCAAATCACTATACTTACTGCCCATAACGATTTCTTTCGCACTCTTTTTTGTCCATTCCAATGTAGAAATATCAGGATTATTTTCGATGAAGTTTTCCGTGATTTGATAGCCTATTTTGTAATTCGAGAAACTCGGGATATCTTTACGTGGATTACCATAAACCAATTTATCGTAAATAACAAAATTCATAGATTGGCCATTCAAGCTTAATTCTTCTAACACATTAGCCTCTTCCCCAAACATACTCTGTATAGATAGCTATTTTATCAAGTTCTGGATTCTCCCTAATTGTTCTTGCATATTCCAATAATTCATCGAAAAATGATATAATTTTAAATTCCTGTCCTTTATATGAAAATAGACCACAGAAAATGATACAAAAATGACGTTCTCAATTATGATAATTTAATAAGTAAATAATCAAACATAATAATAATGGCAGTTAAAAATAAAATCCCTTCACTAATTGTTAGAATATATTGTTTGGGATTCTGCGAATATTTACACTCAAACAATGCCCTTACTGCGTAATCTAATAGAATGAAGAAAAATGTTGCAATTAATAACAGGTTTATCGAATAACTTTCAAGTATGATTAAGCAATTGATAACAATTAATGCAATAGCAGAAGTAATTCTGATAAACCAATCAATTTTTCTATGCAATGCGTTTATGTGGTTGTAAGAAAAAAAAGGTTTATTTTCTTTCTCGATTTTCATTAATCTTCTCAAAAGAAACTTAACTATTAGATTTAATATAAATACAAACAACATAAATAATGATAACTCTATCCAAATCACAAAATACCCCCTTAATCAACCAAAAAGCAGCTTTACTTTAAGTGTAATAGGTTAAATGATTCATCTAAATCTTCTTGATTTTTTAATTATTTATTCACTAGTAACATAGTCCCGTCAATGAAATCATGAATACCCCTTTTGTCTTTCCGAAAAATAACCATCAGTCCACTAACAACAAGCGAGACTCCAAAGGTCGCTATAACAACGATATAAATAGATGATGTGGTCAAAAGCTATTCCCTCTCAAACTTTGATTGAGCGTTCACTCAACTATTAGTATACATAATTTCTGAATATTTAAAATTACATTAGTTATTGCAAAGAGAACTTTTAATCAAAAAATTCCATATGCGCTTTTTCTGATTTATAATAGTGCATTCTATCTAGCAATGTTCCTGTGTGAAACTCAAACTTATGGCCATCTGGGTCAGTAAAATAGATAGATTTCTTATCTCTTTCATCTCTTGAACGTCCCGGTAAGATATTTACATTCCATTTTTTCAGTTTCTCATACATTTTATCAAATTCAGCTACATCAACAGTAAAAGCTATATGTGTGTATGATTGACTTATTTCATTACGAGGTATATCTTTCTCTTCATTGAGTGCAAGCCACATTCCATTCAAATCGAAATAGCCAGTAGACTTACCTTTCACTAACAATTTGGCTTCCAACACATTTTTATAAAAATCAATCGAATTATCTAAATTCGAAACGGAAAACAATAAATGGTTAATCCCTTTTATCGACACCTTATCACCTCAAGATTCTTATTTATCAACCAACAAAAACAGAAATTAATAGGCCGATTGCAAATAACAAATACGCAATCTGAATTATTATGTACATAGCATATTCATAAGTGGATAATTTTCTTCTTTTCTTGGTTTTAGCAAGATGACGAAAATAGGAAGCCGAAGAAATAATCATGACACCAACATAAATAGCCATTAAGATATCTGCGAGGACTAACAAGCAAATCAACTCCTTTACAATACTTACGAATAGAGGAAAATAAAGTTTCGGAAATTTCTAAATATCGATATTTGGACAATAAGAAAAAGAGCTGCCTAAGCAACCCTTTATCCTCAGTTGTCTATTCTATTTTGTTATATGCCTTACGTGGAAGATTCCAATTAAAATAGACGGATAGCATCCTTAATATCACTATTATTATTAAAAGCGAAAACGTAGAATAAGGCGCACGTACTAACCCTAGACCAATGACTAGACCTGCTAGTACGGCCCATAAAGCATAAATTCCAGAACTAAAAATCAACGGTTTTCGACCAGCATACACATCTCTTATCATTCCCCCGCCTGTACCCGTCATGGAAGCTGCTATTATTACTACCATTAACGGCGCATGGATTGACACCGCATAATTTGCCCCTTGAATGGCGAACGCAGCTAATCCGATTGCATCAAAAAATACTACGGCATTTTTCCATTTGACAATCCATTTATTCGGCAATATATAAGCGATCGTAATAGCTAAAAAGGCTATTTCAAATAAATGTCCTTGCATCCAAAAGTCTTCAATTGGTATCCCGATTAATATATTTCGAATAAGACCTCCACCGAATGCGGTCATAAACCCTAGTACATACATACCGAACAAATCATAATCCTCTTCTGTAGCGATAAGCACGCCACTTATTGCAAATGCAATGGTACCAATAATGTTAAGAATGTCCCATGTCAAAGGCAATTCCTCCTTTCTTCATCGGACTCATTTCATCGCAAAAGAGTCGTTCAAATAGAAATTTTTGAACGACTCTCTGTTTTTTCTTGCATCTTTATTTATCCTACCCAAATATAGTGTTGCTAAACTTATTTCAAGGTATAATTGGCTGGTAGAAGTATTTTGTAATTTTCATTTTTTCAAAGCATAATCATGTATTAACATCCTGATTAATTGGAGGTGGAAGAAGTGCAGAAGAAATCCCTTACTTTGCTAGGAGTAGTACTGGCTTGGATTGTTATCCTTTCCTTTTTGTTTTTTCATTCGCAAAACGATGAAAAAACATTAGCTGAAAGTATGGACGAGACGAAAAAAGAAAAACAAAAAGTAGAAGTATACCTAAATGAAGGGCGTCTACTATCTTCCGAGAACTAAATGAGCCATCCCAAAGGCGTCCTAAGCGGCGGGAATGGCTCATCGCTTACCCGGCGGAAAACGTCCGAATGAAGCGAAAATCATAACATCGAGGAATTGGTTTCATATAATTGCATATTATTGTCGCACAAATGGCATAGAACAACAACGGAACGAGCCACCTGATTTAATGATTTCCGAAAAATCTACCTCTAACACTTCATATCCATGCTTTCTCAACTGATTATTCACATCCTGATTTATTGGCAAACTAAACACTCGATTTTGACCAATAGATAACACATTCGTACCCATGGAGAATTGCTCTTTCTCACTTACTTCGATTAAATGGTACATACTCGCCAGGCTGTTCACTATTTCCGGATCGAGCGCATCAGGATAAATTAACGCATCTTCGGAGGACAAAATATTGAACACACAGTCCAGATGTAAGTATTTTGAATTAAAAGGAATAGGTATAACCTCAAATTCCGGTAATTCTTTCTGCAAAGCTTCCACAGCCATCAGACACGTACGGTCGCTGATTCCTATAAACACGCGATTTCCATCTATGATTACATCTCCACCTTCTATGGAATAATTGGAAAACTCCATATAGGAAAGGCCATGTTCGTTCATCCACTGGGCTAATATTTCCTCCTCACCTTGACGAATCGGATTCGCCATTTCGGAAATAAAAAAGCGATTTCCTAAAGTAAAACCAATATCTCTAGTGAAGACCTGTTCAGGATGATTCTTACTTGGTTTTAGTTTAATCACTTCTACACCAGCATTTCTTAAAGTTTGTTCAAATAACTGATGCTGGGAAATGGCAAGTGAGCGGTCAATATTATCATGTTTATATTTTTTCTGTACATCATTAATCACTTCTTTAATTTCCATATATTGCGGTTCACATAGAACGACTTTTTGGAGCGTTCCATATTCATTTTGACAATGTATTTGATCTTGAATTATTTTCACTATGATTAATCCTCCAATTTCTTTATTCCTTCTTTTTATATTCCCTCTTTTTTTCATTACATAACCTTTTTGTGCAATTTATTTTATTTAACCTTGTTGTTTCAGGAAATTTAGGATGGGGTAAAGAATAAACATATATATGTGAATAAAGATAGTGGAGGAGATTGTGTGATTACAAAGGAAAAAGCATTATTAACAAAAGAAGATTTTCATACGAGAACAGACTTACCTAGTTGGCTTTATAAGGAATATGAAACATTTCATAATACAGTAACAGATAAAACGTTTCCATGCTTTTTTGGAATGAGTGGGGAACTGAAAGGCGAACTCCGCTATGCTTATATCACGCAAGATGACTGGAGTAATCTACCTTCTGCAGTAGCAGGCTTTCTAGATTTATTTAAATTACCAAACTATAAAAGACATGGTCTTTTTGTATTTGTAGAACCTTTTGAACAGGAGGGTTCTATCGACGATTACCGAAAGCAATTTTGGGAAATCCTCCAATACTTACATGACGTCGACGAAGTGGAATGGCCGGAAGACAGTCCACGTGATCCTGATCATTATTTATGGGATTTCCGTTTCAATGGAGAGCCAATCTTCGTGTTCGGAAACACTCCTGCCTACAAAAAGCGAAAGACACGTGATCTAGGAAATGCAATGGTTCTTGGATTCCAGCCACGTAAAATATTTAAAGGATTAGAAGGAACTGAAAAAGGTGGTATTATGTCACGTGAAAAAGTCCGGAAACGTGTAGAAGCTTGGGATCAGCTACCGAAGCATCCAGATATCGGCCACTTCGGCGATCCCACGCATAACGAATGGAAGCAATTCTTTATTGGCGATGATATTGAGCCAATTCAAGGGAAATGTCCGTTTCACCATAAATCACAAGCTTAAATCATTTAAAAGGTTTCGGAATGGTATTATTCCGAAACCTTTTTCTATGAAGATATATAGTTAACAAACGCTTGCATCCATTATCCTTACAATACCCACTGCGAACGCGGTAAATCCGAAGCCCCTATCCAATAAATTCTAAGCGATCATTTAATCCACCATACGCTTCCGATATACAACCACCGTCAATGCAAAGATCACAACAATCCAAATACCGATGATTCCTAACTCTGAAAACACTTGAACAAAACCTGCTCCTTGCTCTACTGCTTCTGCCAGTTCGAATAATTGTATGTTCGGTAAAAATTCTGCGACTTTTAATATTGGATATTTCTCCGTCCATGCAGTTATAAATGAACCCATTGTAAATACTCCAATAACTGGTAACACAATAACAGACGACTCCATTACAGACTTTGCAACAAGCCCTAATAACGTACCCATTCCAATATAAAATAAGGTCGATAAAATAATCGCGAATGCAACAATCCCCATACTTGCCGGTCTATATTCAGATAAATACGCACTAAAAAATACAACAACAATTGTTAATACAAAAGTTAGCAGGCTTTTCCCACCAAGAATTTCAAGCGTACTTGCAGGTGATAGCATAAGTCCTCGTAGCGTGTTCTTCTCTTTTTCTTCTGCTATTAAACAACATTGTACATATGTTCCAACCATTGCAAACGCCATATTAATAGTCATAAAATGGACTTGAAGCGAATCGATTCCCATCCTTCCGTAAATTGCAGCCAAAATAATCGGTAAAAAAATGATGATGGAAACAGCCGAGTTTCTAGAAAAGTCTTTAAAATCCTTTTGAAGTATTGCGTTTACACGCTTCCATGAAAATGTCATACCAATTCCCCTCCCGTTACTTTCACAAAAATATCCCCTAATGTTGGTTCGTTGGAATGTACCGTTACCACTCGATTATCTTTCATTAATTGGTACATTTCTTCTGCTCCAGCTGCATCTCTACGAAGCTGTCTTTTTTCATCGTTCGTTAATTCTACGGTAATAGTGGCATCCGCATATTGCTTTTTTAATTTGTTTGGTTGATCGAGCAGACGGATCTTTCCTTTGTTTAAAAAGGCAACGCGATTACACAGTGTATCCGCTTCTTGCATATCATGCGTCGTTAAAAAAATGGTCGTTCCTTTTTTATTGAGCGCACGTAATCCCTCATAAATATGAAGCGTATTTACTGGGTCCAGTGCAGAGGTTGGTTCATCTAGAAATAATAGCTCTGGTTCATGCAAAATTGCCCTTGCTAAAACGACACGCTGTGTCATCCCTTTTGATAAAGTAGCCACTTTTTTCTTGCTCTCTTCTTTTAAATTAACGAATCCAATAGCCTCATCAATTTTAGAGAGTGGGAGATCATATAGCTCGCAATATAATTTTAAGTTCTCATAAATGGTCAATCTTCCATATAGGCCACTATTATCTGTTAGTACGCCGAAACGTTTGCGTGCTTTTGGATTTTTTAGATGGGAAACATTTTCCCCAAAAACAAATGCTTCTCCTTCTGTTGGATCTAGTTGACCAGTTAATATTTTAATGGTTGTTGTTTTTCCCGAGCCACTAGGTCCAAGAAAGCCAAAAATTTCTCCTTTTTTTACTTCAAAATCGACCCCTTCAATTGCTTTAAAATTAGCAAAATATTTTGCTAAACCTTTCACTTCAATTGCGTTTTCCATATTCATCCTCCTAAATGGTTAGTTGTCTGTTTCGTTTCTACACAACTAACATTAAGCGGTTTTTATATAGAAAACAGCATATTTCCGGTGAAAGGAGTCATTTCTGGGGTGAATGGAGCTTATTTGAGGCCCAACATTCCCTTTAAATCCGCCATTTTCGTTTTGGATAAGGGAACGGACGATTTTAGTACATCATCGAGTACGAGGCTATAACTATTTCTCGTCCACGTAATTACTTCCCGAACTTTTTGTAAATTCACGATATAGGAACGGTGACATCGGAAAAATCCAAATGGATATAATCGCTCCTCTAATTCATTTAGCGTAAACGTACATGGAAAGCTTTCTCCTTTTATATGTAAAATAGTTTGCCCTTCCGTACTTTCAATATAGTCAATTTCCGGTGGATCAAATAGCACGATTTTTTCATTTACTTTCGTTGGGATTTTTTCAAATCGGATTGGTTGTACAATTTTTTCTTCGGCTTCACTTTCTTTTCCGTTTTCGTTTTGGAGTTCCTCTGGATGCTCTTCTTCGGTTTGGACTATTTGAAGTCCTTTGTCATCCAAGCGAACAATTTTATCTGCAACCGTTACTGCTGTTTCTAAGTGACTTGTTAAAACAAGCACTGTTTTATGCAACTTTCGAAGCTCGTTAAAAACAGCGATAAATATTCGTTTCGATTCAACGTCCAAGTTTTGATCAGGTTCTTCCATTATGTAAGTTTCCGCATTTTGAATCAGTATGTAAGCTAACTGAGCACGTTTTTTTTCGGAATATGTAAGATCTTTTATTTTCTTATTTTTCTTCGAATCCAACTGTACTAAACGAGTAATCTCTTCGATTGATTGTTTGGATTGATACAATTGATGGAAAAATTTTAGAAATTCTTGCACTGAAAGACGTTCGTGCAAGCCTTCATGCAAGAAAAAGAAGGCCAACTTTTTTTCATCGGCATATTGAATTTCCCCATTGGATAATAAACTTCTTCCTAAAATTATTTCGATAAGCTGCTCTCTTATATTCACTGTCGAACAAATGGCGGTAACTTCCCCACCAGCAATCGTTAAATCAAAAGCAGGAAATACGATGGAATCATATACTTGCTTTTCCGCTTGTATAAACTTGAGTGACATTCATAATCCCCTTTTCTATTATTCTTCATTCTTTTATTATAACAGTTACTAAATAATAGTTGAAAATATCGCATACAAAATTTTTACAGTGCCTTCAACACAGATTTGCTATTAAAATGAACGTTAAAGAGACATAATCCGCATGCGAATTATGTCTCTAATTAGATTGCTATTTTTCTTTTACATTAAGCTACCACTGCTTTTTTAGACGAATCTCCTTTTTCACGTGTGAACAATTGGATGGCTAATAGTATGGCGAAAATCACTAATCCTGCAATATCCGAAAAACTTTCAGGATAGATTAGTAATAATCCAGCCCCAACCGCGAAAATTCTTTCAATCCATGTAACCTTGCGATACCAGTATCCAATCATACCTGCACCAATAGCTATCATACCCGTAATGGCAGTAAAAACAACCCAGACAATTTCTAGGAAAGTCGTGTCCATCATTAATAAAGCAGGCGAGAAAATAATCATATACGGAATGATAAACGCAGCAATCGCTAATTTTGCTGCTACTACACCTGTTTTAATCGGATCTCCACCTGATACCCCTGAAGCAGCAAATGCGGCAAGTGCTACTGGTGGTGTGATATCGGCAATAATACCAAAATAGAATACAAATAAATGTGCCGATAACGCGATAACTAAAGGAACCGTTGAACCTGCTGGCATATCGATCATTAGCAATGTGATAATCGCCGGAGCTGCTATTGTACTAGTAATTACATAATTGGCTGTCGTTGGTGATCCCATTCCTAGTACAATGGAAGCTAGCATTGTAAAAATAAGAGTCAAGAAGATATTTCCGCCAGAAGCAGAAATTAAACCATTTGCTAAACTTAATCCTAGACCTGTTTTTACAACTACCCCTACAATGATACCGGCTGCTGCAGTAGCCGCTGCAACTGCTAGAGCTGTCCTTGCACCATCTACTAATGCCTCAATTATATCCTTGAAGCCCATTCTTGTTTGTTTATCAAAAGCACTAAATACAACAGCCGCTACTATTCCCCAAAGTGCTGCTTGCATCGTTGGTACTCCGATAAACATCAACACAATGATAGCTATAATCGGAATAAGAAGATAAAGTTTTTTAAATACCTCTTTACGATCAGGCATTTCCTCTTTAGACATGCCTTTTAAACCTACACGTTTCGCTTCAAAATGCGTCATAATCCAAATGCCGGTAAAGTACAAAATTGCCGGAATGGCTGCCGCTTTGGCAATTTCCCAATATGTAATACCACCAATAAATTCGACCATTAAAAATGCTGCTGCTCCCATAATTGGAGGCATCAGTTGCCCTCCTGTAGATGCAGCTGCTTCTACTCCACCAGCAAATTCTTTTCGATAACCAAGTTTTTTCATCATTGGTATCGTATATGAACCTGAAGTAACTACGTTTGCAACTGAACTTCCGGATATCGTCCCTTGTAATGCACTAGAGAAGATTGCAACCTTTGCTGGTCCACCTACTAAGCGTCCAGCTATTGTTACAGCTAAATCATTGAAATATTGCCCTACTCCTGTTTTAACAAGGAACGCTCCAAATAGTAAAAATACAAAGATGAACGTTGCTGATACACTAATTGGTGTTCCCAATATTCCATCAGTTGTAAAGAACATTAAATGGATTAGACTACCTAAATCCTGTCCTCTATGGGCAAGAAAACCAGGAAAATAAGGACCCAGGAGTCCATAAACTAAAAATGCACTCGCTATTATTGTAATAGGCATTCCTACTGCCCGACGAGCAGCTTCCAGTGTCAATAGAACAGCTAATAACCCTACGATAAAATCTAATTGTGTTAACTTTCCTACCCTAAAAACTAATTCTTGATATTGCAAAGGCCAATACAATCCAACCCCAATCGCTAGAAGCGATAAGATATAATCATAGAACGATATCGTTTTCTTTTTAAGTAGTTTTCTACGAGCAGGAAACAATAAAAAGATAAGCGATAATGCAAATCCCAAATGGATGGAGCGCTGTAAGTAAGCTGTATATTGCCCCCAAATTGCTGTATACAATTGGAAAAGAGAAAATGCAAGAAGTCCTATAAATATGACTGTCTTCATAATTCCTTCAACGGACCTTGTATTCGACTCGGGATCATATTTTTTTAATATTTCTTGTTGTTCTTCTTCCGATAATTGCTTAAATTCTTCTTCAGTGTTATTAACTAACTTTTTTTCCGTCATTCATTTTTTCTCCTTTCATTTGTTGATAAATGGATATTTTTTTTACTTCCACTAAATATGATTTGCCACGATCTAATGATTTCTTTAAGTCTATTTCATTGTTTTCATATTGTAATACTAAATCCAAATCAATATTCCCTATTAATATCGTAAATGAGTCAATCACTTCATTATTATATGTAAGAATATATTTACCATCTTTTTCTTCAAATGTTTGCCCTTCTTCTGCATATCCAGGTAACCCAATCGCTAAATCAGTATAAACCATTTTTAATAATTGAATTTTTGACTTGTTTATGATTTTGTATGTCTCCACTACATCTGTTTTATGAATGGAATGTGTATAACGAATTTGAAATGATTGATCTTCTCCAGTGGGAATGTAATGAACAGATGCATCATCCGTTCTAGTTTCCGTAAATACAAAAGCTTGTTTGTATGGATAAAAAACAAGAAGCGCTATACTGCTGGTAATTAAGAGAATCGCGAACACCTTAAAAAATTGCATTCTCTTTCCCCCATTTAAAAAGGGGCATGAAGCATGCGCAACATGGCCCCCATATTTACTATTATTTGTTTACTTCGTCAAAGTATTTCTGAGCACCAGGATGAACTGGTATTCCAATGCCGTCAAGACCGGTTTCTGCTTTAATATATTGTCCCTTAGGATGAGTAATACTAGAAGCATTATCATAAATCGCTTTTGTCATTTCATAAACTAAGTCTTCAGGAAGTTCATTGCTAACTGCAAGCATTGCGCCAACTGAAACTGTTGGCACATCAGATGTTAAACCATAAGTACCTGCTGGCACCACATCTTTTGCATAATATGGATATTTCTCGATCAATTCATCTGCTTTAACATCTTCCACTGGAATAATTAAAACGTTTGCTACAGCATTTAATGCCTCAACAGCTCCAGTTGGTGTACCAGCTGTAATAAATGCAGCATCGATTTGCCCAGCTTGTAAACTATCTTGAGATTCACCAAAATCTAAATTTTGTGGTTCAATATCATCCATCGTAATTCCATGGATTTCAAGTAATTGTTCTGCATTTGCATAAGTTCCTGAACCTGGAGCACCTACAGATATTTTCTTTCCTTTTAAATCTGCAAATGATTTTATACCTGTTTTATCTGTCGTTACTAATTGAACAGTCTCCGGATATAGGGATCCAAGTGCAGAAATGGTATCGATTTTGTTACCTTCAAACATGAACTTGCCTTCCGTTGCATAATAGGCAATATCTGTTTGAACAAATGCTATTTCTTGTGTACCTTCTTGTAAAGCAGTCATGTTAGCTGCAGACGCTTGTGAAACTTCTGCTGTTGTTTTAATACCAGTTTCTTTACTGATTAGATCTGCGAATGTACCACCAAGCGGATAATAAGTTCCTTGTACTCCACCTGTTAATATGCTTAAAAACTTATAATCCTCTTTCTTTTTACCAGTTTCCTCGCCAGACTTGCTATCAGTTGAGCTGTCTGAAGAGCCACTATCTGTAGAACCACAAGCTGCTAATACTAATAATGCAAATAAGCTTAGTAGTACTAGCAAATTCAATTGCTTTTTCTTCATTCAAATTTCTCCCCTTATATATATATTTCCCCATGTTCGTTATAATTCTATCATAAAGCTCTATGTAATTGTCAACCTATTACGTAAATTGGGCATTATTAGACTATTATATATAATATATTACATAATTATTAACTCACAAAATAAAAAAGGCACACAAATCTTTTCAGATTTTGTATGCCTTTTTCTTCAATTATTTATTAAGAACAACTATCATATGTCGTATTTTTTACTTTCGAGCCAGTTTCGCCTCTTAGTAGATCGCCATCAGTTGCTTCGATAATTTGGTTTGTTACATTATTAGAAATAGAGTTTGCAACTAGTTGTAAAAGGCTATTTACATCACCTTGTGATTGCTTGAACTCTTGTACAATTGGAAGCTCATCAATTTCTGCTTCAATTGCTTCGATTTTACCTTCAATCATTTTAAGTGCTTTTTCTTTCCCTAGGTGTTGAAAGTTTACTGCTTGTTTTTGCAAGCTTTTCAGACTAGCAATTTTTTCACGCACTGTTTGATTTTCGTTAATTTGTGCTTCTGCACGTTTAAAGAAATCTACTTCTTCTGTATTGGCAATCATTGTCGCGATTTCTTTTGCTTTTTCAATAATATCGTCTCTAGTATATTTAGTAGTCATTATATTCCCACCTCTTGTTCTTTTTGTACTTCTACTAGTTCTCCAGTAAGTGACCAAGTTTTAGCATCTGTAATTTTTACTTGGACTAGCTGACCAATGATTTCTTTTGGTCCAACAAAGTTAACTAGCTTACTCTTCGGTGTATATCCTGCAAGTACATCCGGGTTATTTTTACTTTCCCCTTCTACAAGTACCTCTACAATTTGACCTTCGTATTTTTTCATTGCTTCTGCAGACATATCATTTACTAATTTATTTAAACGTTGGAGACGTTCTTTTTTCACTTCCATCGGTACATTATCAACCATTTTTGCAGCTGGAGTACCTTCTCGTGGAGAATAAATATACGTATAAGCAATTTCAAAGCCTACTTCTTTATATAAAGACATCGTTTCTTCAAATTGCTCATCCGTTTCGTTCGGGAATCCAACAATAATATCCGTTGTTAAAGATACATTTGGAATAGCATCTTTAATCTTACGAACTAGCTCTAAATAATGCTCTCTGGAATATTTACGAGCCATTATTTTGAGTATATCAGAAGACCCTGATTGAACTGGTAAATGAATGTGATCTACTAAGTTACCGCCTTTTGCAAGTACTTCGATTAAATGATCATCAAAGTCTCTAGGATGACTTGTCATGAAACGAATACGAGCTACATCAATCTTGCGAAGATCATCCATTAAATCACCAAAACGATAATCTAAGTCTTCGAAGTCTTTGCCGTATGCATTAACGTTTTGACCAAGTAGTGTCACTTCTTTATAGCCTTGTGCAGCAAGATGTCTAATTTCTTGAATAATATCCTCAGGACGACGGCTACGTTCTTTTCCTCTTGTATAAGGAACGATACAGTACGTACAGAATTTATCGCAACCGTACATAATATTTACCCAAGCTTTAATCGAACCTTTTCTCACTCGTGGCAAGTTTTCAATAACATCGCCTTCTTTAGACCAAACTTCTACGACCATTTCTTTGGAAAGGTAAGCTTCGTTTAGAATATTAGGTAGGCGGTGAATATTATGCGTTCCAAAAATCATATCTACTTGATTATAGGTTTTTAATATTTTATTGACGACGGATTCTTCTTGGGACATACATCCACATACACCGATTAATACGTCTGGATTGTTTTGTTTTAAGTGTTTTAAATGGCCTAGCTCACCGAATACTTTGTTTTCCGCATTTTCACGAATAGCACATGTATTAAGTAAAATAACATTTGCATCATCCACAGTGTCAGTAGGCTCATATCCAAGTTGCATGAAAATACCAGCCATAACTTCTGTATCATGCTCATTCATTTGGCAGCCATACGTACGAATATAAAATTTACGGTTTTGCCCCATTCCTTTAAATTGCTCGGCAATAGAAAAGTCATTATGGTAAGCAACTTCTTCTTTTCCTCGTTTTTTTGCTTCTTTTAAGGAAGGTGGAGTATAAACTGATTGAAAATATTGGCTATAATCCTTCTCGGATTTTTTGTCCGGAGAATTAGGTTCCTTTACTTGTGTACTTTGTAAACGCGATTCTTCGTTCATAAGAAGACGCTCCTTTCTTTCCTTCGTAACTAATACGAATACCCATCAACCTATTATACTGAATACTGCACTATAGCTACAAGGTATAAAGCTTAAAAGTACTTATTTGGACATAAGAAAATGGGTTTGGAGTGGGAGTTGTTAGAGTTTGTACTTTTTATCTTGGGGGTTTTGGGGGATCTTGGGGGATCTTGCGATTTGGGGGACCTATCTTGCGGTTTGGAGACTCCATTTTGCGATTCTAAGATTGTATCATGCGATTTAGGGGTCCTATCTTGTGATTCCACACACCTATCTTGCGATTCCTAATTTATGGAGATGGATCTTGCGATTTGCGGACTCTATTTTGCGATTCTATGACTGTACCTTGCGATTTAGGGGCTCTATCTTGTGATTCCACACACCTATCTTGCGGTTCCCAATTATGATGGGTAGATCTTGCGATTTGCAGACTCTATTTTGTGATTCTGAAACTGTATCTTGCGATTTAGGGGTCCTATCTTGTGATTCCAGCCTTCTATCTTGCAGTTCCCAATTATGGAGGGGGATCTTGCCAATCTGTAAATCACCCTTCCTATACTCCAAGCACTAAAAAAGCCACCCCTGAAAGGTAGCTTTTTTATCATCACATAAAATCTTGTAATAGTGTATTAAATTCTGTTTCACTCATCTTCAAGTTCTGGTCTACAAGTGGTGTTGGTGCGTAGCCAGGAACTTGCTCTTGATAGGAAGGTGCATCTTCATTTTGATAAATGATTCCTGTTACTAGTCCTTCATTTTCCATGACAACACGCATTGCTTCTTCACGATTTGTATGGTCGTATCCTTCTACATCGGAAAGCTTTGTTAAGTTTTCTTTGAACCAGTCATAGGTGTTTACTTTATTGTATGTTACACAAGGACTGAACACATTGATGAAAGAAAAACCTTTATGGTTAATACCAGCCTCAATAATGGCAGTTAACTCTTTGATATCAGAAGAAAAACCTTGTGCTACAAAAGTAGCTCCTGATGTTAGTGCTAGTTCTAGTGGTTTAAGGGAAGGCTCGATTGCTCCACCTGGCGTTGATTTCGTTTTAAATCCTTCTGCAGAACGTGGAGAAGTTTGCCCTTTTGTTAAGCCATAAATTTGGTTATCCATGACAACATATGTTAAGTCGATATTACGACGGATCGAATGAATTGTATGGCCGATACCGATTGCAAACCCGTCACCGTCTCCGCCAGAAGCGATTACGTGCAGATCTTTATTTGCCATTTTCAAGCCTTGTGCAATCGGAAGTGCACGGCCGTGAATACCGTGGAAACCATAAGAATGGATATAACCGGAAATACGTCCTGAACAGCCGATTCCTGAAATTACCGCTAAGTCGTGGGGCTGAATGCCAACATTGGCTGCCGCACGTTGAATAGCTGCTTGAACAGAGAAGTCGCCACATCCTGGGCACCAGTTTGGTTTTACATTATTACGAAAGTCTTTAAATGTTACCATTATTTAAGCAACTCCTTTACTTGTTTTTCAAGCTGTAATGGTAAGAATGGCGTTCCATCATATTTCAACACATTGATCACTTTATCATGACCGCCAACATTCATTTTTAATATGTTTGCCAATTGGCCTGTTGCGTTATTTTCTACTACCACTACTTTTTTCGCATTTGCTACTAGTGGTTGCACTTCTTTTGCTGGGAATGGGTGGATCAGACGAATATGAGCATGATTGACTTTCATTCCTTGTGCAATCAGTGTTTGCTGTAATTCTTCTAATACACCTCTAGTAGAATTGAAACCTACGAATAGAATGTCAGCTTCTTCATAAGGTGCACTTACATAAACTGGATCACTAAAGTTTACATGTTGTAGCTTTTTCATACGTTTATCCATTTGCGCTTTTCGGTTAGATGCTGCTTCTGAAGGCTTACCAGTTTCATCATGCTCAACACCTGTAACGTGGTGAATAGCATGTTTTGTACCCGGTAGTACTCGCGGAGAAACACCATCTTCTGTTACTTCATAACGTTTGAAGTATGATTTATCTTCTGCTTCTGGAATTTCTTCTGTATTTATTAGGTTACCACGGCGAATTTCGATCTTTGAATAATCAAACGGATCAACTGTTTGTTTACCTAGTGAAAGCTGTAAATCTGATAAGATAATAACAGGAAGCTGTAATTCTTCTGCTATATTAAAAGCTTGAATTGTATCGAAGAACGCTTCTTCCCCGGTACTTGGTGCGATAACGACTTTCGGAATCTCCCCATGTGTACCATAGATCATTTGCATAAGGTCTGATTGCTCTTGTTTAGTTGGAAGTCCAGTAGATGGTCCCCCACGCTGCGTATCGACAATAACTAATGGCTGCTCTGTCATACCAGAAAGACCAATTGCTTCCATCATTAAAGATAAACCAGGACCCGCCGAGGCTGTAAATGCACGTACACCACCGTAGTTAGATCCAATCGCCATTGTAGCTGCTGCGATTTCATCTTCTGTTTGGATAACTGCTCCACCAAATAAAGGCAGCTTTTTAATCATATATTCCATAATTTCAGAAGCTGGCGTAATCGGATAGGCTGCCATAAATCGAACACCTGCAGCCAAGGCTCCAAGTGCAATTGCATCATTTCCAATCATAAACAGTCGATGTTTGCCATCTGCAGGAACAAGTTCCCATTCACCTAAACGGTCTCCTAGCTGTTCAGCCATTGTATCGAAGCCTTGTTGGATAGCCTGCATATTTTTCTCAACAACTTCTTGTCCTTTTTTACCAAAAATCTCATCTACAACTTCTTGGAATACTGCTTTATCTAGATTTAATAAGGCAGATGTAGCTCCTATTGCTACCATGTTTTTCATAAGAGATGTACCTAATTCTGCAGCGACCTCTGTAAATGGAACAATATACATTGGTGCTAAGCAATCTTCTGGTGCTACCGGTGAGAATTTAGCATCTGCTAAAATAATGCTTTTTTCTGTTAGTTCTTTGTAGTTCACGTCTATTGTTTCTTGATCAAATGCTACTAAAATATCTAAATCATCTGGAATTGTACGTACTTGTGTAGGACGTACACAGATTTTGTTATTTGTGTGGCCACCTTTAATTCGAGAAGAGAAATGACGGTATCCGTACAAGTAGTATCCAAGGCGGTTCATCGCCATAGAGAAAATTTCCCCAGTACTTTCAATACCCTCTCCTTGCTGCCCTCCTACTTTCCAAGAAAGCTGTTGCAACATATAAACATCTCCTTACTGTCTCGTTGAATGCTTTTTTCTATATTGAATGTTTTTTTACCTTCATAAGTTTACCATGAAGTAATACGATTCACTATGTATTCACAATGTTTTTCCTCAAAATCAGACCTTTGACGGAATCAAACCGTCACAATATATTCTAAAAAATAAAGTGAAGTCGCTACGTTTTACAGTAGCGACTTCACGGTTATTTTACCTTTTTCTCTACTAATAACTTCAAAGCAGTTCGATCTTCACCCGATATGATGATATCTGTGAAAGCAGGTGAACAAGTTAAGTCTGTACCACTAGGTGCAACAAATCCTCTTGCGATGGCAATTGCCTTAATTGCCTGATTTAGTGCGCCTGCTCCTACTGCTTGCATCTCTGCATACCCTTGTTCTCTAATTACTGCAACAAGTGCTCCAGCAACTGAATTGGGGTTAGAACGAGAAGATACTTTTAAAGAATCCACTATCATTTCTCCTTTTATAGCTAGATTATGAACTTGCTTTCGTCCATAACCTACCTTATGCTTCGGAGTTCTTATTTAGACTCTATTAGCCTTGAAATGGATAGTCATCATTAATATAAACTCGTTCTTGGTGTACAGCTTTCCCTGTAGCATTATCTACTTCTACGAAAAAACCACTTAATACGGAGCGACCACTTTTCGGAACTTCAAAACGAGTAGGTAAATTCGTTTGAAAACGATATAAAACATCCTCTTTTTTCATCCCTAAAACTTCATCATAAGGGCCTGTCATCCCAACGTCAGTTATATACGCTGTACCACCTGGTAGGATGCGAGAGTCGGCTGTTTGCACATGCGTATGCGTTCCGACAACAACAGATGCTTTTCCATCTAGATGCCACCCAAAAGCAATTTTTTCACTTGTTGCTTCCGCATGAAAATCAACGAAAACAATTGGAGATAATTTCTTCGCTTCTTCTACTAGCTCTGTCGCTTTTTTAAATGGGTCATCATGAGGTGGCAAGAATGTTCTACCATGCATATTAATCACCGAAATAGTTTGCCCATTTTTCGTCACGGACGTCATACCTTTGCCTGGTGCTTCTTCTGAAAAATTGGCAGGACGAATTAAGTAATCCGTATCATCAATAAAGTCCATAATTTCTTTTTGATCCCAAGTATGGTTACCCATCGTTACGACGTCTACACCCATATATAGCAAGTCTTGAAAAATTTTCTTCGTAATACCACGACCAGCCGCAGCATTTTCTCCATTTGCAATAACAACATCTGGAGCATATTTTCTTTTTAATCTTGGTAAATAACTTTCTAGTGTATCTCTACCAATCGAACCAACGATATCGCCTATAAATAAAATCTTCATTATTTACCCACCTCCTTAACGAAAAAAAGGCTTCTTTTGTAGAAGCCTTCCTTCTATTTTGCGTATTCTACAGCTCTTGTTTCTCGAATAACCGTTACTTTAATATGACCAGGATAATCTAGCTCTTCTTCGATTCGTTTACGAATATCTCTTGCCAAACGATGAGCAGTAATATCATCAATTTGATCTGGACGAACCATAATACGAATCTCTCTTCCTGCTTGAATCGCAAAAGATTTTTCCACGCCATCATAGGATTCTGAAATTTCTTCCAGTTTCTCTAAACGACGAATGTAGTTTTCTAATGTTTCACTTCTTGCACCAGGTCGTGCTGCTGATAATGCATCTGCAGCTGCAACTAATACGGCAATAACAGAAGTGGCTTCTGTGTCACCATGGTGAGATGCAATACTATTGATCACAACTGGATGTTCTTTGTATTTCGTTGCAAGCTCGACCCCAATTTCTACATGACTTCCTTCTACTTCATGGTCAATTGCTTTCCCAATGTCGTGAAGTAATCCTGCACGTCTTGCAAGTGTTACATCTTCTCCAAGCTCTGCAGCAAGTAGACCAGCTAGAACCGCTACTTCTGTTGAATGCTTTAATACGTTTTGACCGTAGCTTGTACGGTAACGTAAACGACCAAGAATTTTGATCAAGTCAGGATGTAAATTATGAACGCCTACATCAAAGGTAGTTTGTTCTCCGATTTCTCGAATCTGTTCATCTACTTCTCTTCTCGATTTTTCTACCATTTCCTCAATACGCGCTGGATGAATTCGTCCATCTTGCACTAATTTTTCTAGTGCTAGACGAGCAGTTTCTCTTCGTATCGGATCAAATCCTGATAGTATAACAGCTTCTGGTGTATCATCAATGATTAAATCGATTCCAGTTAAAGTTTCGAGCGTACGAATGTTACGACCTTCACGGCCAATGATACGACCTTTCATTTCGTCATTCGGTAGATTAACAACGGAAACGGTTGTTTCTGCTACATGGTCCGCCGCAAATCGTTGTAACGCAAGGGAAAGAATTTCACGAGACTTCTTGTCCGCTTCTTCTTTTGCTCTTGTCTCCGATTCTTTTGTCATGACAGCGATATCCGTAGCCAGCTCATTTTCTACTTCTTGAAGAATAACAGTTCTTGCTTCTTCACGCGTTAATGTAGAAATTCGTTCAAGTTCACTTTGTTGTTTATCAACAAGCTCGTCCACTTTACTTTCTTTCCGTTCGATATGCTGTTGTCTTTCGGTTAGAGCATCTTCTTTACGCTCAAGACCTACTTCTCTCTTGTTTAGAGCATCATCCTTACGATCAAGGTTCTCTTCTCTTTGTAATAACCGATTTTCCTGTTTTTGCAGTTCCATACGGCGTTCACGGATGTCAGATTCTGCTTCAGTTCGTAATTGGTGAGTTTCATCTTTGGCTTCTAGTAATGCTTCTTTCTTTAATGCTTCTGCTTCTCGCTTTGCTTCATCTAAGATGAGTGCAGAAGATTGTTTTGCACCAGTCACTTTTGAATCGTTCACGTTTTTCAGATAAATATAACCAACAACGGCACCGACGAAAAGACCAAGCAAAGCGGAGATGATAATTTCATATGGCATTCGAACACCCCCTATTGCTATTCTTTTTAAGTTTCAGTCGGCTCATATATGAAAGTACATATATGTATTGCCTTTTCATTATTTTATAAAGAAATTATACAATTTTAATTGTATAGATGTAGAAATACTCTGTCAAGGAAACGATAGGAATATTATTGGTTTCTACTAGGTTTTTTAGTAAAAATCGTTAGTGCTTTTAAAAAAATACTGAAATTTCACCTTATTAAATAAGGATTATACGTCTTGGTAGTTTGAAGGGATAGTTCGCTAGGATTTAATAAAGCGGTGCTTTGCTTTGAGCGGGCGAGCGACGAACTGCTTTGTCGATAAGCCGCCGAACTAAATTCCGAAATTATATGGATATTATATAATCAATTACATAAATTGGATGAGAGCAACCAAATAGCTGGTGAAAGCAACCAGTTTTTCGTATATCAAGTGCACTTGGTGTGAGATATCAATGATTAGGGTACATTCTATAAGATTCCTGCTCTATAACTACTTTTTAATGGTTGCTATAATCCTACCTGTTAAACAAAGGAATCTGCTAGATTAGATTTTTCGCGTCACACCATTTAATGGAATTTATTGTCAGCGAATGATTGAGTATCGTCCAGTGCTACTAATAGCCGATGGAAATCCTACCAGAAGCTTTTTATTGCGTGTGAATCCCTATAAAGCGGATGCCAAAGCATCCAAAAAAAAGTCCCTCAACAAGTTGAGAGACTTTGATTATTTTATTCTTCATCTAATAGTAATTCAAACTCTTCGTCTTCTTCTTCAGGTTCGTGTCCTGCAATTGTATAAGATGACGCAGCAAGTCCTAGTGATTCACGGATTTTTAAAGCGATTTCGCTTTTAATGGTTGGATTTTCTTTTAGGAATTGTTTTGCATTTTCTCTACCTTGCCCTAAACGTTCTTCGTTGTATGCATACCAAGAACCACTTTTTTGGATGATGTCCATTTCTGAACCAAGATCGATAATTTCTCCTTCTTGCGAAATTCCTTCTCCGTACATAATATCTACTTCAGCTGTTCTAAATGGTGGCGCTACTTTGTTTTTAACTACTTTTACTTTCGTTTTGTTCCCCATAATATCCGTACCTTGTTTAATTGCTTCTGCACGTCTTACTTCTAAACGTACGGAACTATAGAATTTAAGCGCACGTCCACCTGGAGTGACTTCAGGATTTCCGAACATTACTCCAACTTTTTCACGAATTTGGTTGATGAAGATCGCAATCGTGTTAGATTTATTAATAACACCTGAAAGTTTACGCAATGCTTGAGACATTAGTCGAGCTTGAAGACCAACATGTGAATCTCCCATTTCCCCTTCAATCTCTGCTTTTGGAACAAGGGCAGCTACTGAGTCAATTACTAAAATTTCTACGGCACCGCTTCGAACTAATGCTTCTGCAATTTCAAGCGCCTGCTCTCCAGTATCTGGTTGTGATAAAAGTAATTCATCAATATTTACACCTAGTTTTTGAGCGTAAACTGGGTCTAATGCATGCTCTGCGTCGATAAATGCTGCTTGACCGCCATTTTTTTGTACTTCTGCAATCGCGTGAAGTGCAACAGTTGTTTTACCCGAACTTTCTGGACCGTATATTTCGATAATACGGCCTCTTGGATATCCACCTATTCCTAATGCTGCATCAAGTGCTAAAGAACCACTTGAAGAAGTGGATATCTCACGGTCCGTTTTTTCTCCTAATTTCATAATGGAACCTTTACCGAATTGCTTTTCTATTTGTTTTAACGCCATATCGAGCGCTGCTTTACGATCATTAGCCAACTATATTTCCTCCTTAGAAGATTCACTGTTTTTTATTTCTATCTCTACTATACTAGGTTTTTGAGAAATACACAAGAAAAAAGCGAACGTTTATTCGTTAATTTTTGCGACTATTTCATTTTAGTTACTAAAAACAGCCCAAAATACAATTTCGGGCTGTTTTCTATATTCAAAATTCAATTTCCTATAATCCTCGGTCGTGCAGTAAACGTATTAAATAATGGATGGTAAACTTTACAGCTCTTAATCTGTTTGTATTTCGCATACCTGATAGGCTTAACTTGTATGAAACAGGTGCTGCATCGTCAAAAGCGATGCCAATCCAAACTGTACCCGCCGGTTGACCACCGTGCCCGTCTGGACCCGCTGCTCCTGTTATGCCAACCCCAATATTAGTGTCAAACTTCTCTCTTACACGAATAGCCATTTCCTCTGCACATTGGCTAGATACAACGCTGTATTCACTAATCGTCTCTTCATTTACACCTAATTGATGTATCTTTATAGCCTCTGTATACGTAATCATACCACCAACTAATGCCTGCCCCATACCTGAAACTGCGGCAAGTTCTGCTTGAAAAAGTCCTGCAGTCATACTTTCGGCAGCAGAGATTGTTAAATTATTTTCAACCAAAATATCTCGAAGTTTAGATGCTAGGGAATCGTTATTGTACCCATACACAAACTTTCCTACTCGATTATAAATCTCTGTTTGCAAGACATCGATTAGTTTCCAAGCCTCTTCTTCTGTTTCACTTTTAGCGGTTAGTCGTAAGGTAACTTCTCCGTCAGACGCAAGTGGTGCAAGTGTTGGGTTCGTTTGATTGTACAATAAATCCTGGACTTCGGTTTCTAGCTCTGCTTCTCCAATACCATAAAATCGCATGACATGTGACTTAATAATGGATTCATTATGTAGTAGCTTAGAAAGAATGGGTTTCGCTTCGAATTGGAACATTGGCTCCATTTCTTTCGGTGGTCCTGGTAGAAGAATATACGAATGCGTTTCGGTCGATAAAAACATTCCAGGAGCCATTCCATGCTTATTTTCTAAAACAGTACAGCCTTCTAAAACAAGTGCTTGTTTTTTATTGTTTTCTGTCATATTTCGATTCATGCGCTTGAAAAAATCTTCAATATAAATGAGCGCATGTTGATCTGATACAAGATTTTTGTTTAGATGCTTCGAAATCGTTTCTTTCGTTAAATCATCTTTAGTAGGTCCTAATCCACCTGTAAAAATGATCAGGTCTGCTCGATTCTCCGCAATTTTAATAGATTCTACCAAGCGGTCGGGATTATCCCCTACAACACTATGATAATAAACATCAATTCCTAACTCCGCTAGCTGAGAAGAGATGAACCGAGCATTTGTATTCGAAATTTGCCCTAATAATAATTCGGAACCTACCGCAATAATTTCAGCTTTCATCAAAAACTTCCTTCCTACTTAGAATCCAGTAACACTTTACGATTTAGATAAAAATAATCAAAACCGGACCATACAGTAAAGAATAAACAAACATACAACATAATCATATCGAACGGAATATGGAACATTTCAAAAAACACATTTCCTAATAATAAGGAAGAAACTGCGATAATTTGTGTCCACATTTTAATCTTGCCAAGCTGATTGGCAGCTACTACTTCTCCTTCGTTTGCAAGGATCAAACGTAGTCCAGTTACCGCAAACTCACGGCTAATGATTAAAATAACTACCCAAGCTGGAGCGGAACCTAGTTGCACTAAAATAATAAGTGCAGCAGACACTAGCAATTTATCTGCCAGCGGATCCAAAAATTTCCCCATATTCGTTACTAAATTATATTTTCTTGCATAGTAACCATCAATAAAATCCGTAATGGATGCAACAATAAAAATAATCGCTCCGATTAAATGTCCCGTCGGAATCGTCGCACCGAGAAAGCTAACATCTCCCCAGTTAAAAGGGACAAGCATAAACAACATAAATACTGGTATTAAAAAAATTCGGAACATCGTTATTTGATTTGGTATATTCATTTATATGTAACTCCTTTCACTTTCAAACAGAAATAGCCATCTATAAGATGACTATTTTTGAAACTGTATCACTAAGTTTTGCGTAACCATATCTGTTGGAAATTCAACTACTTGGTCATTGATAGACACGGTATTTCCAGGGGTCGAACCGAGGCGTACTCGAACTTTTGATAAGTTAGTCACGTCTAATTCGAATGTTTCACCAGCGCTAACTGCTTGATCGACCAAGATTTTATTGTCTTGATCCCTTATGTTCAACCATGTTTTGTTCGTTGCTACTACTTTCAATACATAGTTTTCTCCACCAGTTAAATTATACGTAGACGTTTCCCCTTGTGTTTCCACAAAAGTCAGTTGCTCGTCGACAACTGGTTCTTCTACTTCTTCTTCTACCGGCTCTTCAGGCTCTTCTGGTTCTTGTTCTTCCACTACTGGATCTTTTGTATTTTGCTCTGATTGAGGTTTTTGTTCAATCAACACATTATCATTTGGTTCCACCACATCTTTGGAATCTTCGGGTTTATTTTGATATAAAATCCAAACAATTACAATAATTGCGATGATAAATAGTGCCACAACAATCATTGGAAAAGCTTCCATAAATTTATTCGACGTACGACCGCCTAAACTTCTTCTAGAAGGCGTCGCAGGAATACTTTTAGAAACGTCGTCATTTGTAGGAGATGGAATATCGGTTTTATAAGATTCCAAAAGCTCGTCACCGTTCAAACCAACTGCCTCTGCATATTGCTTTATAAATGCACGCACATAAAATGCGCCAGGCATTGTGGCATAATTTCCTTCTTCTATACCAGTCAAATACCTTTTTTGAATCTTTGTTATTTCTTGTAAATCATCAATACTATACCCTTTTGCTAATCTCGCTTCTTTTAAGCGAGCGCCAAGTTCCGTCAACTAAAACACCTGCCCGTTAAAAATTAAATCCACCAAATCCGCCGAAACCACTCATTCCTTTGTCCGACATGCTGTGGTTTTTCTCCATCATTTCATACGAAATCTCTTCTTCGGGATTGTGACGAAGCTCAATAATATAATCAAAATCATCAATAGAATACTCGGAGTGTTGAATGAACATATCTGGATGCTCTACTACTTTAATCGTAGGCATTCGCATCATTTCTCTTACTAACATTTGATGTTTTTCATCATTTGAATTTCTTGTCACAATGCCATCGAGGATGAAAATATTGCGATCGCTAAATTCGTCCCCTATAAGTTGGCTTCTGATGGTTTGTTTAATCATCGTAGAAGAAAGAAAAATCCACTTTTTATTTGCACAAACGCTTGCAGCGACAACCGATTCTGTTTTACCGACACGTGGCATTCCTCTAATGCCAATCAGCTTATGGCCTTCTTGTTTAAAAATTTCAGCCATAAAGTCCACTAATATCCCTAACTCATTGCGGACAAATCGGAATGTTTTTTTGTCATCTGCATCTCGTTGAATATAGCGACCATGACGCACTGCCAGCCGATCTCTTAACTTCGGTTCCCTAAATTTCGTTAATTGAATCGTTTCCATTGTTGATGCAATATGTTCAAAGCGTTCAATGTTTTCCTTTTTTTCTGCTTTAATAAGCATACCACGACGGCCTTCATCTACGCCATTAATCGTAACAATATTTACACGAAGCATCCCAAGTAATGAAGCAATATCCCCTAAAAGTCCTGGACGATTTATTTGAATCTCGTATTCAAAAAACCACTCACTTGCCATACGTATCTGTCCTCTCTCGTTAGATGACGTTATTTACCTATTATAAGTTCTATCATATATGAATTCCGAGGCGAATAAAAGAAAAAAGAAAAGAGCACGAATCTCTCTCTTTTCTCTAAAAATACTTCTTAAATATACCAGCCGCCGTTAATGCGGATAATTTGACCCGTAATATAGTTTGCTTTTTCGCTAGCTAAAAAAACGACCGCATCTGCAACGTTTTGTGTTGTACCGAAAACGCCTGCAGGTATTTCTTCTAATAATAACGTCCTAGCTTCGTTTTCCACATGCATATTCATCTTCGTATCGATAAAACCTGGCGCTACCGCATTTACCGTAATCTTAGAGTGCGCCACTTCTTTTGCATAAGCTTTTACAAAAGCATGCTGGGCCCCTTTCGCAGCAGAGTATGCCGCTTCATAGGAAGCCCCGGTTTCCCCCCAAATAGATCCAACGAAAATAACGGAGCTATGCAAATGCTTTCGAAGCTTCGGTGTCAATTTCCCTAATAGAAACATCGGATGTTCCACATGCACTAGAAATAATTGACGTATATCTTCTAGCGTAGTTTCTTCCAACCCTTTATATAAGCTATGTCCATGAGCGAAAACAATGGAATGAAGGGAAAAGATTGAATTTGCTAGTTTTTCAATAGAACTCGTTTTCCTCATATCCGCTTGTATAAGCATAAATTCTTGTGTTGGGTATAAACGCTCTAAATCATCCATAAGCACGCTTATACGTGCTTTATTGCTTGAATAGTGTAGATATAGGGACCACCCGGCTTCAGCCAAGTTACGACAAATGGTATCCCCAATTTCTCCAGAAGCCCCTAACACTAATGCGAACTTTTTACTCATTACCGTTTTTTTCGAATGGAACGACCGTAAATACTGTATGGGTCTGTTCATCCTTTAAAGATTCCAGTGCCTGCATCACTTGTTCCAGCTTTAAATTTTCAAGGGCTGGTACAACATCAAATAAATTCATATCGTTAAAAGAGTATCTTGTAAATTGGTTTGCAATATATTCGATTGAATTTAATGCACGTAAGAAAAAGCCAATTTTTTTACGTGTAACTCGCTTTAAATCCTCTTCCGTAAACTGTCCTTCTTTTGCAAATGATTGAATCGATTGTTTAATCTTCTCGACAAGTTGTTCCGCATTTACGGTATCCGAGCCGATCATCGTAAATCCATATCCTTTTTCCATTGAAAAGTCTGCTGAATACGATTCATCGATTAAGCCCTTTTCATAAACGTCTTGATAAAATGTAGATGTTCTTCCAAATAAGAGTTCAACGGCTACTTGCATGGCTAACTCAAAGTTCAGCATTTCTTCACCGGAAATATCGGTATTTGTTGCTTTAATACCATAGATTACTTTTGGTTTTTGGACATCCATTTGCAAGCTGCGCTCGGAAAAAGCAACATTCGTTTGTTCAGTCGGGAAAAATCGTTGAATTTCCTGTGGCGCTTCAAAGGTTTTTGCCGCTTGATCTTGTTTGATAAAATCCATCATTTCCTGTGGATTTACTGCACCCACAACAAATACTGTCATATTAGATGGGTGATAAAACGTGTGGTAGCATTCATATAAATGATCTGCCGTAATTTTATCAATAGATTCTATCGTTCCAGCAATATCAATTTTCACGGGATGGTCTTTATACATATTTTCAATAGCTCCAAAGTATAAGCGCCAGTCGGGCTGGTCATCATACATGGTGATTTCTTGCCCAATGATCCCCTTTTCTTTTTCCACCGTTTCTTCTGTGAAATAAGGCTGCTGCACAAAATCAAGTAAAGTTTTCGTATTATCTAATACATGGTCAGTAGAAGAGAATAAGTAAGTCGTTTTTGTAAAAGAAGTAAATGCATTGGCAGAAGCCCCTTTTTCACTGAACTGTTGAAAAACGTCTCCTTCTTCCTTTTCGAACATTTTATGCTCTAAAAAGTGGGCTATCCCATCAGGAACGATTACAGGTTCCGTTTTACCAAGCGGAATAAATTCACGATCAATTGATCCATACTTCGTTGAAAAAGTTACGAAAGTTTTGGAAAATCCTTTTTTCGGCAAAATATATACGTCTAAGCCATTCGGCAATTGCTCATGGTATAGCGTTTCTTCTAATTGTTCAAAATAAGTTTCATTCATTGCCTTCACCTTCCTTACCAGATAGGAAATAGACGAATTCCTTTTCTATTTTTTGAGCCATTTGACTGATTTGTTCTTTTGTTACAGTGGACCATTTAGCAACCCAGTCTTCTACTGTAAATGACTCATTTAACTCTTTATATTGATCATAAATTTCTATTTGTGCGCGAGCAGAATCCATTGCTTCTTTCAATTGGTTTGATAGCATCGATTTTGTTTGATTTATTTCTAAGTCTGTAATATTTCCTTCTTGCATCGTTTTTAGTTGTTCATCTATTAACTTTACCGCTTTTTCCTGCAAATTAGCATCGATACCTGCTAGGACAAATATTAACCCATATAGGGATGCATAACTACTAGATGCATAATAGGCCATGCTTTCTTTTTCTCGTACGTTCATGAATATTTTGGAATGTGAAAAGCCTCCTAAGATGCCGTTTGTCATCTGCATAACTGGAAACTCCTCCGAAAAGAAAGTAATTGGTGTACGATAGGCTGTATGCAATTTTCCTTGTTTCATATCTTGTATTTCATGTAAAAATCCATTTTCGGTGGATGCATTTGCTGCTTGGACGTCATTTGACAGTTCTTTCGACCTCGCTGTAAATGGAAAATGGCTAGCTATTTTTTCTTTGATTTCTTCCACATTTACATCTCCAACAATATAAATGGACAAATTATCTTCTGTTAGAATGGTTTGGTGCATCGCTACCAGTTGTTCGTTCGTTACAGCTTTTACCGCTTTAACTGTCCCGTTTGCAGAAATAGAAGCAGGGTGATTCGGGCGAATATTTTCTAGCAAACGTTGCTGCGCATATCTCGTTTTGTCGTCATACATCGATTGTATACGTTCGACAACCTGATCTTTTTCTCGGGTGACAATTGAATCTACAAATTTTCCATCTACCAACCGTGGTTTAAATAAGACGGTATGTAATAAGTTGAAGACTTCATCTACTACTTTTTCGTTGGATAAATAAGCATCATTTACAGTTTCCGCATTCAGTGAAAAAATATGATGGGCTCCTTTTTTCCCTGTATCAAAATATAATACAGCACCATATAGATCATCTAAACGTTTTCGAAAATCTGCATTTGTTTCATACTCCGCATTGCTATACTGCAATACATTCGCTAAAACAGCACGGATTGCTGCCTGTTCCTCAGTTAGTTGTTGTTTCCATTTGAACGAAATATTAATCGTTTTAAATTGTTCGGTCGGTCTTACATAAAGCTTTACGCCTTGGGCAAGTTCGAATTGTTGAAACATGTTGTAATCCCCCTTTTTCTTTCTAGTTTATCTCTTATACCATTTTACTATACATGTAGTCCTTATAACTGTACAAACAAAAAGGGACCAAATTTAATTGGTCCCACTCGTTTTAACGTTTCCCTTTAATATATGGTACACCACTAGCTTTTGGTGCATGTGCTTTTCCGATAAATCCTGCAACCGCTAAAATCGTCAATACATATGGTAAGATATGCAAGTAATAGCTCGGTATTTGATCGATATATGGAATTTGCCCACCAATAATACTTAATGCCTGCGCAAAACCGAAGAATAATGCTGCTCCAAGCGCTCCTAGTGGATGCCATTTCCCGAAGATCATCGCAGCAAGTGCCATGAACCCTTGTCCATTAATCGTCGTATGACTAAATTCCCCAGAAATAGCTTGTGCATAAACTGCTCCACCAACTCCAGCAAGCATACCGGATAAAATAACCGCAATATAACGCATTTTCGTAACATTAACACCCATCGTATCCGCAGCCATCGGGTGCTCCCCTACTGCGCGAAGACGTAAACCAAACGGCGTTTTATAGATAACAAACCACGCACCGATTGCTACGATGAAAGCTAAAATCGATGTTGAATACACATCTTTAAAAAACATAGGTCCTAAAACCGGAATATCACTTAAAAAAGGAATATCGAATCGGACGAAACGTTCTTGAATATAATCTGTTTGTCCTTTACCATAAATCATTTTAACCGAGAACAATGCAATCGCGACACCTAGCATATTGATCGCTACCCCGGATATCGTTTGATCTGCACGGAAGGAAATAGTTGCTACCGCATGCATAATCGCGAATATACCAGAGACAATCATGGCTGCAATGATGGAAACCCAAGGAGTCATCGAACCAAATGTATCGACAAATGTAAGGTTGAAAATAATGCCGACAAATGCCCCCATTACCATTAAACCTTCTAGTCCGATATTAACAACACCGGAACGTTCGGAGAAAACCCCACCGATCGCTGTAAAGACTAGCGGAGCGGCATAAAATATAGCCGATGGAATGATGAAATATAGAACCTCTAAAAAGCTCATGTTATTTCGCCTCCTTTTTCTTGTTCGTCTTTACAAGGAAATAGCGAATAATGTAACCACATGCTACAAAGAAAATAATAAGCGCGATAACAATCGAAACGATTTCTACCGGTATACCGGCAGCATTCGGCATATTTAATGAGCCAAATTTCAACGCACCGAATAAGGTTGCCCCGAAGACTACCCCGAGCGGCGTATTAGCACCTAAAAGAGCTACTGCAATTCCGTCAAATCCGATTCCTGTAAATCCACCTTTTACACTCGCATATTGGAATGTACCTAGCGCTTCCATCGCACCAGCTAACCCTGCAAATGCTCCGGAAATAACCATTGAAAGGATAATATTTTTATTTACATTCATCCCAGCATACTCAGATGCATTCTTATTGAATCCAACTGCTTTCAATTCAAAACCAGTTGTCGTTTTTTCTAATATAAACCACATAACAAATACCATCGCTAGTGCAATGAAAATACCATAGTGTAATCTTGAATAGTCTGTTAAACTCTCAAAAAATACAGATTTCAAAGAAGCCGTTTCTTTAATAGTACCTGTCGTTTCTTTACCATCTGCAACCATACGTGTAAGTACATTTGTTGTATGAAGCGCAATATAGTTCATCATAATCGTTACAATAACTTCATGCACTTGTAATTTGGCTTTTAAAAGACCAGGTATAAATGCCCACAGTCCACCTGCTACAGCAGCAGCGATAATCGCTAATGGTAAATGGATATACATTGGTAGATCGAATGCAATTCCAACATATGCAGCTGCAAACCAACCAACTAACAATTGCCCTTCTACACCGATATTAAATAGCCCTGTACGGAAAGCAAACGCAACCGCTAACCCTGATAATAAATAAGGAGTTATTTGGCGGATAGTTTCTCCTATTGTATAGGAGTCTCCAAAAATACCATTCCAAAGTGCAGAATAACCTGCAACTGGATCGTATCCACTTACTACCATTACTACTGCTCCTACAAGTAAACCTAATATAACGGAAATAACAGGGACAAGTATATTAACTACTCTATTCGGCATGCTTAGTATCCCCCTGTTTTGTCACTGTTTCTTTTGTGCTTTGACCTGCCATTAACAGACCTAATTCTTGTTCAGTTGTTTCTTTTGGCAACACGGTATCGACTATATGTCCATCATGAATAACCGCGATACGATCGGATACATTCATTACTTCATCTAGTTCAAACGATAGTAATAGCACCGCTTTTCCTTTGTCTCGTTGCTCGATTAATCGTTGATGGATAAACTCAATTGCACCAACATCTAATCCCCTAGTTGGAAGTGCTGCGATTAATAACTCTGGGTTACGTTCGATTTCACGACCAATAATCGCTTTTTGCTGGTTACCACCCGACAAAGCACGCGCTGGAGTATATTCTCCTTGTGTTCGCACATCATATTCTCTAATGATTTTTTGTGCTAGTTCTGAAACTTTTCCATAGTTCATGATTCCATTTTTAGAAATTGGATTTTCATAATAAGTTTGTAAAGCAATATTATGTCCAATAGGAAAATCTAATACTAATCCATGTTTATGACGGTCCTGTGGTATATGTCCAATGCCTGATTCCGTCACTTTACGAGGTTTTTTGTTTGTTATATCTTTTCCATTGATCGAGATGGAGCCGCTTTTTGACTTTCTTAATCCGGTAATTGCTTCGATTAACTCGGATTGGCCATTTCCATCAATTCCAGCAATACCTAAAATCTCACCTTTACGTACGGTTAAACTCAAATCTTTTACTCTTTCCACTCCGCGATAATCGGTAACAACTAGATTTTTTATAACTAAAGCGTCATCGGTAGGATTGGCATCCACTTTGACTGTCGTAAAATCTACTTGTCTACCAACCATTAGAGATGCAAGTTCATTTGGATTGGTTTCAGCCGTGATAACGGTTCCAATTCCTTCTCCTTTACGTATAACAGTTACTCTGTCTGAAACATCCATAATCTCTTTTAGTTTGTGCGTGATAATAATAATCGATTTACCTTCTTGAATGAGTCGCTTCATAATTTGAATGAGCTCAATAATTTCTTGAGGAGTAAGAGATGCGGTCGGTTCATCGAATATTAATATTTCTGCTCCTCGATATAGTGTTTTTAAAATTTCAACACGCTGTTGCATACCAACAGATATATCTTCAATTTTAGCGTAAGGATCTACTGCCAATCCATACATCTCTGATAGGGATTGGATTTTTTTCGCAGCATCTTTAATGTCGATAACACCGCTTTTCGTTAGTTCGTTCCCTAAAATAATATTTTCTGTTACAGTGAAATTTTCTACAAGCATAAAATGCTGATGCACCATACCAATACCAAGATCATTTGCTACGTTCGGATCCGTTATTTTCACAGTCTTCCCTTTTACTTTTATCTCGCCGGCTTCCGGTTGATATAGACCAAATAGCACATTCATGAGAGTGGATTTTCCAGCTCCATTTTCTCCTAAAAGAGCATGAATCTCTCCTTTTTTTAATTGGAGAGTAATATTATCATTCGCAACAAATGATCCAAACTCTTTTCGAATGCCTAGCATCTCTATTACATATTCCAATGAATTCACTCCCTACTATACTAGTACAAAATTAATACAGGAAAGACTTTAAATTTTTAAAATCTTTCATCTATTAATTAAAATATCATAAAGACCGATTCACATCGATCTTTATGATGTTCGTAAACTAATTATTCAACTGTCTCAGGAACAGTAATTTCACCAGAAGCAACTTTATCTGAATACTCTTTAATTTGGTCTAAAATTTCTTGCGGGATAGCTCCACGAGAATCAGCAAGTTCAACACCATTTTCAGCTAGTCCATAAGTTAAAGTAGTTCCACCTGGGAAGTTTCCAGCCATTGCATCATTTGCAACGTCTTGTACCGCAGTTCCAACTTTTTTCAACATAGAAGTAAGTGTTACGTTAGAATCGCCAACAGCACCTTCTTCGTATTGGTCAGAGTCAACTCCGATTACCCATACATTTGCATTCGGATCTTTTGTTTTACGTTCTTTTGCTTCCGCAAATACACCGTTACCAGTACCACCAGCAGCGTGTGCAATAATATCTACACCTGAAGAATACATACGGTTAGCAGTTGTTTTACCAAGTGCAGCATCATCAAATTTACCAGTATATTGAACATCTACTTTAATACTTGGATCTACTGCTTTAACACCTTCAACGAATCCTGCTTCGAAACGCTCGATAACTGGAATTTCCATTCCTCCAACGAAACCAACTTGTTTAGTTTCTGACATAAGTGCAGCTGCAACACCAGCAAGGTATGCTACTTCTTGTTCTTTAAACAATACTGAAACAACGTTTGGTCGATCCGCAACACCATCAAGAATTACGAATTTGTTATCCGGTTTTTGGTCTGCAATTGTTGCAATCGGTTCTTCTAATAAGAAACCAATACCATAAACGATGTCGAAATCACGACGTACTAAGTTATTTAAGTTTGTTACGTAATCAGCATCTCCTGCTGATTGAAGATAGTCAAAACCACCATCGCCTTTTTCAAGACCATGTTCTTTCCCCCATGCTTGAAAACCTTCCCAAGCTGATTGGTTAAAAGATTTATCGTCTACTCCACCAACGTCTGTGATCATTGCAATAGAGAAATCTGTTGATTCTGTACCTTTGTCTGCACCTTCTGAACCAGTTGATGCTTTTTCATCGTCTTTAGTACCACAAGCGCCAAGAATCGTACCAGCAGCTAGTACAAGTGAAAGACCTAAACCAAATTTACGTTTTGTCAAAATGAAAACCTCCATTTATTTTCTTATTAGCAGGAATTGAAACATTTTACAACCTTTTCCGAACAACATGAAAGCTAAATTTATCTGCTCGNAGCAAAGACGTCTCCGGTGCACAATTTAGTGTAGGAGAAGCAACTTCATGGTATCCAACAGGATCAATGTATGCGACCGCATGGGATACGCGAATTTCCCCAGATTCCTCTAGCGCTGAAAAAATAGATCCTTCTTCTCTCAGGAGAAAGTCCCCCGGTAAGTATTTTTTTGGAACTCTATCCACACAATACACTACTGGTTCGCCATTTGCAGTACGGACTCGTTCCATAGAAATAATCCATTGCTCGTCCTTACATTCAAAGCGATTCATATCTTCTTCAGTTGGAAGCGATTGCATCGAACTCAGATAGATTGTACCTGGTTCCATACCGGCACTTCGAATCATAGAAGAAATACTCGAAAGCTGTTCAATACCCGATGTAAATACGGGTTTTGAGTTAACAAACGTCCCGACTCCATGTCGTCTGACGATTACATTTTCTTCTTCCAAAAGACGTAGAGCTTCTCTTAAAGTTGCACGACTGACACCTAGTGATTTTGCTAATTCAAACTCAGAAGGAAGTTTTTCCTTTTCCTTGAATATGCCATTTTCAATGTCTTCTTTTATACGATCAATCACTTGAAGATATAAATGACGATGATCTACTTTTATTGTCATATAAAAACACCACCATTTTTAGAGATCAGACCTCTGATGTAAAACATTCCTACTAATCAGTCATACTATAACACTTTTAATTGGCGAAATAAATACTTTTATAAATTTTTTAACTATTAACTTTACAGAAACTTTATCTATTTGTAATCGTTTCGTCATATAAAATCAGTATCGACGGCGATTTTCTTAACAAGTACTTGACGTGGCATATTTCCTTCTTAAGGTCCTACTAATTCACCTAATTCGATTTGATGTATGATTTTAGTAGCTCACTAATGGCTAACTTCAAAGCATCTTTGGGACAATGGTCTCATTATAAAATTCATCCCACTCTAATTGTTCTTGTTGCTCTTTTACTTCATCTTGAATCCCTACTATACTAGTACCAAATTAATACAGGAAAAACTTTAACTTTTTAAAATCTTTCTTCTATTAATTAAAATATCATAAAGGCCGAATAAGTATCAGCCTTTATGATATTAAATAAACCTATTATTCTACTGTTTCAGGAACAGTAATTTCACCATCAACGATTTTTTTAGAGTATTCTTCGATTTGGTCTAGAATATCTTGTGGAATAGCTCCACGAGAGTCAGCAAGCTGTACCCCTTTTTCTGCTAAACCATAAGTTACTGTTTTCCCACCTGGGAAGTTTCCATCCATTGCTTCTTTTGCAATTGTTTGTACTGCAACGTCTACACGTTTTTGCATAGAAGTAAGTGTAATGTTCGTATCACCAACAGCACCTTCTTCGTATTGGTCAGAGTCAACTCCGATTACCCATACATTTGCATTTGAATCTTTTGTTTTACGTTCTTTAGCTTCTGCGAATACACCGTTACCAGTACCACCAGCTGCGTGGAAAATAATATCAATGCCTGAAGAATACATACGGTTAGCAGTTGTTTTACCAAGTGCTGCATCATCGAATTTACCAGTGTATTGTACATCTACTTTAATACTTGGATCTACAGCTTTTACACCTTCAACAAATCCTGCTTCGAAACGTTCGATAACTGGAATTTCCATTCCTCCAACGAAACCAATTTTTTTGGATTCAGACATTAATGCAGCTGCTACACCCGCTAAGAAAGAACCTTCTTGCTCTTTAAACATTACAGAAGCAACATTGGGTTTATCAACAATAGCATCAATAATAGCAAGTTGTGCATCTGGTTGTTGATCTGCAATATTACCAATTGGTTCTTCCATTAAGAAACCGATTCCATAAACTACATCGAAATCACGACGTACTAAGCTATTTAAGTTTGTGATATAATCAGCGTCCGATGAAGATTGAAGGTAATCATAGCCGCCGTCACCTTTTTCAAGGCCATTTTCTTTACCGAATGCTTCGATACCTTCCCATGCTAATTGGTTGAAAGATTTATCATCTACCCCACCAACATCCGTTACCATAGCTAAAGAGAAATCTTTTGTTTCTGTAGTTCCAGTGTCTGTACCTTCTGAACCTGTTGAAGTTTTTGTTTCTTCGTCTTTTGCGCCACAAGCTCCAAGAATAGTACCGGCAGCTAATACAAATGATAGTCCTAAACCAAATTTACGCTTTGTCAAAATGAAAACCTCCGTTAATTTTCTTATTAGCAGGAATTTAAAACATTTTACACCCTTTTCCGAACAACATGAAAGCTAAATTTATC
>NZ_VDGH01000015.1 GCF_006861795.1 Psychrobacillus lasiicapitis | reverse complement strand
AGCGTTCGTCCTGAGCCAGGATCAAACTCTCCATAATAGAGAACTTAAAAAGCTCATTTTGTTTTGCTGGCATCATCATTAAATGATGTCATAATTGTTTTGCTATCAGACTAACAAGTTAATCTGAAAAGCTATATCTTAACGTTTTGCATGTTCAGTTTTCAATGTTCATGTTGTTGTCTCGTTTTGACGACTTCTATATAATATCAAGGTTCCGCATATATGTCAACACTTTAATCTAAAAAAATTAAACTCTTTCCTTTTCAGCTAGAAATAAGGCAGAAATAAGGAAAGAGTTATTTTTAAGTCATTCTATAATACTCTCTATGTACAAAGATCTTTTAGCAGCTAAGTCAATTATTTGACCAGTTTCTGTTAAACGAATCATAGGTCTCATTGGGGAATCTCTATGAGAAAATACTACTTCTCCTGTACTTCCATCTGACAAGTTTACACAAGTGGAGATCGGCAAATCACCCACAAGTGAAATTAACGCATGAACGGCTTCGATATTATATTTGCCAAACTCTTCTTCTTTTATCATCTCTAATACTTTGAATGAGGAGCTCTTCGCACGATAAACACGTTCAGATGTCATGGCATGGTAAACATCTGCTACAGCTATTATTTGAGAGTAAACCGATATTTTGTCCAATTTTTCTCCTTTTGGATAACCACTGCCATCTAAACGCTCGTGATGCTGAAAGATTGCTAGCTTCAGTTCTGATTTCAATAGAGGAGAATCTTGTATCATTTTTAAGCTATATATAGTATGTTTTTTAATCTCTGAAAAATCGGCTTCAGTTAAATAGGACTTTTTCGCTCTAATCTTCACATCCACTTTTGCCATTCCTATATCTGCTAACAAACCGGCAGTTGCTATTTGCTTAATCATTCCTGATGGATAGTTCATTTTTTTTGCTATTGCACCCGCTATTATACCAACAGCAATCGAATGATGGGCAATATAGTTATCTATAGAAGAAAGACTATTTAAGTAAGAAAAGATTTTTTTGTCGTCCATAGCCCTTTCAACTAAGGGCATAATTATATTGCGTAATTTCGCTAAATCTACTTTTATCCCAGCTTCCCAAGAAGAAAATTCTTTATAAAAACTATTTATCGCATCATTGTATAGTTTTATAAAATTTGTTTGGATAGCCGGTTCATCTTTATTTTGTATAGTATTTACTTGCTCTTCGTTTAATTTATTTATTTCTTCTTCCGTTCTACCAAATACATTTTCTATTATTATAGGTACTTTCTTAACATTAAAGGCACGTAACACTTGAATATGCTCTCTTGTTATTTTCGTGTCCTTTCGAATAATGGGGTTTTTTGTATTAACCAAAATATCTTCAGCAAGGACACTTCCCAATCTCAATTCCTCTAACTTTTCTAAAGCCTGGTACATTCCATTCCCTCCTTTTTCTAAATGTTTCTTTAATTATACTAAATATTATTGGTTACTGTATATGTATGAAAAACACTCTTAAACAAATTTGTTTAAGAGTGTTTTCATTTACTTATTCACTTATTTCTTCTGTAGAGGAAGATTCCGTATCAGTAGAAGGATTTTCTTCTACCTCTATATCTTCATCCTCTTCTTTTTCAACTTTTGCAACGGTAGCTATTAGCTCATCATCTGCAAGTCTCATTAGTCGGACACCTTGCGTACTTCTACCCGTTATAGAAATATCTTTTACGTCCATTCGAATGAGCATACCATTTATCGTAATTAACATTAAATCTTCTGTTCCATCTACTGCCTTAACAGCGGATAAAGGCCCGTTCTTATCGGTAATTTGACATGTTTTCACACCCATACCACCGCGACTTTGTAAACGATACTCAGATTCCGGTGTACGTTTTCCATAGCCATTTTCTGTAACAACTAATATTTCTTGGTCCGGTTCTATAATTTCCATACCTACCACATAGTCATCGTCTTTTAAACGGATACCTCTTACCCCACCGGCAGTTCTACCCATAGAGCGTATATCAGTTTCTTCAAATCGAACTAGCTTACCTTGCCTTGTTCCAATGATTATTTGTTTATTACCATCCGTCAAACGAACAGCAATCAATTCATCATCCTCACGCAATGAAATGGCGATCAAACCATTTGCTCGAATATGCGCAAACCCAGAGACAGGTGTACGTTTGGTTACACCATGCTTTGTCGTAAAAATGAAATAGCTATCTTCTTCAAAGGATGCCATTGGAATCATTGCTGTAACTTGTTCATCTTTATCCACACCTAGTAAGTTAATAAGCGGTAATCCTTTTGCTGTTCGACCGTACTCAGGTATTTCAAATCCTCTGGCACGGAAAACTTTACCTTTATTCGTAAAGAATAAAATAGTATCGTGTGTGGATGTATACAATAGATGTTCTACAAAATCATCTTCGTTTGTACCCATCCCTTGAACTCCTCGACCACCACGTTTTTGACTCTTATACGTATTAGCAGGCAATCGTTTGATGTACCCTTTATTTGTCAAAGTAAGTACGGAGTTTTCTACAGGTATTAAATCTTCGTCTTCTAAAACTTCTGCTCCACCGGCAACAATTTCAGTTCGGCGCTTATCTGCATAACGATCTTTAATTTCTGTAATTTCTTCTCGTATAATCTCAACTACTCGATACTCATTTGCTAAGATGAATTTTAGTTCTTCGATTAGTTTAACTAAAGCTGTATACTCCTCTTCAATCTTATCTCTTTCTAAGCCCGTTAAACGTTGTAAACGCATATCTAAAATTGCTTGGGCCTGGCGTTCAGATAAATTAAATTTCTCCATCAAGCCATTTTTCGCTTCTTCTCCTGTTCGAGATGCACGAATTAAAGCAATGATTTCGTCAATATGATCTAAAGCAATTCGTAAACCTTCTAAAATATGAGCTCGATCTTCCGCTTTATTCAATTCATATTGTGTACGACGACGGATAACCACTTTTTGATGTTCTAAGTAATAATAAAGCATTTCTTTTATGTTTAATACTTTTGGTTGGTTATCTACAAGGGCTAGCATATTAACGCCAAAACTAGATTGTAATGCCGTTTGTTTATACAAATTATTTAAAAGTACGTGGGAGTTTGCATCTTTTCTTACTTCAATAACAATTCGCATACCGTTACGATCAGATTCATCTGCTAAATGTGTAATTCCATCAATTTTTTTATCACGAACTAATTCTGCAATTTTTTCTATTAAACGAGCCTTATTTACTTGATATGGTAACTCTGTAACGATAATTACTTCTTTACCGCTAGCTTTTTGTTCAATTTCGACTTTTGCACGAATTAGTATAGAACCTCTACCCGTTTCGAATGCACGACGAATACCACTTTTCCCTAAAATAATACCGCCTGTTGGAAAGTCTGGACCTGGGATTATTCCCATCAATTCCTCTATCGTAATCGCAGGATTTTCAGACAATGCTAAAACTCCATCAATTACTTCTCCTAAATTATGAGAAGGAATATTCGTTGCCATACCAACTGCAATCCCAGAAGCTCCATTTACAAGCAAGTTAGGAAATCTACTTGGTAATACAACAGGCTCTTTTTCCTGTCCATCATAGTTATCTTTGTAATCTATTGTGTTTTTATTAATATCACGCAATAACTCCATCGCAATTTTAGACATTCTAGATTCGGTGTAACGCATTGCAGCTGCTCCATCACCATCAACCGAACCAAAGTTACCATGTCCATCTACTAACATATAGCGGTAGCTCCAATGCTGTGCCATACGTACCATTGCTTCGTAAATTGAGGAGTCACCATGTGGATGGTATTTCCCCATTACGTCTCCTACAATACGAGCTGATTTTTTATGAGGTTTATCAGGTGTATTCCCCAACTCTTGCATACCATATAAAATTCGACGATGTACAGGCTTTAGCCCGTCACGTACGTCTGGTAAGGCACGGGATACAATAACACTCATCGCATAGTCTAGAAATGAGGTTCTCATTTCTGTACTAATATTGATCCCCTTGACACCTTTATTCGGTATTTCTGACATCCTAAAGACCTCCAGTCACACACATTCTTAAATATCTAAGTTTTTCACATATACAGCATTTTCTTCGATGAATAGACGTCTCGGTTCTACTTCTTCACCCATTAGCTGTTCAAATACCGCATCTGCTTCCATTGCATTATCTAAGTTCACTTGGAGTAATGTACGTGCATCTGGGTCCATTGTTGTTTCCCAAAGTTGCTCTGCATCCATTTCCCCGAGACCTTTATAACGCTGAATATTCGGTTTGGACGTTTTCGGTAAGCGATCTAAAATTTCTTTTAATTGTTCATCATTATAGCAATATTCGACGTGTTTCCCTTGTTTCACTTGATACAAAGGTGGTTGTGCAGCATATACATAACCAGCTTCGATTAGCGGTCTCATGAAACGGAAGAAAAAAGTAAGCAATAAAGTTCGAATATGCGCTCCATCAACATCAGCATCCGTCATAATAATAATTTTATGGTAACGGGCTTTTTCTAATGTAAACTCTTCGCCAATGCCAGTTCCTAGTGCAGTAATCATTGCTCGAATTTCAGCATTTCCTAAAATTCGATCTAAGCGTGCTTTTTCTACGTTTAGGATTTTTCCTCTTAAAGGTAAAATAGCTTGAAAATGACGGTCACGACCTGATTTAGCCGATCCACCAGCAGAGTCACCTTCTACGATGTACAGTTCACTTTCCGCAGGTACACGTGAAGAACAATCTGCAAGTTTCCCCGGTAGACTAGAAACTTCTAATGCTGACTTTCTACGTGTAAATTCACGAGCTTTTTTCGCAGCAACTCGTGCTCTTGCAGCCATAAGTCCTTTTTCAACAACTTTACGGGCAGTTTGTGGGTTTTCTAACAAAAACCGATCAAAACCCTCTGAAAACAAGCTATTTGTAATGGTACTCACTTCGGAGTTACCAAGTTTCGTTTTTGTTTGTCCTTCGAATTGAGGATCTGGATGTTTTACAGAAACAATGGCTGTTAATCCTTCACGAACATCATCCCCGGTTAAATTGGCATCTGCTTCTTTTAACAAACCATTTTTTCTAGCATAGTCATTAATCACACGAGTTAGTGCTGTCTTAAATCCAGACTCATGCGTTCCACCCTCATACGTATTAATATTGTTTGCAAAGGATAATATATTAGACGCGTAACCAGAGTTGTATTGCATAGCAATTTCAACGGCAATTCCATCTTTTTCTCCTTCTACAAAAATAGCTTCTTCCGTAATCGGCTCTTTTGTTTTATTTAAATCTTCAACGTATGATTTTATTCCGCCTTCATAGAAATACTTAACGGATTGTTCTTGGCCTTCTCTTTCATCAGCAATTGTTATCGACAAACCACGATTTAAATAAGCTAATTCACGAACACGATGGGCCAATATATCAAATTCATATATAGTAGTTTCCGTAAAAATTTCCGCATCTGCTTTAAATCGCGTAGTTGTACCAGTTATATCCGCTTCTCCAATAACTTCCAAAGGAGCGATCACAGCACCACGTTCAAATTTGATACAATGAATTTTTCCATCACGTTTTACATATACTTCTGTAAACTCGGAAAGAGCATTTACTACGGAGGCCCCAACACCATGAAGTCCACCTGATACTTTGTAGCCGCCACCACCAAATTTACCACCTGCATGTAAGACGGTCATAATAACTTCGACGGCAGGTTTACCCATTTTTTCTTGTATATCTACAGGTATACCACGACCATTGTCTTCTACTCGAATCCAATTGTCTTTTTCAATTGTTACGATAATATGATCACAGTATCCAGCAAGTGCTTCGTCAATACTGTTATCCACTATTTCCCACACAAGATGGTGAAGTCCCTTCGAACTGGTAGTACCGATGTACATACCTGGACGTTTTCTAACTGCTTCTAACCCTTCTAATACTTGTATCTGATCGGCATCATAAGATTTTTCTAACTCTTTTTCTTCCATAGCCAACTTGCTCACCTACTCTTTCATCACTTCAATAATGGTGACTCATGTCTTTAAAAGTATAATTTTTATTAATCGATAACTGCTCCTTGTTCCACATGAAACATTTTTGCATGTTGAATCGTATCATGTGCAATGCCTTCTACACTTGTAGTTGTAACAAACGTTTGGACATCACCTTGAATCGTATTTAACAAATGCGATTGTCTATAGTCATCTAATTCTGATAGAACGTCATCCAGCAATAAAACAGGAGCTTCACCTACCTCCTGTTTTATCAATTCGATTTCAGCTAATTTTAAAGACAAAGCCGTTGTTCGTTGTTGGCCTTGTGATCCATATATTTGAACATCATAATCATTAACGAAAAATTGAAGATCATCTCGATGCGGACCTGTTAAGGTCACTCCACGATCAAGTTCTCTTTTTTGATTATCTGTTATTTTTTTTTCAAGATGTTCTTTCATCTCGTTCTCTGTCCAATCTGCTTTAATGCCAGAAGTGGAATTATATGAAACGGTCAACTTTTCTAAACCTCTAGATATACCAAAATGGATTGGTTCTGCCCACTTTTGCAGTAAATCCATAAATTGAAATCTTTTTTGGATTACTTTCACTGCAGCATCTATATATTGTTCCGTATACACATCAAACATAACATCCTTAAGAAAAGGTTTCCCTTGATTTTGTTTTAATATATGATTTCGTTGTTTTAATATCTTTTGGAATTGAAGTAAATCATGTAAATAAACAGGGGAAATTTGGCCGATTTCCATATCCAGAAACCGCCTTCTAACTTGTGGACTTCCTTTTACTAAGTACAAATCTTCCGGGGCAAACATGACGACATTTAGCTGCCCGATATAATTACTTAGTTTTTTTTGTTCTAAGTGATTAACTTTCGCTTTTTTACCTTTTTTTGACAACGTTAATTCTAAAGGCAAATGACCATACTTTTTTTGAATAGCCCCTCTTATTTTACCATAGTCTGCTTCCCAACGTATCAATTCTTTGTCATTGGAAGTTCTGTGGGATTTTGCCATCGACAACACATAAAGGGACTCCATCAAATTTGTTTTCCCTTGTGCATTTTCTCCGATAAAGACATTTATTTTGGAGGAAAAGTCCAACTCAATTGATTCATAATTACGGAAATCTTTTAACTCTAACCGTTCAATATACATGTTAATCCCCGTTCTCTGGTCCAATCATCTGGAATCTTCCTACCCCCGGAATATTTACAACGTCTTTGTGACGTAGCTTACGGCCTCTTCGATCTTCTACTTCACCATTCACGTAAACGGCATGTTCACTTAAAAACCATTTGGCCATTCCACCTGAATCTATTGCATCTGTCATTTTCAATAGTTGACCAAGTGTAATAAATTCTGAGTCAAAACGAATCTCTTCCAACAATAATTCAACCTCTTCTCATTTTCATTATCCCTTCATTTTACTCCAAATAACCGAATAAGTAAAAAAAAGTGTAAATGGTTTGCAATGTAGCTTGTTTTCGAAGTTTTATACGTAATAGTCATTGTAATCTTACGACAAGTAACCTCTTAGTTTAGTGAACTATTTCCTCTATTCCACTTCAGATACTTTTTACAAAACTAAGCTGTATAAATAAACCGTTTAGTTACATGCAAAGTTATCCACATTGTTGATAATTTTCTCCAGCGTAAAAAAGATAGCCACGATAGTGACTATCCCCATTTATTATTAAATTTTTCAACTTAATTAATAAGTTCTTACCGGTAATATAAGCTGCAAAATAGAATCATCGTGAACAGATTTTAGTACAAAAGGTCTCATTGCTCCGGAGAACAAGATTTTTACGTCTTGACCATCGATTGCTTTTAAAGCATCCATCATATATTTTGCACTAAAAGAAAGTTTCAACTCTTCACCATCTATAGATTCTGCTTGAATTTGTTCTTCTACATTTCCTATTTCAGGTGAATTGGAGGACACTTCAACAAAACCGTCACCGATAGTTGAAAAACGAACAACATTATTTCTTTCTTCTCTCGCCAGTAAAGAAGCTCGATCAATTGCTTGAAGTAATGATTTTCCGTTAACTAAAATCGTTGTTTTATATTCATTTGGAATCAACCTTGACGTATCAGGATAATTTCCTTCTAACAACCTTGAATAGAATAACACATCTCCTGTTTTAAACAGTATTTGTTGTTGTGTCATAACAATCGCTACTTCAGAGGACGTTTCTTCTAATATTTTGTTTAATTCATTTAAGCTTTTCCCAGGAATAACAACACTATATTCTTCTTGAGGCAAATCTTTTAGTGCTGTTTTTCTTTTAGCCAAACGATGGCTGTCTGTTGCTACACAGTGAAGCTCTCCTTCTTTTACTTGCCAATTAACACCTGTTAGTACTGGGCGACTTTCTGAAGTAGAGACAGCAAATACCGTTTCTCTAATAATTGATTTTAATAAATCAGAAGGAATAAAGAATTGGCGATCCTCTTCAATTTGAGGAAGCAATGGATACTCAGATGCATCTAGACCAATTAAGTTAAACTCTGATTTACCTGAACGAATATGTGTTTGAAATTGATTGGTTACTTCGATTTCCACTTCGTTAGTAGGTAGTTTTCGTACAATCTCATTGAACACTCGAGCTTGTAGAACTATAGTTCCTGATTCTGTTACTTTAATAATTTGTTCTCCATTTTTTTCTGTCGGAATATACGTTTGAATAGTGATGTCTGAATCACTGCCCGTGATATAGAGTCCTTTTTGTGAAACTTCTAATTTAAGACCAGTTAATATTGGGACAGTTGTTTTCGAACTTACTGCTTTCATCACGTCATTTAATCCCTCTAATAAACTATCTCTCATTACTTCGAATTTCATTTTTGTACCTCACTTATATAGTTATTATTTATTTAAAAGAATAATAGATATAGTAATAGGGCTTGTGGATATGTTGATAAGTGTATCTTAACCCTGCTATGACTGATTATCCACATGTGAATAAGTTGTTCTTAAGTAAAAGGATAAAGAATAAACTTATCCACAATATTTTTTATCTCCCTAAAATAGTTTTTATTTGTTTTAAGTCATCTTGCAAATTTGTATCATCTTTAAGCATTTTAGAAATCTTCTCGTGTGCATGAATAACAGTCGTATGATCTCGACCACCAAACTCTTCCCCAATTTTCGGCAGAGAAAAGTCGGTTAATTCTCTAGAAAGATACATGGCAACTTGACGAGGAAATGCAATAGATTTAGTTCGTTTTTTAGCGGAAAAATCTTCCAGTCTAATATGAAAATGTTCCCCAACTACTTTTTGGATGTCTAAAATAGTAATAATTCTTGGACGTGCGTTAGGCATGATATCTTTTAGAGCCTCTGTTGCAAGTTCAGGGTTTATATCCTTATTGACAAGAGAAGAATAAGCAACAACACGTATTAGTGCGCCTTCTAATTCCCGAATATTTGAATCGATTTGATTTGCTATATAGGCCATTACTTCATCCGAAATGTCTAGTCCGTCAGCTCTTGCCTTTTTACGTAAAATAGCAATTCTTGTTTCTAAGTCTGGTGGCGCTATATCGGTTATTAAGCCCCATTCAAAGCGAGAACGGAGTCGATCTTCCAATGTAGGTATTTCTTTTGGTGGCCTATCACTTGAAATAACAATTTGTTTGGATTCTTCATGTAACGCATTGAAAGTATGAAAAAATTCTTCTTGAGTTGATTCTTTTCCGGCAAGGAATTGAATATCATCTATTAACAGGACATCTATGTTCCGATATTTATTGCGAAATTCAATGGTTTTATTGTCACGAATAGAGTTAATGAATTCATTCGTAAACTTTTCAGAAGATAAATAAACCACTTTTGCATTGGGATCGTGTTCTTGTACATAATGACCAATCGCATGCATTAAGTGGGTTTTTCCGAGTCCAACTCCTCCATATATGAATAGAGGATTATATGCTTTTGCAGGTGCCTCTGCTACAGCTAAAGAAGCAGCATGAGCGAAGCGGTTTCCTGATCCAATAACAAAAGTATCAAACGTGTATTTAGAATTTAAAATTCCAGGGGAAAACTCAGATTGTTCTCCATTATTGTTAGGGATTTTCGGTTTTGGTATATCAAAATCTTCTACGTCTTGGTTCTTTGGTACAACAAAAGAAATAAGAAGTTCGTTACCAGTCACTTCTGTCAAAATTCCAGCAATTAAATGGACATAGTGGTTTTCAAGCCAGTCTCTTGCGAAGGAATTCGGCGCAGCTATTGTAACAGTCTCTCCTTTATATGAAAGTAGCTTCGTCGACTTTAACCAAGTTTCAAAACTAGGTTTCGATGTTTTCTTTTCTACTTCAGAGAGAACCTTTGCCCAAAGTTCTTCTAAATGTTCCAATAATCTAGTCTCCTTTTTTCGAGTAGTAAAACGTTCATATTTACAACTTGCAAAAATAATTAATATGTATAGATTTAAGACATATACACAAATCCACTTCCTGTGGATAAATATTGTAAACGTACGTGGAAAAACTTATCCACAGATTATTAACAACTGTGGATAAGAAAAAATGGTAAAATTTAATTGAAAAAGTAAAACACAAATATCGTAACAAAAAAACATTGTAATTACAAGAGATTTAAGAGTTATCCACAATTATCAAATTATTAACATTCCAGGTTGTCCACAAGGTATGATTATGTTTAGAACATGTTCATAAGTCTTGTGGATATTTTTTGTGTTTATTTTTTTATACACAAACAAAAAGGGGGAGTAATAATAATTGTGGATAAACTATCTTTATAAAATAGGACTATAAGTATTGGAAAAGTGATTGACATAATCACAGTAGTTATATATAATATCGGAGACTGTCTAAAGAAATTTGTAAGATGATCACTCAGGAGGTGTCATATAGATGAAACGTACATTCCAACCAAATAGCCGTAAACGTAGCAAAAACCACGGTTTCCGCGCACGTATGAGTACTAAAAACGGTCGCCGCGTATTAGCAGCACGCCGTGCAAAAGGAAGAAAAGTATTATCAGCATAAGTCCACTGACCATTCAGTGGTCTTTTTTTTCTTTTATAACGATTAGTCGGAGCAGGTGAAACGATGAATAAAAGACAACGAATAAAAAGAAATGCAGAGTTTCAAGAGATCTTTAAAAAAGGAAAGTCATTTGCTAATAGACAATTCGTTGTCTATTGCCTAGCAAAAGAAGATGATTATTATCGTGTAGGATTGTCGGTCAGTAAAAAAGTAGGGAATGCAGTAGTTCGAAATCGTATAAAAAGATATATTAGACAAACCTTTTTAGAAATACATGATCAAGTGTATTCGAAAATGGATTATATAATTATCGCCAGAAATCCGGCGGCCAAGCTAGATTTTCATGAAACCAAAAAAAGTTTGGAACATGTTTTAAAAATTGCAAAGGCAATCAAAAAGAAAAGCTAGTGTAGACTTTCTTAGAAATGGTAAGATGAAATGAAGATATATAATTAGGGGGAAAGAAGGTTGAAAAAAAGATTATCATTAGTACTATTACTAGTAGTAGTAACTGCACTACTTGCTGGTTGTTCTGAATTTAATGAGCCGATCTATTCTGATTCAGAAGGATTTTGGAATCATTACATCGTTTGGCCATTAGTTTCAGCTATTACTTACTTTAAAGATTTACTAGGCACTTATGGTTTAGGAATTATTACGGTAACCATTATTATTCGCTTAATAATCTTACCTTTAATGATTAAACAGACAAAAAGCTCGAAAAACATGCAAGAAGTACAACCTGAATTACAAAAATTAAAAGAAAAATACAGTTCTAAAGATGCGGTAACTCAGCAAAAGTATCAGCAAGAAATGATGGCTCTTTTTAAAGAAAGAGGAATCAATCCAGCTGCTGGATGTTTGCCGGTGTTTATCCAAATGCCAATACTAATCGGTTTTTATCATGCAATTAGCCGTATGAATAATACACCAGAAATCAATCTAGGTGACTTTTTAGGATTTGCATTAGCAGAGCCTAGTATAATACTTGCAGTTCTTGCTGGTATTATGCAATTGATCGTTTTACGTACAGGTCCGGCTATGGATAATCCGCAAATGAAAATTATGATGTATATTATGCCGTTTATGATTATCGGATTTGGTATTGTATTACCGGCTGCATTAACATTATATTGGGTTATCGGAAACATAATCTCTATTATTCAAAATTTATTCATTTATAAACCTTGGAACAAGAAAGCAAAGGAACCTGTTAAATCGGGAGGGGCTAAAAAATGAATCAGATTACGCAAACTGCACCTACAAAAGAAGAAGCTATAACTATTGCACTAGAAAAGCTAGGAGTACCCATGCAAGATGTGTCGATTACAGTAGTGGAAGAGGGTAAAAAAGGCTTTCTAGGATTTGGAGTAAAGCCTGCAGTTGTACAAGTAACTGTTTTAAAAGAAGAAATAGTAGAAGAAATTCCTAAAACGGAAAAAGTAGAAATAGAACAACCCCAACAGGTCCAGGCTCATAACACAGAAGAAAGTGATCTAATTGTGAAAGAAGAAGCACCTGTAAAGCAGCAAACAAACGAGTTAGCGGTAGAGGAAACTATTCAATATATAGAGAAAATCGCTAAAGAGATGAAAATAGATGATTTAGTAATAACTGAAAAAAGAGATGGAAAGTTTGTTCATCTTCATCTAAATAGTGAAAAAGCGGCATTACTAATAGGAAAGCGTGGACAAACACTAAATGCGCTTGAAAATTTATCCCAGCTTGTCGCTAATAAGTTTTCTAATTCCTTTATTATTATTAAATTAGATGTTGGAAATTACCGAGAGCGTAGAAGAGAATCGCTCGAGCAGCTTGCAGAAAGAATGGCAGATAAAGCTGTTCGTACTGGTAAAAAGGTAGAGTTTGAACCAATGTCTTCTTTTGAAAGAAAAATAATTCATCATGCACTAACTGTTCGAGTGGATATAGAAACCTATTCAATGGGAACAGATCCAAATCGTTATTTAGTTATAGAACCAATAAAGTAAAAAATAAATGGGTTTTAGCTCTCTATAGCTGAAATCCATTTTTTAAATTTTAAAGCGAAAAGATAAGTGTGAGGTCAACTGCTGGCATGCGCCCGATAAAATGATCCCAGACTAAGTACGTAACATCATGTGAGACACAACTAACAATCAGTGGAAGGAAAGCGGACTGTGCGTCGGAAAACCCCGACTGATTGAGGTTTCACCTTATTAGCAAATACCGCGAATCGTAAAGGAAGTAGGAGAATAATGTCAGCCTGGGTACGTCCCATTTATACGAAGGATAATTGATATGGTTAAATTGGTACATTTTGTTCACACGAATAAAAGTATCTATGCTTCTGATTTTGGGTATTTTGTGGTATCGTTATATGTTAGATAGTCGTGTTCGTTTACTTATTCACATGTGGATAAGTGGTAAACTGTAAGGAGGTAGACACTAGTGGAATTTGATACAATAGCAGCTATTTCTACACCGCTTGGTGAAGGGGCTATAGCAATAGTAAGAATCAGTGGGTCTAATGCAGTAGCCATAGCAAATAAAATTTTTCGTTCACCAAACGAAAAAGATTTACTCAAACAAGCATCTCATACGATACATTATGGACATTTAGTTGATCCTAAAACGAATGAGGTAGTAGAAGAGGTAATGCTATCCTTAATGAAAGGACCAAAAACATTTACAAGAGAAGATGTAATAGAGATAAATTGTCATGGAGGACTTGTATCGGTCAATCGTGTCTTACAACTCATTTTAATAAATGGTGCACGACTCGCAGAGCCAGGTGAGTTTACGAAACGTGCATTTTTAAATGGAAGAATCGACTTATCGCAAGCAGAAGCTGTCATGGATTTAATAAGAGCAAAAACAGATAAAGCGATGAATGTTGCTTTAGGGCAAATGGACGGACGATTATCTAGACTTATTAACACATTAAGACAAGCTCTTCTTGAGACTTTGGCACAGGTAGAAGTAAATATTGATTATCCAGAATATGATGATGTGGAAGAAATGACACTTCCACTGATGATAGATAAATGTACTTGGGTAAAAGAAGAAATTGATAAGTTATTAATTACTTCATCTCAAGGAAAAATACTTCGTGAAGGACTTTCAACTGCAATTATCGGAAGACCGAACGTTGGAAAGTCTTCTTTATTAAATAGTTTGATACAAGAAAACAAGGCTATTGTTACGGATATAGCGGGAACTACAAGAGATATTATAGAAGAGTATGTTAATGTACGCGGAGTTCCGTTAAAATTAGTAGATACTGCTGGAATTCGAGAAACAGAAGATATTGTTGAAAGAATCGGTGTAGAAAAGTCACGACAAGTATTAAAAGAAGCAGATCTTCTTTTGCTTGTGTTAAACAATGCTGAACAACTAACCGAAGAAGACCGACGACTATTTGAAGCAGTTGAAGGTATGGATTGCATTATTATCATTAATAAAACAGATTTACCGTCCGAAATAAACATGGACGAAGTGAAGCGGTTGGCAGGAGATAAACGAGTAGTCACGACTTCCTTACTTCAGGAGGAAGGGGTCGATGAATTAGAAGAAGCAATAGCTACTCTATTTTTTGAAGGATCTATTGAAGCATCGGATTTAACTTATGTATCGAATGCTCGTCATATATCCTTATTACATTTAGCAAAAGCAACTGTAACAGACGCAATTGAAGCTGCACACAATCAAGTGCCAGTGGATATGATTCAAATAGATGTGACAAGAACTTGGGAAATACTAGGCGAGATAGTTGGAGATACAGTGGAAGAAAGCCTAATTGACCAGTTATTTGCACAGTTTTGTTTAGGAAAATAAAAAAGTGAGAGGAAGTAACGAACATGCCAAACTTTGAAGCAGGCAAGTTCGATGTGATTGTTGTTGGAGCAGGACATGCAGGCGTGGAAGCAGCACTAGCAGCTGCTAAAATGGGTGCAAAAACGCTTGTTTTGACAATTAATCTTGATATGATTGCATTTATGCCATGTAATCCATCCATCGGAGGGCCAGCGAAAGGAATTGTTGTGCGTGAAATTGACGCATTAGGCGGAGCCATGGGAAAAGTAATAGATAAGACACATATTCAAATGAGAATGCTGAACACTGGGAAAGGTCCAGCTGTTCGAGCACTACGTGCACAAGCGGATAAAGTGTTATATCAACATGAAATGAAACGACTACTTGAAGAACAAGATAATTTAACGATTCACCAAGCAGTTGTAGAAGAATTACTTGTCGAAGATGAGAAAATCATCGGATTAGTAACACAAGTAGGGGCTATTTACCGAGCAGAAACAGTGGTTATTACGACGGGTACATTTTTACGCGGAGAAATAATCATTGGTGACTTAAAATATTCAAGTGGACCAAACAATCAGCAACCTTCTATTAAGTTAGCGGATAGCATCCGAAATTTGGGCTTTGATTTGGTTCGATTTAAAACGGGTACACCACCACGTGTAAATAGTAAAACAGTAGACTATAGTAAAACAGAAATTCAACCTGGTGATGACGTTCCTAGAGCATTTAGTTTTGAAACAACTGAATTTATCATGGATCAATTACCATGTTGGTTAACATATACAAGTGAAAAAACCCATCAAATTATTAATGAGAATTTACATTTATCTCCTATGTATTCTGGTATGATTAAAGGAACTGGACCAAGATATTGTCCTTCTATTGAAGATAAAGTAGTGCGATTTAATGATAAACCGCGTCATCAGATTTTCTTAGAGCCAGAGGGAAGAAATACAAAAGAAGTATATGTTCAAGGTTTATCGACTAGTCTACCAGAACATGTTCAACGACAACTAATAGCTTCTGTTCCTGGACTTGAAAATGCGGAAATGATGCGTGCTGGTTATGCAATTGAGTACGATGCAATGGTACCAACTCAATTATGGCCAACACTTGAAACGAAAAAGATTAAAAACTTATACACTGCAGGTCAAATTAACGGAACTTCTGGATACGAAGAAGCAGCAGGCCAAGGTTTAATGGCTGGTATAAACGCAGCACTTCGAGTACTCAACAAGGAAGAAAAAGTATTAAGCAGATCAGATGCGTACATTGGAGTACTGATCGACGATTTAGTAACAAAAGGAACAAATGAACCATATCGCTTACTTACTTCACGTGCAGAATATCGATTGTTATTACGTCATGATAACGCTGATTTAAGACTTCTTGAAATAGGCTATGAAATCGGTTTGGTCCCTCAAGAGAGATATGATCAATTTTTAGCTAAAAAGAAACGAATAGAGGATGAATTAGTTCGTCTACGCACACTAATCATTAAACCAAATGAAACAACACAGGCATTAATACGTAGTGTAGAAGGTAGTGAACTAAAAGACGGTATACGTGCTGCTGATTTGCTGAAGCGAACGGAAATGCACTATGATTTAGTTGCCGAATTGGTTCCTTCAGAAGTAGAATTAACATTAGAAGAAAAAGAACAAGTTGAAATTCAAGTAAAATATGAAGGGTATATTGAAAAATCTCTTCAACAAGTAGAAAAACTCAAAAAAATGGAAGACAAAAAAATTCCTGACCAACTTGATTATGATGCAATCTCTGGAATTGCTACGGAAGCTAAACAAAAATTGAAGCAAGTACGTCCATTATCTATTGCACAAGCATCTCGTATATCAGGAGTAAATCCAGCGGACATTTCTATCTTGCTTATCTATATTGAACAAGGAAAAATAGCTAAAATATCTGGATAGTCTTAAATGATAAGGAGAACTACATGAACGAAGAACAATTTAAACAAGCCCTTCATGAAAGAGGGATTTCACTAAGTGATGTTCAACTAGAACAGTTTAAAAAATATTATGAACTACTAGTTGAGTGGAATGAAAAAATGAATTTAACAGCTATCACAGATGAACCTTCTGTTTATTTAAAACATTTTTTTGATTCTATTAGTGCTTCCTTTTATGAAGATTTTAATGGCCCTTTCTCTGTTTGTGATGTAGGAGCAGGGGCTGGATTTCCAAGTATTCCGATAAAAATTTGTTTTCCAAATATAAAAGTGACTATAGTTGATTCATTAAATAAACGAATTCAATTTTTAACTAATTTAAGTAAAGAATTAAACTTATCCAATGTTCAATTTGTGCATGCTCGAGCGGAGGAATTTGGACAAAACAGTGAATATAGAGAAAAATATGATATTGTAACTGCAAGGGCTGTAGCAAGGCTCTCTGTCTTATCCGAATTGTGTGTCCCTCTTGTAAAAGTGGGGGGCAGGTTTATTGCGATGAAGGCTGCTAGTGCTTCCGATGAGTTAAAAGATGCGAAAAAAGCACTAGATGTGCTAGGTGCTGAGAAAAGTGGAGAGAATTCATTTCTTTTACCTATAGAAAATAGTGAGAGAACGTTATATGTCTTTTCTAAAACAAAAAGCACACCGAAAAGATACCCTCGAAAGCCAGGTATTCCAAATAAAACGCCTATTATTTAACCTTACTAAACATCTTGTTTCTATCTATAAGTTAGTAGAATATTACGAGTTTATATTCTTAAATATTAGAGATAAGAAGCAAGTATGTTAAGGTGCATTAAGTTGAGGAACGTTCCACGTGAAACATTTATAGTAGTGTAATTTTTTCGTGAATATTAAGTGTATAGAGTTTCTAAAAGGTGGTGCTTGTTAGATGAAAAGTCCTTTTTCTCGTTTTTTCGGAAGCTCTGAAAAACAAGGACAAGATGTAGTTGTGGAACCCACAAAACATCATTTAGAAGAAGTAGTAAATATAGCGATTGAAAAAATAATACCCAATAGATATCAACCGAGAACTGTTTTTGATGAAGCAAAAATAGAGGAACTTGCTCGGACTATTCATACGCATGGTGTAATTCAACCAATAGTCATCCGCAAAATGGATGATGAAAAGTATGAAATTATTGCTGGGGAGCGGCGTTTTCGAGCAATGTCAAAATTGCAGTGGGCAGAAGTACCAGCAATAATTCGTAATTTAAGCGACAAAGAAACTGCTTCTATTGCATTAATAGAAAACTTACAACGAGAAGAATTAACCGCAATTGAAGAAGCGGTGGCTTATCAAAAGTTGCTAAAACTACATGAGCTTACACAAGAAGCATTAGCACAACGACTTGGGAAAGGTCAGTCTACTGTTGCCAACAAACTAAGACTGTTAAAACTCCCTGAAGAAGTGCAAGAAGCAATTCTGAAAAAAGAGTTATCGGAAAGACATGCAAGAGCGTTAATGCAAATTAAGGATAAAGAAACACAAATACAATTGATGAATATGACAATAGAAAATCATTGGAATGTGAAACAATTGGAACAAAAAGTAGAAGAAATTATAAACCCTCCTATGAAGGAGGATAAAAAAGCAACAAAACCAAAAAGAAAAGCCGTCAGCAAAGACGTACGAATTGCTTTAAATACGATAAAACAGTCCTTATCAATGGTTACCAAGAGTGGTATTAATATCAAAACAGAAGAAGAAGATATGGAAGAATTTTATCAAATTACTGTGAGAATACCTAAAAAGAAATCATAATATATTATCAAATTCAAACTCTGGCATTATTGCAAGAGTTTTTCTTTTGTTACAAGAATAATATCCAATTTTCTTGAGAAATTTGATAGAATGGAATAGAGTCAAAAAATTACGACGAAAGTAGGTGCAAGAGTGGGAAGAATTATTGCAATAGCCAATCAAAAAGGTGGTGTGGGAAAGACTACTACATCTGTTAACTTAAGTGCCTGCCTTGCCTACTTAGGTAAGAAAGTTTTACTTGTAGATATTGATCCACAAGGAAACGCTTCCAGTGGCGTAGGTGTTAATAAAGGCGATATAAGTCAATGTATTTACGATGTTTTAATAGATGATGTAAGTGTTTTGGAAACAATTCAAGAAACAAAGGTGGAGAATCTTTACATTGTTCCCGCTACAATTTCTTTAGCAGGAGCAGAAATAGAATTAGTTTCAACTATTTCTCGAGAGGTTCGATTAAAAAAAGCATTACAGGAAGTAGAAAATCAATACGATTACATCGTTATTGATTGCCCACCATCTCTTGGATTGTTGACTATAAACTCGTTGACTGCTTCAGATGCTATTATTATTCCGGTTCAATGTGAGTTTTATGCCTTAGAAGGTTTAAGTCAATTATTAAGTACTATACGACTTGTACAAAAGCATTTAAACAAAAACCTAGAGATTGACGGTGTTTTATTAACTATGTTTGATGCTAGAACGAATCTAGGTATCCAAGTCATTGAAGAAGTAAAAAAATACTTTCAAGAGAAAGTATATAAAACGATAATCCCTAGAAATGTACGCTTGAGTGAAGCACCTAGTCATGGAGAACCAATTATTATTTACGACCCGAAGTCTAGAGGAGCAGAAGTATACTTAGAACTAGCGAAGGAAGTGATTCGTAATGGCTAAAGCTTTAGGAAAAGGTATTAACGCACTCTTTCCGGGTGAAGATCAAATAAAAACAGAGAAAGTTGAACAAATAAGTTTAACAGATATCAAGCCAAATCCTTATCAACCTCGAAAAATTTTTGATCAAGAAGCGATGAAAGAGCTTACTGAGTCTATTAAAGAACACGGTGTATTACAACCTATTATTCTTCGTAAAAAAGGTTCAAAATATGAAATAGTTGTTGGGGAGAGAAGATTTAGAGCTTCTCAGCTTGCTAGTTTAGATATAATACCAGCTGTCATTCGAGAGCTGACGGATCAGCAGATGATGGAGCTCGCTATATTAGAAAACTTACAGCGTGAAGATTTAACGCCAATAGAAGAAGCAGAAGCTTATCAAAATTTAATGGAACATTTGAAGTTAACACAGGAACAACTTGCATTTAGATTAGGAAAAAGTAGACCACATATTGCTAACCATGTACGATTACTTACATTACCCGAAGTCGTAAGAAATGCCATTTCGGATGGTGTTCTCACAATGGGACATGGGAAGGCTTTGCTAGGTTTAAAAAAGAAAAAAAACATTCCAATAATCATGCAAAAGACGGTTAAAGAAAACTTAAATGTACGTCAATTAGAAGCTTTAGTACAAAGGCTAAATGAAAATGTTCCACGTGAAACAAAAAAAGAAGAAAAAGATATATTCACAAAAGAAAAGGAATCTGAATTGAGAGATATTTTCGGTACATCTGTCTCGATAACAAAGGGTAAAGAAAAAGGAAAAATTGAAATTGAATTTTATTCAGAAGATGATTTAGAAAGAATATTAGAACTATTAGAGAATTAATTCAGCCTATTTCTAGGGCAACCTAGGAATAGGTTGTATTTTTAGAGACGAGATGAGGATTACGGATGGTATTGTTAGGGACTTTAGTAAATGCTCTATTAATAATTATAGGAGCTATTGCCGGACGGTTATTAAAAGGGATACCTGAGAATATGAAGCAAACAGTTATAGGGGCAATTGGAATAGTGGTGACTGTTTTGGGTATTCAGATGGGCTTAGAAAGCAGTAATTTTGTATTAATCATTATTTGTATAGTGTTTGGAGCAGTTATAGGTGAATGGATAGATATAGATAAATGGTTAAACAAGTTAGGTCAATTTTTAGAAAAAAAATTTGGTTCAAAAGCTTCTCAAGGAGGAAGTATCGCACAAGGTTTTGTTACGAGTACACTTATATTTGTTATTGGCGCTATGGGAGTATTAGGAGCATTGAATAGTGGACTTCAAAATGATCATGAATTACTCATAAGTAAAGGAATTATAGACGGCTTCACTTCTATTATTTTATCAGCAACGCTTGGAATAGGCGTATTATTGTCAGCAATTCCGGTTGCAATTTACCAAGGAGTAATTGCTTTATTCGCAACACAGATTACAAAAGTTATACCAGAAGCTGCGCTCGATTTATTTCTCCAAGAAATGACAGCTACTGGCGGCATTATGATTATTGCAATTGGTTTAAATTTACTTGGCTTAACTAATATTAGAGTGGCGAATCTCTTACCTAGTTTAGTTGTTGTTGGCATTGCGGTGGCTATTATTTATGTCTTTTAAATTATAACGATGCCATGCTAAAAGAAGAGAGCGTGAAATCACTCTTCCCATTTCGAATGTTAGATTGAGACGGGTACTTTGTAAAACATTATATTCCATAAAACCTCCAATATTCACGACAGCTTTAATGGAGACTTCTCCGATTGGTGGTAATTCTTTTTTTACTGCTTTTCCAGGGAATAGCGGACCAGGATGTACAATAATCTGTCCAATATTGTTTGCATTTCCTAAACAAGCATCAATAGCAATAATATAAGGTGAATCAGGTGACCTTTTTAATTCCTCTGTTATTTCTTCTAGATTCAAAGCATGTAAAGGATTATCCAAGGTTCCGACAACTTGAAACGGAAAAGAAACGAGTTGTGTTAAAAAGGAGCCAGTCATTGGTCCAAGCGCATCACCTGTAGAGCGATCCGTTCCTATACAGCAAAAAACTAAGTTTTGGTGATCAAAAGGAATATGTTCTAAAAAGTAGTTGCTTAATCGCCAAACTACTCCTGTTTCTTTATAATAGATAGTAGAGGGATTTTTAGTAACTGTCGCTTCAGAATTCATGAGTTTTACTCGCTTTCTTTTTAGCATAGTATATGCATCTAGAAGATTATTTATTCAAGTAGAGGTGATAAACGACTTTATGGAAAAAACTACTCAGAAAATACAGGATTACTTATTTACAGAGGACACATGGATACAGCTTGGAATTATTAGTATAAAAATAATTGTTATTTTATTGCTAATGACAGTTGTAGTGAGAGTCGGTAAACGTGTTATCAAAAAAATGTTTTTCGTTAGACAAAAAAGTCCTTTAGGGTATTCGGAACGCAGACAAAATACTTTGGAGAAGCTATTACAAAATATTTTAGCTAATGTAGTTTATTTTACTGCCATCATAGCGATTTTAAGTACTTTTGGCATAAAGGTGGTAGGACTACTTGCCGGAGCAGGAATTGTGGGTCTTGCAGTTGGTTTTGGTGCGCAAAGCTTAGTAAAAGATATTATTACAGGATTTTTTATAATATTTGAAGACCAGTTTGCTGTGGGAGATCAAGTACAAATTGGTACAGCTAATGGAATTGTGCAGGAAATTGGTTTACGTACAACGAAAGTGAAAAGTTATACAGGGGAACTTCATATTATTCCAAATGGAAGCATTACAAACGTTATTAACTATTCCATTTTTAATTCATTGGCTTTAATAGATTTTAGCGTGGCATCTGAAACAGATCTTTTGGCATTAGAGAAGAATATACAAGAATTCCTGAAAGTTTTACCGAGCAAATACGAGGATCTTGTTAAACCACCAAGTTTTTTAGGGGTACAAAGCTTTAGTGCAACAGAGATAGTTGTCCGTATTACCGCTGAAACAATACCGACGAAACAAGCCGGGGTTGCTAGAAAGGTACGAAGAGATTTAAGAGAGTTCTTGGAACATAAAGGTATTCAAATTTCATAATTATATAGCGATATTAATTCTAGTAAAAGAAGGTGATTGAAATGGAAAGTAAGCAATTTCAATTAAATGATATAGTAGAGATGAAAAAGCAACATCCTTGTGGGACAAACGCATGGAAAATTATCCGAATGGGAGCGGACATTCGGATTAAATGTGAAGGTTGCCAGCATAGTGTGCTCATCCCAAGAAAAGAGTTTGAAAAAAAAATGAAGCGACTTTTAAAACAAGCAGATACTGAGTAAAGATAGACTTTTAGCATTAAAATCAATATAATGAACTGGTTATAATTTAAAAAAGTGTAAGTTAATATAGAGAAGGGTTGTGACATATATGGCACTGACGGCAGGAATCGTAGGATTACCAAACGTAGGGAAATCCACATTGTTTAATGCAATAACAAAAGCGGGGGCACTTGCAGCTAACTATCCATTCGCTACGATCGATCCGAACGTAGGTATTGTAGAAGTTCCAGATGCACGTTTAGATAAATTAACAGAGTTAGTAACACCTAAGAAAACAGTTCCAACGGCATTTGAGTTTACAGACATTGCAGGAATTGTAGAAGGCGCTAGTAAAGGAGAAGGTCTTGGAAACAAGTTCCTAGCTCATATTCGCGAAGTAGATGCAATTTGCCAAGTAGTACGTTGCTTTAATGATGAAAATATTACACATGTTTCCGGTAAAGTAGATCCAATCTCCGACATAGAAGTAATTAATCTGGAGTTAATCTTAGCGGATTTAGAAAGTGTAGATAAACGTTTAGCACGTGTTGCGAAAATGGCAAAACAAAAAGATAAAGATGCAATGATAGAAGAACCGATTCTTTCACGCTTAAAAGAAGCTTTTGAAGCTGGCAAGTCTGGCCGTTCCGTCGACTTTACGGAAGAGGAACTTCGAGTGGTAAAAGGTCTGCACTTATTAACTATTAAACCGATGTTATACGTTGCAAATGTATCGGAAGACGATATTATGGCAGACGAAGAAAACGAATATGTACAAAGAGTACGCGCATTTGCAGCTGAAGAGGGGGCACAAGTAATTGTAGTTTGTGCAAAAATCGAAGAGGAAATGGCAGCTCTAGAAGACGATGAAAAGCAAATGTTCCTAGAAGAACTAGGAATTGAAGAATCAGGATTAGACCAACTAATTAAAGCATCGTATTCATTGCTAGGACTAGCTACTTACTTTACTGCAGGTGTACAAGAAGTACGTGCATGGACGTTCCGCAAAGGGATGAAAGCTCCACAATGTGCTGGTGTCATTCACTCTGACTTTGAAAAAGGATTTATCCGTGCAGAAACAGTTGCTTACGATGATTTAGTTGGTACTGGATCGATGGCAGCCGCAAAAGAGGCAGGAAAAGTTCGTCTAGAAGGAAAAGAATACGTTGTACAAGACGGCGACGTAATGCTGTTCCGTTTCAACGTTTAATAAAAAAGATTAGCGAAATCTCTCGCTAATCTTTTTTTAGTATATATAGTTTTGGTTTTATAGGATCATCTTTTATTAGAACATCTTTTGGATATCTTCTTAACTCTTTATACATCGCAAAGTCACCAGCTGCACCAGCTATAAGCCATGCTCCCAACAGAACAAGTACTGGCATTTCTATTATATATCCGAAAAGCATTGGAAGAACACCAGTCATCCAAAAAGGCAGCAACAATGCTTTTTTCATTGCGTGATTAGGTAAAGGAACGGTAGTTGTTGCGTAAGCAATCCCCATTTTCAAGTTAACACCGTAATCCATGCTACTCCATGGAACTTTCCCGAAAAAATAAAAACCGATTAAATGAAAACATTCATGTAAAACAATAAGAAGTATATATCCGATACAAAATAAGAAAAATCCCCAAAATGTAAGAGTTAGTTGTATAGCGCCTTGTAAAAAGGTGTAGATAACTAGTCCTACAATGGAGAGAATAACGGTCATCAATAAGCTAGACCAAGCGACCCTTTTCAAATCAATTTCAACTATAGATAAATAATCCTCTCTTTTTTCCATGAACGACCCCTCCAATTAATAAATATACATGATTTAAAAAAGTAATGACAATCATTCTTGAAATAATAAACACCTTATGGTACAATTCATTGATGTGAGTAATAGAATTACTTGCTCCTTGTCGATTGGTAACAATCGGCCAAAGACCATAGGGAGGTGTAAATAGATGAGAAAGTACGAATTAATGTACATTATTCAACCAGCAATCGAAGAGGATGCTAAAAAAGCTTTAGTTGAGCGTTTTAACGAAATCCTAACTTCAAACGGTGCTGAAATCATCGAAGCAAAAGACTGGGGTAAACGCCGCTTAGCTTACGAAATCAATGACTTACGTGAAGGTTACTACCAAATCGTTAAAGCAAACGCTGATTCTAAAGCAATCGATGAATACATTCGTTTAGCAAACATCAATGAGGACATTATCCGTCACATTGCTGTTCGTATCGACGATAAATAATAAAATCGACTAACAAAAGCTGAATGAGGGAGGTTGTACACTGATGATTAACCGTGTCGTTTTAGTTGGAAGACTAACAAAAGATCCGGAACTTCGCTATACACCAAGTGGCGTGGCAATGGCAAGATTTACACTAGCTGTCAATCGAACATTTTCTAACCAACAAGGTGAAAGAGAAGCTGATTTTATCAACTGTGTCGTTTGGAGAAAACAAGCGGAAAACACAGCTAACTTTTTGAAAAAAGGAAGTTTAGCTGGTGTCGAAGGGCGTATTCAAACAGGCAGTTATGAAGGACAAGATGGAAAACGTGTTTATACGACGGATGTTGTCGCAGACAGTGTTCAGTTTTTAGAACCACGTAGTAGTTCTGGAGACCGTGGCCAATCGGGACAACCATACGGTGGCGGACAACAGCAACAACAGCAAAATCCATATCCAACATATCAGCAAAACCAACCAATGAATCAGCAAAATTATACACGTGTAGATGACGATCCTTTTGCAAATAGTAGTGGACCAATCGAAGTTTCGGATGACGATCTACCATTTTAATAGGACAGCACACATGTTACTTTAACCGAAAAGGAGGCAATCTATTATGGCACCACGTCGCGGAGGCAAAAGACGCCGTAAAGTTTGTTACTTCACAGCTAACAACATCACACACATCGATTACAAAGATGTAGATTTGTTGAAAAAATTCGTGTCAGAACGTGGGAAAATTCTTCCACGTCGTGTGACAGGAACTAGCGCGAAGTACCAACGTAAGTTAACACGAGCTATTAAAGTATCTCGTATCATGGCTTTACTTCCATTCTCTTCTGAAGAGAGATAAGTTTATAATTCAAAAGACCGGGAAACCGGTCTTTTTTTTATTTCTATTTTTTAAAAAGGTAATCCTTCAGTGTATGGGGTTTTAGTTGTCGTGGTAAATCTGTTACAATAAATAGATGATTAAAAAAAGGAAGGTACTTCATGCAAAAAAATGAGACAAACTATTTAACGTATGGATCTATGATGATTGCCCTATTTGCTATCCTCTTGGCGATGTCTGTATATGTGCCATTTGTAGGTTTTTTCACGTCGTTTATTGTTCCATTACCTATTGCTTGGTATAGTGCAAGGTTTTTAAGGAAGCAAGCGATTTTTGTTATGTTTATTGCTATTATCATATCTTTTATAATCGGTGGATTTTTTGGTTTTGTATTTGGATTATTAGTCAGCCCGTTAGGATTTATAATAGGTGATTCTATTCGAAATAAAAAATCTAAGTTATATATGCTGATGGCATCAGGGATTTTTCTATTATTCATGGCGGCAGTACAATACATAATTTCTATTTTAGTATTAAATATAAATATTTTAGAACAACTATTAAAGGGTATTGAAATATACTATGAACAAATAGGAAATATTATGGCATCTGTCGGACAATTACCAAAAGACTATGATGAAATGGTGAGACAAAGCATACTGCTTATTCAAGCAATTATGCCATCCTACTTTATTGGAGGCACTTTCATAACTGCTTTTCTTTACCTAGTGATTAATCTATCCTTACTGAAAAAGTTAAAACTAGATGTTCCAAAATTTTCAAGGTTCATGGATTTTAGACTACCTAGAGTGGTGTTGTGGTATTATTTAATCGTATCCATTTTCTCTTTATTTATGGAATTTGAAATGGGCACTTTTGGGTATTTATTATTTGTGAATGCAGCACTTATTTTAAGAGTACTTTTGTTTTTACAAGGTGTTTCGCTCATTCACTACTATTTTTATGTGCAAGGGTGGCCGAAATGGTCGATGGTTTTGGCAAGCATTCTTGCCGTACCACTTTTTACGTTCACGATTATATTAGGGGTTTTAGATTTAGGATTTAATTTGCGAGCGTATTTAAAAGACAGGTACAAAAAATAAGGAGCTGATCAAGTGGCATCTTTTTTTAGGAAACGACCAATTCGATATCCACTCGTTTTGTTCATATTACTCGGTGGAGTAGCAGCTTATATACTGTTATCTAACAATTTATTAGTCGGATTGTTATTTACTTTATTAGTAATAGGAGTATCTATTTATGCATGGATTATAGAACAGCGCGTATATGAAGAGACAGAAAAACATATAGAAACACTCTCTTATCGTATGAAAAAAGTAGGGGAAGAAGCACTATTAGAAATGCCTATTGGTATATTATTGATAAATGATCAATATGTCATTGAATGGGCAAATCCATATATGATGCAAAAGTTACCGTTCGATACAATCATAGGTGAAGAGTTATTTTCTATTTCCAAAGATTTTAAACAGCTTTTGAAACAAGAAGATTTAAAAGAAATGGTTATATCATTTGATGATAATGACTATAAAGTATTGTATAAAGCAGAAGAAAAGTTATTATACTTCTTTGATATTACAGAACAAGTAGAAATAGAATCCTTATATTATGGGGATCGAACAGTTATTGGGGTTCTATATATCGATAACTACGATGAAATTGCCCAAGGGATGGATGATCAAACCCGAGGACAATTAAATAGTATTGTTACCTCCTGTGTGAATGACTGGGGTGCCAAATACGGAATTTACGTGAAAAGAATTTCATCTGATCGTTTTTTAGCGGTCTTTAATGAATCGATCTTAGTAGAACTAGAGAAAAATAAATTTTCGATTTTAGACGACATAAGAGAGACTACGGCTAAGTTTGGATTCTCTTTAACGTTAAGTGTAGGCGTTGGTGCAGGATCGATTTCGCTTGTAGAACTTGGAGAACTAGCACAATCGAGCTTGGACTTAGTATTAGGACGCGGTGGAGATCAGGTAGCTATCAAACATCCAAGTGGAAAAGTAAAGTTTTACGGTGGTAAAACAAATCCAGTAGAAAAAAGAACTCGTGTCAGGGCTAGGGTTATCTCACATGCGCTTCGAGATCTAATCCAAGATAGTGATCAAGTGTTTGTAATGGGACATCGGATGCCCGATATGGATGCGATTGGATCTGCTGTCGGAGTTAGAAAAATGGCCGAAATGAACAAAGTAGAGGGCTTTGTCGTAATCGACTTCAATGAACTAGATAATAGTGTTACTCGATTAATGGATGAAATAAAAGAAAAGCCAGAGCTCTATGATCGTTTTATCAGCCCAGACGAAGCAATGAGTAAAATGACGGATAAAACACTTCTAGTGGTGGTAGATACACATAAACCAAGCTTAGTTATTGATGAGAAATTGCTTCAAAGAGCAGAAAAAATAGTCGTCATTGATCATCACCGACGAGGAGAAGAATTTATATCTAATACGATGCTTGTTTATATGGAGCCATACGCATCCTCTACTTCCGAGCTTGTTACAGAATTAATCGAATATCAGCCTAAACATCAAAAGATAACAAGCTTAGAAGCCACTTCTATGCTTGCAGGCATAATAGTTGATACGAAAAGCTTTACCCTTCGTACAGGAGCTAGAACGTTTGAAGCAGCGTCCTATCTACGTACAAATGGAGCTGATACGGTACTTGTACAACGTTTACTGAAAGAAGATATTGATACGTATATTGAGCGTTCTAAAATCGTGCAAACAGTTGAATTTTTTGGTGAAGGCATTGCCATTGCACACGGTGAAGATAATATTACTTATAGTCAAGTATTACTAGCACAAACAGCCGATATATTATTGACGATGAATAATATTACTGCTTCGTTTGTTGTTGGGCGTAAAAGTGATTCTAAAATAGGTATAAGTGCAAGATCGCTAGGAGATGTAAATGTACAGTTAGTAATGGAAAGATTGAACGGCGGGGGGCATTTAACGAATGCAGCATGCCAATTAGAAAATAAAACAATAGAAGAGGCAATAACATTATTAAAAGATGCTATTACGGAAACAACTAAAGGAGGAAATACAGAATGAAAGTCGTATTCTTAAAAGACGTAAAAGGTAAAGGGAAAAAAGGGGAAATAAAAAACGTAGCAGACGGTTATGCACATAACTTTTTATTAAAAAACAAACTTGCAGTAGAAGCAAATACAGCTGCCATTAGTGCATTAGAAGGTCAGAAGAAAAAATCTGAAAAAGAAGCTGCCGAAGAGCTAGCAGAAGCAAAAAAATTAAAAGAAGTATTAGAGCAACTTACAGTTGAACTGAAGGCAAAATCAGGTAGCGATGGTCGTTTATTTGGTTCCGTAACAACTAAACAAATTGCAGCACAATTAGAGAAATCACACGGTATCAAATTAGATAAGCGCAAAATGGAATTAGAAGATGCTATTCGTGCATTAGGATATACAAATGTTCCAGTTAAACTACATCATGAGGTAGTAGCAACATTAAAAGTCCATGTTACAGAAGAAGCGTAAGGAGAGAGAAGAATGAGCGATCCATTGTTGGACCGTGTACCGCCGCATAACCAAGAAGCTGAACAATCTGTCATCGGAGCCATATTTTTAGAACCACAAGCATTAATAACTGCAGCAGAAATTGTAATGCCAGAGGACTTCTATCGGGTCGCACATCAAAAGATATTTCAAACGATGTTACGGTTAAGTGATCAAGGAAAAGCGATAGACGTCATTACTGTGACTGAAGAACTTTCAGCTAAAAAAGAGTTGGAAGATGTCGGAGGTATTTCGTATATTAGTGAGATTGCAAATAGTGTTCCTACTGCTGCCAATATCGGTCACTATGCAAAGATAGTAGAAGAAAAGTCTATTTTACGGAGACTTATTCGCGTGGCAACTACAATCGTAGAGGACGGATTTACTAGAGAAGACGAAGTAGAAGCCTTGCTATCAGAAGCGGAAAGAAAAATGATGGAAGTTGCCAACCGAAAAAATGCTGGTGACTTTAAGCATATAAAAGATGTATTAGTAGAAACGTATGATAATATCGAAAAGCTTCATTCACAAAAAGGTGAAGTTACGGGAATACCTACAGGATTCCGTGATTTAGATCGTATTACTGCCGGCTTCCAACGAAACGACTTAATCATCGTAGCTGCACGTCCTTCTGTTGGGAAAACGGCATTTGCACTCAATGTAGCCCAAAACGTAGCAACAAAGACCGATGAAAACGTAGCCATCTTTAGCTTGGAGATGGGAGCAGAACAGTTAGTAATGCGTATTCTTTGTGCAGAGGGAAATATAGATGCGCAAGTGCTTCGTACTGGTACGCTTACAACGGAAGACTGGCGTAAGCTTACGATGGCGATGGGAAGCTTATCAAACGCCGGTATTTATATCGATGATACACCTGGTATTCGTGTAAATGAAATTCGTGCTAAATGTCGTCGTTTAAAACAGGAATCTGGTCTTGGAATGATACTAATTGATTACTTACAACTAATTCAAGGAAGCGGTGGCAGTCAAGCAAACCGTCAACAAGAGGTTTCCGAAATTTCTCGTTCTCTAAAAGGTTTAGCTCGTGAGTTAAAAGTTCCCGTCATTGCACTCTCACAGCTATCTCGAGGGGTAGAGCAACGACAAGATAAACGACCGATGATGTCCGATTTACGTGAATCTGGATCAATTGAGCAGGATGCGGATATTGTATCTTTCTTATATCGTGAGGACTACTACGATAAAGAAACCGAAAATCAAAATATGATTGAAATTATTATTGCAAAACAGCGTAATGGTCCTACTGGTACGGTAACGCTTGCTTTTGTGAAAGAATTTAACAAATTCGTTAATATTGATTGGAGTCAGCATCAAGCTCCACCAGCCTAATTAATAACACGAACGTATTAATGTTTAACTCATTAATCGTTCGTGTTTTTTAATGAAATTAGTTGACGGAGAATTAGATGATTGGTACAATAACACTGATTTTATTTAGGACATATAAATGTCCGACGGAGGTGTCGGCAATGCCATCAGTAGTAGTTGTTGGAACACAATGGGGAGACGAAGGAAAAGGAAAAATTACAGACTTTCTTTCGGAAAATGCAGAAGTAATCGCACGATATCAAGGTGGAAATAATGCAGGACATACAATTATTTTTGGAGGCGAAACGTACAAGCTTCATCTCATTCCTTCCGGTATTTTTTACAAAGATAAAATCTCTGTCATTGGAAACGGCATGGTAGTAGATCCAAGGGCACTAGTAAAAGAAATAAAAGGACTACATGATCGAGGCGTACAAACGGATAATTTACGTATTTCTAACCGTGCACACGTCATCCTTCCGTACCACATTAAACAAGATGAAGTAGAAGAAGCACGTAGAGGCGCAAATAAAATTGGTACTACAGGCAAAGGAATTGGACCAGCCTATATGGATAAAGCAGCACGAGTTGGTATTCGTATTGCAGATCTTCTCGATTATGAAGTGTTTAAGGAAAAGTTAGAACATAATTTAGCTGAAAAAAATAGAATGTTTGAAAAGTTTTATGAGACTGAAGGTTTTACTGTAGAGGAAATTTTAGAAGAGTTTTATGGTTATGGAAAAGAAATTGAGAAGTATGTAACAGATACTTCAAAAGTATTAAACGATGCATTAGACGAAGGTCGTCGAGTACTTTTTGAAGGAGCGCAAGGCGTCATGTTGGATATTGACCAAGGAACGTATCCATTTGTAACTTCCTCCAATCCAGTGGCTGGAGGGGTAACGATTGGTGCAGGAGTTGGACCAACCAAAATTTCTCATGTGGTAGGCGTATGTAAAGCCTATACTTCTCGTGTAGGTGATGGACCATTTCCGACAGAGTTATTTGATGATGTAGGGAATCAAATTCGGGAAGTTGGGAAAGAGTATGGAACGACTACTGGTAGACCACGCCGAATTGGTTGGTTTGATACTGTCGTGATCAGACATGCAGTGCGTGTAAGTGGTTTAACGGATTTAACAGTTAACTCCATTGACGTGTTAACTGGCTTAGATACGGTAAAAATCTGTACTGCTTATAAATACAAGGATGAGTTAATCACGGAATATCCAGCGAATCTTCGTATGCTTGCTGAATGTGAACCTGTATATGAAGAGTTACCAGGTTGGAACGAAGATATTACGAAATGTAAAACGCTTGATGAGTTACCGGCAAATGCACGTCATTATCTAGAGCGTATCGCACAACTCACGGGCGTACAAATATCCATCTTTTCAGTTGGCCCAGATCGTACACAAACTAATATCATTTCGAGCGTTTGGAGATAGGGAAAAAGTAAGAGCTGTTGAGAAGTGAAGACTTCTTGACAGCTTTTTGTCGTTTCGTTCAAAAGTTACAGGAAAATTAGTATTTTAACGCTTCTAATATGACAAATATAACAAAGAATAAAGTAAATTCTTGTATAATAGGAAATTAATATAGGAACAAGTCAAATAAAAGAATTAAAAAGCTAGAAAAATAGATTAGTAATTCACCTTTTTTTGGAATCTAATAGAATATATTGGAACCAATACTACAGTTTCTTTACAACTGATGTAATTTGTTCACTTCCTTATTTCAAATATGTTAAATTAAAGTAGTGTAAAAATAGAGTAGATTGTAATTAGTTTGGAAGGGGCTTTACCATGTTTTTGAAAAGAAAGAAAAAGGAACAGGAAATTCAACAAACTGTTCTGGCAAACAGAAAGTCAAGTATAGTGAAAAAAGCAACCGTATCAATTTTGCTCATTTCTAGTCTATCCTTTAATATCGCTTTTGCAAATGAAGATGACAGTCATTTGTTGAAAGAAATTTACCATATATATTCTAATGGACAATACATAGGGGCATTATCTGATCAAACAGAGATGAAAGAAATGATGGAACAAAAAGTTCAAGATCTGCATTCTCAGTACAAGGGTTTTTCTTTAAAAGCTGGCTCTAACTTATCAATTGTACCAGAACAAGTTTTTACAGCTTCTACAAATGACGAAGCAACACTTCAAAAACTAGATGAGTTAATGGAAGTAGAAGCCAAGGCATTTGCATTATCCGTTAATGACGAGATGGCGGTTTACGTCAAAGACTTGGATGCTTACCAAGAAGCCGTACATAAATTGAAATTACATTTTGTTTCGGAAGATGAGCTACAAGCAATTGAAGTACGAAAAGATTCTACTGAAGCTTTACCCGAATTAAAAGAAAATGAAACTCGTATTAGGGATTTAATCTTAAAAGAAAAAGTATCAGGTGTTAGTGTAAATATTAACCCAGAAAAAGTTGTTTCACCAGATGAGGCAGTTAAGCTTCTTTTAGAAGGAACTTTAGAAAAAGAAACATATAAAGTAACTACAGGTGATGTATTAGGAACTATAGCTAGCAAGCATAATTTAACATCTGCTGAGCTTATGGAGCTAAACCCGGGGCTTACTGAATCTACCTTATTGCAAATAGGGCAAGAGTTAAATGTAACTGTCTTAAAACCGCTTATTAATGTAGAAGTTTTATATGAAAAAAAGGCTGAGGAAGTCATCAAACATACGAAAAAAGTAGTAGAATCAGATGAAATGTATAAAGGTGATACTAAAGTAAAACAAGAAGGCTCTGATGGAAAGAAGATAGCTACTTATTTAGTACGTAAAGAAAATGGTATTGAAGTTGGCCAATCAGTCATCGAAGAGACAATCCTTGAAGAACCTAAGGAGCATATCGTCTTAAAAGGGACCAAAGTAATACCTTCTCGTGGTTCCGGTCAATTTGCTTGGCCAGCTGAAGGCGGATATATATCCAGTAAAATGGGTTATCGCTGGGGCCGCCAGCATGAGGGAATAGACATTGCACGACCTAATGGTTACACGATAAAAGCTTCTGATAATGGTGTTGTGGAAGCAGCAGGATGGGATGGAACATATGGTAACCGAATAATTGTCAATCACCAAAACGGTTATAAAACGACCTATGCTCACCTTTCTTCTATAAGCGTTAGTGTAGGGGATGTTGTGCCTCAAGGTTCCAAGTTAGGTATAATGGGAAGTACTGGTCGTTCAACGGGTACGCACTTGCATTTTGAAGTGAAGAAAAATGGAGTAACGATTGATCCATTATCTGTGTTAAACTAAAAAAGGTAGAGACGGTCACTAGTTTGGCTGTCTCTTTTTTAATTTTAACTTTATTTGACAGGGATTTATAGATCTTGCTGAACAATCAAGAAACTTTTGCTAAGAACATCGCGTCAAAAGGAAAGTTTTCTACATGCGAGTAAGCCATTGCTACAAGGATGCGATCGTACTTAGCACAATCTTTTTACTTAATCATGGCGAATTATTTTCTGTTAGATTTGGCATTTGAAAATTTCCTGGGAAATAATTCGACAAACATCGACTTTTCTTATCCTGTTACCAACTACTTCCTTTAAGGATGCGAAGAGTCTAAAAGCATGATAGAGTAAATATATGAAGAAAAAAATAATTCATTTCTATAAAATACAGAGAAAAGAACGAAAGGGGTTCTATAAATGAGTAAAAAAATATTAGTAGTAGATGACGAGAAACCGATTGCAGATATATTGCAATTTAATCTAAAAAAAGAAGGTTACCAAGTATTTTGTGCCTACGATGGCGATGATGCGATGAAAAAGGTAGAGGAGCTACAACCAGATTTAATGTTGTTAGACATTATGCTTCCAAATCGGGACGGTATGGAGGTTTGTCGAGAAGTAAGGAAAAAATATGATTTCCCAATCATTATGCTAACAGCAAAGGATTCAGAGATCGATAAAGTGCTTGGCCTAGAGCTAGGGGCGGATGACTATGTGACAAAACCATTTAGTACAAGAGAGTTAATTGCAAGAGTGAAAGCGAATATGCGTAGACATCAAACAATAACTGATGATGCCGAAACGACAACAAATGACATTGTAATTGGACCACTTACGATACAGCCAGATGCGTATTTAGCATTAAAAAGAGATATAACCATCGAACTGACCCATCGTGAATTTGAGCTATTGCACTATTTAGCAAAGCATGTTGGACAAGTGATGACTCGTGAGCATTTGTTACAAACGGTATGGGGATATGATTATTTTGGAGATGTTCGAACAGTAGACGTAACTATTCGTCGTCTGCGTGAGAAGATTGAGGATAATCCTAGTCATCCTACTTGGATTGTAACAAGAAGAGGCGTCGGTTACTACTTACGAAATCCTGAACAGGAGTAAACATATGCAAAAGGTTGGTTACTTTAAATCAATTCATATGAAGATTGTTTTCATCTATATATTACTAATAATTATTGCGATGCAAATTATTGGTTTATATTTTGTGCGAGAGCTAGAGCAAACGTTAAAAGGGAATTTTCAAACCTCTATATCAGACCGAGTCGGTTTACTGGAGTATAGTGCAAGAGAAGAAATGATAAGAGTAAGAAATGAAGATGATCCAACAGTACAACAAAGCCTGCGATCGATTTTATCTGGTATAGATTCAGACGATATTAAAGAAGTACGTGTCATTGATGCAAACTATCAAATTCTTGCAACTTCGGACGTAAACAATCAATCCATCGTTGGACAAAGATCCATGGATGAATTAGTGAAGCTATCTATCACAGCAGCAACTCCGGAGGATAATATATTCGTCGATCGAGACACTCGTGATCGAATTTGGGTTTTTGCAACTCCAATCATCTATCAGGGAGAAGTAAAGGGTTCTTTATATATAGAATCGAATATTGAAAATGTTTTCGGGCAGATGAATGAGATAAATCAAATTCTTGCTGGAGGCACGGCCTTTGCGCTTGGCATTACGATTATTCTTGGTATATTAATCGCACAAACGATAACTAGACCAATATCCGATATGAGAAAGCAAGCGCAAGCTATGGCGAAAGGGAATTTCTCTCGTAAAGTACGTGTATACGGGAATGATGAAATCGGCCAATTAGCAATAGCTTTTAACCATATGACAAATCGTTTACAAGAAGCGCAATCCACAACAGAGGCAGAGCGTAGAAAACTTGCATCGGTACTGGCTAATATGACCGATGGAGTTATTGCAACGGATCGCAAAGGAAGAGTTATCCTTATTAATGACCCTGCCATCAGATTATTGCGTATTCCAAGAGAAATGGTTTTAAATCGCCCGATTATATCTGTTCTTGGAATTGATTCTGCCTATTCATTTGAAGATTTAATTCATTTAAAGGAATCGATGAATTTAGATTTAAGTACACAAGAACGCCCATTTATATTACGTACGAACTTTTCCGTTATTCAAAAAGAAACAGGTTTTGTTAATGGACTGATTGCGGTGCTACACGATAACACGGAACAAGAAAAGATAGATATGGAAAGAAGAGAATTTGTTGCAAATGTTTCTCATGAATTGCGAACTCCATTAACGACAATGAGCAGTTATTTAGAAGCACTTGCAGATGGTGCGTGGAAAGATGATGAAATTGCTCCAGCATTTTTACAAGTAACACAAACCGAAACGCAGCGGATGATTCGTCTTGTGAATGATTTGCTACAACTGTCTAAAATGGATAGTAGAGATTATGATTTGAACCGTGAGATTGTGAATTTCAACCAATTTTTCAATCGAATTATAGACCGATTTGAACTTTCTAAATCTCAGCATGTTACTTTTCAACGGATGCTGTCCGATAAAGCATATTATGTGGATATCGATACAGATAAATTGACGCAAGTATTGGATAATATCATTTCCAATGCTATGAAATACTCACCAGATGGAGGAAACATTCGATTTGGCGTCGCTGAGCAAGACCATGTATTAACGGTAATGATTTCAGATGAAGGTATGGGAATACCTTCTGAAAATGTTAATCGAATTTTTGATCGTTTTTATCGAGTCGATCGTGCAAGAGCAAGGTCGATGGGTGGAACTGGTCTGGGACTTGCTATTGCCCGGGAAATGATAGAAGCGCATGGTGGCAGGATTTGGGCAGAAAGTGAAGAAGGATATGGTACGACTATATTCTTTACTTTAAAAGTTGAAATGGATGAGGAAGGTGAGTGGGATTGAAGTACATTGAACAAGTGAAATCATTTATTTTACTCCTACTCATCCTTCTTAGCTTAACACTGACTTTTTCGATATGGACATATTCACCTTCCTATGATCTGAGTGGCACACCAGTAGTAGATATTGCAATTGCCGAGAAAAAGAAACTGGAAGATGTGGTGAAACCTTATCGATTACTGCTCAGTCAGGAAGCGTCATTCAAAGGTTCCGATAATACGCGAATAATTGAAGATGTGTTAAATTGGATGACAAAATGGGAAATACAAACGGTAGAGCTTTTAAATAATCAAGCAAGTGATCAGCAAATTAATGATTACATAAAAACGCCGAATGCTCTTACCTTCTTTTTTCCAGCCGAAGTTCCTTTTAAAATATATAATAATATCTTAACCTTTAATGATTATAATCTGCCAAATGCTTCTTTTGATCGGTTAACCGTTGATTGGGGTAAAGATACTAGAGGTCAAATGAATTTATACTTCATTAATACGATCACCAAAAAGGTGTATATGGCTAGTATCGGACAGGCTAATCAGGAAGATTTTATTAGTCGCTTAAAAAATGAAACGATGGACTTACCCGTGTATAATGAGATAGTAAGAGAAAAGCGACTTTCGCTATATGTTTCTGCTAGTCCCAAAGCTATTCCTAGCTACACGTATATAGAAGAAGAAATTGCGCCAGAAAAATTTAAAAATGCGTTATTCGCGAATCCAAGCCTCGTTCGTAGTAATCCATTAGGCACAAGTGGACGGGAGTATTCGGATGATAGCGCACTTATGAATGTCGACTATTTACTTAAAAGATTAAGTTATGTGTATCCGGCTTCTGAAAGTGATAAAGTTGGTAAACCAGATGAGCTTATTCAGCAAAGCTTGAACTTCATTAATGAGCATAGCGGATGGACAGATGACTATCGATATAGTAAGATAAATAATTCTACAAAACAAGTAAGTTACCAGCTCTATTTTCATGGAATGCCAGTCTTCAGCAAAGATCCAGAAACCGAGATTAGTGTACATTGGGGAACCAATCGTGTTTATCGGTATATTAGACCGTATGTTTCGATAGCTGATACTCTTAGACAAGGAGAGATTCCGTTGCGGTCTGGACAAGATATATATGACTTGATCCATGCCCTTCATGAAAATAAAGTGCTGTCCATAGATGATATTACAATAGGATATAACTTGTCACGAAACGATCAGCAACGAATAGTAGATCTAGAACCTTCCTGGTATTATTTGTCGAATGGTTCTTGGACTAGAATCACTCCCGAACTATTAGGAGGCGGCAAATTTGGATTGGAATAAAACGAAAACGATATTTATCATTGTATTTTCTATTTTAAATGTATTTCTATTTTGGCTTTATTCCAATAGATATAATGAAGCGTTGAATGTGAAGGAGCGCATCGATACTCCTATTGAGGAACGACTATTGCTGGATAATATTAAAGTACCAAAAACAGAATCATTAATACAAGAAGCCTCGTACGTTTCAGGGAACGCACATCTGTTTAGTGTAGAAGAGTTGAATCAATTAAAAAACCAGACCTTAGAAGTTGAAGATGGTTATGCATTAATTGGTACATTCAAAGAGCCAATGCCGATCACTACAGAAAATTCTTTAGAAAAGCTAGTAAAAGAAAATATGATCCGTGGTAACTCATACGGATTATGGAAAATAGATGAAGAGAAAAAATCTGCAACGTTTTTTCAAAAAGTAAATGATCGGCTTGTTTACCACAATCAAAATGCACAACTAATCGTATATTGGAACGATGAAAAAGAGCTTATTCGTTACGAACAAACAGTATTAGATAATCTGGAGGAGTACGACGAATCGAAAAAATTAGTGTCTCCTATGTTTGTATTTCGACTTTTGTACTCTAGCTCGTTATTAAAAGAGGATTCGACTGTAAAAGATCTGAAACTTGGTTACTCCACGTTAGCTACACTAACGGAAACGCAAGTATATGTATTTGCGCCAACTTGGTATGTACCAGTGGAACTTTCAGATGGGACGAAAGAAGAGTATTTTGTCAACGCAGTAGAAGGAACAGTTAGTGAAATTCCTAAAAAGACGGAACAACCAGAAGTAAAGTAAGGAGTTTTAATAATGAAGTTTAGTGTTTTAGCAAGTGGTAGCAGCGGGAATGCTATTTATGTGGAAAACGAGGAGCATTCTTTTTTAGTGGACGTGGGCTTAAGTGGAAAGAAAATGGAGCAGCTTTTTAGTGAGATCGATCGAGATATAAAAAAGTTATCAGGTATTTTTATTACTCATGAGCATAGTGACCATATTAAGGGACTAGGAGTGGTAGCAAGAAAACATGGGATTCCTATTTATGCAAATGAAAAAACGTGGCTAGCAATGGATCACCTTATTGGGAATGTGCCGGTTGAACAACGATTCCAATTTGATATGGAAGCGGTGAAATCATTTGGTAGTATGGACATTCAATCTTTTGCAGTATCACATGATGCAGCAGATCCAATGTTTTATATCTTTCATGAAAATGGTCGCAAACTTGTCTTAATAACCGACACCGGGTATGTTAGCGACAGGATGAAAGGACATATTAAAGGAGCAGATTCATTTGTCTTTGAAAGCAACCACGATGTGAGTATGCTTCAAATGGGAAGATATCCTTGGTCAATTAAAAGAAGAATATTAAGTGACGTAGGGCATGTATCCAATGAAGATGCAGCAGTTGCCATGAGTGAAGTGGTGGATATCAAAAATACGCATATTTATTTATCGCATTTAAGTAAAGATAATAATATGAAAGATCTTGCACGAATGAGTGTTGCACAAACATTAGAATCTTGTGGAGTAGTTGCAGGAGAATATGTACATCTTCACGATACAGATGCGAATATTCCAACCGAATTGGTCTCCGTTTAAATAGTAAAAGTTCCAAAGTTCAGGCTTTGGAACTTTTTTATTTATCTTTCAACCAATTTTCATCTTATTTTAATGTGAGTTGGGTAAAGTAACTGTACAAACAGTTACATAAAAAAGAGAGGAAGATAAAACATGGAACCAAATAATCCATACGGTCCACAAGAAGAATCGAAAATAGAAGAGACAGTAGTAAAAAAACGAGAAGTAAAGAGGGAAAAGAAACGAGGTGTAGCTGGTTATTTTTTTAGTGCATTAGCGGGTGTATTAGTCGGAGCTTTACTTGTATGGTTTTTAGTACCTTCCGTCGTGCCAAATTTACCAGCCGACAATGCAACCAAAACAACTAATACTAATGCAAAAACAGAACAACTTTCCGTTGATATAACTACAGACGTGACAAGCGCCGTAGAAAAAGCGTCGGGTGCCGTAGTTGGAGTTTCAAATATCCAATCAGTAACGAATTTTTGGAGTCAATCCCAATCAGAACAGGAAGCTGGAACAGGTTCCGGTGTAATTTATAAAAAAGAAAATGGTAAAGCATATGTTATTACGAATCATCACGTAATCGAAGGTGCAAAGGCAGTAGAAGTAACTTTAGCAGATGGTGCAAAAGTGGAAGCTAAATTAGTTGGTAGTGATGTATGGACAGACTTAGCAGTTTTAGAAATCGATGATAAGGGTGTGGATACAGTCATAGAGTTTGGAGATTCAGATGCATTAAAGCAAGGAGAATCTGTTATTGCGATTGGAAACCCACTAGGGCTTGATTTCTATGGTTCTGTCACAACAGGTGTTGTATCTGGTAAAGATCGTGCTATACCTACTGATATAAACGGAGATGGTGTAGAAGATTGGCAAGCAGAAGTTTTACAAACAGATGCAGCGATTAACCCAGGGAATAGTGGTGGAGCATTGATCAATTTAGCAGGACAATTAATAGGAATAAATTCGATGAAAATTTCAGAGTCTACCGTAGAAGGTATGGGACTTGCAATACCAGTTAATTCCGCTATTCCAATTATAGAAGACTTAGAGGCTAACGGAAAAGTAAATCGTCCATCTATGGGGATTACATTGGTCGATGTAACAAATGTACCTGCGATTCATCAACGTGATACATTAAAATTACCAGCTGAAGTAACAACAGGAGTTGTGGTAGATCAAGTAATAGAAAACACTCCAGCAGCTTTAGCGGGAATGAAGCCTTATGATGTAATTGTGGAAATGGATGGTCAAAAAATAGAAAACACGATTGAGCTAAGAAAACATTTATACAATGAAAAAGAAATTGGAGATGAGCTGAAAGTAAAAGTATATCGCCAAGGAAAATTAGTGGAACTAACGATTGCATTAAAAGAAACAGATACATTATAAACATGTGGATAACTGTGAATTGTAAATAAAAGTTTTACACAACGAGTAGGAAAAGAAATGCTGTTCTTTCCTACTCGTTTTTCATTTGATAAAATAGATTGTGGATAAGCACGAATGATTTGTGTATAACTTATTAAATTATTCGGAAAACGAAAGGAAGTATAAAATTGAGAATATTCAGTTGTGAAACCCATATAAATCAAGCTTTGGACATGTTCGTTGCAGAACAAAAAACCTTTCCAATGCTTGAAGAATTAAAAGAGGATGAAAAGTTATCCACAAAATGCACATACTGTGATGTCGCCGCAATATATATTGTAGAGAATGAAAAATAAGACACAATATGTAGATAACTATTGTGGATATGTGTATAAGTTATGTGTATAACTTGTTTGTAAACAGAATGTAAAGGTGGATAACTTGTGAATATACAAATTGTATCAGTAGGGAAGTTAAAAGAAAAATACTTAAAATTAGGGATAGAGGAATACTCAAAGCGATTAGGTAGCTATGCAAAAATCGATTTGGTGGAAGTGCCGGACGAAAAAGCACCGGAAAATTTAAGTGAAGCCGATATGGAAATCGTGAAGAAAAAAGAAGGAGATCGCATTCTCTCTAAAATCGGAGTAGATACTTATGTAATTGCGCTCGCGATTGAAGGAAAGATGAAGTCATCCGAGCAGCTTGCCAGTGATTTAGAGTCGTTAATGACATATGGACGAAGCAAAATTGCTTTTGTTATTGGTGGATCTCTTGGTTTGCATGAGGACGTGATGAAGCGTTCGGATGAACAATTATCTTTTAGTAAAATGACTTTACCTCATCAGTTGATGAAGTTAGTGTTGGTGGAGCAGATTTATCGTGCTTTTCGAATCATTAAAAATGAACCGTATCATAAGTAAATGAGGTTTTTAGAAAAAGTTTGATGGGAGAAGTGCTATTTTAATTTTTGAGTGACTAGATGAACATTTGTAACATGAATGGTTGTTTTTGTTCAATCAGGATTTTCTTATCAAAATGAAAAAAATCCTGATTGAACACAACTACAAAAAATGGTTGAATCCTCCATATGCACTTTTGTAGACTTTAATATTCGCCTTTAATTACAAAAAATGAGCCTCGAATTGTTCCAGCAAGTTTAGACTTCTGCCTAGCAAACTTAAACTTTCCTTCTAATTCCTTTGGTACTTCCATCCCCTCAGAAAGCTTAAAACCAACGGCCCGTTTCTTAGGGTCATCAACCGTATACATGACGTTGATCGCAAGACCATCCTCATAAAAGACATAGGCAAATTTGATATTTTCCACTTGAAAACGTGAAGTCTCTAAAGGTTTGGCAGCAAACTCAATTTCACGTTCTTCTTTCAAAATTCGGTTCACATAATCAAGGGTCTCCTGACTTTCGCTAGCAGGTACAACCGTAAATTCATGCTTATATTTGTTCATAAAGTAACGGGCCTCGTTCGCACGTAAACCAGCAAGCGCTTCTACTACAGGTGAAGACTCTAAATCAACCGTAGACACATTTTTAAAATCAACTATATAGGACATTTCCCAATCCTCCATTTATCTTTTTTTAACAACAGGAATCCACATTTCACCAAAAAGTTCAACCCTCTTTATAGTTTGCGGCTCTTCGGACGCAGCGCCCATGAAGCGATATTGAGTGCAGCGTATGAAAGAGGAAGGATAATATGAAACCCGTATTCCCCATAATCGTTAGCAAACGCATGAGACAAAGCCGCACCAGTCATTAAAAAGAAGAGACCAGCGTGAGCCCATTCTTTAAGTCTAGGAAAGCGTGGCACGACGATAGCGATGACTCCAAGTATTTTCCAAGTCCCAAGAATATTCGTGATGTATAATGGGTAACCAATATTCGTCACTAACTCAATGTTTCCCCCCAATTGCATCAGTTGCCCGATACCACTTAACGAAATTGATCCTACGAGTAGTAATGTGACTGACCAATATGCAATCAATTTTCCATTGAGCTGGGTTTCTAACTTCGCGGTTGTTTCCGCACCAATAACCTTACTCATTTGATCCCTCCTAATCATTGTTTTAAGTGGAAATTTATTAAACGTTACAAATTTTCCGAATAATCAACTCCTAAATAGACACCTCCCTTTATTTCCTAACAACAGGAATCCACATTTCACCAAATACTAAGCCGTTTCGCTGCCCCATCACAACAGCTGTATTTGGGCCACCAACATAGGCAACATTATTTGCTTCTGGCAAGGCTTCTCCAAAGGCAATGCCAGTAAGTTTGTTACTCAACTCTTCATCTGTATTCGCTTCCCCTTTAACAACGAGGTATTCTCCCTTAGGAAATTGGATAACTCTAGTTGCTTCTGGTAATGTTCCCTCTGTCATGACACCAGCATAATGCATCATCTTGTTATTCACGGCTTCGTTAACGACGAAAATGTATTCATTTGTGGCTAGGGCTTTTAACGTGTCAAGCCGTCCATCTTGTTTGACTGACTGCCAAAAGACTGACTTTTCCTTGTTTATGCCAGCATAGTCTGTGTAATCGCTCGTAAGCTCAGTTCCCAAACCTAAAACGATAAAGCTGTCTTTTTCTTCTAAAGTATAATTTGCCATTTTCAAAACCTTCCTCTTTTTTAAAATTTATCAAATGATTTGTCTTTTCACTTGATGAGTTTATAATAGTCTTTAATAGAGTCAAAAAATGATACTGTTTAGGAGGTCCAGATGAAAAAAGTTGAACGGATTAATATTATCATGCGGTATATCAACAACCGATCCCACTTTACAATTTCTGAGATCATGCAAGAATTTAACATCTCTCGTTCAACCGCTATTAGAGATATCAGAGAAATTGAAGCCATGGGGATGCCCCTTGTTGCTGAAGTTGGAAGGGATGGGGGCTATTTTGTCATGAACAATTCTGTCCTGCCCACTGTCCGCTTCACCGATAATGAGATTAAAGCTCTCTTTATTGCCTTTATGGCCACAAGAAATCAACAACTCCCTTATCTAAAGAGCCGTCAGTCTTTAGCTGAAAAATTACTAGGCCTCATTTCAGAAAACCAGCAAGATGACCTCGTTCTTTTAAATCAAATCTTGCTTTTTGAAGGAACTAACCCTAATAATCCCGACCTACTTGATCTGTCAGACCTCCCCCATCCTATTTTAGAAAAACTTATCCAAATCCTTCTTTTGGATCGCTATTTATTGATTACTATCGAAGAAGAGAAGATAGTAAAGACTTATCCAATTTATCTCTTGCACCTTTATCGTGAAAAAAGCCTTTGGCTGATTGAAGGATTTGACTTAAAGGAAGAGAATAGGGAGATTTTTCCCGTCGACAATCTCACCAATGTCGAACCATACCCTACGAAAAAAAGATTAAGTAAGAAAAATATTTTAGAAAAACTAAGTAAGCAGGAAGAAGTAATCAACCTTGTCCTTGAACTTGGCCCAAAGGCAATTGCCCAGTTCAAAAAATACCATCCTTTAAAAGTTTCAATTTCCTATACAAATCCTTACCAAACCACAGCCATTCTAAAGACTTTTATCAATGTTAATAATTCAGGAGAATTGACCGAAATAACAAATTGGCTGCTTTTCCTAGGCGAGGATATCAAGGTCAGGGAAGTGCCAGAAGAAGTCTTAGAAGGTTTACATGAGAGAGTATGTTTATTCTGCCCTTAAGCAATGCGGTTAAAAGCCAAATAATTTTGAGCTTGGCCAATTGCAGTGCCTCTCAATTTTGCACAGATTGGGGAGATATATACTTCTGATTAGATGTAAATACTTTGAGAGGTTAATAGCATTTTTATCAGTACTGTTCTTTATTTAATTTCTAGTAAAATCATTTTAACAAAAAAGGTAAAAACCTCATTTAGATGCGTTACGGTGAACCTTATCATAAGTAAGTTCGAATTATAGAGAAGACCTCCTGGAACGTTGAAATGACAACGATTTAGGTGGTTTTTCTTTTATATTATGCAAATTATCAAGTCGAACGATGCTGAAGCAAATGAAAAGTTTAGCGACAGCTAATTGAATAAAAGAGTAATATGCACCGTTTTTAAAATATATAACTGAAAATGTCGGATTTTGTAGGATTCAATAGGTCTCCCGTAAAATACTAGTATAAATCCATCTTTTATGGATGAAAGCGCTTACCGATTGAAAAGAGTAACTTATTAATGGAGAAAAAATTAAAATTTACTAAGGCATATCAAATTTTTACCGTGCTAATACTAGGATTGATTGTTATAGTATGAGGATGTTTCCTTGTGTACCCTTATTATTTTGGGGTAAATCTTTTTATTAGGAAAGTAGTTGCAATCTTTGAATAGAAAATCTGCAGTGAGACGAGTGCAACATGTCAGAGCTTTTTCACTAGCAGATAAGCTCGGCTTCATATATGTGTTTGTGGGAGAAACGGAATTCGTATCATGCCGTGACCAGCTTGGCTACATTCATTCGGTACATATGTGTAAGTAATAAAACGACAAGCTTTAAAATATCCAAAGTTAACCTAAATTTTGATGGAAACGGCTGAATGAAGGTTCGGCTGTGGGAAATTCATCAATGAAGAGGTAAAGCTTTTAAGAAAGGTGAAGATATATGATTGAACTAAATCAAATTACAACTCTGTTCCTTGCAGTAGCTCTCTATTTGTTGGGAATGGCACTTGTCAACCGGATAGGATTGCTTAATCGGTTCCTGATCCCTGCGCCTGTCGTCGGCGGTTTGATATTCGCTACTTTAGCGCTTGTATTGAAAACTACGGGGATTGTCGAGATTACATTGGATACATCGCTACAGTCGCTGTTCATGATCGCCTTCTTTACGACGGTCGGTCTTGGGGCAAGCTTCAAGCTCATCAAACTGGGGGGGAAGCTCTTAGTCATCTATTTGCTCTTGTGTGGCGTCACGGTGTTCGTTCAAAACGTCATCGGTGTTTCGTTTGCTCAATTGTTTGGAATTGACCCACTGCTAGGTGTCATGGCTGGAGCAGTTTCGATGAACGGTGGACATGGGGGAGCTGCGGCATACGGACAGACGATTGAGGACTTGGGCATTTCCTCAGCTTTGACGGTTGGGATGGCCGCCGCCACCCTTGGCCTGATTTGCGGAAGCCTTTCCGGTGGTCCGGTTGCGCGGTACCTAATTAAAAAACATGACTTAAAGCCGTCATCGGGTAAAATAGAAGGGTATGTAGAGAAAGATGAGAAGCCGATTCAAGAGTGGTCATTCATGGTCCAGGTTGCTCTTCTCACGTTCTCCATGGCAGCGGGAACGTATCTTGGTGATTTGTTTACGAATGTGACCGGCTTCGTCCTGCCGTCCTATATAGGGGCGATGTTCGTGGCGGTTATTGTTCGGAATCTTGCCGATCGCTTTATAAAGGGTACGGTGAATATGAAAGAGATCAACTTAATCGGTGACGTTTCGCTTGCGATCTTTCTCTCGATGGCACTGATGAGCATCAAGCTATGGGAAGTAGCAGATCTTGCACTACCACTCATCGGCATTATACTGATACAAGTTAGCTTCCTCGTCTTGTATGCCATTTTTGTGATGTTCCGAATGCTTGGCAAGGATTATGATGCGGCTGTTATGATCTCTGGATTCTTAGGCCACGGACTTGGTGCAACACCGAACGCAATGGCGAACATGTCCGCAACCGTGAGCAAGTATGGTCCTTCTCGCACGGCATTCCTGGTCGTGCCAATTGTTGGTGCATTCCTGATCGATGTTGTATTTAGCGCGCCGATCATTATAACGACCATTAACTTGTTCAAGTGAGTTATTGGAATGACTGTTTCCAGATTAACTACTCTGATTTTAAAAAAGCTTCTAGCCCCTGTTTATCGGCTAGAAGTTTTTTTGTATAGAAAAGGGTGGGGAGGAAAATATTTTTCTTCCGGAAGTAAGAATCCCTGTATCAATACTTTTTATATTTCAAGAAGTTTACTTCTCGCTCACCTATTAAGGCAGGCTTATTTGTTTGCACATGTATCACTCTTCTAAATATTATAAGTGTTTATTGGGAAAACGCATTTACATTAGTAACAGAGAACCTTAATATAAAAGATTGGCAAATAGATCCTTGCTTGGTAGCTAATTTCTAAAAAGGATTTTAGTATTTATTCGAGGTGTTTGAATGGAAGAGCATTTGGGATACAATTGGCTAAGAAGTGTTAAAGGTTCAACCGTTGTAAATAATTATCGAAAATGGAAGGAGAATAAAATAATGAAAAGAGTTTATTTAGCTAGTCCCTTTTTTAATGAGAAGGAGATTGAATGCTTAGAACAGGTGGAGGCAATTTTGGCAGAAAAAGGTTTGAAAGTATTTTCACCGCTTCGAAATCCAATTGATGAACGTGTTGAGGTGGGTTCACGTCAATGGTCCATTGAAACATTTATGAACGATATAAAACATATTAAGTGGGCGGAAATAGTTGTAGGTATCTATCATGGTAACTATTCGGACAGTGGAACAGCGTGGGAACTTGGTTATGCTTACGCCACTGACAAACCAGTTATTTTAATCCATCTTGGTCCAAACAGTAATTTAATGGTACATGAAGGTTCGCATGCAAATATTACTTTAGAAGAATTGAAAGACTATGATTTTGACCAATTAGCTAGCTCTTTCTATACAGGTAAAATGCTTTAATCGTTCCATTTTCGATTAATACGGAATAACAAAAGTATATGAAATCAATAAAAATACCACCTAAAACCTTGATTTTATATCGTCTTAGGTGGTTTTTTTACTTTTAATTTGCTCCGCTAGGATTTCACATTTTTTAATTGCCCACTTGTAGTGATTGGTAGTATTGGCTGCAAAATAACTATAGAGGTTGCTCGTTTTTGTCCATTTGTAATACTTTTTTGTAAATATTTCTTCATCATTATGACCTTCCATTAGTCGCATAATTCGCTGATGGCTGAGTTTTACTCTTTTTATAGCTGTAGATAATTTTACATCTTGCTAGTTTCGCCAGATTTGTAAGTTAAGATCGTCAATATTGCGTCATTTATAACCTGGAGCTGGCATTTCGGGTGAATCCCCATCCCTTCCTTCGCGATACCATCTTTCAAGCATTGCATGCCATTCATATAAATGCATCAAAATATCACGGAAATTTTTATCTCTCTCGGTTGTCTCAATCGATAATTTCCTATTTCGTAAGGGAATACTCTCAATTAAAGCAAGTAATTCATCAAAGGATTTTTGTGCATTTGATAATAGTGTTTGTTGCTTTATATGCTCCATCTGAGTAACTTCATTCTCTAATGTATCCTATTTATGCTTGTCTTCGGAGTACCAAAATTCGAACAATGGTATAATTTAAGTACTATATTATATCGGAGGGAGGCCGTCGTATGAAGCAACTTTATATAAAACAAAAGGTATTCAGCCTAGGTGGCAAATTTACGGTAAAGGATCAGCAGGAGAGAGATGTTTACTTTGTGGAGGGCAGCTTTATGCAAATTCCAAAGACTTTCTCCATTATGGATACAACAAGAGAGGAAATAGCGCTCATTACAAAAAAGGTATTCAGTTTTTTACCTAAGTTTTTTGTAGAAGTAGATGGCCGGGAAGTGTTAACGATAAAGAAGGAGTTTTCCTTTTTTAAGGCCCGCTATACGATTGATGCAGCAGGTGTGGAGGTACATGGTAACTGGTGGGATATGGATTTTCAAGTGTTACAGCATGGAAAAGTTGTAGGAAAAGTAAGTAAGGAATGGTTTACTTGGGGCGATAGCTACCAAGTTCAAATATTGGATCAAGAAATGGAGGGCGTCATCATAGCGATCGTTGTCGCTATCGATTGTGTCAAGGCTGATCAAGCAGCTGCTTCTTCGGCAGCAACGATGTAACGTTTCTCTTTAAAGCCAAAAAAATAATATAAAAAAGCAGGGAAATTACGAATGAACTCCCTGCTTTTTATGCTTGCTAACGCGATATTGATTTGGTAGAGTGAGTAGCCGTAACCAAACCTAACTTTAGCAAATATTGTTAGAATACCTCTTTGATGCCCAAAACAACCAGGCTAATATATCATAGTTAAGTGAAAGATCGGTAGACACGATAAGCATTCTGACTGTCCAAAAGTACAAAGAATAAAGTTAACGTAAATAAAATATAAATTTAAATTTGGGGAGGTTCTTTTAATGAATGAAATTATCCTAAAAAAATTGCTAGAAATTGAAGAAAAATTTCAAGTAAAGGTTTTATATGCTGTCGAATCGGGAAGCCGTGCTTGGGGTTTTCCTTCTAAAGATAGCGATTACGATGTACGATTTATTTATGTTCATCAACCAGAGTGGTATCTTTCGATTGATCCACAAGGAATTGGTAAGAAGAGAGATGTAATTGAAGTACCGATCAATGATTTATTAGATATAAGTGGTTGGGAAATCACAAAAGCTTTGCGTTTGTTTAGAAAGAGTAATCCACCTCTTTTGGAGTGGATGCGGAGTAATATTATTTATTTTCAACAGTACTCATTTGTCGACAAATTGCGAGCCTTAGAATCTGAAGTCTTTTATCCAAATGCAAGCTTGTACCATTACTTAAATATGGCGAAAAACAATTATCGAGAATATCTACAAGGCTCTGAAGTGAAAATAAAGAAGTACTTTTATGTGCTTCGACCTATCTTGGCCTGCAAATGGATTGAAGAGTATAAAACAGTACCACCAATTGACTTTCATGAATTACTACAAGCTATGATTTTAAATGATAATTTAAAAAACGAGATCAATCATCTTCTAGAACGAAAGATAAAAGGAGATGAGTTAGACATGGAGCCGCGAATTGAAGTGATCAATGAATTTTTAGAAAGTGAAATGGTGCGACTTGAAGCTTATATTAAAACTTTAGCAATGAAAATAGAAGACCCTACAGAAAAACTAGATGTTTTGTTTAGAGAAACATTAAAAGAAGTATGGGATAACTAATATGAATAGCGGAATTGTTAGAGGTAACTTTTACCTATTCAAGCTATATTTCAATTATATTACCGAAGTCATTAGAAGAAAGCGTTGCAACTCTATTGATTAAAAATTATTTATTACATATGTAATAAAATCGTAAAAATCCTTCCATATATTAAGTAGTGAATAACTCTATGAAACTACTTACTATGAATATATACCGAATTGGAAGGATTGAATATAATGCTAAAAAAATTAGGGAAAGCTACGATTGCTTCTGTTTTATCTATATCATTATTAGTACCGATGAGCGCTATGGCGGATAGTTCATATTCAGTCGAAGGGGGAGACACACTATGGAAAATAGCATCGAAAACACAAACAGGAGTTCAGGAATTAATCGAGGCAAATCCACAGCTTGCAAATCCAAATCTTATCTACGCTGGTCAAAAGATTAATGTTCCAACAAAAGAACAAGCAAGTGTAGAGCAAGAAGTGATTAAGCTTATAAACATAGAACGAGCAAATGCTGGGCTTCCAGCACTTAAAGACGATTGGGAGCTTGCAAGAGTAGCAGAAGCAAAGTCTCAAGATATGCATGATAAGAATTATTTCGATCACACAAGTCCAACTTATGGTTCACCGTTCGATATGATGAAAGCCTATGGAGTTACATATAAAGCAGCTGGAGAAAACATTGCAAAAGGTCAACAGTCTGCAGCTGATGTAGTAAAAGCATGGATGAATAGCGAAGGACATAGAGCAAACATTCTCAATAAAAACTTCACGCATATTGGAGTAGGATACGTGAAGGACGGTAATTACTGGACCCAAATGTTTATACAAAAGTAAGCGTAGATAAATATAGTCAATTATAAAAGGACCTACAGCCTAGGTCCTTTTTTATATAGTATTCAAATGTAATAAACACTTTTGAATGTTAAGCTCTATCGTAAGCGCCCTTTTTCATAATAAAACTCATATGTCTTCCACTTTTTTTGTCTTGTCGATAGGAGAATCCATTCGGGCTCATAAATGTACAAGTCTGGTCTAATGTAATTTGCGTAGAAGAGATTCCTGCTAACTCACACTGTTTTTTCACGGTTAACTGGTTATCAATGTGATACTTGCATGTTTCGTCATTGTAATAAATAAAATCATCTGCATAACCTAGCTTTTTAAATTGAACATATACATCTTCATCCACTTCAAATTTTTCCTGACTAAGGGCTGGCCCAAGTTGGACGTGTATATCCTGTATATTACATTGTTCAACTTGCTTTAAATGTTCAAAAAGCTTCCATGTAATTTCTTTGACAGTACCTTGCCATCCAGAATGAATGACACCAATGAGGCCCGTTTGCTCATTGAAGAAGATTACGGGAACACAATCAGCGGTGAAGCTACATAATAACAGATCCGACTCATATGTATACAAGGCATCTGTATCCGCTATGGCGTTATCTATCGTATCAGCTCCTCGGCCTTTGTCATCGAGTGTTACTCGGTGGAAATTAGCGCTATGCGTTTGATTGGCACAAACAAAAGTCTCCAGCCCGCAATTTAAAGATGCAGCCAGTTTCTGACGATTTTCTACTACCTGATCTATGTTTTCACATACATGAAGTGCCATATTGTTTTGCTCTGGTTCCCGACTATCTTTCAAGCTTATACCTGCTATGAATTTTTCATTGTTTACGTATATTTTTGTATTCATCTCATCACCTAGTTTAAATATATAGTAATACATAGAGAATGTTAATTAAAAAAGAAACTGGCTTGATTGGTGAGGTCTACGGAAGCTCATGTGACAAAAAACATATTACGCCAAGAGTTTTCCATGAATTCTCTTATATTCCATGACTTAAAACTACAATATGCGACATAGATTGAGATAGGGATGTTTTATTATTAAAATAACTATGATAAACTAATAAAAGGATATTGATATAGAAAAGATGTGTTCCCAGGTTGCGTCTTGTCTTATTATGACGCCAAAGAAGGAGCGTTTACATCCTTTCTGCAAAACTTCACATATAAGGATATGGTAAAAATGAGTAACGGACAAACAAATACAGATGTTATCTTAATTGGTGCCGGAGTCATGAGTGCAACTTTGGGAACATTGCTGAAAGAATTAGCACCAGACTGGAAAATTACAGTATTCGAAAAACTGGACAAACCAGGTGAGGAAAGTTCGAATGAGTGGAATAATGCGGGAACAGGGCATTCGGCACTATGCGAGCTAAACTACACAACTGAAAAACCAGATGGAACAGTAGATATCAGTAAAGCGATAAAAATTAACGAGCAGTTTCAACTCTCTAGACAGTTTTGGTCTTATCTTGTAGAAAGTGATCTTATTAGTAATCCACAAGACTTTATCATGCCATTACCACATATAAGCTATGTACAGGGAGAAAAAAATGTACAGTTTTTAAAAAATCGTTTTGAAGCGCTTTCAACTAATCCATTGTTTGAAGGGATGGAGTTTTCCGATAACCCAGAAAAACTGAAGGAATGGATTCCGTTAATGTTAAAAGATCGAACTTTAGATAAACCTATAGCGGCGACAAAAATAGATTCCGGAACTGATGTAAACTTTGGTGCTTTAACGCGCATGTTAATTGACCACTTAGCAAGTAAAAATGTGGATATTAGATACAATCATCAAGTGAATGACCTTAAACGCACGCCCGATGGTTTATGGGAAGTGAAAGTACAAAGCGATAGCGGTAAACTCGAATATCTTAATGCGAAGTTTGTCTTCATCGGCGGTGGAGGGGGAAGCTTACCTTTACTGCAAAAAACAGGTATACCGGAAAGTAAGCATGTTGGTGGATTCCCGGTAAGTGGGCTATTCCTAGTATGTAAAAACCCTGAGATTGTAGAGCAACACCATGCAAAAGTTTATGGTAAAGCTGCAGTTGGTGCACCTCCAATGTCGGTGCCACATCTGGATACTCGATATATTGACAATAAAAAATCATTACTATTTGGACCGTTTGCCGGCTTCTCGCCAAAATTCTTAAAAACCGGTTCTAATATGGACTTATTAGGCTCTGTAAAGCCAAATAACGTATTAACTATGTTATCGGCAGGAGCAAAAAACATGGGATTAACAAAATACTTAGTCCAACAATTGATGCTATCAAAAGAACAACGCATCGAAGAATTACGAGAATTTGTTCCGAACGCTAAAAGTGAAGACTGGGATATAGTAGTAGCAGGACAGCGTGTACAGGTGATTAAAGATACCGAGGCAGGTGGTAAAGGTACGCTTCAATTTGGTACGGAAGTTGTCACAGGGGCTGATGGTTCAGTTGCTGCATTACTAGGTGCCTCTCCAGGTGCATCTACTGCAGTTCACGTTATGCTTGAAATAATCAATAAGTGCTTCCCGCAACATGCAAAAGAGTGGGAACCAAAGATTAAAGAAATGGTTCCTTCGTATGGTGTATCTCTAGTAGAAAACCCAGAGCTTTTCCGCGAGCTTCATACTTCAACTGCGAAGGTGCTTGGTTTAGACGAAGACATTCTGAACGGAGGAAATTACCCAGAGGACGAGATACAGGAGTTAGAAAAGGTTTAATGAAAGTATGCATAAGAATCGTCAATCCACTAATGGACTGACGATTTTTTTCGTGCTTTTGGAATTTATAAAAAGCTAGAAGTAGGGATAATTTTATCGAGTGATAGAAGTTGTGCCATTTTGATATAAAATGCTATATAGGGAAAATGCGTCTTAAAAATCCTATAAGATGTCCGCTAAGATTTCCGCTCCAGGCGGGCAGTGAGCCTCCTCGTCGCTAATGCTCCTGCGGGGTCTCACCTGTCCCGCTAATCCCGCAGGTGTCGCCGCCTTGCACTTCACTCCCTAGAACTTGCTAGTTAATCCATAACTAAATGCAAAAAAGCTGCTTAATTTACATCTGCCTTGCAATTTCTTATTTAGGATTATTATTACAGGTAAGGTTGCTATTAGCCATTCAAGCAATGATAGCTTCCAATAATTGATACCAATCGTTAGATAGTATATCTTCTTCCACTAATCAAAGGTTTTTAGCTATAGAAAATGCAACATAGTACTAGACCTAGTGCATCAATTCGGAGTAAATAGTAAACTCTATTGGATTGTAGCGAAAGGGCGGCGACTCCAACGCTCGTGGAAAGCGTCCGCCCTGTAGCGGAAATCCCAGGAGATACTTCATACAACTCTTTACGACGAGTTATCTCTATTAAGTGCAAGCTTCTATTGATTGTTCCCAGATGCTATACCAAATAGTGAAAGAAGCATGAGTGCTTAGGATAAAATGCTACAAAAAGAATCGATTAGAGCACCAAAACCCTTTGCTAAAATAACTAATTATTAAAGTAACAGTGACTTATGCTTTTTCTGTAAAGGAGTTGTCAAAAAAACTAGACATGTTAGTATAGAGGCATAATAGGAACTGTTTCGAAATGGAGGAGATGAAAGTATGGATAACTTACCTAACTGCCCAAAGTGTAATTCAGCATATACATATGAGGATGGTAATATTTACGTTTGTCCAGAGTGTGCGCATGAGTGGACTATAGGAGGAGCAGGAGCAGAGGAAAACGAAGAAACGCAAATAGTGCGAGATGCGAACGGAAATATTTTAAGTGACGGTGATTCTGTAACTGTCATTAAAGACCTAAAAGTAAAAGGCAGCTCTTCTACTTTAAAAATAGGTACAAAAGTTAAAAGTATTCGTTTAGTTGATGGTGATCATAATATAGATTGTAAAATTGATGGTTTTGGTGCGATGAAGTTAAAATCTGAATTTGTAAAAAAGGCATAAAATAGTGAAAAGGCGAAGCAGGTAAGTTTATGTTTCGTCTTTTTTTTCTTCTTTATTGTTCAATGTTATACTCAAATTATTAAATAAGCTTTACTAGGAGAGTTTTATGGTTTTACGAGATAGTAAGTATGCAATCATTCTGACTGTATTGTTGACTGTATTGGCAAGTGAGTTCAAGGTAATTCCATTTAGCGGAGAAGCCTTTCGTTTTGGTCTAGGGAGCATAACATTCTTTCTACTTATCCTTATCCGACCACCAGCTTCTCTCCTTTTAACGGGATCCATAACAGGGCTTTCTGTTGTGATTGCTCGAACGGTAAGAGATATATTATTCCATGGGGATACAGTCTTTGTAGGTTTTGTTGACCATGCTCCAGCTTTTTTATATTACTTTTTATTTGCATTAGGATTGCGAATGATAAATTTGGAAAAATACGAGGCTAATCCCTTCATTTTAGGGGCTCTCGGGGTTGGATTTGAATTTATCGCCAATGGCACAGAGCATCTTGTAAGAAACTGGTTTATGTATCAGGAGAATTTAGGTTTTGAAGAATGGGCATTACTATTAGGAGTGGCAGTACTTCGTAGCTATTTTGTAGTAGGATTGTATAGTTCCATCGCGATGTCGGAGCAAAAGAAACGGATGGAAGAAATGCTTAACGTAAATTCTGAGCTATATGCAGAAACACTTTATTTGCAAAAATCGATGAATCATATTGAACAAATTACTGTTTCTAGTCATGATCTGTATCGAAAATTAAAGCAACATAATATGCAAGCATTAAGTGTACAAGCATTACATATTGCACAGGAAATCCATGAAGTGAAAAAAGATTCCCAACGAATTTTAGCAGGATTAAAGAATGTAACAGATGGGAAAAAAGATGAACCTATCTATTTGTCTGAAGTAATTCAGCTTGTTATCCATGCAAATGAAAAATATAGTGAGTTGTTAAGGAAACAGGTTCATTTTTCCATTTTGACAGAATTGGATTTTGAAACAGACAAACAAATCCCCTTACTTGCTTTGCTAAATAATATTGTAGCCAATGCCGTAGAAGCGATAGGGGATAAAGGAGAAATACATATAAGTCTTTTTGAGAAATCTAGCTATACATATTTTTTGATAAAGGACACAGGTAAAGGAATTCCAAAAGAAGATATACCGATCATTTTTGAGCCTGGATATACGACGAAGTACAACGATAAGGGAGTTGCCGCAACAGGGATTGGTCTTTCACATGTGAAAGAAATTATCCAAACATTGAATGGCGACATTCGTGTGGAAACGAGGAAAGAAGGAACTGCTTTTCAAATCCAAATCCCGACGAACAATTTAAGAAAGTGAGTGAATCAACCTGCGCTATTTTATAGTTGATGATGACCTAGCAAGTAGAAAAATGCTAAAAGAGATAATAACAGAAGGGGATATTGGACTAGTAATTGGTGAAGCTAATAGTGGTATCAGTTCATTATCTCCAATCACTACAATGCAGCCAGACGTTGTTTTAATCGATTTTTTAATGCCGGAATTGGACGGCATTGAAACAATTGAACAGTTAAGAAAAAAGGGATATCAAGGGCAGTTTATCATGATTTCTCAAATTATTAATAAAGAAATGGTTGGCGAAGCTTATGAAAAAGGGGTTGAATTCTTTATACATAAGCCGATAAATCGAATTGAAGTTCTAACTATTTTAAGAAAAACGGCAGAACAAATTCGACTGCAGGATTCCCTTCTAGCGATTAAAGAGTCTTTGGCTAATATTGTACCTATTAAAACAGTCTATAAAAAACAAAGTGTAAAAGAAATTGTTCATTCTATATTAAGTGACATGGGTATCCTAGGAGAGGTAGGAATTGATGATATTGTTGCAATGATCGAGTTTCTCTTCGACCAAAAAGATTCAATGATTCAACTACCTCCACTAAAAGAACTATACGAAGCTGTTGCTACAAAATCAGGTATTTCTTTCACTCATTTACAAAAAGAAAGTAAGGCAATAGAACAACGCTTACGTCGAACAATTTTAAATGCGATGAATAATATAGCTTCTTTAGGTGCCATCGATTACACGAATGCCGACTTCGAATACTATGCTCCTCGCTATTTTGATTTTCAAGAAATTAGAAGTCAAATGATTCACATGCAAGAAGGAAGAAAAAACTTTGCGAAAATGAAAGTAAACATTAAGAAGTTTCTCCAAGTTCTTTATATGGAAGTGCAAGAAAAATACAATGAGATTCAAACAAAAAGATAACTCTAAAAATTTTTGTCGGATTTTGTCGGATTTTGTAAGTTTCCTTTAAAATTATTCTTAAGCTTACTCTTAAGTTAGGAAAGCGTTTTCATTGTTGTTAAGGGGGGACTTACGGTTGAAGAAAAAATTTAAATTTACATTGGCATATCAAATTTTAGTTGGGCTTGTCTTAGGTATTATCGTGGGGGCTATCTTTTTTGGTAACCCTGCTGTAGAAACTTACTTGCAGCCTATAGGTACAATTTTTATTAATATGATTAAAATGATTGTTGTTCCGATCATTATTTCTACACTTATTTTAGGTGTAGCTGGAACTGGGGATATAAAGCAATTAGGTAAATTAGGTGGTAAAACACTAATTTACTTTGAAGTTGTGACGACGATTGCCATTATCGTTGGTTTATTGGCAGCGAATGTTTTCAAACCAGGTGAAGGTATAGACATGTCAACACTTTCAAAAGGAAACATCGATCAATACGTGCAAACAACGGAACAAGTACAAGACCATGGTTTCATGGATGTAATTGTAGGAATTGTTCCAAGTAATATTGTTCAGTCTATGGCAAGCGGAGATATGCTTGCAATTATTTTCTTTTCAGTACTATTCGGTTTAGGTATTGCAGCTATTGGAGATAGAGGAAAACCAGTATTAGCATTCTTCCAAGGAACCGCAGATGCGATGTTCTGGGTGACAAACTTTATTATGAAATTTGCTCCATTTGGTGTATTCGCTCTAATCGGGGTAACCGTCTCTAAATTCGGTTTAGAGTCATTACTGCCACTTGGTAAGTTAATGATTTTGGTTTATGCAACGATGATTTTCTTTATCCTTGTTGTACTCGGTGGAATTGCCAAGCTCGTTGGCGTGAATATTTTCCACCTTCTTAAAGTATTGAAGGACGAGCTACTGCTTGCCTACTCTACTTCTAGTTCAGAAACTGTTCTGCCGAAAGTAATGGAAAAAATGGAGAAGTTCGGTTCGCCAAAAGATATTGTATCGTTTGTTGTGCCGACTGGGTATTCATTTAATCTAGATGGTTCTACATTATATCAAGCAATTGCAGCGATCTTTATCGCTCAAATGTATGGTATTGATCTAAGTATTATGCAACAAGTTACATTAGTACTTGTGTTAATGGTTACTTCAAAAGGAATCGCTGGTGTACCGGGTGTATCATTTGTTGTACTACTAGCTACGCTCGGAACAGTAGGAATTCCTTTAGAAGGACTAGCATTTATCGCAGGAATCGACCGACTTTTAGATATGGCACGTACAGTTGTAAATGTTGTAGGAAATGCATTAGCAACAGTTGTTATGGCTAAATGGGAAGGTAGATTTGATAAAGAAAAAGAAGAAAAATACGTTGCTTCTATGGAAGAACTAGCGTAAGAATTTAATTGTGTGCACAAAACCGGCTATCCATTTGGAGGTCGGTTTTGTTATGTGCTTATAACTGTCTTTGGATTGGAAATGCTTTTGACTCTCCACATGCATATTAATGCGAAAAGCATGCTACCAGCTGTGGCATTAAATAAAAAACCAAAACCAAATATATCAATTAGCAATCCTAAAGTCGGTGGAGAAATAATGGCTGCTAACGAGGAAATGAAGTAGTATAAGCCTGTTCTTGTTCCAAAGCTGTGTTCATCTCCCAGGGAAACGATATAAGGGTAAGAGTTAATATTGATGCATGCCCAAAACATGCCTCCTACTAAAAGCAGACTTCGTAAAGAGAAGACCGATTGGACCCAGTTTAATAATAAGAAAACGAAAAATAATCCAACAATACCAAAAAGAATGATCCTCTTCTTTCCAAACTTTGCTCCCAAAAGGCCACTTGGAATAGCCGACAGGACAAAACTTAACGAAAAAAATGCTAAAGAAAAGGCAGAGGCACTTTTGGATAATCCGAGCTCATTTACTCCATATAATGTAAATAATGCTTCCATTCCTTGAATAGCCATAAACCAAAAGAAGATCGCGGCTAAAAGAAAGATAGTTGGTTTATTTAATTCTGCTTTGTAGTTAATAGTTGGCTTCACGGGTTCAATGAAAGGGATAGTGTCTTCTTTTTCCCGTATATTTTTAAAAACAACAATCAGCGCTATTATTAAGGCGACGGATACTGCTAAAAATGGTAAAGACTCTTTGATACCGAAAAGATATGAGCCTATACTGAATGCTAAAATACCACCGCAACCACCCATGAAGTTAATGATACCATTTGCTTTTGTACGCTTTTCTTCAGGTGTTATATCAGGCATTAATGCAATAGTTGGTGACCGGAAAATAGCCATGGATACATTCATACAAACCATAAATAGGATTAACGTAAGCAAGCTTGTATGAAAAGGGATAAGCCCGTAAAAGATTGCGGCAAAAGGAATGCCGATGAGTAAATAAGGCATGCGGCGTCCAAATCGGGTATTCGTTCGATCACTACGGTTTCCGATATAAGGTTGTAAAAAAAGAGCGAAATAATTATCAATTGTCATTAGAAAGCCAATAAGGGCAGTACTTGTTAGATAATCATTTAGAAAATATGGGACAAATCCATTGTATAATGCCCATCCTAAGCTAATACTAAAAAAACCAACCCCTAGTAACCATGTTTTTTTCACTATGTTCCCCCTTGTATAGACGCTTAAGATCCCACTTTACATGGAGGAATCTCACTGCTCTTATAGAACCTTCTTCGTGTTAAAAAACTCTTCAACCAAGATGGCAGACTGGGCAAATTGCAATCCCAATTGCCAAGCTCCTGCCCCTTTCAAACGATACTCCACTACTAGTTCTAGTTTTTCAGCACGAGCTCTCGAATCCTCGTACCACACGATATGTCTTTTCCCTTTTATATCCAAATACTGATAAAAGGGTTGTTGATACTCGGTAGAATAGGAAATGGGTACTTGTGATATCATAGCAGTTTCAACTGCTTCAGCTACAGAAACTGCCCTAGCACTTACCACGTTTCCGTAGTCCATTGTCCAATCGTAGCCATAGCGGGGAACACCGAGAATAATCTTATTTCTGTTCATATGTTGAAGTGCAAATTGAATGGTTTTTCTTACTTCAGTAATAGGGGCTACAGGACCGGGTGGACTACTTGCTTCGTGAAAATCGTACGCCATGATAAAAACAAAATCTACAGATGCCCCAATTCCTCCATAATCATATCCTCTTAGCCAAGGGATATTATCACTCGTTTTAGGTGGAACAGCAACAGATATATAATATCCTTCAGGGCTTAATCTAGCCCTTAATGTATGCAAGAAGCCAGTATATAGATCCCTTAGTTCTTCTGGTACTTGTTCAAAATCGATATTTACACCTGCATAGTTCTTGTTCTTAACTAACTGGTATATATTATTGATAACCCGATTTCTTATTTCCGTTGAACCTAATACTCGACGCGTTAACTCAGGGCTAAAACCAGTGGAAGTTAGGTTCGTAACAACGGCTAAAGGGGCTACTCTACTTTCTCTTGCTGTTTGTATCATTTGCTGATCGTCTAATAGACTTAAGCTTCCATCTTCTAAAACATGATATTCAAAGATGCCTAAAAAGGTATTAATAGGTGCATATCTTTCTATAAGTCTCGTATTTCTATCGGGTGTTGAAGGTGTAATATAACTTAAATTTTCTGCGCTGTACTTTGTCCGTGGAGGCAAATATAATTTCGTTCCTATCATTAGCACATCCGAATGTAATCCATTATATAGGCGTATTTTTTCCATTGAAATGAAGCTCATCCGAGAAATTGTATATAATGAATCTCCAGGCTGCACAATGTAGATATTTGTCGGAATAAGTAAATCCTGGCCGACTACTAAACTTTCTGTTGTTAAATCGTTAATCGCGCGAATACTATCCATTAAGACTTGGTACTTGTTCGCAATGGAAAATAAAGAATCGCCCGTTTTAACTACATAAATAAATATACAAATCCCTCATCTCCACTTTAGTCATTCATTTAACCATATGTCATTGCTTTTTTGTTCATAACTAACAGCCTGAGAGCGTCCAAAAATAAAAACAAGCACTAACTTGTAAAAGTAAGTACTTGTTGTTTATTTTATTCCTCAACTGGATAAATGATTTCTGTTTCGGATAAGTAGTAAATGTAAAAAGAGTAGCCAGCCTTTCTCAGACTGAATAGCTACTCTTTTTTATATGTGGAAAAATATTGAGGTATATATGTTGGAGAGATTACGAATGAAAAACCAATCAAAATGATCAGCATACTATAAATACAACCTCAAAAAAAGAAGCGTGAATATAGCGTGTAACGAATCAAATACCTTAAATAAGGAAACATGGAAATCAGTCGATAAAATGAATGGTGGGCTGATCGATTGGTTAATTGCTATTAAAGAGGCAATCCATTTCTACCTATTAAGCAATGTAATCATCTTTAGGAATGTCGGTAGGAATTCCTTTGCTATAATACTTTCCTTTAGTAGAAATAGCTAAAATTACTGTAAGTATAGCTGCTAGGATCGCTGCGAAAAATGCTGCAGTACTTTGCAAAAATGATCCCATATATCCTAATGCAGCTATCGTTCCTAGTGCGCTGGAGATTAATAGAGAAACGACTCCAACAGGATTCCATTTATATAAATACTCGTGCCGAGCTTCATAATAACCAGGTCCAATTTTCAATAGCTTTTTCACGATCATCGCATCAGTCACTAATATAGCTGCCCAAGCGAGTAAGAAGACTCCTTGGAATGTCATGGCAGTATCTAGATGATCGACAATACCACCTAGCATTAAACCAATAGCAACTACTCCGGATACAACTACCCAAAAGCGTCTACCTGGTGTAAATTTAAAAATGTTCTCGAAGAAGTTAGCAAGTGATAAGGAACTACTGTATATATTTGTAACATTTATACGTAGTTGCGTTAGCATTGTAAACAAGGCGCCACCTATACCTAAGAGCAGTACAATATAAACTCCTGGATTTGGCTCACCTAAACGAACACCAAACCATATACCTAGACCTCCCATGACACCAAAACAGAAAATTTGAGGAATAAATCCAATGGCGAAAGAACCCACTTTAATATCTTTCGGTTTAAGAAAACGTGCATAGTCCGATGATAGTAAAGCTGTAAGACCCATTATTCCGTGATGCATCCCGATACAAAGTAGTAAGGCTTGTCCACCCATTTGGACTCCTTCTGGCATGTACGTCCAAAAAGCTCCTTCATAAACGGAGGGCTTGTAGAATGACATAACAATGGCCGCTATTAAAAAAATACCGAAAATCGGTAATGACCACTTTTGTAATTTATCGAGCTGTTTGATTCCAAACCAATTTAATGGAATGACTATTGATCCGAAGAAAATGATAAGCGCCCATTCTGGTAGGGCGGGGAAGAAGGTGTGAATTGCGGAAACTAGAATTAATCCTTCAAATGCACAATACATGATGAAGTTTGTTGCATAAATGAATGAGGTTAACGATGCACCTATGTAACCAAAACCTCCACCCCTAGATAATAAATTGACATTCATACCGGATTTTGCTGAAAGATAAGCAATGAATGTTCCGAGTATACCAGCAACGATTATCGCATATATGGAGGATATGATGGCATTGATGGCTCCGAATTGGAGTGCCATAACGCTTCCCATTTGAAAATAAAAAATTGCCGTTGCGATACCAAATGTGATGTTGGTAATGCTAAACCAACCCATTTTTCTCTTATCTCGTGGCACTCTGTCTAGTGAATAATCATCTTTCATTTCTTCTGACACTTTGTGATCTGCGACTTGGACAGATCCCATAATATCAACTCCCTTTTTGTATAAATTTATGAAAATGCAATTTCCATTTTTTGTATATATATTCGTTCACCAATTCATCCATTTTCCATTATACCAATAAAATCAGAGTTTTATCAAATGTGGTGTTTTTAAGGGCATACGAAAAATGATTTTTCTGGAAGTTTAAAAAGTCGTTTTAAATAGACCGGTTGACACATATCTGATGTTGTTGTAGACTATGAAACATAAATTAATTAAATATGACCTCACTTGATAAGTGGGGTAGAGGCGCGATATTTATTAGTCTTTAGCGGAGTTTGAGAAGCAATGATGCTAAGGAGAAGGAAATGTCGCCGAAGTTTGTAAATATTTCTCCGTATTACATGCTGGGTCTGCAGTGAATAATTGCAGGACTGTCCACTATAAACGTCCCGGTTAATAGTGGTGTGCTATCTCATTTGGGTAAAGTAGAGGATTTAGGGCAACTATACAAATTGCGACCTGAGTTCATCTCAGGTCTTTTTTATAGGTTGTCCTTTTTTATTGTTTTCGAACATAAACTAAAAATAAAAGGAGAGAAATACAAGTGAAAAATAAATTTCTATTACTAATGATGTTCGCATCAATCTTGTTACTTTTAGCGGCATGTGGAACGGATAACACAGAAAAAACAGGTTCAGGTTCGGCCACACAAGAAAGCGATACATTTACAATCGGTTTAGAAGCTGGATATCCACCATTTAACTGGACACAAATGGACGATTCCAACGGTGGAGTGAAACTTAAAGGCAACGCAGAGTACGCAGGTGGATACGATGTAGAAATGGCTAAGAAAATTGCGGAAGGTTTAGGAAAAGAATTAGTCATTGTTAAAACAGAGTGGGATGGTTTAGTTCCGGCTCTAACATCAGGTAAAATTGATGCAATAATGGCGGGGATGTCTCCAACAAAAGAACGTAAAGAAACAATTGACTTCTCTGACAACTATTATACTTCTAATTTTGTAATGGTCGTAAAAAAGGGCGGACCTTATGAAGGGGCTAAGTCCATCCAAGATTTAAAAGGGGCAAAAGTGACCGGTCAGCTAAACACATCCCATTACGGAGTGATCGATCAAATTGAAGGCGTAAAAAAACAAACGGCTATGGATAATTTCCCGGCAATGCGAGTTGCTTTAGAGTCAGGTAAAATCGATGGATATGTATCCGAACGTCCAGAGGGAATTAGTGCTTCCTCTGCCAATGAAAACTTTGTTATGGTTGAATTTACAGATGGATTCAAAGCATCAGAAGAAGAAACGGCAGTTGCAGTGGGTCTTAAGAAAGATAGTGAACTAACAGAAAAAATTAATGAGATTTTAGCGAAGGTTTCAGAAGAAGAACGTCAAGAAATTATGGATAACGCAATAAAAAATCAACCAGCTGCAGAATAATGACAGAACATATCGGCTGCAATTTTATTGCAGTCGTTTTTTACGCTTAAAAGGAGGAATATGATGAGTTTCGAGTGGATAGTATCAATCGTTTCCGATAACTGGCCGATGTTCCTTCGGGGAGCAGGAATTACTTTATTAATTTCTATTATCGGTACAATAGTCGGTTCGGTTATCGGTTTATTAGCAGGAGTTATACGCACAATTCCGGTGCCTGAAAGAGCAGCAAAACGAATAATACTAAAGGTAGTAAATATAATTCTTTCTGTATATATAGAATTTTTCCGTGGAACGCCAATGATTGTACAGGCAATGGTTATTTATTATGGATCTATGCTAGCTTTTAATATTGATATGAATGCTCTAGTGGCAGCTGTTTTCATTGTATCGATCAATACAGGAGCCTATATGGCAGAAATTGTTCGGGGTGGAGTCATTTCTATTGAAAAAGGGCAATTTGAAGCTGCCCAAGCAATCGGGATGAATCATATTCAAACAATGCTTCATGTGGTTTTACCACAAGTAATTCGTAATATATTACCGGCAACAGGTAACCAATTTATCATTAATATTAAAGATACATCTGTACTAAACGTCATTAGTGTATCGGAGTTATTTTTCCAAACAAAATCGATTGCAGGAAACAACTTCCGTTATTTTGAATCATTTTTCGTCGCGTGTGTGTTGTACTTTGTTATGACATATACAGTAACACTAATCCTACGTTATTTTGAAAGAAAACTAGATGGTCCTGAAAACTACAGCATGATTGGTCAACCAGCACAAGTAACTTTAACGAATACGAAAGAAAGCTAAGGCGGAGGAGGAGCAACAATGGATAAAGTAATTGATATACAACATTTAAGCAAATCCTTTGGAGCACGTGAAGTACTGAAAGACATTGATTTCTCTGTTAAAAAAGGGGAAGTGGTCAGTATAATCGGTTCTTCTGGATCTGGTAAATCCACGCTTCTTCGTTGTATTAATCTTTTAGAAAAACCGAGCGGTGGTCAAATTATCTATAACGGTGAAAATATTTTAGATGATAAACACGATATCCACGCTTACCGTACAAAGTTAGGAATGGTTTTCCAACAGTTTAACTTATTTAATAATCATAATGTGTTGAGCAACTGTGTAGTTGGACAAATAAAAGTGTTAAAACGTTCTAAAGAAGAAGCAGAAAAAATAGCGATGAAGTATTTAAAAGTCGTTGGGATGGATCAATATGTGAACGCAAATGCAAAACAATTATCTGGTGGACAAAAGCAACGCGTGGCAATCGCTCGCGCACTTTCGATGGAACCAGATGTGATGTTATTTGATGAACCAACATCGGCTCTTGATCCTGAAATGGTAGGGGAAGTACTGAAAGTCATGAAGGAGCTTGCCGAATCAGGTCTTACCATGTTAATCGTGACGCATGAAATGGAATTTGCAAAAGAAGTTTCAGACCGTGTAGTATTTATGGATAAAGGGGTTATTGCAGAAGAAGGTAGCCCAGAGCAAATTTTCAATAATCCAATTCAAGAACGTACGAGAGAGTTTTTAAAACGTACATTAAAATAATATCGGACATCCATTTACGTTGAAGCGTGAATGGATGTCCTTTGTTGTTTTATGAAGCAAAACATTGAATTACTAGGAGGTAAGCATTATAGGGAAACAGCGAGGGTAGCGAGTTGATTAGTGTCCACTGGATTTCCGCTACAGGGCGGACGCTTTCCACGGGCGTTGCCTCAGCCGCTTCCTTCACTTCGCTCAGTCCAGGGTCTTCGACTAACGCTGGTCCCGTTGGAGTCGCCGCCCTTTCGCTACAATCCACAAGATTCGCTAACTAATCATTGTCACCGTTCCAAATTCAATCAATAGTTGAGTGAAACCAAACACCCATATAGATGCTGATTATTAATACTTCATCAAATAAAATGTAGTATTAGTAATCAGCATCTCAAACCAAGTATGTCCTTTTCTTTGAGGATTTCTTGTTTTTTGATACTTTTAGTTGCTCTTAATCGGCCGCTAATAACTATTTTTGGGGATATACACAAGTTAATAATTGTAGAATCGTAGAATTTTATTTTGATTAGCTACTAAATAGTCAGCCAGTTCTATTGATTGAAGCGCAAGGCGGCGACACCTGCGGGAACAGCGGGACAGGTGAGACCCCGCAGGAGCATGCGACGAGGAGGCTCACCGCCCGCCCCGCGGTAAGCATCCGCCTTGCGCTTCAATCAATTGCCTTTGCCGTATCTCTTTACGTCGCAGTTTCCCTATACGATGAAGTACCACAATATACAACTATAGAAATACCTTCATTTTCTTATGCAAATTAATAAAACATAATTGAAATTTCCCCTAATCTACTTCATTATTAATAATAGACAGTCTTTTGTGATGCATTTGTACAAAAGAAATATGCTCAACGAAGGAAGAAACTTGTGAGAGAAGAGAATATTACTCGTATAAATTTAGATGGGAAAGAATTAATATTAATCGGAACCGCGCACGTATCAAGACAAAGTGCAGAACAAGTAAAAGAAGTAATTGAGGCAGAAAAACCAGATTCTGTATGTATAGAGTTAGACGAACAGCGATATCAATCCGTGATGGAAGGAAGCAAATGGAAAGATACAGATATTTTTAAAGTAATCAAAGAAAAGAAAGCTACATTGCTTTTGATGAATTTAGCAATATCTTCTTTCCAAAACCGTTTAGCTAAGCAATTTGAGATAAAACCTGGACAGGAAATGATTCAAGGGATTGAATCAGCGAAAGAAAACGGAGCAGAGCTAGTGCTTGCAGACCGAAATATTCAAATTACCTTTTCTCGTATTTGGCATAATCTCGGGTTTATGGGAAAAGCAAAACTGCTTAACGGAGTAATCTTTAGTATTTTTAGTAAGGAAACTATTTCAGAGGAAGAATTAGAAAAGATGAAAACGCAAGACACACTAAATGCAGTGCTTGCTGAATTCACCGAGTCTTTTCCCAAGCTAAAAACTCCATTGATCGATGAAAGAGATCAATATCTTGCACAAAAAATTAAAGATGCACCAGGTAAGAAGGTAGTAGCTATTTTAGGTGCTGCGCATGTACCTGGTATTACGAAAGAGATTCACAAGGAGCATGATTTAAATGTACTTACAGAAATCCCTCCAAAGTCAATTGTTCCGAAGATTTTAGGGTGGGCAATACCAGCTCTGCTCGTTGCATTAGTTGTATATACTTTTATAGCAAATCCAACTGCTGGCTTTGATCAAGCGTTAAGCTGGGTTCTGTGGACGGGAAGTTTTGCTGCTATTGGAGCTGCGGTTGCACTCGGGCATCCGCTCGCAATCTTATCAGCTTTCATTGTAGCTCCCATCACAACGTTACATCCTTTAATAGCATCTGGCTGGGTTTCGGGCATTGTTCAAGCATATTTCCGTCGTCCGAATGTCGGCGACTTTGAGACACTATCGGAAGATGTTTTTACGATTAAAGGTTTTTGGCGGAACAAAGTGACTCGAATTTTATTGGTCGTTGTTTTAACAAATCTTGTCGGTTCTATCGGAACTTTTATAGGCGGCGCAGATGTAATTCGAGTATTCTTTAATAATTTATAAAAAAATGTAAAAGCCAGCTATTCAAGAGGATAGCTGGCTTTACATATTAGTTTTTCTTTTTAAGGTCTACTTCTTTGTCATCTAGTTTAAATTCTTCTGTTACATCATCCACGATATCTTTCGTAGAATTTTTAAATTCTTTTAAAGTTTGTCCAACTGCTCTACCTAATTGAGGTAATTTCGAAGGTCCGAAAACGATTAAAGCAATGATTAAAATGACGATTAATCCTGGTACACCGATGTTTGGCATGGGATGTTCCTCCTCGTAATATTAGATTAGTTCTCTAAGCTTTCTTCCTCAAGGGCTTGTTTTGCAAGTTGTTTTTTATAAGACCAGCTTGAAACGAGAATACTTATTTCAAATAGCAATAGTAATGGAACAACGATGATAAAATCAGAGATAAAGTCTGGAGGTGTGATAGAAACTCCAACCACTACTAGTATAAAGTAAGAAACCTTTCTCATCTTTCTTAAACGATCGGGAGTTATGATTCCTAGTTTAGTTAGAAACAAAATAATGACTGGTAATTCAAATACAATACCCACTGGAATGATTAAGTTAAACATGAATGTGAAATATTGCTGCATTCCATACGTTTCTAATGCACCGATTGAATCGTTAATATTCGACATAAAGTTCAACATAAGCGGGAAAAGTATAAAATAACTAAAACTAATTCCTGCTAAAAACAAAAAGAAGGAGACAGGTATAAAGTAAATTGTTCCTTTTGCTTCTTTTTCTAATAGACCTGGCTTTACGAATAACCAGATTTGATACATGGCAATTGGTAAAGTAATTAATATAGCTAAAATAAGAGCACATTTAACATAGATCATAAGGCCATCAGTATAACCAAACACGTTCCATTCAACATGGGCAGCTGTCGGTTGTTGTTTTATAAAAGTTAATGTCTTTGGTGCAAGCCAAAACCCTAGTGCAAGTGAAAGGATAAATGTTGCCGCTACAATGATAAGCCTTTTGCGTAATTCAGTTAAATGTTCGACAAGTGTCAATTCTGGTTCATGAGTCATTTGGTTTTACCACCCCATCTTCTCAAACAAAGTGAAGTTTGCTTATGTTTTATGATATTTATTCAGAAATAGATCCTAAAGTGAATAATATAGACTCACTTTATCTTCACATTATACTCTTTCCAATGGATTTGTAAATAAAAGTACTCCTTGTTTATCTAAAAGAATCAATCGAATTAAATGAACATTATATATATTGTACATTTTAAGTTAAAATGTATACAATTATTGTAGCGATATAGTATAATTGTCCACGTTGTTTTTCATCTAAAATTTACAATTCAATAAAAAAATCGAACTTTTATTTAACTAGATAAAGAAGAGAGGGAATCAAAGTGAATCAATATAATGTCGAAGAATTGAAAATGTTAAATCAAGTATTATTTGCCCTTTTCCTTGTTGCCGATTTTGCGTTGTTTCTTCACTTTAACAATAGTGAATTTCCATGGTTTGCTTTACTTGGGTCAGGGATAGGATTAGCTATAATTGTTTATTGTTGGACGGAAAAAAAGGTTTCACTTTTTATCGGTTCATTACTAGTATTTACAGTTGTGTTTTCTATCATTTATAACTGGCCAGTCTTTCTACATTAAAATATTTATATGCATTTTTGAATGAAATAAACAAATAACTTCGAAATAATAAAAATAAATGGAGGAATTATTATGTCAGAAAAGGAAAAAAACAGTCCTATTTTAGATAAACGTTCTTCAAGACGTACTTTTATTAAAAATTCAGGATTAACAGTTGGTGGGGTTGTATTAGGTGGTGCGCTTGGAAGTCTTTTAGTAAACAAAGATAAAACAGCAACACCCGAAGCACCTGCACATACTGAAACAGGTGCTGCTGCAAACCCAAATGTTGCATTAATGTTCTTTACACCTGACGAGTATAGAATGACTCAAACAGCAGTAGAACGCATTTATCCGGCAGATGATAACGGACCAGGAGCAAAAGACTTGAATGCTGCAATTTATATTGACCATCAACTTGCTGGGCAATATGGTTTAAATTCAAAAGACTATCGATTAGGGAATTTTTACGCACCAGAACCAACACAAGGTGCACAAACAAAGATCCTCAATAAAGATTTATTCCTATTAGGCTTAAAGGAATTAAATAACTATAGTAAACAAAACTTTGAAGCAAATTTTGTCGAATTAGAAGCAGCTGATCAAGACACAGCACTAGCAGCGTTTAGTGAAGGTAAAGCACAATTCGCTGGCACTAGCTCATCGGAATTCTTTAATCTACTTCGTAAGCTTACAATTGAAGGTGTTTATGCAGACCCGTTATACGGTGGAAACAAAGATATGCAAGGCTGGGCAATGCGTAAATATCCGGGATCTCGTATGAGCTACGTTAAAGAAATTCAAAGTGAAACATTTGTCAAACTTGATCCACAAGGCTTAAACAGCCACATGGGACATTAATAGAGGAAAGGATGAAATAGAATGGCTACAAAATTACCTAAAGTACCTGTTGTGGTTGTAGGAATGGGCTGGGCTGGCGGAATCATCTCAGCTGAATTAACGAAAGCTGGAATTCCAGTTGTTGGGATTGAACGTGGGAAAGAACGTAAAACAGAAGACTACTTAATGGGTCACGATGAGCTGCGTTTCCAACATCGCACGGAGTTAATGCAAGATTTATCGAAAGAAACAATTACACATCGTAATACATTGAATATGCGTGCACTACCTATGCGAAACTACGGAACATTCATAGTTGGAGATGGATTGGGCGGTGCGGGAAGTCACTGGAATGGTCAAACGTACCGTTTTTTACCGTATGATTTCGAGATTAAAACACTTACAGAACAAAAATATGGTCCAAATAAAATTGCTCCCGAATATACAATTCAAGACTGGGGTATTACATATGATGAAATGGAACCGTATTATGATACATTTGAAAAAATGGCTGGTATTTCTGGTGAAACCGTTGAACTTTATGGAAAACGAGCTAATCCATATCCAACAGGTCCGATGTTAAAAACACCTGTATTAGAAGTGTTTGAAAAAGCTACGACAAGTCTAGGATACAAACCATATATGGTTCCATCTGCAAACCTTTCGGAAGCTTATACGAATCCGGATGGAATTTCACGTGCTGCATGTCAATATTGTGCATACTGTGAGAACTTTGGTTGTGAGTATGGTGCGAAAGCAGATCCAGTTGTAACCGTTATTCCTGTTGCAAAAGAAACTGGGAAACTAGAAACACGTACACATTCCAACGTATTGCGTCTTACAAAGGATGGTAATAGAGCAACTGGAGTAATATATGTAAATACTATAACTGGAGAAGAATTTGAACAACCAGCAGATGTTGTGGTTGTTGCTAGTTACGTATTTAATAATGCACGTCTTTTACTAAACTCTGGTATAGGAACGCCTTATAACCCGGAAACAGGTAAAGGTACAATCGGGAAAAACTATGCTTATCAGGTTTCTTCAGGCTTCACTACTGCATTCTTTAAAGATAGAGAGTTTAATCTATACGCAGGTGCTGGTGCACTTGGAATCGAAATTCCTGAGTTCACTGGTGATAACTTCGACCATTCCGATCTTAATTTCATTCATGGTTCTGGTATTCGAATGTTCCAATACGGTGCACGCCCAATTGCGAACAATGTGGTGCCAAGTGGAACACCTAGCTGGGGTGCTGAGTTTAAGAGTGAATCTATTCGTTGGGCAAACAGCTTCTTGAAAATTGCTTCCCAAGGGTCGAGTATGCCGCATAAAAATAACTATCTTGATTTAGATCCTGAGTTTAAAGACGCATACGGAATGCCTTTACTACGTATGACATATGATTATACAGATCAAGATCGTGAATTAGTAAAATACATGGCTGGTGTTACAAGTAAAATCGCAGAAGAAATGGGTGCAGATATTATTGATACTGTTTCTGAACAAGCTCCTTTCAACGTGAACAAAGATACAAACACACATAACACAGGCGGTGTTATTATGGGGGCAGACCCAGCTACGTCTGCAGTTAACTCCTATCTACAAATGTGGGAAGCTGAAAATGTATTTGTTGTGGGTGCATCCGCATTTCCACATAACAGTAATTTCAATCCTACTGGTACACTTGGTGCACTATCTTACCGTGCTGCAGAAGGTATTCAAACATACTTAAAACAAGGTGGATTACTTGTTTAATAATTGATAAAAAAACACCTAAATTGCTTTTTACCACGGCAATTTAGGTGTTTTTTTCATTTAGTTTTGTGCAACTTCATCCTGGTAAACTGGTACCCAGCCTTCCGTTGTTACGAAAATTCGAACTGCGACTACTTTACGGTCTTCTGCAAGTGTAAAGTAATGGGTAATATTTTCAGGAACAGATATTAGGTCTCCTGGAGATAAATGAACTTCAAAGAATCGCTCATCCTTCCCTTGGATGATAAACACTCCATGACCACTTACAATATAACGAACTTCATCGTCTGTATGAATATGTTTGCGTTCGAAGTTTTTCAACAGCTCATCTAAATTAGGGTTAGAATCTGATAAAGAAATGATATCGGATGCTTGGTAGCCACGACGTTCTGAAATGTCATTAATTTCCGCTTGAAACGCTTGTAGAATTTCCTCTTTTTCCTCATCGCTAAGATCAAATTTCTCACGAAGATGCACTGGTAACTTTTCAATATTCCAATGTTCATAAACAACTTCTTGGCTTTCTAAAAATGCCGCAACCTCGTTTTGCGCTTCAATTGTTTCGTTTGTTCCTTGAATTTTAATAATAGCCATTTCAATCTTCCTCTCTTAATTTTTTTATCCCGCATTAACGGGCAGTGAGATTCCCACATCAAGTTTTAAGAGATGTGAAAAGATAAGTGGGAGATAAACTGCCCGTAAAAGCCTTATGAAATAATCGTAGTCTAAGTAAGCAACATCGAGTTGTTCCTGCGTAACCCATATCGTGTGGGCCTTAATAAGTTTCACTTTATCTGAAGTAATGCCAATTGGTACTGAAATAAAAACTCACAAGCTTCTAATAGTTTCTTTGCTTCAAAACCATCTTTACCCCAAACGGTAATGCCATGGTTTCGGATTAATACGGCTCCTTTATCGGCATGGATATGGGAACTAAATTCTTCCGCTAGACTTGGAATATGCGCATGATTTGTGATTATGGGAATAGAAAGTAATGCATCCTCATCCCATAAACCAAATGCTTTAATAAGTTCCTGACCTTGAAAATCTATTTTGCCCTCGTTTCCGTATATTTCCGAAATTACATTATTTGCTACTGTATGAATATGAAGGCTACAGCCAGCTGAGGTTTTGTTGTATATAGCACAATGCAGTAAAGTTTCTGCAGAGGGCTTTAAATCGGTTTCTTCAACTGGATCTGCATTCGCATTTACGAGCAAGAAGTCTTCCATTGTGCGCTTCTTTTTATCTTTCCCACTAGCTGTCACTAAAAAGCGCAGTGGATCATCGCTCACTTTTATCGCTAAGTTTCCGCTAGTACCCATGAACCAGTCTCTTGCCGCTAGTTCGTCTTTAATATCTGCTAACTCTTTCCATTTGTTTTGGAGTGCGATCATATTTCTACCCCTAACTTTGCATCAATTATGTTAATGACGTCATGGAAGCTTTCAAACGGCTCAAATGGAATATGAAGTTCTTCGCATTTTTTAACAAGGAAATCTCGTGCAATGACGATATCCGCTAATTTTGCGGCTTCTAGATCGGTGATAGAATCTCCAATTACAATGCTTAATGCATCACTGTCTTGCAGTTTACGAATAATGGAAGGTTTGCAGCAACCACAGCCCTGGTTTGTACACTGCTCATCGCAACCATATGGAAAGTGAATCTGTATTGAATCCCCTGAAAAATCTGCTTCATTACAGTAAACTTCAGAAAACGGTCCGAATGGCTCAAGCATCGGATTCACAAAAAAATCGATTCCACCACTCACGATATAAAGTGGGATATTGTTTTGTTTTGTATAAGAAACAAATTCAGCAAAGCCTTCGCGTATTTGTGCTTGCTCTAGTAAATACGAAACAATTTGATCTTTCAATGAAGTAGGGAGTAGTGCAAACATTTGAGCTACCCCTTCACGAATCGTTTGCTTCTGAGCCAAAATATTGTCTTTAATCGGTAAATATTCAGGAGGAGCAAATTTTTTCATAATCGAGATGATATTGTCTTGATTTGTAATAGTGCCATCAAAATCACAAAAGATGACTAGTTTTTTCATTGTGTTTACCCCCATAATTCGATTGCTGATTTGAGTTCAACATGCTGCTTTGCCGCTTCTGTAAGAGGTATTCCAGCAAGCACGGCTTCCACAGCTTGTCTGAAGGCAAGTCCGCCACCAATCGCACCAGCAGGGTGTCCATGTACCCCGCCTCCAGCATTAATAATGCTATCAACCCCGAAATCTTGCATTAATAGAGGCACTAAACTTGGGTGTATGCCAGCTGAAGGAACGGGAAAAGTTCGTTTTACAGCACTTGCTTTCGTTAATTCTTTACCTAGAGAAAGAGCCACTTTTTTCTCAAGAGCAACACTTCCATACGGAGAAGGAAATAATGAAAAATCAGCTCCCGCATAACGTGTTAATTTGCCAAGTAATAGGGATGTTGCCACCCCGTAAAATGGAGAAGAAGTGAATGCCCCGCTATACGCGGGATGTGCCATAAGTGGTAGTTGGATTTCGTCGTCTTCAGACAGTTCTTGAAGTACGTCCAGCCCGTATGCATGGACATTGAATAGTAAAGCATCGGCGCCGAGTTCTTTCGCTATTTTAGCCTTTTCTCGCAAACCAGATGTTCGTCCTGATAAGTTCACCGCATAAAGAGTACGATGCCCGGTCTCTTCATACACTTGACGCAATACTTCCTTGGCTGTTGTAATTCGCTTGTCAAAAGGGGTTAATGGATTGTCGAAAAGAATCTCATCATCTTTTACTAGATCTACCCCTCCAAGCGCTTGATGTCGAAGCTGTTCTGCTAAATAATCGATGTCCCGTCCAATGACTCCTTTGAAAATGCTCATGATGAGCGGTCGATTATGTACATTTAGTAAGTTTCTTATTTGCTCGATACCAAATCTCGGTCCAGGAAAATTTGCTAATAGTTCGGGAGAAAATTCTAAATCTAATAGCTTTACCTCACCGTCTAATGATAATTTGCCAAAAACAGTTGTTAAAATAGCAGGCAAGTCTGCTGAAAAATTGACACTAGGATATTCTATCTTTATCTCTGCTTTTATTTGATCTAGTTTAGTTGGGTGTTGTATATTTTCAAACTCTTCAATTGAAACAACATTACCTTTATGCTGTTTTAATTGTTCTTGTTCCAGTAAAGGTAAATCGGTCCATGAGCCAATCGTTAAACCTAAAGCGATGTCTTCTGCTTTTTTTTCGAATGATCCAGGCTTTCCGTATAATTGATAAACAGAAGTTACTCCACTCATAATTTCAATCTCCTTTAATATAAATTGCCCAATAATATAAAAAACCTCTTCAAACAAGAAGAGGTTAAGTAGTTAACAACTTCTTATTTCTCAGTCAACTGACTGCAAGAATTAGCACCGTGTTCAATTACTGAATCGGTTGCCGGGTATCATAGGGCTCGTCCCTCCACCTGCTCTAAATAAGAAAAATTATTCAATTAAAATTACGTTATATTGTCAAATTAATAATGATTATTTCATGCAAGTGGAATTATGTCAATACAGTATTTAGATTTTTTATAAAATTTAAAAAGGTAATTGACATTCCATTTTCTAATATGCTAGGATTCTAATCAAATAACATTACGTGAAAAATAATAGCACTCTTATCAAGAGCAGGCAGAGGGTAATGGCCCGATGAAGCCCAGCAACCGACCGTAATACCGTTGTGAGACGGGGCGCTTTTTGCGCCGAGATGAAGATCTCTTAAGGCACGGTGCTAATTCCATCAGAAAGGAAACTTTCTGAAAGATAAGAGGCGAGAAATCTCTTATTCTACGCCTCTTTCTTTGGAAAGAGGTTTTTTATTTTGTAAAAGGAAGGTAGAGAAAAATGACAATTGCCACGAAGAAACAATATGAATCTTTAACAGAAGAGCAGGCTATCACATATGCAAAAAATCTGAACCTTTTTTCAGATGATGCGCAACTTACTTGTAGTGAAATTGGTGATGGTAATCTGAATTATGTTTTTCACATTAAGGATTTGAGAAGCGGGAAGGGTATCATTTTAAAACAAGCATTGCCCTATGCAAAGGTAGTTGGTGAAAGCTGGCCTCTAACATTGAAGCGTGCGCTAATTGAAGCAAATGCCTTAAAAAAACACGGGGAATTCGCAGCAGGATTAGTACCAGAAGTATACGCAATTGATGAAGAATTGGCGATTACAGTGATGGAAGACTTATCTCATCTCACCATTGCAAGAGAAGGATTGATCCGCCTTGAATCTTATCCAAAGTTAGCGGCCGATATTGGGAAATATCTTGCGCAAACCTTATTCCATACATCAGATTTTGCTTTACATCCATTTGAAAAAAAGAAACTAGTTTCGGAGTATTCCAATCCTGAGTTATGTAAAATTACGGAGGATTTAATTTTTACCGATCCATTTTTTGACCATGAAACAAATGATTTTGAACCTTCGTTGCGTGTAGAGGTGGAAGCACTTTGGAATAATGAACTATTAAAACTAGAAGTAGCAAAATTAAAGAAAAGTTTTTTAACTGAAGCGGAAGCATTACTCCATGGAGATTTGCATACAGGAAGTATTTTTGCGAGTGAAACGGAAACGAAAGTAATTGATCCGGAATTTGCTTTTTACGGACCAATTGGATTTGATGTTGGTTTATTTTTGGCTAATTTAATTGTTCAAACGGTCACAAGAGAAGGGGAACAGCGAGAAGTTATCCTTCGCCATATTGAGCAAACATGGGAAGTATTTTCTGCTAATTTTTCTGAACTTTGGGAAAACAAAGCCGTGGAATCCTATAAAGATACAAAAGGATTTAAAGATTATATATTGGATAAGATTTTCCAAGATGCACTTGGCTTTGCTGGTTGTGAGTTAATTAGGAGAACAATTGGTTTAGCCCATGTGAAAGACTTGGACGGAATTAAAGAGGATGAAAAAAGAATTTTGTCGAAAAAACAAGCATTACGCATCGGAGAACTTCTCTTATTGAAACGCGAAAGTATTAGTTCTATCCAAGCGGTAATCGTTTTACTTGAGGAGCTGCAAAAATGACTATTCCGTTATCGATCAAATGGAACAATAATAAACTTGAAATATTGAATCAACAAAAACTACCGCTTGAGGTCGTATATGAAACTCTAGAAACCCTGGAAGATGTATATGATGCCATCCTAACTTTAAAAGTCCGAGGTGCTCCAGCAATTGGTATTACCGCTTCCTATGGATTAGCGGCAGCAGCACAGTTCTATGAAACAAACTCATTGGATGAATTCCATCAACTATTAAGTAAAGATGCATTATATTTAGCTGAATCTAGGCCAACAGCCGTCAATTTAGTATGGGCTTTGGAGCGTCTACGTGGTGCAGTAGAGCAGGCAGAAACTGTGCAAGAAGCGAAGATGCAATTATTAGATGAAGCAGATAATATATACAAAGAAGATGAGGCATCCTGCCGAGCTATTGGTGAATATGCCTTATCATTACTTGAAGACTTTACAAAAGTCATGACTATATGTAATGCAGGAACCATTGCAACTGCGAAATATGGAACTGCACTAGCACCTTTCCATCTAGGTAGTGAAAAAGGAAAGCAGTTTCAAGTATACGCTTGTGAAACGAGACCTGTATTTCAAGGAGCACGACTTACTGTATGGGAGCTTCAGCAATCTGGCGTCGATGTCACACTGATTACGGATAGTATGGCTGCCCATACGATAGGAGCAAAAGGAATCGAAGCAATTATTGTTGGGGCAGACCGAATTGCTGTAAATGGCGATACGGCTAATAAAATTGGAACACTTAACTTGGCGTTATTGGCAGCAGCATATCAAATTCCATTTTACGTGGCGGCACCTTCTTCGACTTTTGATTTGTCCATCGCAAATGGAGAAACGATACAAATAGAAGAACGTTCTTCGGAGGAGATTACGCATATTGCTGGTAAACAAGTAGCTCCAATTAATACAAAAGTATATAATCCGGCCTTTGATGTGACACCGGCGCATTTAATAACGGCAATCATTACAGAAAAAGGAATCATTTATCCGGAATACAGTAAGAATATTGTTGCATTACTCGGCACAAACAAAGGAGAAAAATCATGAAAACAAAAATAGCTTCGTTTATATCCATCCTATTAATAATTGGCATTCTATTGTCGGGATGCCAGCCAAAAAGCAATGCAAAAGAAGAAACGTCAAAGCCTAGCTCGGAGAAAGTTTCAGAAAACGCTTTGGCTGGAAAGAAAATCGCACTAATTTTACAACAAAATCTTGGAACTTTTTCTGCGCAATATATTGAAGGTGTAAAGGAACAAGTGGAGAACTTTGGAGGAACCGTTACTGTATTCAACTCAGAAGGGGACTTGGCAAAAATGGCATCGAATTTAGATGCAGCGGTAAACCAAGGTATGGACGGAATCTTAATAGATCATGGAACAAAAGAAGCATTAAACCAAGGTGTTCAGAATGCCGTAGACAAAGGAATCCCAGTAGTAGCATTTGACGCTGGTGTGGACGTAGAAGGAATTACTGTTTTAGAGCAAGGCGATCAAAAAATGGCGGAAATGACGTTACAGAAATTATTAGAAGATGCAAACGGTGAAGCCAATATCGTGAAAATTTGGGTTGCTGGTTTTGCACCGATGGAAAGAAGACAAGTTGCTTACGAACAGTTTTTATCTGAAAATCCAGGGATTAAAGAGATTGCTACATTCGGAGCAGCAACACAAAATACAGCACTTGATACACAATCACAGATGGAAGCAATATTAAAACAATATCCAAACGAAGGGGATATTACAGCAGTTTGGGCAGCTTGGGATGAGTTTGCAAAAGGTGCAGTTCGAGCGATTGAACAGGCAGGTAGAACTGATATTAAAGTGTACAGCATAGATATGAGCGATGAGGATCTTCAGATGATTCAAAAGGAAAATAGTCCTTGGGTTGCTTCTGCTGCCGTGGATCCAATGGATATCGGACGTATTCAAGTACGTTATTTATACCAAAAGATTAATGGCGAAAATCCGGAAGCAAACGTAGTACTAGAACCAGTGTTTGTCGATGCATCTAAACTTCCAGAAGAAACGGTGACGACTAATAGCTTACATGAGTTTATCGACGGCTGGGGTGCTAGCGAACAAGGGTATACGGATGCACTAAAAGAGTTGGAAAACCAATAAACTCAACTACTAGCAGCTGTCCTGAAAAATAGGGCAGCTGTTTTTATAGAAAGGAGCATGTTTGTGGCTAACCCTTTTCTGTCGATGAATTCAATACGTAAGTCATTTGGAAAAGTGACAGCACTAGAGGATGCAAAATTTCACTTAGAAAAAGGGGAAGTGCATGCATTGTTAGGTGTAAATGGCGCTGGAAAAAGCACACTGATGAAAATTTTATCGGGAGTGTATGAGCAAGATGATGGTGAAATTTTGATAGATGGTAAGCTTGTTAATCTACGTTCACCAAAAGCGGCGAAGGAAAATGGAATTTACTGCGTGTACCAGGAAGTAGATACAGCAATTGTACCTGAATTATCTGTTGCCGAAAATATTATGCTCGATACCATAGCAACGAATAATAACTTGTTTATCTCCACATCGAAACTATACAAAGAGGCAAGCGTTGCTCTAAAGCAATTACAGGCAGAGAATATTCCAGTGCAACAGCCAGCATTTAAACTCACGTTGGCGGAAAAACAACTTGTTTTAATCGCAAGAGCACTTGTTAGTTCGGCAAAAATCATTATTTTTGATGAACCAACCGCTCCTTTATCACTCCACGAATCAACTAAACTTTTTTCTGTCATTGAAGAATTGAAAGCACAGGGAGTCGGTTGCATATTTATTTCGCATCGACTTCCGGAAGTGTTTGACATTAGTGACAGAATAACTGTTATGCGTGATGGAAAGTTGGTGGACGTTTTTCAAACTGCAGATGTAACCGCAAAGGAAGTCATTGAAGCAATGCTTGGTACTTCCTATCAACAAGAGCAGTATAGGAGGAATTATACTCTAGGGGCAACATTACTGGATGTAAAAGAATTATCAGATGGTCAAAAGCTAAAGGACCTTTCTTTTACTGTTGCCGAACGAGAGATTGTCGGTATTGTTGGTCTGGTTGGAGCAGGGAAAACCGAATTAGCAAAAGCATTATTTGGCTTAGAATCACTTCAAAGAGGAAGGGTGGAGATTTTAGGTAAGGAGTTAAAAGCGACACATCCCAGAGATGCCATTAATGCAGGGATGGCCCTTATTCCAGAAGAACGTAGAAAAGAGGGATTATTCGTCCATGAATCCTTGCAAACAAATGCTTCTTTTCCTAACTTACGAAATTTTTCCAAGCTATTATTTATGAATAAAAGAGCGGAAAAAAGTTTTGCCAAGGATATTATTAAACGATTACAGATTAAAACAGATGATACGGAAACACCACTCGTTCATTTAAGTGGAGGAAATCAGCAAAAGGTAGTAATCGGTAAGTGGACTTCGAGAGATTCCATTCTGTACTTATTTGATGAACCGACAAAAGGTGTCGATATCGGCGCAAAAGCAGATATTTTTAAGCTGATTCGAGAACTAGCAAAGAGCGGAAAAGGCTGTCTTTACTTTTCGAGCGAGATTCAAGAAGCACTAGGTATTGCAGATCGTATTTTAGTCATGTATAACGGTCAAATCGTGAAGGAGTTTTCACGCGGAGATGCGACCCAAGAAAGGATTTTGTTGTATGCAAGCGGTGGGAAAGAAGAATAAAGTAAAAGAAAATGGTATTCAATTTCTATTCAAATATGGTGCGATTGCATTATTAATCGTTATTATTTTATATTTTAGTTCGATCAGTGAAGCATTTTTAACTTATGCAAACTTTACGGATATTTTGCGGTCGATATCTATTGTTACGTTACTTGCATTAGGGGTCACCTTTACATTAGTGGTAGGCGGATTTGATCTGTCGGTTGGTTCCACGATGTCATTGTCAACAGTCATAACAGCTTCTTTAATGGTATGGTACGAGATGCCGCTCTGGCTCGTTATAATTTTACCAATCTTAGTAGGGGTTTTAGTAGGTGTACTTAATAGCTTTCTAATTGTAATATTAGGAATTCCAGATTTGCTTGCTACATTAAGTATGATGTATATCGTTGCGGGTTTTCATCGCACCTATACGGAAGGGTATTCTATTTACAATAATATGCCGCTTACTGCTGGTGGTACAGCCCCGGGTCAGTTGTCAGAAGCTTTTCTTTGGATTGGTCAAGGAAGAATGCTTGGTTTACCGGTTCCTGTATGGGTTATGCTAGGAATGGTGTTCATCGCTTATGTAGTACTCCATCATACTCGTTGGGGACGGGTTTTATATATGACAGGGGGAAATGCAGAGGCTGCTACGTTGTCTGGAGTGAATACTCGTAAAGTGAAGTTCGCAGCATATGTGATTTCTGGTGTATTTGCTTCTATGGCAGGCATATTGTTTACTGCACGTGTTGGATCGGGACAAATTGATGCCGGTGCTCCGATGTTAATGGAAGCGGTGGCGGCTGTTTTTGTAGGTTACTCTGTTCTTGGAGCAGGGAAGCCAAATGCTATCGGGACATTCTTTGGAGCAGCTGTGATCGGTATATTATTAAATGGCTTAACAATCATGAATTTGCCATATTATGCATTTGATATTATCAAAGGTGCCGTATTAGTGTCAGCACTTGCTGTGACGTATGTTTATGCGAAAAAAAGATTTAGCCAAACAGGATAAAGTGAAACTTCAATAAGTGGGGGCTTCCGACGCACAGGACGTGCTAGTGCGGACGTTGCGACATGGACGTCGCGCTTTTAGTCCGCTTTCCCCCACTGATTGTTAGTTGTGTCCCCCACGATGCGGGATAAATTTTGTGTCTCGAAGTACTTGTTTTCTTTTTATACGAGTATATAATTCTAGCATATCCTATATTATTTTTCGGAATGGATGGAATCTATGAGAACGTATAATGAGAAGATCAGTATTTATCATGGAATGGCTTCTACTACAGCACTTAACTTTTCCAATAACTTTTTCCCGATATTTGCGATCACGATACTGGGTGCTACAAACTATCAAGTTGGATTAATCAGTTCGTTGCCTCCATTGATCGCATTGTTAATGACTATTCCAGCAGCGGTGTTATTAAATAGAGCCAATGTACAAAAGAAGCTAGTGGCTATGTCTGTGCTTCTTGCAAGATTGATGTTCTTATTCATTGTATTTGTGGTGTATTTACCATCTTTTTCGCTTCAAGCATGGGCTTTTTTAGCGATTATTGCTTTTATTAGTATACCAAATACAGTCGCTAATGTAGGCTGGCAAACGCTTATTAGTGGGATGATTGAAGAGACTAGACGAGGACAGTTTTTCAGTGATCGCAATCGTTTGTTAACGATGGTTGGACTTGTGACAACTTTACTAATTGGTATTTTAATGAGGGATGCTTCGGAAAGTATTGTTGCTTATCAAATCCTATTTGCTGTCGCATTCATTTTTGGATTGCTAGAGGTGTTCTTCTTATTAAAGCATGAAGAAGATGTGGTGAAAGTAGAAAATGATCAAGCCAAAAAGAAATCAATGGATTGGAGTATTTTTAAACATGCTCATTACGTTTGGTTTCTAGCAGCCGCTCTCTTTTTTAACTTTGCTTGGCAAATGGCTTGGGGACTTTTTAATATATATAATGTTCGAATAGCTGGAGCAACTATTTTTTGGATTAGCATGTTTTCTGTTGGTAGTATGCTTATGCAAATACTTTCATTTTCACTTTGGAAAAAATGGGCCGATAAGTATTCTAATATGCTTGTATTTATATGGGCGGCACTTGGAATGGCAACAACCCCTTTTTTAGTTACACTATCTACAAATCTGTATTATTTAACGGTCATCCAAACGACGTCAGGTTTCTTCTTATCTGGGACGGTATTGATCTTATTTAATTTATTATTAGAGAAGTCTCCCGAACCATATCGTACGTATTGTATTACGACCTACAACGTCTTGTTAGCATTTGTGGCATTTGTTGCTCCACAAGTTGGTATTTGGTTATTAGATCTGTTAGGTATGGACGTGGCTATGTATATCAGCTCCATCCTACGGTTTTTAAGCGCCTTTGGATTTTTATATGTGTATATTAAACAAAGAAAAAAGTAAAAAAAGCGCAGGTTTTATGCGCTTTTTTTGTCTATATTCAATCTTTTACTGCTAGCCCGTGCATGATAAATTGAACGGTTCGCTCCGTCTCTAGTTCATCATCCCATTCGCTATCTGGGAACAAAATATATCTGGAAATTAAAAAGCCGAATATACTCGAAATGGCAAGTCTTGCAACACTTAATGTTGGCATTTCAATAAGTTGACCTTTATCTTGATAGTCTTTAATAACTTGTAAAATACGTTCGAAAGTTTTTCGAGCAACTTGCTCTATAAACTGTTCTCTTAACTCAGGTTGGAATGGTATTTCCTGTATGACAATTTTAATAACAGGCAGCATTTTTTTAATAATGTCACTTCGATTTTTGATCGCCGCTCTTAAAAAATCTTCTACATTTTCATAGGGGCGATCCAGTACTTTGTGAAAATCATTTACAATGAACGGACCAATTAGCTTTGTCATTAGGGGAGCGACGATAGAAACAAGCAGCTCTTTTTTTGTTTTATAATGTCTAAAAATAGTTCCCTCTGCTACTCCGGCTTTTTTTGCAATCTCATTAGTAGATGTTGCTGCATACCCTTTTTCTGAAAATGATTCTATTGCAGCAATGATAATCTTTTTTTGCTTATCGGTTAATTTTTCTTCTTCAAATAGTTGTTGTAACAATACTTCATCCTCGGACATAGGTTACTCCCTTCAAATTTTTCGATATTTCTTTAAGGCAACTATATTTAAAACAATAAAAATAAGGGCGAATCCTAATAATACAAATAGCTCGTTTTTAATATCATTTAGTCCAAAGCCTTTGTACATCACATCTACTAACGCATTTCCACCATAGTACATAGGCATAAATTTGGCAACGATTTGCATCCAATCGGGCATTCCTTCAAAAGGTAGGATACCTGCAAAAAAGACTTGGGGAACAATGGCAATTGGTATAAACTGCATCATTTGAAATTCGGAATTTGCAAAAGCAGACAGTAAAATACCAAGTAATAATGCAACAAGTGCTAGTGCTAGATTAATCAGAATGACATTCCAAAGAGACCCAATAAGCATAATATCTAAAACCTTAGTAGCGTAAAAAACAACGATTATTGTTTGAATGATAGCAAATAAACCATATCCGATTAAATACCCAAACACAATATCTTTTCTTTGAATAGGTGTTGCCATCAAACGGTCAAGAGTACCAGTCGTACGCTCTCGTAACAACCCAATTCCGGAAATGAGGAATACGAAAAAGAATACAAAGAAACCTACTAAAATGGGACTTAACTGATCAAAAAATGTTGTTTCACTGTTTCCATAAATATAAGAAGTGCTCATTTCTGGCATTTTTATTTGGTTTAAATTTATTGGTGCATTTGGTTGCTGTTGTGCGATATCCTCCACGAAATGGGCTAAATTAGTTGCTTGTTCTTTTGCGTTTACGGTAGAAATCGCTTGCATTACTTTCGTTTGTAAAAGTTTTGCTTTTGAGGGATCGTCATTTGTAAGGGTAAGATTTAATTGATCTCCCTCCATTTGTAGCACACCATCTAAATCTTTCACTTTAATAAGTTGATTTGGACTTTTTAGTTGATCGAATTGGATGACCTTTAATTCTTTTTCTTTTAGCTCATCTATTAAGCTTTCTTCCGCTCCATTTACCCCTAATCTTGGAGTATTTGGATCAGAGGATATTAGAAAATGCAGTAAAGTTAAAATGACTAATGGTGCGACCATCATTAAAGCAAGTGTTCGTTTGTCACGTACCATTTGGATGCAAACACGTTTAACTAATGCGATTGTTCTCATCCTTTTCACCTCCTGCTTTTAAAAATACTTCTTCTAGACTGTTAATGTTGTAATGGCTTTTTAAAGTGGCCGGAGAACCATTCGATATTATTTCTCCATCTCTTACCATCGCAAGCTGATCACATTTTTCCGCTTCGTCCATTACATGTGTTGTGATTAATATTGTTTTTCCTTCACTTTTCAAACGAACAATCTCTGCCCAAATAGACTTTCTAAGTTCTGGATCAATACCGACTGTCGGCTCATCAAGTATTAAAATTTGAGGATCGTGTATTAATGCAATAGCTAGCGATAATCTTCGCTTCATACCACCTGAATAATTTAGTACCTTTTTAGACAAATGGGGTGTTAATTCTACTAAATTTGCTGCGTAAGCAATTCGTTCTTTTTTTACTTCTTTGCTTAATTTATAAAGAGAAGCGAAAAAAGCAAGATTTTCCTGACCAGTCAAATCATTGTACAAAGCATCTGCTTGTGCCATATATCCAATGCTTTGTAAAAGTTTCAAATTAGGAACTTGTGTATTTAGAACTTGGACTTGGCCAGTGGAAGGTTGGTCCATCCCTACGATGATTTTGACTAATGTTGTTTTACCCGAGCCAGAAGGACCGATTAAACCAAAAATTTGTCCGGCATCTACTTTAATATTAATGGCTTTTAACACGTTTTTTTTGCCAAAGCTTTTACTTACTTGTATTAACTCAATGGTTGAAGTCATTTATAAAACCTCCTTTTAATAAAAATGAGTGATTACTCACTTTCATTATATGCAAAATCTATAATAGGTCAATAGCTGTTTGGAAAAATAAAAGATACAATGAGAAGAAATCGTATTATATAAAGAGAAGATTTTAAAAAGGGAAGTGTTTTATGAAAATATTAATTCCACTACTGGTTATTCTAGTTTCGATTTTATTTTATTTTAATTTGCAAATAAAGGAGCCTTTTAAGGAAAAGTTCCACGGGAAACAATTTTCGACATTTCATATCGATTATCGGGAAGATACAATAAAGATCGGGATGATTGGCGATATATTGCTGCATCATCCGTTATACAACTATAAAAGTTTTTTATCCTCTTTTGAGCCAGTCAAAGAGGAACTAGAATCATTAGATATTTTAATAGCCAATCAAGAGTCTATTCCAGCCGGTAGCGAATTTGGTTTGTCAGGGTATCCGGATTTTTCTAGTCCTCCTCATATTATTAGGGATTTAAAAGAAGTAGGAGTAGACCTTATATCAATGGCAAATAACCATACGCTCGATCAAGAAGAGGCGGGTGTACGAGCTGCGATCCATTATATGAAAACAGTTGAGATGCCTTACATTGGTGCATATGAATCTTTTGAAGATTTACAAACCGATCGGATTATACAAGTAGATAATATTAACTTTGGATTTCTCGGTTATACTTACGGGACGAATGGTCATGACACAACTAGTGATAAGGATTATTTAGTTAACCGTATCGATGAAGAGCGAATCATGGAGGATATAAGCGCTTTAAAGCGAAAAGTAGATTTTGTTGTAGTCAGCATACATTGGGGGGCAGAGTATGAATTGGAACCTAATGGGGATCAAAAAAGACTTGCAAATGTGATTGCAGATGCAGGAGCAGATATTATTTTCGGACATCATCCACATGTGATTCAGCCATATGAATTGATCACAACAAGTAGTGGCCATAGAGCGCATGTGTTTTATTCACTTGGAAACTTCTTTTCTGCACAAAAAACAGAGAACACAAATGTCGGTGGAATTGCCGAATTAGAAATATTAAAGAAGACTATTAATGGTAAACAAGTGTTAAGTATAGAGAATCCTTCTTTTGAATCAACAGCTGTATTAAGAGGGGAGCCGTTTACGGTGCAACCGCTTGTTCAAGTGGAAAACCAGATTGGTCAAACGGATAAGTGGGTGCAACAGCATGTATTTGGTAATTGTAACTACCAATGAATGATTTTAATAAAGGTTCTAGAAGCAAAACTCTAGCATTTTTAGGAATGCTAGAGTTTTGTTTTTTGTCGTAACCTATCTCTAAATGCCATTACATGTCGTTTGTTTTCCATCACAGGAGAGCATATACAGGAAAATAATCGTTTAAAGGGTGGATGGCTAAGGGGAAGGATAGAAAGATTACGCTGTTGGATATCTCTCTCTATTGCATGTACGGACAGGAGTGATAGTCCTTGTTTATTATGCATAATCGTTTCTTTAATCCCTTGATTGCTACTAACGGTAATTATTGATTTCGCCTTTAAACCATTGGAACGGATCATATGTTTTAAATACTCTCGTGTTCCCGATCCTTCTTCTCTTATAAACCATGTTTGATTTTGAAGATCGGCTATACTTACTGAACTTTTAGTAACAAGCTCATGTTCAATTGAACTAACGATAAATAACTCATCCTCCATAAAAGGTTCTACTAGCAACTCCTTCTCATTTGTTTGGCCTTCTATCAAACCAATATCCACATTCAGCAACCGAACAGACTGCACAATTTCTTCTGTATTTCCTATAAATACTTCCAATTCCAGGTTTGGATAAACGTTCTGTAGTTCAACAAGTAGGGGAGGGATGACATACTCGCCTATTGTAAAGCTTGCTCCAATGATGAGCTTTCCTATAATGTCATGATGATGCTCAAGAATTTCTCTTCGAGTTTGCTCGTACATGGAAATTATTTGTTTAGCCCGATCATATAAGATTTCACCTGTAGGCGTAATTTTTAGTAATTTGGGTGAACGTATGAATAACTCTGTTTGAAATTCTACTTCTAGATTTTTTATATGCACACTGACACTTGGTTGTGAAATGTGAAGGAGTTCCGCTGCTCTTGTAAAATTTTTCGTTTCTACCAGTGTTATAAATGTTTTAAGTGCATCATAGTACAACTGATCACCTCCAATTATTAAAGATATTAATGGTAATGATTATTTATATGTATTTTACTAATAACGAAAACCTTCGTAAAGTGGAAGTAAACATAGGGGGGAATATCGATGAAAGAGAAAGCTAATACATTGAATCAGCCTTTTTTTTACGGTATAGGTATTACGCTAGTTATTGCTATATTGGCTAAACTATTATCGGAAGTTCCGTATTTATCTATTATGGGACAATTGGTTATTGCTATCATATTGGGAGTAGTTTGGAGCGCCACGATTGGTGTACCGGGAAAGTTTCAATATGGTGTTTCTTTTTCAAGTAAAAAGTTGCTACGATTAGGTATTATTTTATTGGGAATGCGTCTAAATTTGGCAGACATTTATCATGCTGGATTAAGTGTTTTTTTGATTGCTCTTATTAATATTCTATTTGCTTTATTTGTTGTATATGGGTTTTCATGTGTTTTTGGGGTCGATAAAAAACTAGGAATTTTAACAGCTTGTGGGACGGCGATTTGCGGAGCAGCAGCGGTTGTAGCAATAGCCCCGCAAGTGAAGGCGAATGATGAAGAAACTGCGATAGGCGTGGGAACTATCGCCATTCTAGGTACGTTATTTACATTAGTATATACTTTTTTGTATCCTATCTTACATCTTACTCCTAGTGGTTACGGTGTATTCGCTGGTGGTACATTACATGAAATTGCTCACGTAATTGCAGCAGCTGATCCCGGAGGAAGTGCAGCGGTGGATCTAGCTGTTATTGTGAAGCTCACACGCGTGGCACTTTTAGTACCAATCGCTTTAGTGATCGGGTATATTGTACAAAGAGGGGAAAAAGGTGAATCGAAAAGTAAGTTTTCTATGTCCAGTATACCTTGGTTTATTATTGGATTTTTAGTAATGAGTGGTGTTCACACGTTGGGGATTATTCCAGAAGAACTTGCTACTTGGATTGTTGTAATCGCTTATCTTCTTATTGCAATGGCAATGGCTGGACTTGGATTGAATATTGATATAAAAACTTTTAGAAAGTTGGGTGTAAAGCCTTTTGCAGCAGGATTTGTAGGCTCTATTTTATTATCTACTCTGGGGTATGTGCTTGTATACGTGTTCCAGTTAAATGTATAAACAAAGTGACAAGGAAGCACCAAATTTTCCTTGTCGTTTTTTATTTTTTTGTTATTGCAACTGCAGTAACATAATGACCGTTCACAATTGATATATATCATATTAATGATTGTTAATTTGAAGTATGATTATAGAAAGAAAGATGACAATTGTTACGGCGTGATGGATCTAATTGTTTCTCTGTAGTCTGAAGGATATACAAGTCATTTTTGATATAAAGCACAATAATGGTTGCTCTTCTCCTGCCCTAAATCAAGGAGTAATAAACGTTTTAGACTTTGAATTGGAACATATCAATAAGGAAGAAGCGCTCAAGATAAAAAAATACAAGTTATAGAAATGATAAAAGAGTTAAATAGAATAGGTTGAGTAATGAAGGGAGTTACTATGAAAGAACAAGATCATGATCGATTATTGCGGATAAAAACAGAAGGAATACGTGAATGGCAACATCAATCCGCACATTACAATCGCTATGAAGCAACTCCTTATATGGCACTTGAGGCACTTTTTGATGAGTATGTAAGTACTACTTATGATAAATTTGTAGATTTTGGTTGTGGTAAAGGACGTTTCCCATTTTATATTCATCATCACCTGCATGTGTCTGTGACAGGAGTGGAGATGAATGGACAGCTTTACCAAGAGGCTTTAGAAAATTTAACAAAATACATGGAACGATCAAAGGCTTCCAGGGCATCTATACGGTTTGAGCATATTTTCGCCGAAGGGTATGATATCGAACCAGATGATAATCGGTTTTATTTCTTTAACCCCTTTTCCATTCAAATATTTCAAAAGGTTGTCAGCAATATCTTATTATCGGTAGAACATCATCCTCGTTCGATTGATATTATTTTATACTATCCTACTTCGGAATATATACAATTTCTTGAGGATCATACTGCTTTTGTGTTGGTGAAAGAAGTGAGAGTACCAGAGTTATATGACCAAAACAACAATGAAAGATTTGTGATATTTAGATACGAATAGATGAAAGCACCCTACAATAACAGCTGTTTGTAGAGTGCTTGTATATATTATTTCATTATTTCTTGAAGGAGCTCCTCGTATCTCACGTACCAAGCTTGCCATTCATCTTTTCTATCTATTGTTCGACCTTCTAAAATCGCTTCAATAACATCCAGACACACATGCCACCCTGCAAGATCTTTGATTGTTTGTTCTGTAAAAGAGGAAATCGTTTCGATAAAGGTTAATTGGCAACCGTCTGGAACGGGTGATAATTCAAATCTAGCGATGTCTTTATCCCATTCAAAAGCTAGAACTTTGTAAGGCTCGTAATCTACAATTTGCATATCAATGAAAGTACCATCCTGCATATCAAACTTGATTAAACCTTCTTTACTTAAATCAACAATTTGAAGTTCAGAAAACCATTGTTGTAATTTGTCGTTTTCCGTTAACATGCTCCAAACTTCTTCTACCGAATGCTGGATATGACGTTCGAAATATGCCGTATAGATGTCCTTTTCTTTTTGAATCGTTGCGATCATTTAACTTCCTCCTTATCAAGTAGTATTATAGGCAGTGCATTGCTTCTTCCGCTTCGTCCCAAGGAACTTTATAGCCTTTTCCTCTTGCGCAGAAAATAGAAGTGGATGTATATTCAGGATCTGCTTCTTTATTGTAGCCGATTTTTTCAATTACTTCCTCTTTATTGTGACAACGATCATATCCACCAAATAGTAGGTTTAGCGTTCCTTTACCATGTGTGAAGGAAGCAAATGACGTACTATAGTTCATAAAGGTTGCTACAGGTACTCGTCCTTTTACAATCACTTTGTCGCCCACATTTTCTGGTGTATCAAAAGTTCCGTGCGCTTGTTGGATATCAGATAGGACTCTACCTATGAGGTCCATCTCAACTTTTAATTTAAAGTCATAAAAAGGTTCTAAGAGGACATTTTCTGCTTTTTCTAAACCTTGCCTTAATGCTCGATATGTTGCTTCTCGAAAATCTCCGCCATGTGTATGCTCGTTATGCCCTCGACCTGTGAGGAGTGTTATTTTAACGTCCGTGAGAGCAGAACCGGTCAGTATCCCGTGGTGGTCACGTTCCAACAAATGATGTAGCACCAAGTTTTGGTTACCGATTGATAAATCATTAGCATGGCATACATTATCCAACAAAATGCCACTGCCACGTTCTGCAGATTCGATTAATAAATGCACTTCTGCATAATGTTTTAATGGCTCAAAATGACCATATCCTTTAACTGGTGTAGCAATGGTCTCTTTATATAAAATTCTAGGCTCACTAAAAGAGACGTTCAATTGGAAGCGTTCCAAGACAATTTGTTGAAGCACTTCCAGCTGAATCACACCCATCACATGCACATGTATTTCCTGAAAATGTTCATCCCAATAAACGCTTAACGAAGGATCCTCTGCATCTAGCAATTTAAAGCACCGCAACACTTCTTTGACGTGAATGGAAGCATCAAAATTCACTTTTGATTTTAAAGTAGGAATCATATCGAAGGTCGTTTTGTCATTAGTGGCGCCAACCCCGTCGCCAATAGAAGCACTTGATAGCCCGGTTACTGCCACTAGCTCGCCCGCCACCGCTTGTTCCGTCGTTTTGAATTTACTTCCGCTATATACGCGGACTTGGGTAATTTTTTCTGCTTGGTCTCCGTACTGCACTTCATCTCTTACTTTTAGCTTGCCACTTAATAACTTAAGGAATGTGACTCTATTTCCACTTTCGTCATGACGAATTTTGTAAACCTGTGCGGAAAACGGTTCTTCCTGTTTATAAGAGGATTCTGTTAACAAATCCAGTTTCTCTAAAAATTCGATAATACCTATATCTTTTAAAGCAGAGCCACTTGCACAAGGGAAAATTTTATTTTCTCGAATCATCCGTTTACACGTTTGTATCCACAATTCCTCGTCATAACCGCTCTCCATATACGTTTCAAGGAGTTCCTCATCTCGTTCCGCTAAAAATTCGATAAAGTCTTCATTAAAAGACTTAGTTATATCACACACGTCTTTTGACAAGTTAGCTCGAATCTCATCTAAAATGATCGCTACGTCGGTTCCTTCATAATCAGTTTTATTGATAAAGAAAAAAGTGGGTACCTGATGTTTTCGTAGTAGCTGCCATACGGTTTCGGTATGTCCTTCTACACCATCTACCGCGCTAATAATAATGATCGCAAAGTCCATCACTTGAATAGCTCGTTCCATTTCTGGGGAAAAATCGACGTGACCAGGAGTATCTATGACATAATAAGTGGAATCGTTATAGGAGAAGATTCCTTGATCCGCAAAAATCGTAATTCCTCTATTTTTTTCGATTGAATGGCTATCGAGAAAAGAGTCTTGATGGTCGACGCGTCCTCTTTGTCGAATTGTCTTTGTATGATAAAGTAGTTGCTCAGAAAAAGTCGTTTTTCCGGCATCTACATGAGCAAGTATCCCAATGGTTTTATACATGAAGTCACCTCTGTTCGTTTATGTTGAATGACTTTATTATAGCAAAGCTTTCAGCACAAAAGAAAAGCCACCATGTATAACAAGGTGACTTATAATATATTAGGTTCTGTATCTTTTATTTTCATGCGTTTGAACACTTTCCATATCCAACCGTCATGTGGCTTGAATAAAAACACGAGCATAAATAGTACACCTATCATTGCTGCCATCATGCCGGCAATGGAAGTATTCCATAGTTTTGCTAAATAATATCCCGTGATTGCAGCCATAACTCCAAATGCCATGCTCCAGACAATCATTCCTATAACACTTTTACTCATCAGGTAAGCAGTAGCAGCAGGTCCGATGAGCATCGCCACCACAAGAACTGCCCCTACACTATCAAAAGCAGCAACAGTTGTTAAAGAAACGAGTGTCATATAAGAGTAATGCATAGCTACTATTGGCAAGCCGATAGAGAGTGCAAAAACTGGATCAAAAGTAGTGAGCTTCATCTCTTTGTAAAAGAAAACTAGGAATAATAGATTGAATACAAGAACGATTAACAACATCCAAACTGCTTTCGGCATAGAAAATCCTAAAATGTCCCATGTATCCCATGGAACAAACGCAATTTCACCCATCAGCACATGCTCTACATCTAAGTGTACGTTCCCTGCAAATAAAGTGATAAATAACACCCCTAGTGCGAATAAGGAAGTAAACACAACTCCGATAGCGGCATCTTCTTGTAAGCCTCCTGATTGAAGCAATTGCACAAGAAAAGTAGTAAGTAATCCAGCTATTGCAGCACCAACCAGCATCCAAAATCCACTTAATGATTGTGTAACCATAAATGCCACTACGATTCCAAATAACACGGTGTGACTAATGGCATCTGCAATCATAGCTGTTTTGCGCAGGATCAAAAATACACCAGTTAACCCACAAGTAATGCCAACTAATGACCCAGTCAAAAGCACCCAGAATTCATTCATGGTTTGCTGCCTCCTTTACTACATTTCTTTGCTTAAATGCTTTTTTCTTTAATGATTTGGCGATGAACCCTCGCGTTGGTGCAAAAAAATAGGATATGACAAAGAGACTAGCAGCACATAATACAATAATTGGTCCGGTTGAAAGTCCTGTACGAACGGAGCTAATAATCGTACCTAACGCCCCAGAAAGAGCACCGAAGAAAGCACTAGTAACAAGAATAACTCCAAGGTGATTGGACCAAAATCTAGCGGCAGCAGCAGGTATAATGAGCATAGCTGCCATCAATATAACACCAACTGCTTGTATGCCAGTTACAATCGTTAGGACGGTAAGTGCTGTCAACAAAATACGTAGTCTTTCGACTGGTAATCCGATCCCTTTTGCAAATATCGGGTCAAAAATCATTAACTTCCATTCTTTAAAGAATAGTAAACACATTAGTATGATTAACAAAGCGCTACTTGATAGCCAAACTAGATCGCTTTTCGCCATGGTAGCAGCTTTTCCAAATATAAAATCATTCAATCCACTTTGATTTCCTGTGCCGCTTTGATTGACAATGGTAAGGAGAACGATTCCAATACCAAAAAATACGGATAAAACAAATCCGATTGCTGCATCTGCTTTTAGTTTTGAGTTTCCGACAATCCACTGGATCATATAGACAGCAAGTGCAGAAGTAATGGCTGCACCTAACATTAAAATTGGTAAATCCTTTTGCTGAGTAACTAAATACGCTATTGCAATTCCAGGGAGAGCAGCGTGTGCAGCTGCATCTCCTACTAAGCTTTGTTTTTGAAGAAAGGCAAAGGTTCCATTTAAACCTGCAGCTATACCTAGCAAAATAGCCCCTATAAGAACCCAAAGCAAATTTCCGGTTAGCATTATTCCCTCACCTCTCTCAATTGAACGTTTTGTTCAATTTCGTTTGATCCATAAAAAATAATTTTCCGCCATATGCTTCTTGCAGATTGTCTTCTGTAAATGTTTGCTCTGTTGGTCCTGATGCAGTAATCGTTTGATTCAACAAAATCATCCAATCAAAATAGTCAGCTGCTGTTTGTAAGTCATGGTGAACAACAAAAACAGATTTTCCTTTTGCTTTTAAGTCTTTTAAAATAGCAATAATTGTACGTTCTGTGGCTGCATCCACACCAACGAATGGTTCATCCATAAAATAGACTTCCGCTTCTTGCGCTAGTGCACGAGCCAAAAATACACGCTGCTGTTGACCTCCAGATAATTGACCAATTGATCGATCAGCAAAAGCTTCCATTCCAACGTTTTTTAAACACTCCATGGCAATTTGTTTATCTTTTGCTGAAGGTTTTCTAATCATACCGATATGTCCGTAACGTCCCATTAGAACAACATCTAAAGCATTTGCAGGAAAGTCCCAATCGACTGCATTCCGTTGTGGAACGTAGCCGACTAGATGATCTTTTGGGTTAAGGGGGCGTTCTAAAATATGAACAGCCCCTGTTTTATTTGGTAATTGGTTCAGTATTGCTTTGATTAGTGTAGATTTACCAGCACCATTTGGTCCGATAATGCCTGTTAGATGACCTACTGGAGTAGTTAAATTCACATTTTGTAATACCACTTTTTCTTCATAAGCAACCGACAAATTTGTTACTTGTAAAGCATCCATGTTGCTTCCCCCCTATTTAAGTGAATCTACAATTGTGTTGACGTTATGTTTATACATGCCAATATAGTTGCCTTCTTCTGTTCCTTCCGCACCCATTGCGTCGGAGTAGAGTTCCCCGCCAATTTTAATTGTGTGCCCTTTTTCTTTCGCACCTTCTATCACAGCCTTCATTGCTTTATCAGAAACACTGGATTCTATGAAAACAGCTTTAATATTGTTTTCTACTAGAAAGTCTACGATATTTTGAATATCTTTTAAGCCATACTCGGAATCTGTACTTAAACCTTGTAAACCTCGTACTTCCATGCCGTGACTATTTCCAAAGTAGTTAAATGCGTCATGGGCTGTTACAAGCACTCGTTGTTTTTCCGGAATTTCACTTATGCGTTGATCTGTCCATTCGGATAAATCGGATAATTTTTTGAAAAATACTTCTTCATTTTTTGCAAATTCTTCTTTACTGTCCGGAAGTTCTTCCGAAAGTGTTTTGGTTATTTCTTTTGTCGCTAATTCCCATACCTTTATATCAAACCAAATATGTGGATCTGACAGTTCAGGATGTGCTTCATCCTTTAGTATTTGATTTCGCGGGACTATATCACCAATCCCGACAACCTTTTTTTCTTTCTTCATTTTCTCAAAAATGTCGCTCATTTTGCCTTCTAGTTCTAGACCGTTATAAAAAATGATATCGGCCTTTTCTAAGGTTTGTAAGTCCCCTTGTGTCGCTTTATAGAGGTGAGGATCTACACCAGGTCCCATTAATGATTTTATTTCTACTTGGTCGCCGGCAATTTCTTTAACAGCATCCGCAATTTGCCCGGTTGTTGTAACAACTAAAGGCTTCGTCTCTTTTCCAATATCTCCACTAGCATTGTTGCTACATCCCACTAACAAAATAGCTGTAATGAATAAAAACAAGATTTTTTTCAATTTGATTCCTCCACTTTCCTACACTCCACTTTATTTCCCTTAGGAAACTTTTAGAATAAAAAAAATCACCTTTTTCTTAAGTGCTATTAAATTTCCTTAGGGAAACATTTGTTCACAAGGATAACACTTCATTTTTATTTTGTCAAAGTAATGTATGTAAATTTTTTAATAATGGTGATTATAAGAAAAAACTTTTGTTAGTGTTATACTTTAATGACAAATTGAATGGAAAGGAGTTGATAGCTCATGCAATACTCGAAGTCTAAAATGGAGCAACTGGTAAAACATAGTGCAGAGCTTTCCAAACGTTTGAAAGAAGTAATGAAAGAGCACGACTTAGAAAAAAGTTTTGCTTTAAAAGCGCTATATCATTCAGAAGTAAAAGACGGCGGAAGATATCAGAAGGATTATCAAGATTTATAATTGGTAAAGGAGAAGAGGCTAGTGATTCAAGTTCTACGAGCAAGAAATCATGCTCAACCTTTTAGAGGACCATTCCCAATTACTCGTATTATTCAAATTGCGGACTATACGGTCATTAAACAGGAAGCTATGACTTGATTTAGTTGAGGAACTCCCTTCTTTCAGAGCAAACAAAGATACAACAGTTGTCTTGTTTGTAGTGGATATGGATGCACATGCTTTCAAAGGCGGTACCATTAGTGGAGGCACAATGCAGAGATAAATTAGTAATTTGAGAGCGTACCGAATATTTGTTGATTCGGCACGCTTTTTTCTTGTTTAGAAAAGAGGGGAAAATAGGAAGAGAAGGTGATTTTTTTATTTTATACGTGATATAGGGCAAACAGTTACGGGACAGCGTCGGTTTATCACCGAACTTCTCTTTTAAGCTATTTTACAGAAGGAAAATAGCATCAAAAGTTACACGTTATTCAGATGTTCTTTTACTATATATAACATAGATGAAGTAGAAGGATTTTTTTTGTGAACAATCGCAAATTTGGACAAGAAAACGATAAGGCTCCTTTCTATAATCAATAGGAGGGGGGAGAAAAATGACACTATGGAAGACAAAAAATCCTTATCAAGTTTATATTTATACTTGTTTTTTATCACAGTTGTTTTTTACATTTATTTTCACTGTAAGTTTGTTATATCAAGTGAAAATTGTCATGCTAGATCCATTACAACTAGTTTTAGTAGGAACTGTTTTGGAGCTATCTGTTTTTCTATTTGAAATTCCAACTGGAGTAATTTCAGATGCAAAAAGCCGTAAGCTCTCCATAATAATTGGGTACTTTTTAATAGGGAGTGGTTTTTTAATCGAGGGGTTATTCCCATATTTTATCGCTGTGCTTTTAGCGCAAGTTGCATGGGGGATTGGTTATACATTTACAAGTGGTTCCTTGCAAGCTTGGATTGCAGATGAAGTAGGGGAAGAGCAAGCTTCCTTAGCATTTATGAAAGGAGCAAAGGCTGGTAATCTTGGGCAAGTCATAGCAATACCTCTAAGTATATTAACTGGTCTTTATATGATTAATCTACCAATCGTTATTGGCGGACTTTGTATGTTTGGGTTGGCGATATATTTAATCCTATTTATGAAGGAAGAAAACTTTAAACCTTTAGACAAAACGGAGGGAATATCTAGTTGGAAAAGTATGAAGGTAAGCATGGAGAAGATTATATTTCATACTAGAACCAGCTTTATCATCAGAATGCTATTCCTCATTGCTTTATTCATTGGGTTTTATAGTGAAGGATTCGATCGTTTGTGGATGTCCCATTTTTTTGATGTATCTAATTTAGTAGCACTAACGGCTGAAAAGCTAGTTTTATTAACTGGAGGTATTGAATTTATAGTTGTGCTCATTTCTTTTGGGGTACTCCATTTCATGAATAGAAGCTCCATCCATCAGAATTTAAAGCATATTTATGCCTTGCTATTTACTTGTAGCTTATTTATTATTGCTTCATTAATCGGCTTTGCAGTGTCAACGTATGCGATTGGCTTATTAGTATTTTATATCGTTATTCAAGTAACCAGAAAAGTAATGTATCCGTTAGAGGATATTTGGCTAAATAAGATTATTCCAGAATCTTCTACGCGCGCAACATTTTTTTCTGTAAAAGGCCAAGTGGATGCTATCGGTCAAATTGGAGGAGGTCCTGTAATGGGTTCTGTTGCTGCTAATTCTACGATAAAAACAGCGATTATTGTTAGCGCAGTTTTGTTAACTCCAGTTCTATTTTTATATAATATCGTTATGAAAAAGCACCAGTCTTAATACTGATGCTTTCGTTATTTAACTCGGCACTTAATTTGTTAATATACCATTCCGAAGAAATTCTACATTAGAGAGGGGAATATAAGTCGCATATTATATTTCTTTATTAAATCCAATAAATTTAAAAGCCTCACTCTGCCGAGTGAGGCTCCTATTTGGACAAGCAGCATTGTCAAATAGTTATGAGAAAAACGAAGGGAGATCTTTTCAGATGCTAAATCTGTTTCTCCGTATATATTTACCCCGTAGGAAAAAGGGCAAACTGGTAATATTTATGGAATTTAGCTCAGTCTATTTCTCTTCTCTTAATCGGCAAGTAGATTTCCATAAATATTTTTTCGTATATCCAGTCGTGGCAATGTTCGTCGTAGTATTCAAAGTCATAGACGCTTTCATCGACTTCATAATGAGATGATGGCAACCAATCGTCCAAAATATATTGCCAAGTCCCTTTAATAGAACTGACAAAATGTTCTACTGCAACGAGCGGGGTTCTAAAAACCGCGTATGTTGCTGCTGGGATTTTCAACTTTGTCAGTTCTTTAGGAAGATTGACATCTTGATCATAGTTTATGGCAAATAAATAAGTGAATTTGTCTTTCAATTCGGTTCCACTTATATTAATGCAATATTCCCCATGTTCTTTAGGAGACAATAGATTGTATAGCGTTCTTTCAATTGCTTCATCAGCTGGAATCCTTTGTTCCCAAAAAGCAGGTGCATCTCTTGTGTAAGAAACTCTTTCCAAGTGACTCTCAAATGTTTTCCCTGCAATATCAAAAGCATCTTTGTACATAATTTTTGGTTGCATCACTATTCCACCAGTCTGTTTTTGACGAAGACTAATTAAATCCAGTTTTTGTGGTAAGGAGATTGGACAGTGAAGCCTATATAAACTTGGAGGACTTCCAAAACACTTTTTAAAGGCTTTTGTAAAACCAGAATGCGTTTCAAATCCATAATCTAGTGCTATTTGAATAATTTTTTTGCCTCGGACTAACTCGTACAAAGCGAATTGGAGCTTTCTTTTCTGCACATAGTTCATAACCGTATACCCAATATGTTTATCAAAGATTCGATAAAAATGATAAGGGGAATAGCCAACAAGATTAGCTAGCTCCTCAGGATGAATGTCCTCTTTAATATGTTCGTCTATGTAATCAATTACTTGTTGTAATAATAATAACTGTTGTATAGCAATTGCCACCTTTTAAATTCATCTATTATTCATAATATATCTTATTATTCCATTATAATAGAATGTAATTTCATGATTTTAAATAAAGGGGGACGAAAGATGAAAATACTAGTAAATAAGATCCGAAGTTTAACTGAACAGTCAGCGGGAACATGGGGTATTGTATTGGAAGATCTTGATAGAGGGGCAAAGTGGATATCAAATGGGGATGAACTTTTTTATGCAGCAAGTGTTATAAAAGTCCCAATCATGGTAGCGGTTTTCTCTGCTGTTGAACGCGGGGAAATATCATTAACAGATGAATTGATTCTAAAGGAAGATGACTTTGTAGGAGGTTCAGGTGTTCTTCAACATTTAACTCCTGGCACGTCTCTTTCAATTTGCGACATAGTGATGTTAATGATTATTCAAAGTGATAACACAGCGACTAATATATTAATAGATTTAGTAGGGGTAGAACATATTGTACAAACGATGAAAGAAGCGGGTATGGAAAAGAGCACTTTTTATAATAAGTTAATGATGAATAATCCGAGACCAAAAGGCTACAATCAAATAACAGCGAATGATATTGGAAAACTATTAAAGCTGATGGCTACAGGTAAGCTAGCAAGTGAAGAGGCTAGTAAACAAATGATTGCTATTATGAAAAAGCAACAAATAAAAGATTGCTTACCTGAAAAACTCCCTTCCCCCTATTCTAACTTTAATGATGGTATGACACCATGGGAACTAGCCCATAAAACAGGTTGGATACCTGGAACTCGTCATGATGTTGGCATTTTTTATGTTGGACAAAGAAAGTTACTTGCAACTGTTTTATCAAAGGAAGAAGATGACCTGTTATCCAAGCAAATTCTAGCGGAAATTGGTGAAGAGATATATAACTATTTACAAGAAAGCTCCATTGACATATAAAGTAAGCAAACAACCGATTTCTTTCAAAAGAGGAATCGGTTGTTGCGTGTTATAATAGAAATATTATTGGAGGGAATACATTGACGAATTTTAGCCGACAACCGGCATTCATTTATACATTTGCATATAACGATGCAGAACGCTCCCTATGTCATTTAGAGATGCGCTCTTTTTTTGGAGCAGATACGGAAGCCAAAATCATAAAAAGCGATGTGAAGATAGATCCTAGTAGAAGCCCATTTATAAAAGGAAGAGTCGAAGTATTAGTAGAGGGAGACACGGTAGAAGAGATCATTGCACGTGCATCCATGTTTGGCAATGAAGAACAGACAAACAAAGTAATGTTTCTCAAGATTAATGATCGACAAGGGAAAGATAAAATCGAAAATAATGAGCGCCTTCAAATAGAACGAGCAATTGGAAGTGAAATGCAAGGAGATTTCGATTTACATAATCCCGATCAACTATATGCAGTAGTTCCATACGGCGGTCGCTGGTACTTTGGATTATATACGAAAAGTGAACCTATTTGGTTTAAGCATATGAAAAAACCAAGAGAGTATTCAACTGCACTTAGCACAAGAGTGGCTCGCGCAGTAGCCAATATCGCAGTTCCACGTTCTGAAGGGATTCGAGCAATCGATCCTTGCTGCGGAATTGGAACAGTGCTTGTCGAAGCTTTATCTATGGGAATAAACATAGTCGGAAGGGATATTAATCCACTTGTTTGCGTAGGTTCTAGAGAAAATATTGCACACTTTGGTTTAACAGGGGATGTAAGAAAAAGTGCTATTGAAGATATCACAGAAACTTACGATGTTGCCATTATTGATTTGCCGTATAATTTGTACACGCATGCATCATGGGACGAACAATTTACGATATTGAAGCACGCTAGAAGAATAGCCAAAAAGGTCGTTATTGTAACAATTGAGTCTATGGATGAGCGATTGGAATCGATTGGATTCCAAATAATCGATCGTTGTATTACAAAGAAACAGCAGTTTTCGCGTGAAATAGTCGTTTGTGTGTAATTTAGAACGAAAGGAAAGTACAGGAATGAAGGATTTATCCATTGGTGGACTTTTAGATGTAATAGGCGAACTATTTTCCGATGAAATATCTATTGCAGTATCCGATAAAGAAAAATATATCTATTATCGACCAAGTAAACGAATAGATTTGAAAATTTCTCCTGGTGATCCAGTGGTAGAAGGAACACTTGCTTATAAAGCGATGAGCGGAAAGCAAAAAGTGTCGGAGTTTATCGACCGAGAAGTGTTTGGTGTTCCTTATCACGGGATGGCTGTACCTTTTCAACATCAAGGAGAGCTTGAAGGTTGTGTACTAGCTATTTATCCAGCATTTACGGAAGGAAAGTCTGTCGTAACGATCAAAACACAGGATGGCTGGATTCCTATTTCGTTTTCAGATGTTATTTATTTAGAAGCAAAGGATCGAAAAACACATATAGTGACGAAGACATTCTCGGGAACCCATACTAGTTCACTAAATGACTTCGAATATAGGCTTCCTAGACAATCCTTCATACGCTGTCATCGTTCTTTTATCGTGAATGTTCATCATATAAAAGAAATTTATCCAGATACACATTCTACGTTTATTCTAGTGATGGACAATGGCGAAAAAGTTTCTGTTAGTCAGTCATACTCTAGTTATTTTCGAAAGTTATTAGGATTTTAACAATCCATTATGCCCAAGTGTTTGACCACCTCTAGAGGTGGAGTCTTCTGCTGAATGATAGTAATAAGGCTTGTATAAGGGGAAAGTATCCTTTTATTCAAGCCTTATTTATTAATTTGTTATATTAAAATAATGGTTTTAAATTATACGGTAAAGTATTTGCTGGTTTAATCATAAAATTCTCTGCTTTAATCGATCATTAAGCTTCTTTATCTACTTTTATCGAAATTGTGACAATTTACGATAAAATAAGATACATATACTATACGGGGGGGTTAATTGATGGAAAAGAATCTTGAGCGTATAAAAGATAGCAGCTTGCATGATCTTGTCGTAAAAGCGGAGAATGCTGCATCGTGGATTAGAGACGGTATGACATTAGGTTTAAGTGGATTTACACGTGCGGGTGACGCGAAAGCGGTTCCATTTGCATTAGTTGAGCGAGCGAAGAAAGAAAAGTTTAAAGTAAATATTTTTACAGGAGCTTCTTTAGGTTCTGATTTAGATAAAGTCTTGTCGGAAGCAGGTATTATTAACAAACGCTTGCCTTTCCAAGCAGATGCAACGATGCGTAAAAATATTAATGCCGGTAATCATTTATTTGTCGACCAACATTTATCACATACAGCAGAAATGATACGTAATAGAGCTTTACCACAAATTGACTTCGCTATAGTGGAAGCGGTTTCAATAACGGCCGATGGTATGATTATTCCTACTACATCTATTGGTAACAATTTAGCTTTTGTAACACACGCTAAAAACATTATTGTAGAAATTAATCTAGACCAATCGGAACAATTAGAAGGATTGCATGACCTATACGAGCCAGCTGAACAAGGACAAAGACTTCCGATTCCATTAACAAAAGCAGATGATCGAATCGGTACAGTTGGAATGCCTGTTGACACGGATAAAATTAGAGGTATCGTTTTTACTAAATGCACAGATTCACCATCACCGATTGTTCCGCCAGATCACGAGACAAAAGAAATGGCAAACCATTTAATCTCTTTCTTACGAGAAGAAGTAAAAGCAGGAAGACTTACTAATAACCTAGCTCCTCTACAAGCAGGTATCGGTTCGGTTGCGAATGCAGTGTTACACGGCCTCATTGATTCCGAATTTGAAGATTTACAAGTATACTCGGAAGTGCTGCAAGACTCTGTGTTCGAGTTAATCGATGCAGGGAAAGTCAATTTTGCATCTGCTTGCTCCATTACGCTTTCAGAAGAGATGATGAAGCAAGTATACGGGAACTTGGATAAGTATCGAGATAAGTTAGTCCTACGTCCACAGGAAATTACTAATCATCCTGAAATTATTCGTCGTCTCGGATTGATCTCGATCAACACAGCGCTTGAGTTTGATATTTACGGAAACGTTAACTCTACACATGTTTCAGGAACAAAAATGATGAATGGTATTGGCGGTTCAGGGGATTTCGCACGAAATGCAAAACTTGCCATTTTCGTCACGAAGTCTATAGCAAAAGGCGGAAACATTACAAGTATTGTTCCTTTCGTTGCGCATGTAGACCACACCGAGCATGATGTGGATGTGGTTGTGACCGAGCAGGGCTATGCAGATCTTCGTGGATTAGCTCCAAGAGAACGTGCAGAACTGATTATTAATAATTGCGTACATCCAATGTACAAATCACAATTACGTAGTTACTATGAAGAAGCTTTAACAAGAGGTGGACAAACTCCACATGTACTTGAAAAAGCATTCTCGTTCCATACGAATCTAGCGAAAAATGGCACAATGCTTGATGAAAAAGTAAAATCATATGTTTAATGCAAAAACCGATCTCATTTATGTTGAGATCGGTTTTTGCATGAAAGGAATAATCCTTCTGTTATATAAAGTAAAAGGGTAGTTTTTATTAGTGAATATCCTTTTTCTTAAATCTTCCGCCACGAACTTCGGCGATATTGCCGATTGCTAAAAATGCATGGTCATCAATTTCTTCTACTATCGACTTTAGTTTTGCTTCTTCAATTCTGGTAACCACAGTGAAAATCACCTTTTTATTGTCCCCCGTATAGGCACCTTCCCCGTGTAAGTAGGTAACCCCGCGCCCGAGTCGATCCATGATAGCATCTCCAATGTCCTCTATCTGATCGCTAATAATATAAATAGATTTGGACTCATCTAATCCTTGAATGACAATATCGATTGTTTTGAATGCAATGAAATAGGCTAAAAATGAATACATCGCCTGTTCCCAAGTAAATACGAAGCCCGCCACACTGAAAATAACTAAGTTAATAATCATAATAATTTCACCAACAGAAAATGGTAGGGCTTTATTGAATAAAATCGCTAGAATTTCTGAACCATCTAAGGAACCGCCATTTCGAATAACGAGGCCGACACCCATTCCTAAAATGATTCCTCCGAACACAGTGGAGAGCAACAAATCTTTCGTGATGGGATCTATATTATGTAAATAGGATGTACAAATAGATAAGACTGTAATGCCAAATAAGGTGGATAATGCGAAGGTTTTCCCTATTTGTTTATAGCCAAGGAAAAAGAATGGGATGTTGAGGATAAATATAAAAATACCTAAACGGACACCAGTAAGGTGTGAAAGGATAATTGAGACCCCAACTACTCCCCCGTCTAATATTTGATTTGGTACTAAAAATAACTCCAGTCCAACTGCCATTAAAATAGCACCAATAGCAATCATTACTGTTCGTGCAAAGATGACTTTTTTAGGAGCATTTCTATGGGGCGTTTTTTCAACCTTTAGTTCTACAGATACGTCACTCAATTTAATCTCCTCTTTTCTATAGGCTTTCTTTTTATTTTATAGAAGTTTTTGGGATAATAGAAGGGGAAGATACTACGTTGTGTAAGGAACCAGCAATTTATTTGACAAAAACAATAGATGTAATTATGATGGTTACATCGGAAGGTGGAAAAATATGAAGATTAGTAGTCGATTTACTGTCGCTGTTCATATACTATCTCTCGTAACATTAGATCGAAACATCGTTTGTACTTCTGAGTGGATTGCAGAGAGTGTTAATACAAATCCAGTGGTAATTCGAAGAGTAATGGGCAAGTTAAAAAAAGCAGGACTTATAGAGATTCGACGTGGGCTAGGAGGAGCGACACTTCTAAAGCCTTTACATGATATAACCCTTTTAGATGTATATGATGCGGTAGAAGTGGTGGAAGAAGGAGAACTTTTCCAAATACATGAGAATCCCAATCCCAATTGTCCAGTCGGTGCTAATATTCAAGGGGTTTTGGAGCTAATACTGTTCCGTGCGCAAGATGCAATGGAGGCAGTTTTAAAGGAAGTTACGATGGAAGAGTTAGTTCAAGTGTTAAGCAAAAAAATTGGATAATTACTATTCAATTTTTTTGCTATAGTTGTAACAGGTTATGTTACAACGAAATGAAATTTTATTGGAGGGAAAAACATGAAAATAGGTATTATTGGGGCAACAGGAAAAGCGGGAAGTCATATATTAGAAGAAGCAAAAGTTAGAGGGCATGAAGTAACGGCAATTGTTAGAGATGCTACGAGGCTGAATGCGAAAGACGTTCAAGTTTTAGAAAAAAGCATATTTGCCCTTACTTCAGAGGATGTAAAACAGTTTGATGTTGTGGTAAATGCATTTGGTGCACCGCTTGGAGAAGAGCAAGCCCATGTAGATGCTGGTCACGCTTTAATTGAGGCGATCAAAGGAACTGATACAAGAGCAATTGTTGTAGGCGGAGCAGGAAGTTTATATGTAGACGAGGCGAAAACAATCCGTGTAATGGATACTCCTGAATTTCCTGCCATTTTCAAACCTACAGCAACAGGTCAAGGAAGAAACTTAAAAGAATTTCAAGAAACAGCTGATATTAATTGGACATTTGTTAGCCCTGCTGGCCACTTTGACCCGGAAGGTAAAAGAACTGGGGCATATCAATTAGGAAAAGATAATCTAATTTTAAACTCAGAAGGTAAAAGCTATATCAGTTATGCAGATTATGCTATTGCCATTGTAGATGAAATTGAAAATGCCAAGCATGTTAATGAACGTTTTTCAGTTGTTTCAGAAGCGGAGTAGATAATGGAAATTGGTATATATACATTTGGGGACCTAGGTCCAAATCCACACACTGGAGAAACAATTAGTGCGAAACAGCGTTTAAAAGAAGTGATTGAATTGGGGAAAATGGCTGATGAGGCGGGTCTTGATATTTTCGGTGTTGGCGAACACCACCGGTTAGATTATACTATTTCGTCTCCGGCAATTGTCCTTGCAGCTCTTGCACAAGCTACAAAACATATTAAACTAACGAGTGCAACAAGTGTTATAAGCACCCTAGATCCAGTTCGTTTATTTGAAGATTTTGCAACGGTAGACTTGATATCCGAAGGACGGGCTGAAATCATAGCAGGTAGGGGAGCATTTATAGAGTCCTTTCCCCTTTTTGGGTATGAATTGGATGATTATGATGCATTGTTTGAAGAAAATATAAAATTACTGCAACAGTTAAATACAGAGGAAATGGTGACTTGGCAAGGTACATTCCGTTCTAACCTGGAGAATGCAATGATTTCTCCACGACCAATTCAAAAAAAGCTGCCACTTTGGGTTGGAGTAGGTGGGACTGCTAAAAGTGCAATCAGAGCTGGTAAACTCGGAGTTGGATTGGCAATGGCTATATTAGGAGGACCGCTAACACACTTTAAATCCTTAGTAGATTTATATATACAAGCGGGTATTGAAGAGGGGCATAAACGAGAAAACTTACCGATTGCAGTAAACGGACACACCTATATAGCAAAAGAAAGCCAACAGGCAAAAGACGAGTTTTATCCTTATTACGCTAATTATTGGTCTTATGTGAATAAGCAAAGAGGAATGACAACTAGAATAACTCGTTCTGATTTCGAGCAAGTAGCAAGTCCAGAAACTGCTCTTTTTGTGGGAAGTCCACAGCAAATCGTTGAAAAAATACTTCGCCAGCATGAAGCGTTCGGACACGACCGTTTTATCGCACAAATAGATATCGGTGGTCAATCATTTAGTGAGATTGCAAAAGGCATTGAACTACTTGCAACAGAAGTTGCCCCGATCGTGCGAAGAGAGACAAGTAAATAATTGTGAGGAAAACGGCTGAGATGTATAAGATATCTCAGCTTTTTTCATCTTTAGAAAATTATAAAATACGGTAAGTGATTGACTATTTCACCATTTAGGGAAACGGCGCGGTAAGATACTAAGATGTCCGCCATGATTTCCGCTCCAGGCGGACGCTTTCCGTGGGGCGAGCGGTGAGCCTCCTCCTCCGCTAACGCTACGTGCGGGGTCTCACCTGTCTCGCTAATCCCAC
>NZ_VDGH01000014.1 GCF_006861795.1 Psychrobacillus lasiicapitis | reverse complement strand
TATATCGAGTATTACAACCATAAACGAATGAAGGCAAAATTAAAAGACCTAAGTCCAGTAGAATACCGAACTCAGGTCCTTGAAGCTTCTTAAAATATTTGTCTAACTTTATTGGGTCAGATCACATACGTAGAAACGCTTTTATATTCAAAAACTATATAAGTGATTTCATTTTATCCTTTTTCAAAAAACCAAACTTTGTTTCAGATAAAATAATCGCAAAAAGAATTAAAACAGCTCCAACAATCATTTTAAACGTCATTACTTCACTTAAAATGATAACCGAAAATGCCATTCCCCAAAAAGATTCTGTGGAAAGTATAATAGCCGCCTTTGTTTCGGATACGTACTTTTGTGCAACGGTTTGCATTAAATAAGCAATCGTTGTGGAAAAAACACCAAGATAAAGCAGATTCAACAACCCTTCTGTTTCCATAGAAAATGTACTTTCACCTCTGAAAGCAACAACAATCCAACCAATAGCAGCCGCCATAACCATTTGGATAATCGTTATAACAACGGGATCCTCTTCTTGGACAAACTTTGCTGTATAGAATATATGAAAGGCAAAACCGACTGCACAGCCAAGGGTAAGCAAATCCCCAACATTGATCTCAGAAGAAAGTTTGAGCGATAATATCGCCACCCCAATTACTGCTAAAACTGCTCCACCTAACTCATACATATCCATTTTTCTTTTATATAGGAAAAATCCTATAAAAGGAACAATGACCACATTTACTGCCGTTAAAAATGCATTTTTGGAAGGCGTTGTATATTGTAAGCCGACTGTTTGAAGGGCGAAAGCTAAGTATAAGAAAATGCCTAAAATAGTTCCTCTAATAAGCGTACTTTTCTTCATTTTCGCCAACTTTTTATAAAAGACAATGCTTAAAATAATAGCTCCGATTAAAAACCTTCCAGCCAAAATCTGATAGGGTGAATAATATTCAAGCGAAACGGCGCTAGCAACAAATCCACTTCCCCATATAATGGCTGTTGCTACTAGTAATATTTCACCGATATACCTTTGCACATAAACCACCAACCTTTTATCAATATTCCTAGTATAGCGTATAAAAGCGCCTAGCTTCTATAAAATTTCTTTCATAGAAGCAGACGCCTTAACTTTAGCTGTAGCAGCTGGTGTATCGTTCTGCTGTTTCTTCCGCAGAAACATATTATTCGCGATTAAAGAGAATATAATAAACGTAATGCCGATCAATTCCACATAATTTACTTGATTTCCTTGAATAAGGGAAATAACAAGTGTTGTTACGGGAACAAAGTTGATAAATAACAGACCATTTAATGGAGTAAGAATACTAACACCGACATTCCAGCCAAGCAATGCAATAAGACCTGGAAAAATAATCATAAATAATAAATGCGGACTTACAATCGTAATTGTTTCCATACTAGGCACACTTACATAACCTGTGAAGGTAAGGATAAGCACGATAACGCTTGCTGTAATAGTTCCTAGCAAACAGCTTAATGTAGAATATCTTAACGCTGACCACCCCCGAAACTCACTACCACCCATTGTGTAAACTACCCATCCAATAACCGCGATTAAAATAAGGATGGAAGGAACAAAATTGTCTGTTGCGGTTAGAAACGCTCCAAAGTTGCCTTTTGTAATAACTAGAGAGGCACCTATAAATGCGATTAATACACAAACTAATGTAAATGTATAAGGTCTGCGTCTATAAAGCATCCAGAAAATCACTATAGATATCATCGGCATTAATGATTCCATAATTGATGCCACCATTACTCCGGGTTCTCCTAACAAATCCTCTCCCCAGAAAATAAGTAAATTATAAACGGTGAAAGCCATCGTTCCAAAAAACCATAGAGATAGTCCCTTTCCCTCCAATTGAAACGCTTGTTTACCCTCTTTCCAAAGTAGTAATAGCACTAAAATGACTGTTACTGAGCCATAACGGATAATAGTAAAATAAAATGGATCTATATATTGAAAAGCAGCATGTGCAACGGGAAACATCGCTCCCCACGACACGCTCGCAACAAGACATAGTATTGCACCTAAAAGTACATTCCCTTTCACAACACATCACTCTCCTTTATTTACTTGCCTTATCTATTAAACAACAGGATTGGACATCATGTAAAATGAATAATAATGATGTTTGTTATCATTTTTAGTGATATCATATTAAGTAGAATAAAAGTGAGAAAGGGAGGAAGCTCAATGGAGTTTAAAGACTTAGAAATCTTTCAAATGGTTGCACAAAAAGGAACAATAACGGAAGCAGCAAAAGCATTAAGCTATGTGCAATCGAATATTACCTCCAGAATACATAAGCTGGAAACAGAGCTAAATACGCCACTTTTCAACCGTCATAATAGGGGTATGAGTTTAACTCCTGAAGGTAAGAAACTATTAGTATATTGCGAGAAAATATTAGCACTAACGAATGAAATGAGAAAAGTAGTACAAAGCGGAGAAGACCCTTCTGGTAAGTTAGAAATTGGATCAGTAGAAACAGTTATTAACCTACCAACAATATTATCTGCTTACACAAGGAAGTATAAAAACGTGGACCTTTCCCTCCTAACAGGTGTAACAGAACAATTGCAACAGGACGTGTTGAATCATCGTTTAGATGGAGCCTTTGTAACAGAATCAGATGTGCATCCAGACCTTGTTTCTCATGATGTTTTTCAAGAAGAGCTTGTGTTAATTTCAGATATAAAAGCAACTTCGTTAGAACAATTAATCGAGGAGCCTTTCCTTTGTTTTAGTAAAGGTTGCGGATATCGTGCAAGACTCGAAGCATGGTACAAAGATCAAAATATTACCCCTCAAAAGGTAATGGAATTTGGGACATTAGAGACCATTTTAAGTAGTGTTGCGGTAGGGCTTGGAATCACGTACGTCCCTAGATCCGCCGTTGCTCATTTAGAAAAGCGAGGACTTATCCAATGCCATATCCTTCCTGAAAAATATAGTAAGATCAAAACAATCTTCATCAGACGTTCCAATGCTTACCTAACGTCCACAATTGAAAAGTTTATCGAAACGATCGAACATACAAAATATGAAACGACAGAGCCATTATCTTTTATTACCAATTAAAAGGAAGTAATACACCGCGCTCTATCCGAGCAAAAAACCAACCTCTCCATTAGAAAGGTTGGTTTTCAACTGATCTATTTTCGTTACTCAACATCTTTAAGCATTTTCTCAATCGTACTTAATCTTTCATCAATCCCGTTTAATTTGGACTGTAGAAGATTGGTATTCTCTTTTTCTAAGGCAAGTCTTTCATCCGCTCGTCTTTCAAAACGTTTAACAACGCTCACTATAAATACTATGATTGCTACAAAAATTCCTATAAAAATAATTAAAGGAAGTAACGAAAGAAATATGCCGAATATCGTGATTCCATCCATATTTTCCACCTCAAGATTGCTTATTTTTTTCTTTTTATCGATAAAGATTTAGATAAATCATGTATTAGTTGTTCATTTAAGACAAAATGAATATCATTTAGCTGATAGTATTTCGCTGCTTGGCCAGTTTCTAAAATTTCCATATCGCTTGAAACAAGATTCGCCTCCTCTAATTTTTGTAGGTGCAAATACAATAACGGTCTGCTAATGCCAAGCTCACGAGCAAGATGGCTAACGTATTGTCGCCCCTCAGATAAAACCGCAATAATTTTTAAACGCTGTGGATTGGACAATGCCTCTAAAACCAGAAGTAATTCATCACCATTATTAAAATATATCATATGTAAGTATTTTATAACACATGTAATAAAATATCAATCGTTCCTAAGCTGTTGCAATGGGAAATTAAGAATTTGTCCAGGTTTTGAGATTTATTGTCCAATTTTTGATAGAGATCGTCCAACTATTAGATATGATTGTCCTACGCATCAAACAGGATGTTTTCAAGCAGCAAAAAAGCGCATTTCTCTACAATCCAATAGTAGAAAAATACGCTTTTTAGTTAAGAAATAATCATGTTAAGGATTAACACGCCAGCTAGTCCTACTAACGAAAGAATCGTTACCATAACGGACCACGTTTTAATCGTTTTCCCGATAGAAAGATTGAAGTATTCTTTGTAAATCCAGAATCCTGCATCATTCACATGGGAGAATGTAATACTTCCGGCACCTGCAGCTAACACCATTAGTTCGGGACTTATGCCCGTAATTCCTACTAAAGGAGCGGCAATACCTGCAGCCGTCATACCTGCTACCGTAGCAGATCCAACAGCTACTCGTAAGATAGCGGCAATCAACCAAGTTAGCAGTAATGGAGAAAGTGTTGAGCTAGCCATAATGTCTGCAATATATTGATCAATATGACTATCGATTAATACTTGTTTAAATGCACCACCGGCAGCGATGATTAAGAGAATCATTGCAATGCCACTAACCGCATCTGTAACCGATTGCATAACTTCTTTCATTTTTTTACCGCGATTCAGACCAAATGTAAAGAAAGCAAATATTACAGATAATAAGAGTGCCACATTGGCATTACCAATAAAATCAAAGAACGGCATGACAGCTGAATCTGGTGCTGCGATGACAACAATTACATGAGATGCGATTAAAATAACCGGCATCAATGCTGTAATAAGACTTGTAGCAAATCCAGGCATTTCATCTTCCGTAAATTCTTTCGGATTAAAAAGTCCTTTTGGAATTTCGACTTCTAAAGATTCCTTTTTAAAAAACTTCGTAAATAATGGTCCACCAATAATAATCGCAGGAATCGCAATAATGACTCCATATACTAATGTTCTTCCAATGTCTGCATCGAACACACTAGCAATAGCAGTTGGTCCTGGATGCGGAGGAACAAAACCATGCATCGTTATAAGTGCAGCGATTACCGGCATACCAATATATAAAACTGGTACTCCAGCGGCAGTTGCAATCGTAAATACTAAAGGAATTAATACAACAACTCCTGTTTCAAAAAACAAGGCAATCCCGACGACAGAAGCGGTCAAAACAGCTGCTAATTGAACTCTCTTTTTCCCAAACGCATGAATAAGTGTAGTAGCAATACGCTGTGCCCCACCTGAGTCTGTCATTAACTTACCAAGGATTGCCCCAAAGATAATAATCATCGTCAGGCTTCCAAGTGTTCCACCTAAACCGCCCTGAACAGATGTCATAGCTTCTAGTGGTGTCATACCTTCTAATATACCTACAACAAGCGAAACTAAAATAAGCGAGATGAAAGCGTTTAACTTAAATACAATCATTAATAGAAGTAGAAGCGCAACCCCTATACAAACAGATACTATTGGCATTCGAATTCCCCATTTCGATTTAGAAGCTTGTCCCCATGCAAGACACAGGGACATTTCTTATTTATTTGCAAATAAGCGTACAAATTTGGTCATGACAGATTCCATTGTTTGTTGCATTTCTTCCATAACTGTTGAAAGATGTGGCATTTGTTTCTGCTCAAAAGCATTTTGCAGATAAGTAACAGCAGCCATTGATACTTCCGTATTCACATTGACTTTGCATATTCCAAGTTGAACAGCTTGTTTCACGATTTCATCCGGAGTCCCTGATCCACCATGTAGCACAAGTGGTACATCAACAGCTTGCGCTATTCTTCCTAATAGCGGCAAATCAATTTTCGGCTCCCCTTTATACATACCATGAACTGTTCCGATAGCAGCAGCTAAAAAGTCCACTCCTGTTTCTGCAACAAAATCTTTTGCAGACTGTGGATCCGTTAATGTGCCATCTCCTTCTTCCTCATCAGAGAAATCACCTTTTGCTAAAGATCCAATTTCAGCTTCTACCGATACGCCAGCCTTATGTGCGATTTCCACAATTTCTTTTGTACGACGAATATTTTCTTCTATTTCATAAGCTGATCCGTCAAACATAACAGATGTAAACCCGGCACGAATGGCACGAATGATTGACTCTTTTTCATACGCATGGTCTAGGTGCAGTGCAATAGGAACTGGAGACTTTTCTGCGACGGCTTTCACCAGTCCGGCAAAACCTTCTACATCAACGCTTGGAAAGTAACGCTCACCTAATGCAATAATTACTGGTTGGTTTTCCCGTTCTGCCACACGAATAGCTGCCTGAACTGTTTCTAGACTGTATACATTAAATGCAGCGACTGCATATTTACCGGCTTGTGCATTTTTTAACATTTCTTTTGTATTAACTAGCATGTAAGTTTCCCCCTAATCATTACTTATTTAAGATTTCTACTGTATCTTTTAAAGTTGTAACTGCACCAACATTACCTGGGAAAATAATGTATGCAATGCCAGGAAACTTACTTTCTTCTCCGGTAAACCATACAGGAATACCTGGTTGAATTTGACCCGCTACCGTTGCACGTTTTACTTCTAATCCTTTTGTACCGATATCACTAGATGTGATACCGCCTTTTGCGACAATATAATTTGGACGCACAGTCAGTCGTTGAACAATGCTTGTAACCGCATCGGAAATTTTAACGGATAGTTTTAATTCTTCTTCTTTTTTACCTTCACCTAGATCTAGTCTTTCACGATTCGTGTAAACAGTAACTGTTTTACCTTCACGAATGAAGTTTTCAGTAGTTGAAATCACTCGATCTATTTCTTCTTGGAATTTTTCAGGCTGCAATACAAGATGCGTATTAAATTCAATGAACTCAATGAAATTACTTGTTTTCAATACTTCAAGCTGTTCCGTCGTTTTTTTCACATGCGATCCAACTAGGATTAATCCACCATGATTCGTTTCTTCTTGGATTAATTCTTCCCTTGTTAACAGTGCTTTATCGCTTACTCCTCCAATTACTTTTGTTAGCGCAGCTGCACTTCGGAACATAAATTGTTTCCCTGATTTGATCGCTTTAACTAGTGCAATCACAAAGATTTCTACATCAACATAGTCTACAGCATTTACCACCACTTTATTGAAATCCTTTACTTGCATTAATTGATTGGAAATTCCTTCAATATCAAGTGATCGTAAGCTTTCAAGTGAAATATATGTAGCGTTTTCCGCTGTGAATTTGCCAGCTGATTTTTCTTCTACGTATTCACCTAAATGTGATTTTGTATAGCCGAATGTTCTGTCTTTCGCAAATTCAGTCTCCCCAGCAGGTACTAAATATTCTCCGTATTGTACGTAGTGGATATTATCTACTGTAAAGCGACCACCTTCTTTGAAAAACGGAATAATTACTTCACCATCAAATTGGATATTGGAAGTTGCTTCGATTGTATCTTTTAATACTTCCGTTTCCAGTGGGTAATGACCTCTTAAAGTAGAATCTCCTCGACTAATAACGATAAACTCTTTATTTTGTTTTTTGGCTACTTCTGCAATATTCATAGCAATGTCCGTATGCGCTTTTTTGGTTTCTGCAGCAGTAAATCCGCGAGAATTAGTTAGTATAAAAAACATAGAATTCTCTTCTTGGAACCCTTTTTCCATACTTTCTACAGACCAATCTGTGTAAACAGAAATTCCATGAACCGTTTGTACGCCTGTTGGGTCGTCGTCTAGTACGATGATTTTTTTATTTAAATCAGCTAATTCATTCGCAAGCATGTCTTTTACGGTTTGTCTATCCACAGCTTGGATCTTTTCTAAGACTTCCTCAGCGACTCTCTTTTCTGTACTATCAATTGTCGTCATGAATCAAACTCTCCCAACTTCAACATTTGCAAGTTTTTCAAAGTATTGAACAATACCACCGTGATCGTCTGCTGCTTTCCCGTCTACTTTTAATGCGTGGAAAATTTCTAATAGTTGGCTAGACAAAGGCATCGGTACGCCAAGACTATGAGCTGTATCCATTACGTTTGTTATGTCTTTCATGTTAATATCAATTCTTCCGCCAGCTACGAAATTACGATCTAAGATAAGTGGAGCTTTCGCATCAAGTACTGCACTTCCTGCAAGTCCACCACGAATCGCTTGATACATTTTCTCTACATCAATACCTGCTTTTGCAGCTAATACGAGTGCTTCAGACATCGCAGCGATGTTTAGGTTTACAATTACTTGGTTTGCTAATTTCGCAGTAGTTCCGCTTCCATTGCCACCAACTAAAGTCACTTCTGCACCCATCGCATAAAGAACGTCTTTAACTTGCTCAAATACTTCTTCTTTACCACCGACCATGATGGCAAGCGTACCATCTTTTGCTTTTGGTTCTCCTCCACTAACAGGAGCATCTAACATTTCAACACCTTGTTTTTCAGCAATCGCAGCAATTTCTTTAGAAACAACTGGTGTTATAGAACTCATATCAATAATTACTGCACCTTTTTTTGCTCCACTTAGAACGCCGTTGTCCCCAAGCACAACTTGTTGTACGTGATGAGAAGCAGGAAGCATTGTAATAATTACGTCACTGTTTTCTCCGATTATTTTGGCTGAATCTCCAGCGGTTGCACCTGCATCTATTAAAGTTTGAACTGCCTCTTTGTTTAAGTCGTTCACGATAACTTCGTACCCTTTAGCCAACAAGTTCAATGCCATAGGTTTCCCCATGATTCCCAAACCGATAAAACCAATTTTTTTAGACATAATTATTCCTCCTATATATGTTAGTGTTCCTAATTTGAATGTGTACCATACGTTTTAATAATCTCTATCTGAAACCGTTTACAATAACTTTAACATTTTATATTGTATACTCTTTTCATTATTTTGTATACATTTTTGTTTATTTCGTACACTAAATGGACACTTTATAGATTAGTACTTTCTTTCCTTAATTTATTTTGATAAATTTGATAGTAATGAAATAGATAATTGGAGTGAAAGCAATGACTCAGTACGATAAAAATTCTCGCTTTGCTTCCAAACAAGCATATGAGGTAATTCGTGATCGGATATTGAATGGAGATATGCCAGGTGGCACAAAAATTGTCGAAGAAAAATTAGCCGCTGAATTAGGATTTAGCCGGACCCCTATTAGAGAATCATTGCGACAATTAAATTATGAAGGGCTTATCGTCAATAAAAAGGTCGTACAGCCTACAGAAAAAGATTTACGAAACTTGTTTCAAGTAAGAAGTCTACTAGAAGGATTCTCAGCAAAAGCAGCAGCAACCTATTTACCTGAAGAAGACTTAAACGCTCTTTCTAATTGCATAAAAGTAGGAAGAGAAGGAACTATTGAAGAAATCATGGATGCAAATGAACGCTTTCATGAAATTATTGTTCAAGCCAGCGGTAACGCACTTATGATAGACACTATTCATCGTATGAAATCCATTATCTATCTTTTTCGTAAGACCGTGGTGCTTTATAATCGCCCTCGATTAATAGATGAGCATGAGGAAATATACGAAGCGATTAAAGCAAGGGATGGTGAAACAGCGAAGCAGCTTATGGAAGACCATTTGAACAAGGACTTAGATTTTTGTCTTCAAATACTAAATAGTACAAAAAATGCATAACAAAAAGGTAACAAATAAGCGATTAGACCCCGCTCAGTTGTTACCTTCTTTTGTATGTTATAGTCTTATAAAAACCTCTGTACCATCTTTCGCCTGAACGTCAACAATCTCAAGTCCTCTATGACTTTTTAATTCTTTCACAATTTTCCCTAGTTCCTTTTTGTCTAACTGCGGAATGGTAAATGTCATTTCTTTTTCCTTCATAGATTCCTTTATCCATTTATTCATTTGTTTATGCAAAAACTCTGAAGAAAGTAGGAGAATACCTAGATTTATGAATAAATACGGAACAGGAATAGAAAACCGTATCCCTTCTGTTTTTACTTTTACGCTAATCATATTATGGCTCTACTCAATCGTAACGGAAACTGTATCGCCATTTGCTGATTTAACATCCACGATTTGTCCGTCTAGTTCATTTTCAATCGCTTCTAAGATCAAGCTGATATCAATATCTTTTACATATTTCTCCGACTGCGGAATGCTAGAGGCAATACTGTGTCCAGCCATAAGCACAACCTTCACTAGCTTAATCGGCAAATTGACTGTAACATTATCATTTTCTGCTGAAACTACTCGTACTTTCAATGTTTTATCGGTATATGATTTTGGCGAAGGGGTGCTATCAGAGTCTCTTTCTTTTAAAACTTGGATTAGTTCAGAGGCTTTCCCCGCATCTACTTTCCCTTCCTGTACCATTGTTAATACTTTTTCAATTTCAGTTTTCATCTTTCATTCCCCCTATTCATCTTTTAAAAGTTTTAACGCTTCTTCTGAAGTTATTTCTCCATTTTCTAGCATTGCAATTACCTTTTTTTCATCTACTTCATTTTTCTTCTTCGCTTCGTATCCGAGAGAGCTAACAACCTCATTTAGTTTCCCACGGACTGTTGGGTAGGAAATTCCAAGCTCCTTTTCCACTTCCTTAATATTTCCTCTACATGTAAGAAATACTTCTACAAATCTTAGTTGTTCACTGGATAAGGATGCCATTTTCGATAATTCAAATTCGTTTTCAATTGTTGTGTGACAATGCGAGCAGTGCAGCTTTGTAATTTTTAATGTTTCACTACAAACAGGACACTGACTAATAACTTGATAAGCCATAAGAGCTGTTCACTCCCTCCTTTCATTTGTATTCATCATATATCATTAAAACACCAAAATCAATATGTAAATTAAATAAATAAATAAAAACTATATAAAAGGTTAATAATTTTAATATGCACTTTAATAACAGTTGAATCTGGCATAAAAAAAACATCTTCTTCTACGGGCTATTTGTAGACGAAGATGCTTTTTTATTTTGTAGCATTGAATAATAGTAAAGTAATTAATATTAATCACCAAATGCAAATATTAGTTCTAACTCACAAACCGATTCTCCATCAACAGTAGCAATACCTTTTCCCTTTCCAATAAGGCCTTTTATACGAGTAATTTCCACTTCTAAACGAAGTTGATCGCCCGGTTTTACTTGTCGTTTAAATCGACATTTATCTATTCCCGCTAGCAACCCTAACCGACCTTTGTTCCCTTCTTTCGTTAGCATCGCAACTGCACTGACTTGCGCTAATGCTTCCACTATTAATACACCAGGCATTACAGGATAATTAGGAAAGTGCCCCTTAAAAAAGTTTTCATTTATAGTGACGTTTTTTATACCAACTGCTCTTCTTCCCTCTTCTACTTCCAAAATTCTGTCTACTAAAAGAAATGGATAACGATGTTTTATAATAGTTTGCAGTTCTTGTGTATCAATCAACATGAAATCTTCCTTCCGTGTTTATTGCCTATATTATAGCATCTAGTATTAGTAGTAGGTATAAATTTAAAGTGTTTTAAGATAAAAAATGTTTAGGAATAGAATTTTTAAAGATTATTTGGAGTAGGTTTCGGAAATCGCAAGATACCTTTTAAGAATCGCAAATAGCACTCGAAAATCGCACGTTACCCATGATGCCTCTTATTTTGTGTTGAAACAATGTCTTCTGACTACAAAATTAATAGATGAAGAATTTTTTATTTTCTGACTACCTTTTATTATTGCTCTATTCATATAATGGAATTTTCCACTTTTCCTCTAGTTCAAAAAACCTAGTTGCAGTTAGCAGATGTAAGGACATTTCATCTGGTACTTCTGCTAATCCATTAGTTTTGAAATAGATGGATCGCTTGAAACATTCATTTACTTTTTCAGTAGTTTCATTATCTATTCTATAAGCACTTCCCGTATCGCCCTTTAAGACCCAATTACCTAATACTGCTGCATTGCTTTCTTGACACACCTCCATCTCTATTTCAAAAAAAGCTGAGTCATCTGCGCTTACAGCATTCTGTAGTTTCGCTTTCTTAATTGTTACTGCATTACCCATATATTCAAATGACACGGGATTGTCCTCTATTTTTTCGGGATTAAACTTAACCGAGAAATCAGTAGGAACGACTTTATATACACCCTCCAAGACAAAGGTAAGTTTGCTATCCACTTTTTCTGGTACAAATGATTCCTTCCATGCTGCATGACCTAATTTTCCTTTGCCCTTAGCAGAACTTATAATTAGTTTATCGTCATTTGGTTCCTTATTGGTAAAGGGTGAAAACTTTAGAATAATTTTCTTCTCTTCATTTTCTATATAATATTTAATAGATGTTCCAAAATTGAGTAGCTCACTTACGTTATATCCAAATTCTTCTTTTAAATATTTTAGCTTTTCTTCTGCTTCAACTAATTCAGAAGTTTGATAAGCTGTCTCATATAATAATGTATTAGAAGTAGGAGCATATTGTATTTCTTTTAAAGTAACTTCTACCCCATCAATATTTTGGGCAGCATTATTTAGAAGAACCTTTCTTGTTTCTTTCTCTTTGTCTGCTACTTCTACTGGTATTTCTAGCTCCCAATTCCCCTGCTTGCCATTCAACTCAACTAGATGAAATTTGATCGTTACCTTTTCTAATCCAGGTTCATCATTAATAAACACTTGCAAAGAATTATAATCCAAGCCATTATCCATTCTATAACCCATACTATAATTGTAAGAACCATTATAACCAGTAACAGAAATGATATTTCCATTGTTAGATATATTTGGTCGCTCTGCTATGCCATTTTCATTAATAACTTGAATAGACAATGCTACTCGTGATGAATCTACAATTATATCTTCAACTTTGAATGTAAGTCCCTGATCAGATACTTCTAAATCTAGCCTTTTCTCTAGCCCGTCATCTGATGCCATCTGCAATCCTTCATCTACCTGTTTCGTACTAAACAAACCACCTATAAATTGAGCGAAGCTAGGGTTAATTGTAGCAGTTAAACTAAGTGCCAATAAAACTCCCGCTGCTAATATTAAAATGCGTCTGACCATTTGGCTATTTCTTCGTGCTTTTTTCTTCTTATATGGGTCCAGTTTATCCAAGACAATAGATGCAAAGTCATCTGATAATGTTGGTGATTGTAAACTACCTTTTATAAATTGCTCTTCCTCTTTAAATAATTCAACGATACTTTTACAAGAATCACAACTTTTTAAATGTTGTTGTATTCGTGAATGTTCCTGTTCTGTTAGTAAGTTATCAACATACTGCGAAAGTTTATCTGCCTTTGGACAATTCATAAAAATAGCCTCCTTCGCGTTTGACCGTGTCTCTCATTTTTTTCTTTGCTCGATGCAGTTTATTTCGAACATCGGAGAGAGGAATTTCAATTAGCTCGCTTATTTCGTTATAGCTCAGTTCATTTACATATCGCAGAAGAATAATCATCCGCTCATCCTCCGGTAGAGTTGCAATAAGTCTTTCTAGCTGTCTGCTTTTCTCTTTTTTCAAAAATACAACTTCTGGATGGTTGGTATTCACAATCTTCTCTTCATTTATTTCAACTTGCTTCATCTTGTAGCTTTTTTTACGAAATTCATCCATACAATGATTGATCGCCACTCTATAGATCCAACTAGAAAACGAACCTTTTTGATCATATTTGTTTAATTGCTGATACACTTTGATAAATGCTTCTTGTACTAAATCATGGGCATTTTGTGGATTTCTTGTCATTCGTAAAATCGTTGCATATAGCCTATTTTTATATTTATTAATAATGTGTGCGTATGCTTGTTTATTTCCAGACAGTACTTCCCGGATCCACTGCAGCTCTTCTTCCATATTGACCTCCTTACTAAAACGACCATGCGCTTGTCTCGTTTTGATCACTCGTCTATACTAACGAGTATACCTGCTTAATAATTTCATTTTGTTGAAAATAAACAATTCAAACGTATACATGTAACAATAGAGTAAAATAAAAAAGGTCGTATGATGCGTAAACATCAAACGACCAAATATAATAGTAGGTTCCCTTCAAGGGGATTGGCTATTGATTAGGTAATAACCCACCCGAGCGCTCAACTCAAGTATGGGTTATTTTTTATGGTTAAATGACAGGATTACTACGATTAATGTAGCAAAAGCTATTGCGAACATCAATGCCATACTTTCTATTAAATACTTCCATTACCATTAACTAAATTCCTAAAATAAACTCTTTAGTTAGCTGAAGAGTTTTCTCTTGGACGGCCTTTGTATTTTTGTTTTCTGTTACATATCCTACATGATAAAGATAGCCCTCATAATATGTATATAGTTCATTTGCTGAGGTAACCACTGTAGATACTTGTTTGTTTTTCTCATCATACGAATAATATCTATAAGCTAGTGCACCATCTGTAGTAATCACTTGGTGAAAAATTGGGAGATCATCTATCAATATTTCTTTTCTTAACTCGTTACCTATTGTGTCGGTTTGTTGTTTAGAGAAATCATATTTATCCAGTGGATTTTCCTTGAGCTCTGTGACCGTTATTATATAAAATGCTTCTGTTTGATCGTATTCATCTGAATGGATATATGTAAGCTGAACTTGATTTTGTATATTTCCCTTTTCATCTTCTGAGGTTACTACATATGCAGTTTGCTCACTTACTTCGAAAGGCAATTTTTGAGGATCAATCAGATGAACAGCATTTTTAATAGAATTAGGTACAACACTCACCAACTCATCGATTGGTAAAGGCGTATAATATGTTACTTTTTTTCTGTTATCTTGTTCATCTACTGATTTAAAATATTCACTATATGCAAAACCAGTCCCTTTCACCTTTTTCAGAAAAATTTCATCCTCTTTATTAGCGCAGCCTGTCACCATGAAAAGCAGGGTTAGTAAGAGCAAAAAAGGTTTAGCTACTTTATTATGAGTCATTAAGAACCTCCTTTCTCTTTGTTCACTTTTAACATTTCCTTTAACGTAGAATGTATATTGGTTAGGCTGATTAAAATAAGACCTAACATTACAAAAGTAACTACTTCCCCTGTTATAAAAGAAATAATGCCCAATACTATGAAATACAAAGTATATAGCCAATTATTCATTATCGAATCACTTCACTTTCTTTTTAGCTAGTCAAAGAACCGCAATAAACGGACTATCACCCTAGGGATGAAAGTAATTATGTTCCAATTTGTATAGAAAAAATACAAAAAGAATGAAACTCCAAACCAATTAACCCAAACATCCCCAGTGTAAGGAATACCAAAGCTCTCATAAATCACTCGCAATAGCTTATTAGTTAAAATAAAACCAAGAATTAATTAAACTTAAATCTTAAAAGCGAGAACAGTAGACATTTTTAAAGTAGCCAGTTCTTATTTCCTCCTTCCCTAGGCTCTTACTTACTATTCTACGTGTAAAGATAGCAATCAGTTTCAAAGTTCGAAAATTTGTGTAAATATTTTCATTAAACATGGAGTGTTCTAGACAAAAGTCTCAACTCACAACATTGGAGGGCATTTGCGCAACTTTCTCTAAGAGAGGGGAATGTCATAATCGTCTCACAGCAAGTAAACTTTCTATTTTAATAAGCTGTTACCCCATCCCACTCACTTTGACGCATTCCACATACATTCTGTACAAAACAAAAAAGCAACCCCTACATCAAAAGGGATTGCTTAATATCTACTATAAAACTTTTTCTAAAAACTCTTTCGCACGAGCCGATTTTGGCTCTTTGAAAAACTGTGCTGGTGGCGTGTCTTCTACAAGCTGGCCGCCATCTAAGAATAATATACGATCCGCTACTTCACGTGCAAAGTTCATTTCATGCGTAACAATAATCATTGTCATACCTGAATCAGCAAGAGACTTCATTACCGCAAGAACTTCTTTTACCATCTCTGGATCAAGTGCTGATGTTGGCTCGTCAAATAACATAACAGAAGGATTCATCGCTAGTGCACGGGCAATCGCTACACGTTGCTTTTGTCCACCTGATAAACGGTTTGGATAATCATCCCGTTTCTCATGAAGACCAACTTGACGTAATAGCTCTTCAGCTTTTGCAATCGCTTCTGTTTTTGAAACTCCTTGTACATTTCTTGGAGCATACGTAATATTCTCAAGTACTGTTTTATGCGGGAACAAATGGAAATGCTGAAATACCATTCCTACATTTTCGCGTACTTTCATAATGTTTGTGCTTTTATCCGTGACAACGTCTTTGCCGATCGTAATGACACCATTCGTTGGCTCCTCTAATAAGTTTATACAGCGTAAAAATGTAGACTTACCGGAGCCTGAGGGACCAATGATCGCAATTACTTCTTTTTCTTTGATTTCTGTTGAAATGCCTTTTAGCACTTCATTTTTACCGAATGATTTATGCAAGTTCTCTACTTTAATCACTTCTACTCATCCTCTTTTCTAGCTTTTTACCAAGGAATGTTAAAATGAGCGTCATAATGTAATAAATCACACCAGCAATCATTAAAGCCTCTAAATAATGATAGTTTGAACCGCCAACAACATAAGCACGGCGCATAATATCTAAAGCACCGATTACTGTGACAATGGCAGATTCCTTATTTAATGTGATAAATTCATTCATCAATGCTGGCATAATATTTTTCATCGCCTGCGGTAAGATGATATCCTTCATCATTTTTGCATAGGGAATACCTAATGCGAGCGATGCTTCTTGCTGCCCTTTATCGACTGCATTAATACCACCTCGAATAATTTCTGAAATATAAGCCCCAGAGTTTAAACCAAAGGCAAGAATAGCTGCTGGCATCGGGTCAATATTAATATCAAAAAGCTGAGGAATAGCATAGTAAATAATCATTAATTGCAAAACGAGTGGAGTTCCACGGAAAATGGATGTATAAAAATCTGCAATGATCCGCAGTACGGTTACTTTTCCGATTTTGCAAAGTGCCAGTAAAATACCTAGCACCATACCCATTATAGTTGCTCCCAACACAATCTGAAGCGTGACACCTATTCCCTTTAATATATAAGGAATAGAGGGAACGACTGCATTAAAATCTAACATATCGTTGCCCTCCTTTCTATTCGAACTATTTAAATTAAATTCTCCTCGGCGTATTTGCGTCCAGATCAAGTAAGGAAGTTAGTCTAAGAACATCGCATTCATGCGACAACGACTAACTGACCTGCATCACGCAGGCCAGAGCTTACTCGATAAATCCCTTTAAAAATCTGTGACATCCGCCGGAGACCTTAATTTCCTTCAGCGGTTATTTTTACTGAAGGAAATTAGACTTACTCTGCTTCTACGACAAACCATTTCTGTCTTAATTCCTCAATTTTTCCGCTATCGATTAATTCTTTAATCGCTTGGTCGAATTTCGCTTTTAGCTCGCTTCCTTCTGGGAATACTGCTGCTTTATAATCTATATCGTCCACGACAACTGGGAAATAAGTTAAATCTGGATTGCGCTTTACATAGTTTTCAGCTACGATATCTTCGATAATTGCTGCATCAAAGCGTTTTGTCATTAATTCTTGTACTACTTCCGGGATTAAATTACGGCTTTCCACTTTTAAATCAACCGTTTTTGCCACTTCCTTTGCAAGATCTTCTTGAATAGAAGAAACTTGGGCACCTACTGTTTTACCTGCTAAATCCTCTACAGTTTTAATGCCACTATCTTTTTTCGTAACAACCATTTGTTGTGTTTCATTGTATGGCTCTGAGAAGTCTACAACTTTGTCACGTTCTGGGTTTGGACTCATACCTGCTAAAACGAAGTCAACTTTTCCTGCTTGTATTGCTGGGATTAAACCATTGAAATCAATGTTTTCTACCTTAACTTCAAAATCTAATTTTTCTGCGATTAAATTGGCAAGGTCAATATCAAAACCAATAATTTCTTCGCCTTTTGCTGTGTCTACAAATTCGAATGGTGGATAGTCTGCAGATGTACCCATTACTAATACTTCTTTGTCCTCTGTTGAAGTTCCTTCACTACCGGATGATTTTTCATTGTCTGATTTTGTGCCACAAGCTGCTAATACAGCGATTATTAGTACTAGCATAAGCATAAATAATTTATTTTTCATTGGATTATTTCCCTTCCATATAGCGATCAAGTGCTTTTTCTAGCATTCCTAAACCGTCGTCTATTTGTTCTTTTGTTATTGTTAGAGGTGGAATCATTCGAATAACTTCCCCTTCATTTCCACATAAGTAAAAGAGTACGCCTTCTTCTAATGCATAGTCCAGAATTTCCATAACAGCTTGTCCATCAACCTTGCCAGTTTCTGGATTTGAAATTTCAATTCCGATCATTAAACCTACTGAGCGAACATCACTAATAATTGGATATTTCGCTTGAAGTTTTATTAACTGCTCCGTCGCGTATGCCCCTACCACTTTGGAGTTTTCCACAAGATTTTCCTCGTGAAGTATTTCTAAAGTCGTTAAAGCTACTGAACATGCAATTGGATTTCCACCGAATGTAGTCCCATGCATACCGAGCGGCCATTTTTTCATCAATTCTTTTGAAGCTACTGTTGCGCTTAATGGAAGACCAGATGCAATACCTTTTGCAATTGCCATAATGTCTGGAGTTACGCCAAAGTATTGTGCTGCAAACCATTCACCAGTACGACCGAAGCCTGTTTGTACTTCATCGAAAATTAATAAAATGCCATGCTCATCACAAATTTCTCGAATTTTCTTTATCCATGCCTTTGGAGGAATAATATATCCACCTTCTCCAAGCACTGGCTCTAAAATGACGCAAGCCACTTCTTCTGGTGTCACTTGATGTTTAAATAGACGTGAAAAATCTTTTTCTAGCTGTTCTACACAGTAAACTTCAGGATCTATTCCAGCTGGCCAACCTTTTACGTCTGCATACGGAATTTGATAAGACAGATGCGATGGCTGTAAAAACTTACGATATTTACTTTTAGATGTTGTCACACCTAAAGCCCCTAGAGAACGACCATGAAAACAACCAGTAAAGGATACAACATACGGACGTTCTGTTACGAATTTCGCAAGTTTTAATGCTCCTTCAATTGCTTCGGTTCCACTATTTGCAAAGAAAAAACAATCTAAATTTCCTGGTAGAACATCGCCTAGATTTTTAGATAGTTGTAAAATAGATTCGTACATAATAACGCCAGACGGGCCATGAACAAGCTGATCCGCCGCATCCTTAATACTTTGTACTACTTTCGGATGACGATGCCCTGTATTAGCTACCGCAATCCCAGACGTAAAATCTAAATACGTTTTACCGTCTGCACCATAGTAATAACAGCCTTCTTCTTTCACAATTGGTATATTTGGATGATCCTTTGCCATACTTGGTGCTAAATAATCTCCCATATGATCATATAATTCTAACCAGTTACTCAAACTGTTCACCTTCACTTTTCCATAAGTTGTTCTAGTTGATAATAAAGAGCACACATAATCTATCTATTAATATTTGCACTAGCAAATCTGTATTTCCTTATTTGTTTTTTTACATGTATACAATATAGACCCTTACGCATAATTATTCAACAAGTTTTTTCGTCGATAGAAAAGTTTAAATTAGTCGAATCTTCAGTATTATTTCCTGTTCATTTGTAATTATGAATGAGTAGCGGAATATTGAGTTGTAAAAGCTGATGAGCACGAATTAAAAGCAATAAAAGGGGGTGAATTAAGGACAGAAGACTCTAGAAAAGTTGGAGTATATAAATCTAGTTCAAAATTTTTGGAGAGCCATTGGTACAATGACTCCCCATATTAGTTCAATCAGTTTTTATATTTTCTGCAATATTATTTTCAAGTCAATTAAGTCATCTATTACAAAATCAGCCTGTGTTAGTTCATCTTCTTGTGCAAAATCAAAGTTACAGCCAATTGCAATTAACTCATTATTTTTCGCCGCATTGATATCAGATAGACGATCTCCAACTACCGCTGCTTTTTTAATATCATATTTTTCGATAATTGTTTTAACTAAATCACCTTTATCGAGTGTCTGTATTTGTTGAATACTAAATGTCTCCGTAACCCAATTATCCAAATTATAATAATGCACAATTGCTTTTAAGTATTCCGTTAAACCGTTACTTGCTATGTAGATGGAATAATTATTCTCTTTTAAATAACTGAAAACTTTCTTTACATTAGGATATAAAGCACCTTTTCCACTTCTTATATTTTCAATTAATCTCTTCAGAAAATAAGCATCCACTTGCTCTCTTACTTCATCAGAATGATTAGGCAACAAAGCTTCCCATACTTTCGGTAATGGTACACCCATTATTTCACGATATTTATCAATAGGCGTTACTGAATCCCATTTATCTAATGACCTCAAATGGTTAAAAGTATCTTCTAACGATAATTCTAGAATTTTATCTGTTTGAAATAGCGTACCATCCATATCAAAAATGATTGATTGTAACATTGCTTTTGTCTCCCTTTTTATTCTGCTTGAATAACTGTATTTTTTAGAATATTGATCCCTACCTACTTGTCCTAACCAAGATACTGTTTAAGTGTATCTAATCCCATTTGTAACTCATCTAATGTATTCGTAGAAGAAAGCGCTATGCGTAAATAATGATCCTTTGTTGAACGTCCACTCATAAATCGATTGGAATGAAAGACGCTTATCCCCATATTTTTCAAATCCATTTCCATTTGTGAAGAGTTTAAATTTGTTTGTATCGGTAGCCAACGATAAAAACTAAGTGGATGTTCCCCTTCCCTTTTTTGCGGAAAATAATTTGTATAAATAACATTCGCCATTTGCGCTAATTGTTTCTTTTGATTAGCAATTTTAGATGCTACTCCAGACAGTATCAATTCAGTAATTACTTCTGCATCAAAAGAAGAGGTTTTTACATTTATTGTATAGATGGACTGTAGAATTTTATGATGAAAAGCGTCGCTATACACCATATAAGCTACACGCAGACCAGAACAAATTGACTTAGAGGTTCCACAAATATATATCGTTTGCTCTGGCAATAAGTTAAACATCGGCTGCTTGTAGTCTTCTATTATCCCTGCAGTTAAAAAGGCATGAATATCATCCTCTATTAAGATTAACTGATATTTACGAATGACCTCTGCCAATTCTTGTTTTCTTCGATCTGACATCATAATAGTAGTTGGATTAGAGCACGAAGGCATTAAGAAAATCCCATGAATTTTCATTTGCGCACAATGCTTTTCTAGTTCATCTGGTAGCATCCCAGACGTATCTCCATCAATTGGTACAAGTTGTATATGTAGTAATTTTGCTAATTCGATAAAGTTAGAATAAGTATATAAATCCGTTGCTATACGCTGACCGGGCTCAAATAGAGCAGTTAAAGCAATCGCTAAAGCGTTTTGAGCCCCTGATACGATCGCCATACGCTCCTGCTCCGCTTGTATACCGAATGACTTCATCCAGTTAAGTCCAGCAGTTTTTTGGTGAGGAATACCCGTTGGATCGTTGTAATTAAGTAGCCTGGTTACATAGTTTTTATTCACTACTTTTTGAAGTGTCTCTTCTACTAGTTCATTTGTTTGCTCAAAGGAAGCGACGAAAGCAAGGTCCAACATATTTCTCGAACTTTCTGTTGAAATAGTAATGGAACGAGCTGCATTTGGTGCCACAAAGGTTCCACTACCTGTAGTTGCATAGATTAATCCTCTTCTTTCACAAAGTTTATAGGCACGTGTAATAGTCGTAAAATTCAAGTCAAGAAAATCAGCTAATTCTCTTTGAGGAGGCAATTTTGTTCCTGACGCTAAAAAGCCATTCACAATATCTTGTTCCAGTAACGCAGCTATTGATTGATAATATGGCCTTGTTAAAAGAGCTTTTTCAGGCTTCCAGGACATCGGGTAATGATCGAACGAATTGACAGGCATGGTAACACCTCTTTCCTCATTTTCTATCCAATTATACACCGAATTGTATGAATTTAATTGTAATCCATACAATTAAATTGTTTTTTGTATGCATTTTCAATGCTATATTGAGGTTAATGTAACTTATGAGGAAGTGAAACAAATGACCAAAAGAGAAATAATATGGAATGCTCTTCGCGCCGCTTTCCCACATACCATCCCAATTTTCGCAGGATTTGTCTTTTTAGGTATTGCATATGGAATGTATATGCAATCCTTAGGGTTTAACGCAATTTATCCGATTTTAATGAGTCTCCTCATTTTTGCAGGTTCCATGGAATTTCTGGCAGCAAATTTATTATTGATGTCCTTTAACCCATTAAATGCACTGTTACTCACATTAACCGTAAATGCACGTCATTTATTTTATGGGATTTCCATGTTGGAGAAGTACAAAGGGACGGGGAGAAAGAAAGCTTATCTTATTTTCGGCATGTGTGATGAATCTTTTTCTATCAATTATTCTGCTAATATCCCAAAAGAGGTGGATAAGGGATGGTTTATGACCTTTGTGACGTTGTTGAACCATAGCTATTGGGTGCTTGGCTCCGCACTTGGTGGTCTATTTGGCTCGCTGATCCACTTTAATACAGAGGGGCTTGAATTTGTCATGACTGCGCTATTTATCGTCATCTTTATTGAACAATGGCGTAAAGAGAAAAAACATTTGGTTGCACTTATCGGTCTGACTGCATCTATTATTAGTCTTGTCATTTTTGGTGGTAGTGGGTTCATTATCCCAGCCATGATGGCTATTTTAGCGAGCGTAACCATTATAAGAAAAGTTTCCGAACAGAAGGAGATTACCGTATGAGCTTAAGTCTACAAATTATCACGATCGCGATGGTAGTGTTGGGAACTGTGCTCACTCGTTTTATTCCCTTTCTACTATTTTCTACAGGTAAAACCACACCTTCGTATGTTCAATATCTCGGAAGTGTGTTGCCTTTAGCAGTTATTGGTCTGTTAGTCATCTATTGTTTAAAAGATGTCACCCTTCTCACTGGCTCTCATGGTATTCCTGAATTGTTTGCAGTGGCAGTTGTGACTGGACTACATCTTTGGAAGCGAAATATGTTGTTATCCATAGCTGCAGGGACAATTGTTTATATGTTACTTGTTCAATTTATTTTTTAAATTCATTCAAACAAAGGGGATAGGAAAAATGAAACAAAGAATAAATGAATTAGAAATTCACGAAACACATTACGAAGCAATTTTGCAAAAAGTACAAAATGATCCTTATGCACTTTCTTTAGGCATACAGCTAACCCAATTCAAAGCTGATTTTGCGGAAGCAAAATTAGAAGTACAAAGTCATATGGTGAATGCATATGGTACTGTGCACGGTGCCATTATTTATGCTTTAGCAGACTATGCTTTTTCAGTAGCTTGCAATGCTTTTGGAAAGACTTCACTAGGAGTGAATACAACGATTCAATTTATGGAATCAGCTAAACCCGGGGACACTTTAGTAGCCCGTGCAACAGAAGTTAAACGAAATTTCCGCACAGGCTTCTATCGAATTGAGGTTTATCATGTAGATAACTTGATCGCTACTATGGAGGCTATGTCTTACCGAAAGGATCATTATTTTATTGAATTAGAGAGATAGTTTACTTGAACATAAATAAGTTTTTCAATACCTTCCTTTCTAATAATAAACTCTGCAATAACCTACTATATGCCTTTAAATAGAAAGATGTAATGATTAAAGATCCCTTTGAAAAATCAATTACGCCTCGGCGTAATTGATTAATTCTCTCCCATTTCTTTGCTCCAATTTATAGTTTCCGCATTTTCTACACTCACTTCCCCTAAGCTCAAAATATGGGGGATGTATACAAACATGCCAAACTTATTTCCACTTTTATGTTCCTGTTCAAAATAGGTTTGGGTGTCTCCAGGAATATGTGTTAATTCCTCGAAGCTTTCCATATGAATAAGTTCAATATCCTCGCTGTCTATCTCTCTCGAAGGACCTTTATCGTTTTCTTTTCGATACCAGTACACTGCGTTTTTATTGCTTATAAGACTTTTAGCAGAAATTTTGTAGAACAACAAATTGGTCTTCACATTTACACCGACTGATTTTAATGCACGATATACATGATGCGGATGAATCGGCAAAAAGAAAATAACATCATTCCAAAAACAATCTAGTTTAGGCACTCTGCGTTCCAACAGTTTCACTCGATCTGGATGATCATTATACTTTTTTGCGTACTCCTTATAAAGCTCCTCATTTTTTTCTCTTAAACTATTCAATGACAACAGCTTATCATCAATCATTTTGTTAGGAACCATATGGTAAACATAGTCCATTATATTTTGTCTCCTCTTTTGGAAATCATTTTTTCCATTCGTGATGTAAAATGCCATATAAAAATGAATCCCTCCATCCATCTTTTAAAAGTAAATCTTCACGCATTCTGCCTTCTTGAATCATCCCTATTTTTTCTAGTACCTTCGATGAAGCTATATTCCTAGGGTCACAGGTTGCAAAAATCCGATGAAGGTTACATTTCTCAAAACCAAAATTGATTAAAAGTTTTGCCACCTCGGTTGCAATTCCTCTTCCCCAATAATTAGGATTTACGATGTACCCAATCTCACCAGTCTTATTTCGACTATCTCGTATATTAAACTCCCCTGCTCCAATCATCTTTCCTTTTTCCTTTTCAACAATTGAAAAAACAAACCGTGTCCGCTCTCCTCTTTTGGCATCCGCAAGTACTTCACTTACAAAATTCTTTGATTCTTCTTCACTGTTTGGGCCCCATGGTTGATATTTGCATACCTCTTCATTGGAAGCATATTTATGAACGTCCAGCCAATCCTTCTCATCCATTTCACGCAATAATACATTACTGCTTACTAGAATGCTACTCATCTTAAAATCCAACTTCCTTCCAAATCGTTGTGTTATAACGTATCCATTCGTCGATTTGTTCCTTATTAAAATATTTGTCTTCACCGATTTGAATATAGGGAATATATTCATACGTGTCAAAACTGGAAAGTACTTCTCTACTACTATCTTGTTGCTGAATCATAGCCACTAATCTTTCTTCGTTTAAATTCAAATAAAATGCAGCTTCTTCTACTGTTAGTAACCCCTTAGCTGAATTATCCACCATTTGCACTGATTCATTTGCTTCCATTGAATCACTATTGCCAAACTGAATAGCTAAGAAAAAAATAGATATGCTCAATAAAATAATGGATATGTTTAAAAAATGCTTGCTCAAACTAATTTTCCTCCTTTATATACTTACATGACATTCTCTAATAACTTAATAAAATCCTTTATTCCTATCATATAAAAGACACCCTGCATTTCTTTTAAAGAGGATGTCTACTATGTCATTCATTATTTTTAATATAGCCCTCTATTTCATCCGAGATAATAGAAGTATCCCAAGGATGCCAAAACCAAACATTGCCGTCGAAATATATAGAGAAATTATATGCAATCGGTTCCTCGCTATAGAGAACTACTTGGAATCTGGTAGGATCACCATAAGCGGTGTTTGGATTAAAAGAAGGGTTGGTTTCCCCATCATTAAGAATTGCTATTATTTCTGCTACTTCTTGTTCATTCACGATTGTATGAGCGAGTTGCTGTTCATAATCCCCCTCGTATATTTCCACTTTATTGATAGTTTCAAGTGCAATATCTTTGTAATGGTAGTTAAGATTATTCTCATCCGTTTTGTATATACGATAGCCATTTATTTCAGACGCATCTGGAATGGCAATTAAGCGCTCTCTATCTTTCACACTGTATATCTCAGTTCCTTTCTCCCAATATGCTGCATCCCCCTCTTTAATTCGGTAACTTGGATTAGAAACATTATCTGCCACTCTAAACTTAACTTCACCAACTTTTTCTCCTATGTTTACAGAATCGGAAATCACGGCAGTATAGACTGCATCATATTGCTTCCCATTTATTTTTACAAAGTCAACCCACTCAATAATTGTCTGTGAACCACATGCTACTAATAACATAATACAAAGAAGAAACAAGCCTATTTTTTTCATGTGATCTCCCCGTTCCAATGCATTCTATTATTAGTACGTTCTCTCCAATCATATAGTTACAAAATTCCGTCATCTTTACTCATCCAGTTCTAACTAGAGTGACAAGCATACTATATGTGTAGTACTAAAAGGAGGGAAATCCAATTACTAACGACTATTTAGATTTATTAGCTTATTTTGGTATCGGAGGAGCACATCCTGGAGGATTTGCTTTAACTAAAACTATATTGCAAGCCGAAAATATACAACCAACGGATGCTGTACTAGATGTAGGATGTGGAACGGGGCAAACTGCAGCATTTTTAGCGGAAAGGTTTCACTGCCAAGTGACAGCGATTGATAATCATCCCATTATGATTGAAAAAGCGGAAGAACGACTGAAAAATAATAATCCCCCTATCCAGTTGATAGAGGGTGATGCTGAAAATTTAAATTTTGCAGATGATTCTTTTGATGTTGCCATTGCTGAGTCAGTAATCGTCTTTACTAATATATCGAAAACATTAAATGAACTAGCCCGAGTCTTAAAACATACCGGCAGGCTGATTATCATTGAGATGACTGCTGAACAAAACTTACCAGAAGCATTACAAAAAGAAGTGCGAAATTTATATGGAATACAAGATATTTTAACGGAGGATCAGTGGATATCCAGATTACAGCAAGCTGGATTTACTAAAATTGAAATGTTAGAAGTGCCCTCCACACTATCACCGAGTGAACTTGATGATATCAATCAATCCAATAGCATTCAAACCAAATTTTATGATCTATGGGATAAACATCATCAATTTTTAGATCAATACAATCATTTCATTGGCTTCCGCATATTTAAATGTCATTTATCTTCATAGGAAAGTCAGAACCAGTGATTATCTCTTCCGAAGTTTTCTTATACAATAAGTTATTCGGAAAAGGACCATGTTTCTTTTGAAAACTATCTACTATATGAAATCCTATATGGTAACCAATCCATTTCGGTAAACGACTTCCCACTTTACCGAATAAAAAATGCTGATGATTTTTAACTCCTGTCACATGTAAAGAAGGTATAAAAGATTTTTTCCATATAGCAGCAGCTTCTTCATGTGAATAAAGAGTAATCCATGGTGCTAGCCACTCTTCACCATATAAATCCTTTACTGCATATTCTCCAAGCCCTTCAATAATAAGTGACTCCATTAATGAAATCTTATCGGGAGCCTGATTCAAATAATCTAATCGGCACACATGATTGTACTCATGTGCAAAGAGGGCCTTTATTTCTTCCTTAGATAGATCAGGAGATAAAAACAAAAATAATGCCCCTCTATAAGCTACCCCATTTTTTTTAGGTATTTTCTTACTTGATTTAGCAGTTGCATTTTTTACAGGGAAAATGTAAATAGATACTTTTGGTCCATCCCACCGTTTTCTTAATAATTTATATTCCTGTTTTACGGTTTGCCATATATTTTCTGCTTCCATTTGTTTAACAGTCTCTTTTATATTTCTCCATTCTGCCGGCTGAAATAAACCATTTCTTAATAATTCATACTGTACAAGGTCGGGGTTGATGGTGGGGAATAGTTTTTTGAGAGGCGCTCCTATTATTTCGGCATGTATAGTAGCTGCCCCTCTTCCTGATTTTTCTTCACATAATTCCACAAATTTATAAAGAAGGTTTTGTGTTTGAATTACGGGCATGCATCTCTTCCTTTTTGTTTTTTCTAATCATAAGTTTAACTGTCAGATTATTTCAGAGACTTCCTATTTTTAATATACGGACTTTCCTTAGACGATTGTCTTTCGTGCCATACCATTAACTGCATATGTTAGTAGGACATACATGTATGTAATTTGTCTTGAGAGGAGGACGAATATGAATCGATCTGATTTATACAATCAATGTTGTAGATATCATGGGCAAAGAGTGAGAATAACATGTCGCGATGGTAGTGTTCATGTGGGGGAAGTTACGAGAGTCAGCAGAAATACAGTTTGGATTCGACCAGACGCAGAATTTGGTGGGTATGGTTTAGGGTGGTTTGGTGAAGGATTTGGTGTTGGCTTTGGTATTGCGCTCGGTGCTATTACTGGAATCGTTTTAGCTTCCGCATTTTTTTGGTAAAACATATCCTATCCTATTCAAATACATTTCATAATGCTTATCTGTAAGGAGAAAGAAAGGGAATAGGTGATTATTGATTACCCATTCCCTTTTTCATTAATTGTTTTAATAGTACAGAATTTTATTTATGCCAATCCCTGGTCCAGATCCTCCATCAAATCTTCTACATCTTCAATGCCAACGGAAATTCGTACAAGTCCGTCCGTAATTCCTAATTCTTGCCTGCGTTCAATTGGAATCGAAGCATGGGTCATTCTTGATGGAACAGAGATCAAACTTTCCACTGCCCCTAAACTTTCTGCTAATGTAAAGTATCGAAGCTTCGCAAGTAACGCATCTGCTTTTTCTCCACTACCAACATCAAAAGAAATCATCCCACCAAAGCCGGTTGTTTGTTTTTTCATAAGTTCATGACCTGGATGCTGTACTAAACCTGGATAATACAATTTTTCAACAGCTTTATGTTCCTGTAAAAACTCGGCAATTCGCTGTGCATTGGACTGATGCTCTTCCATACGAAGCCCTAGTGTTTTAATTCCGCGCATTAATAACCAGGAATCTTGAGGTCCAAGTACTGCTCCCACGGAGTTTTGGACAAAATGTAAATCAGTCGCAAGCTTTTCGGAATTTACAACAGCTAACCCAGCTACAACATCACTATGTCCACCAAGATACTTCGTTGCACTATGCAAGACAATGTCCGCTCCAAGAGCTATTGGTTGTTGAAAATAAGGTGTCATAAACGTATTATCAACAATGGTAAGTAGACTTTTTTCTTTTGCAAGCTTAGCCACAGCCTCCATATCTGTAACTTTTAATAAAGGATTTGTAGGGGTTTCTAAAAAAATTGCTTTTGTATTTTCTAAAACAGCCGCTTCCACGACGGCTAAATCACTCGTATCTACAAAAGTAGCCTCTATTCCAAAACGATTTAATACTTTCGACATAACACGAAATGTTCCGCCGTAGACGTCATCTGTTAAAATGACGTGATCACCTTTTTGAAAAAGCATCATGACGGAACTCGTTGCAGCCATCCCCGAAGCAAACGCAAATCCGGCAAATCCGCCCTCTAACTCGCTTATTAATACTTCCAATGCATGACGAGTAGGATTGCCAGTTCGAGAATATTCATAACCCTTGAATTTTCCTACTGCTTCTTGTTTATACGTACTCACTTGATAAATTGGTGTAGATACAGCACCAGTTGCTTCATCACCAACAATCCCTGCATGAATCAGTTTTGTTTTTGCACGCATTTACTTTTCCTCCTTAAACACCTGATAAACATTTTGGCTTAAATAACGTTCACTCGAGTCCGGGAAAATAGTAACAATATGGCTTCCTTCTTTTGCAATTTCAGCTTCTTTTAAGGCAGCAAAAAATGCTGCTCCAGATGAACTCCCAACTAGTAATCCTTCTTTTGTAGATAGTGCTCGAAGTTGTGCAAAGGCATCTTCATCGCGTACAGTATGAATCGCATTAAAATAAGATGGATCCATAAATGTAGGGAGAAACTCCATTCCAATACCTTCTGTCACGTGCGAACCTGCTGTCCCACCATTTAAAATAGATCCAACAGGTTCTACTATGACTGTTTTTATATTCGCGTTGCGCTCTTTCAAAAACATAGAGGTACCCATAAAGGTCCCCCCTGATCCAGCACCAGCAACAAACACATCAATCTGCCCATCTAAATCTCTCCAAATTTCAGGCCCAAGTGTTTTTTCATAAGTAGCTGGATTGGCCGGATTGGAAAATTGGGATGGTGAAAATGCATTGGGGATAGTGCCAACTAGTTCACGTGCTTTATCGATTGCCCCTTGCATTCCAAGAGCCGTCTCTGTATTAACAATTTCTGCTCCTAATGCGCGCATCAACGTTTGTTTTTCCACGCTGAACTTTTGAGGAACGACAAAGATTACTTTATACCCTTTTCCTATTGCGGCAAGTGCAATACCTATGCCTGTATTTCCAGCAGTAGGTTCAATAATCGTTCCACCAGGCACTAGCTTTCCGGAATTTTCCGCATCCTGTATTAAAGATAAGCCGAGGCGGTCCTTTACACTGCCACCTGGATTTAAATATTCCAGCTTTGCAAAAATTCTACAATTATTTGGAACAGTAATATGCGTAATTTCCACGATAGGCGTTCTTCCTATTAATTCCTGGACACTACGAAAATAGTTCATTATGCTTCCTCTTCATAAATTTGGCGCCACTCATCTTTTTTAGCGAGCATTTCCGTCGCAATTTCTTTCGCACCTTCTAAACTATGACTAGCCGCCCATCCACATTGAACTTCATTGCAAGCAGGAACTTCTGTTGCTTGAAGCACATCTTGTAATGTTTTTTCTAGAATCTCTAAAATTTCATCATAGTTTTCATGATTAATAACAGATAAATAGAATCCAGTTTGGCATCCCATTGGACTAAGGTCTACTACTTGGTCCGTGTGATTTCGAATATTCTCTGCCATCAAATGCTCTAGTGAATGCAAAGCTGGCATTTTCATATGCTCTTTATTTGGCTGCTTAAAGCGAATATCGTATTTATAAATTTCATCCCCGCGGATTCCTTCTTTAGTACCTGCTAAACGGACAAATGGTGCTACTACCTTTGTGTGATCTAAGTTAAAACTTTCTACATTCATTTTTTGCATGTTTATCGCTCCTAAAATTTATTCCCGCATTAACGGGCAGTAAGACTTCAACTTCATTATTTAAGAAAAGAGGTAAAGATAAGCAGGAGAACAACTGCCCGTAAAAGCCCGATGAAATGTATCGCAGACTAAGTACGCAACATCGTGTTGGTTCAACTAACAATCAGCGGGGATGAAGACCCCCCTCTGATTGAAGTTTCACTTTATCGCATCCATTAACCAAACAAAATCATTCATTTGCGTGAATTGCACTTGAAAGCCTGCCTCGTTAAACAATTTTGTTAAGATTGGGATCGTCGTATAATATTCTCTTTCTAGATCGTCTGCTACATGATGAAACCCGCGTGCTCTTTCTTTCACGATTTGCGCTTGTTTTGCATCCTCCGATATAAAAGCAGTATCTGCAAATACCACCTTCCCATTTGTGGGTAAAAGCACTGCATATTTTTTTAATGCTTCCCCTTTTTCCGAATCAGTTAAATGGTGAAACACATATGTGCTAACAAATGCATCGATACTTTCTGTTTCTGCTTCAAACTGCAACAAGTCACCATCCAATACTTTCATAAAAGGAAAGCGCATAGCTGTCGCTTGACGCATCTTAGTATTAGGTTCTATACCGATAACCGAAATACCTGCTTCTATTAACTTTGCAGTTAAATTTCCGGTCCCTGTTCCAAATTCGACGATAGTACCCGAAACCCGTTTGGTAACAGCATCTAATATGTTCTCATAACCCTCAAACACATCTCGGTACTCCGGATCTTCTCCAGAAACTGAAGCCTCGTATGAATCCGCCCACTCGTCAAAAATATCAACAAACTCCCTACCCATTTGTTAACCCCTTTTTAAATTAGATTATTCCTATTTAATTACTTTGAATTGGGCTTAATATAAATAGTTATATCACAATTGAGTAAATTGTCAAACAAAAAAAGAGTCTCTCTACAATTAGAGAAACTCTCATCCATAATTACAATGGGAAAAACAGCGGGATAACAATCATCATGACGATAAACATGACGGCCTGCAGGGGAATTCCTGCTTTTACAAAGTCAAAAAACTTGTATCCACCTGCTGTCATCACTAATGCATTTGTTGGTGACGCAACTGGTGTGGCAAAAGCCATGCTAGATGAAACAGCAATTGCTATTAAAAACGTATACGGATTTGCCCCCATACTAATTGCTGCACTCATTGCAATCGGCGCAAACAAAACAGCCGTAGCTGTATTACTTATAAACTGTCCAAACACCATCGTTATAAAATAAATGCCGATAAGTACGCCCATTGCCCCAAAACCACCAAGCAGATTGATAATCCCTTCTGAAAGAATAACCATTCCACCCGTTTTCTCAAGAGCAGTAGCCATTGGAAGCATCGCTGCTATTAACACAATACTTTCCCAGTTCATCTTTCCATACGCATCTTCCATATTACGTAAGCACCCAGTAACAATCATTAAAACTGCCCCAATTAAAACAGAAATGACAGCTGGAAAAACTTCTGAAATCATTAAAATAATCATGAATAACATGATAGCACCTGCAATTGGTGCTTTCCCGCTTGCTGCCGCAATACTTGCATGTTCTTTCGGCTGCCCTACTACAACGACATCTTGCATTGCTTTAGATAGCAATTCTATTTCATCCCATGCTCCTTGCACTAACAGCGCATCTCCAAAGCGAAGCCGCACATCTGCCATCTCACTAAGTACATAATCTCCTTTACGATTAACACCTAGTATATTCAAATTATACTTTTCCCGAAAGCCGATGCTACCAACTGTTTCATTGATCAAGCTAGAATGGGGAGTTAAAAGGACCTCGGCGATGCCTAGCTGTTTCGAAACAAGCACGTCTGCTTCCGAATCTTCCGCGTCTATTTCTAATAAAAAATCCCTTGCTAGCTGTTCCATACTGCTAAAGGCACCTTGAACAAATAAAATATCCTTCGCATGAATGATACTAGTCGGCCCGGCCATTTCCTGATACGTGATTGGTAAAAGATTCATGCCTTCTATCGATTTACGATCAATTTTTAAAATAGCTAAATGATACTTAGCAGGCAGCTTCAATTCCGCCAATTGCTTCCCAATCATCGGTGAATGCTCTGGAACTATAAGCTTGTGTAAATTTCCGCCAAGCTCATAATCGATTGCCAATTGTTTCGGTGAGAGCTTGTGCCCATCCTTTAACGCGTTTTTATTTTTCGCATTTGGTAAGACTACATTTCGAGCTACAACAAAATACAGAATACCGACAATAATAGCAATTACTCCTACAGGGGTAATCTCAAAAAAACCAAGTTTTTTATAGCCTTTATCTACAAGTACTTGGCTGACGATTAAGTTAGCTGGTGTTGCGATTAACGTCAAAAGTCCCGACAAACTACTGATATACGAAAGCGGTATTAAATACTTGGATGGACTGCTATTAATGCTGATTGCAATACTAATAACAATTGGAAGCATTAAGGCAACCGTCCCTGTGTTACTCATAAATGCCCCAACTGTTCCAGTAATAATAAGCAATAAAACAAATAAGCGGTTTTCGCTTTTCCCCGACCACTTAAGCAGTAAATTTCCCGCAATCTGCGCAAGACCCGTCCGTACGATTCCTGCTCCCACAACAAACAGTCCTGCAATCATAATAACAACCGAATTGGAAAACCCGGCAAGTGCTTCGGTAGGTTCTAATATTCCAGTAATAACAAATGCTAATAACGCCAAAACAGCAACCAAATCGGCTCGGACTCGATTACTTATAAATAAAACGATACTAATCGCTAAAATGCTAAACGTCATAATAAGCTGCATACTACCCTGCGCCCTTTCCGTCAGATATTACTTCTATTATATAAGAAACGAAAAGCAAATACTCCATCCCAACTATCCCATTAGTTAAATATTTCACAAAGTGCCACATATTCTTCACTAATATTTCCTTTTACATTAAAAATATTTACCTCGAAAAAAATGGATTTGCAATTACTTAGAAAAAAAAGGATGATTAATATAGAAATACTTAAAAGGAGGCACCAAAAATATGACTTTGTTAAATCGATTAAAAAAGGGAGATAAAATCGGGATTTACTCCCCATCATCTCCCATCACTCATTCTTCACCAATACGATTTCAAAGAGCCAAATCATTTTTACAATCGCAAGGCTTCGAAATTGTGGAAGGTAATCTTACCGGTAAGCATGACTATTATCGAGCTGGAACTATACAAGAACGTGCCAATGAGTTAAACGAACTCATAAGAAATCCAGACATTCGTTGCATTATATCGACTATTGGCGGAACAAATTCTAATGCGCTTTTACCCTATATTGACTATGAAGCTTTTAAAAAACATCCTAAAATTATGATAGGTTATTCGGATGCTACCGCTATTTTGTTGGGGATATATGCTCGAACAGGAATACCGACATTCTATGGTCCTGCTTTAGTTCCTTCATTTGGTGAATTCGAGCCATTTGTTCATTATACATATGAGTATTTCAAGGAAATATTAATAGAAGAACAACAAGTTCCTTTCACGGTTCCTACACCACCTTACTGGACAGACGAGCCAATTAATTGGGAGCTCAAAACAGATAATAAAGAACTGAGACCAAATAATTGGATTTGCGTAAATGGAGGTACTGCTGAAGGCAGATTAATTGGTGGCAATCTAAATGCGATGTATGGTATTTGGGGAAGTCCCTATATGCCTAGCATACAGGAAGGGGATATTTTATTAATCGAAGATACGATGAAAACCGCCTCCGTTGTAGAAAAGAACTTTAACCTATTAAAATTGAATGGGGTATTCGATCGTGCTTCCGGAATTATTTTAGGAAAACATGAACTTTTTGACGATCAAGGAACTGGTAGAAAACCGTATGATATTTTGCTAGAAACGATTGGAAAGCCTACTGTTCCGATTCTTGCAGACTTTGATTGCTGTCATACACATCCAATGCTTACCATGCCTATTGGCAGAACCGTTAAGATGGATGCAACGAATAAAGAAGTAATGATTATGGAACAGTGGATAAAGTGAATAAAAGATAAGTAGTTTCATACGACCAAAAACATGATCATTTTTCAAAAAATGATTATGTTTTTTTTACTAATTTCCCCTTTTACAACTAACACTCCGATTTTTACAACTAAATGCGATGAAATTACAACTAAACTTCCCTTTTTTCCAACTAAAATTATTTTCCAAAAAAAATGCAGGGAGGAACATTAACCTCCCAGCATTTTTATATTCAAATTAGATCAATTTCTGACATATTTCATTAAAATAGGATCTAAATAGTCTTCTTTTAAGGAATGGTCGTTTTCAATAAAGTCTAATACATGTGCTTTCTCTAACAATACAAACACAAACTCTTCAAATTCTGGTTGCTCACCCTTCTCTATTAGACGTCGATTATGTTTATCGAACATCACTCGTAACTCATTTGAAGTGAAGTCTACTCGAAGCTCAAACATGACTGCCCAAAAATCATAGGTTCCTTTACTTTTCAAAAATCTCGGGGCAAATGATTTCACATAAGAAGATTCAATCTGTAAACCCATTTCCTCCTCTAATTCTTTACCGATACTTTTCTTCAAATCAAATACAGAACCATTTAAATCGGTCTCGTCTAATCCTCCACCAGTAAATTGCAGTCTCCCAGGTGTCGAAGTATGGTCATTCATCCGTCCAAAAGCAATATAATTGTCGCTCGTAATAACGGCTACACAAGTGAAGATGACCTTACATGGAAAAGCACAATCTTTGTGACGGATTGTATATAAATAGTGTTTATAATCTGTCTTTGCAACTGTCACTTGCAGTTCTTTTGCAGTATTTTTAATTTGGGTTATCGTGAATACTTCACCGTTGCGTAAATGCGGATTGATTTTTATATGGTCGTTCCAAAATTTTTCGTGCTGTTCCCTTATGCTCTCTGGCAAATCGACTGCTACCGAATCGTACTTAACCGTAACTTTAGAAGGTGTCTCCTCTATTAATATTGGTTCCATTTTATTCACTCCACTTCTTCAGTTGCAAATCCTTCGTGAATAAGTTTTTATAACAAAGCAAACTTAGCATCATGCTCGTAATTGCGGAAGAACTAGTAAACACAAAAATGATTAGTATTTGATAGCGTACAGCTTCTACTGGATCTGCTCCGGCCATAATCATTCCGGTCATCATTCCGGGCAATTGAACTAGCCCCACTGTTTTCATCGCATCGATGGTCGGAATCATACTAAACTTCACCGATTGTTTCAGCACATCCTGAACTGCCTGCCGACTCGTTGCACCTAGTGCTAACAATGTTTCGATTTCTCCTTTAGAGCTTTCTGTTTCCCGTTTTAATTGCGTTAAAAACAATCCACAGGCAACCATTGCATTCCCAATCGTCATACCACTAAGCGGAATGATATATTGAGGGGTTGCTTCGATAATTTGCAAGCTCAGTAAAAGCCCCATCATCAATATTTCCATCGTCGCAATCGAAAGAATAATTCTCCAAACAACTCCACTCATGCCTTTTGCCCGCTTTGCTGCATTAAGTGCAGCAACGACAATCATGACGCAAACGATTAATATTATAAATAGCAGATTCTCCGATTGAAATACAAATTGCAACACATACCCAACAGCAAGTAACTGAATTGCCGCTCGTACCGTACCAATCGCAATATCCTTTTCCAGATCTAGCTTTTGCCAAACAGACAAAAGCATCGTAATAACGACAAATAATAACGTAAAACTTAATGCTAATAAACTCATAATGTCACCGAGTCGGAAAACGAGTGTTGATGTTCAAAAAATGATTCTGCCTTGCAATCAACTGCTAGGGTTCCATTCTCCATAAACCAAATTCGTTCGCTTACCTTTTTTGCTTGTTCTAAGTCATGCGTTACCCAAATAAAAGCAGTTTTTTCAACCTCGCTCCATTTGATCAACAAATTTTCCACATACGCTTTACTTTGTAGGTCAAGAGATGCTGTCACTTCATCAAGCAATAAAATAGAAGGAGCAAGTAGTAAAGAACGAACTAATGCTACTCGTTGCTTCTCTCCCCCTGATAAATCTGTCGCTTTTTTGGCCCAATCAATCGATTCGAGTCCAACATCTTTCATTAACTTCCGTGCATGCTTCTCGTTAAATGTTTCATTATGTAAATTACTAACTGTCTTTAAGTTTTCTTCAATCGTACCAGGCAGCATAACTGCTTGTTGCGCTACATAAGTTATCTTCGTACGCCAAACTCGTGTATCCATTTCTTTGGCCTCAACCCCATTAAAACGCATTCCGCCGCTATCGGCATTATCCAATAGTGCGAGCATGCGTAAAAGCGTACTTTTCCCTTGTCCAGATTTACCAAGCAAAGCAATACGCTCCGAACTCTCTATTGTAGCGGTTAAATCGGAAAACAGATAAGCACGTTCCGTTTGTTTTTCTGTTTGCCAATAATTTTTCGTTAAGCCTTTCATTTCAAATAAAGCTGTCATACTTGTCCTTCCCATTCTTCTCGGAGTATACCCATTCGAATAGAATCATAGTAAATACCATCATAGTACCGGCATTTGCGAAGTCGGGCTTCCATCGTCATCCCTAACTTCTCTCCTACTTTGATCATACGTTGGTTACCAGACCAAGTTGTATAACCTACACGTACAAGTGGTAATTCTTTAAACAAATGGGTAATCCACATACGCAGGGCTTCTGTCCCAATTCCGCCACTCCAATACTGTGGTTCATAAATAACAATGCCCATTTCTAACCAAAGCGATTCTTCATGCTCCCAGTAATAGCAAAGCGAACCTACCAGTTCATCTTCTATATAAATACCCCACATATCATCTTGATGAATCAGCTGATCTTTTTTCTGTAGAAATTGCTCTAAAGTTTTTGGTTCATAAGGATAATATGGAGCATCCCATTTTTTCCATTCAGGTAATTTTTCTTTTGCACTTAACTCCCAAAGCCGAATAATCTCTTTTTCTACGATTGGCCTTATAGTAATATCTTGCATTTTCATGACCCCCGTCCTACATGCATATACATAATATTATCACAATTTCGTTCATATGAACCGTATCACAAACATACTTTCTTATGATAAAGTGTTATACAACAAAAGTATTATTTTAAAAAGGAGTGACACAACTTTGGGTGGAAATCAGCAACTACAACGAGGACTTGAACAACGGCATATCACCCTCATGTCATTAGGCGCAGCTATTGGAGTCGGATTATTTTTAGGCTCTGCAACGGCTATTCGATTAGCTGGGCCGGCAATACTTATTTCATACATAATTGGTGGAGTATTTATCTTTATCATCATGCGTGCCCTTGGAGAAATGGCAGTATATAATCCTGTTTCTGGATCATTTAGTAGATATGCGAAAGACTATTTAGGACCGCTTGCAGGATATATCACCGGCTGGAATTACTGGTTTTTATGGGTAGTTACATGTATGGCCGAAATTACAGCAGTTGGAGTGTATATGCAAATGTGGTATCCCGACTCTCCAAGCTGGATATGGGCATTAGCGGCACTTATTATTATGACTTTAGTAAACTTAATCGCCGTGAAAGCTTATGGTGAATTTGAATTTTGGTTTGCCCTTATAAAAATTATCGCAATTTTAGCAATGATTTTCGTTGGACTTGGTGTCATTATTTTTGGTTTAGGTAATGGTGGCGTAGGTGTAGGCATTAGCAACTTATGGTCTAATGGCGGGTTTGCACCAAACGGTATTACAGGAATTTTAATGTCCTTGCAAATGGTCATGTTCGCTTATTTAGGTGTAGAGATGATCGGAGTTACGGCAGGGGAAGCTAAAAACCCGAAAACAGTAATTCCTCGTGCAATAGATACGGTTTTTTGGCGTATTCTAATTTTTTATGTTGGTGCTCTTTTCGTTATTATGTCTATTTATCCTTGGAACGAAATTGGTGAAAATGGAAGTCCATTCGTTTTAATGTTCGAAGCAATCGGTATAGGACCAGCTGCGGGGATTATTAATTTTGTTGTTTTAACAGCGGCACTCTCTAGCTGTAATAGTGGAATTTTCAGCACTGGACGGATGTTATTTAACTTGGCGGAACAAAGCCAGGCCTCTCCTTCTTTCAAAAAAATAAATGGAGCTGGAGTGCCTGCTAGGGCGGTATTATTTTCTGCTTTATTGCTATTATTCGGGGTTCTATTGAATTATCTGGTCCCTGAAAAAGTATTTATATGGGTAACGAGCATATCAACTTTCGGCGCAGTTTGGACTTGGGGAATTATTCTTTTGTCTCAATTAAAATTCCGTAAGACGCTATCTAAAAGCGAGGTTTCCAAACTAACATATAAGACATTGTTTTATCCACTTGGTTCCTATTTAGCTTTAGCATTTTTAATACTTGTGCTTGGTCTAATGGCATACTTTCCTGAAACAAGAATCGCTTTAATCGTAGGTCCTATCTGGATTTTCTTGCTAGTTTTTTTATATTATAATAAAGGATTTCATAAAAGATAAATTGATATATTGAATCGTCAAAACCCCTTCATTTTCTACAAATGAAGGGGTTTTGGATTATTACAGGTATTTTTCAAACCAACTAGTAATTTGTTCTAATCGGGTTTGACGTAAATTAGGCAAACCAACTCGTGATAAATTATGATCTGCTTGCGGGAAACGTACAAAACTTGTTTCTTTCCCCATCGCTTTCAACGTAATATACAATTGTTGTCCTTGCTCAATCGGACATCGGTAATCATTTTCACTATGCAATATCAAGAGCGGTGTTTCTACATTCGATGCGTATTTCAACGGAGATGCATTCCAAAGCTTCTCTATATCCTTCATATCAGAACCAATTTGCCATGGCGTGAAGTAATAGCCAATATCAGAAACGCCATAAAAACTAATCCAGTTTGAGATTGATCGTTGCGTAACCGCTGCTTTAAATCGATTTGTATGACCAACAATCCAGTTCGTCATAAAACCTCCATAGCTACCTCCAGTTACACCAAGTCTTGTTTCATCAATCCAGTCATTTTCAGCGAGAATATAATCTAGGCCAGCCATAATGTCCTCGTAATCTCCTCCACCGTAGTCACCACGTACTGCATCGACAAATTGTTGACTATAGGAATGACTACCGCGCGGGTTTACATATAACACTCCATATCCTTTTGCAGCAAGCAATTGCAGCTCATGGAAAAATGTATTTGCATACATAGTATGTGGTCCACCATGAATTTCTACGATAAGTGGATACTTTTTACCTTCTTCATAACCGATTGGTTTCAATAACCAGCCATGAACTTCCCAATCTTTAGCACCTTTATATACAATTGCCTCCGGTTCAGAAAGCTCTATCTCTTTTAATAATTCTTCATTAAAATGCGTTAGTTGAACTCTTTCACCAGTCGCTAAATTTTGCTTAAATAATTCCCCGGGAAATATTGCGTTACTTATTGTCGCAAGAGAGAATGTGCCTGTCGTATCTATATCATAGCTATAAACATGCTCATTTTCCCCTGTCGCAGGATACACTGCACCATCTAACGATGCAAAATAAAGTCGAACGTCTCCCATCGTTGACAATTGAAAATATAAATGATTGCCAGCTGTCCACACAACATCTGGTGTACTTACACCTTGTTGAACATCCCCGCCAGCATAGTCTCCCACCGGTGCATCAATTCCCTCTGTTAATATTTGAAGAAATCCTGTACTTACTTCGTAAACATACACTTCTGCATGTGTAGCGTTTTCATATTGTCGATTACTGCCCGTGAAAGCGATGTATTTGTCGTCTTTTGAGAAGGCTGCTCCCCCATAATATCCGTCATCAGTCGTTAGTATTGCTTCTTCTTTAGTCTCAATATCCACTAACAATAAGGGCTGGCGGAATGTGAAATCTTGATTTTCTTCTCGGTTAACACCCATTACTAATTTCTTTCCATCATGTGAGATAGCTTGCAAGTTATAATTGTAATTTCCTTTTGTAAACTGAGTTATCTCCTGTGTGGTGATATCTATGTATCCAATTTGTTTATATGTCTCTTTCGGTAAAAGACCAACACCATCTGCATGATACTTCATTTTTTCTACAATATAAGCTTCCGGCAATGTTTTTTCTTCTTTTTCCGCCTCATCTATCCATGCTTTTCCTTCTTTTAATGATGCAGCAAACCATATTTTTTGACCGCATGGAGACCAAAGAAAACTAGTAATCCCTTTTTCCAGTTCCGTTAACTTCTTTGCTTCCCCACCATTTGCAGACAGGATATAAACTTGATTGTCCTCTTCACGGTTCGATAGGAATGCAATGTATTTTCCGTCCGCAGACCATTGCGGTGCGGATACGCGTTCTTTCTTATGCGTCCATTGTGTTATCTCTGATGATTCTACATTCACATGATATAAATATGCATAATATGTATTATCTTTTTCATCCATTTCCGTGCGAATAAAGACTGCTTCTTTCCCATTTGGTGCGATAACCGGATTTGTAATTGAATGCAGGTTAAATAAATCTTTTGCCTCTAATTTTCTTTTCGTCATTTGTCCATTCCTACCTTTCAAAATGATTCTTCCATATATTTCGACACTCGAAACCTTTTTCCTTCTTTATAGTGAAAATTGAAAAGATTAATGGCAAATGATTGAACCGACATAATCAACAGCCACCTTTAGAAAGGATAGTTCGTATAGTATAGGGAAACTGCGTAGTAAAGTGATACGGCAAAGGCAATTGATTTCCGCTCCAGGCGGACGCTTACCGCGGGGCGGGCGGTGAGCCTCCTCGTCGCACGCTCCTGCGGGGTCTCACCTGTCCCGCTGATCCCGCAGGTGTCGCCGCCTTGTGCTTCAATCAATAGAACTTGCTGACTAATCCATAATTAAATGCAAAAAATTTATTTAATTTATTTACAACTGCCGAGCAGTTTCATATTTAGAATCATTTTATGTACAGCATAAATTATAGGAAAGGTTGCTATTAGCCATTCAAGCAATGGCAGCTCCCAATAATTAATCACAATCGCTAGATAGTATATCTTATTCAACTAATCAAAGGTTTTCACCAATAGAAAATGCAACGTAGTACTATATTTAGTGTCTCATTGAAGTAAATAACGAACTCTATTAGATTGTAGCGAAGGGGTGGCGACTCCGGCGGGAACAGTACGAGCTGAAAGCCCCGCAGGAGCGTGAGCGACGAGGAGATGGAAGCCGTGCCCGCGGAAAGCGTCCACCCTGTAGCGAAAATTCTAGTGGTTATCTACTAAAATTTCTTACTTCACAGTTTCCCTATACAGTCCTTAATATAAGATCTGGCGTGGCTTATATCTATTTGCAGGTAATTATTTGCATAATATTAAATTTATTAATTCCAAAGTCACCAAAAAGCCGCCTCTATTAGAAGCGGCTACTGTTTTTATTGGACCGTTTGTTCTTTCAAGGAACGACGTAGAATTTTGCCAGTAGTGTTTTTCGGTAATTCTTCTAAAAATTCAATGCGTTGAGGAATTTTATATTTTGCTAGTTTTTCCGAACAATATTCCACCAATTGTTGTTCGGTTAACGAAGGATCTTTCTTCACTACGAATGCAAGAACTTCTTCTCCAAAAGTAGGATCTGGTACTCCGACAACAGCGGCTTCTACAATACTTGGATGTTCAAAGAGAACTTCTTCTACTTCTCTAGGATATACATTATACCCTCCTACGATAATCATATCTTTCTTACGATCGACAATATAAAAATATCCTTCTTCGTCTTGTCTCGCGAGGTCTCCTGTATAAAGCCAGCCATTGCGAAGCGTGTTTTCGGTTTCTTCAGGCATTTTATAATACCCCTTCATCACATTAGGTCCACGGACAATCAGTTCCCCAACTTCTCCAACAGGAACCTCTTCTCCCAATTCGTTCACTACTTTGTTTTCCACATTCAAAATATTAGTACCGATAGAGCCTGGCTTCCGTTCGCGATCAATTGGATTGAAACAAGTTACTGGTGATGCTTCAGATAACCCGTACCCCTCTGACACACGTACATGGAATTTATTCTCAAAATTATGCAGTAACGCAACTGGCAATGAAGAGCCGCCGGAAATCGCCAAGCGTACGCTTGAGAAATCCTCCACTCTATCTTCTGGGTATTGATACAAGAAATTATACATTGTCGGAACTCCCGCAAAAACAGTCGCTTTTTGTTCTCTTGCAATCGTGAATACCTCTTGAGGACTAAATCTAGGAACTAGTAATATCGTAGCTCCTACAAGTAATGGTGCGTTCACCACAACAGTTAGAGCAAATACGTGAAAAACAGGAAGTGTTGCAATGACACGATCATTTGTATTAATACTCAAATACTCGGCTACATCACGTGCATTAGAGTAAATATTATTATATGTAAGCATCGCACCTTTTGGATATCCAGTAGTACCTGATGTATACAAAATAATTGCTGTATCATCGTCTGAAACTTCCACTGCCTTTACATGGTCTCCAGAAATAGCAAGCAAAGATGAAAACGTTTTCACTCTTTCTTTTAAAGAATCTGAAAGACTAGCTATCTTCTCTAACGTCTCCGCTTGCGTTTCACAAATAATATAGTTTTCCACAGTCGTAAATACATTAGCCGCTCTTTCCACTAAAGGTAATAAAGCATCAAGCGCAATAATCACCTTTGCATCACTATTTTTCACAATATAACTAATTTCATCTGGTGTATATATAGGATTTATCGGTACAGCAGTTGCTCCTAAACGCATCGTTGCATATAAAGCTATTAAAAAATGTGGTGTATTACCGAGTAAAAATCCAACATGGTCACCATTTTCAACCCCTAATGTACGGAGTCCATGTGCAAATCGTTCTACTGATAGGTCAAATTCTGAATAAGTCGTATCTTTCCCAATAAAATGGTACGCTATTTTTTCTGGATGCATTGAGGCAATTTGTTGAACTTTCGAAGCTAAACTCATTTTCCCATCTCCCGTTTTTTATTTGAATGAGTATTCATTCACATCCCCAAATTCATTATATAAAAAAAGTTTTGACAATTCAATCTCAAAAGAAGATTGCATACGACAATCTTCTTTTACTCTTGTATATGGGCAATATATCTCCATCGAATTAAGAAAAAATAAGAAACTTGAATAACAGTAAATACAATTAGCACAATTAACATTTCCATCGCAATCGAAACCGCTGCAAGATCTACCCAAAAGGCTTGTAAAAAGATAAATGAAAATGTACTATGCACCATTGCAAGTCCCCAAGGTAAAAAGAATTGTGGCACCAATTGTCGATTCACAATTTTCACTAGTTCGCGATCGGTTACCCCCATTCTTCGAAGGACATCATATTGCTTTTTATCCCTATCTAGATCTGTATAAAGTTTGAAATAGACAAAACTTCCAGCCGCGAGCAAAAGGACTGCTGCTACAAGTAAGCCAGTAAACAATAATAATGCAAACGTTGCTCGAATAACAGAAAAATTCAATCCAGGATTCACAAAATAAAACGGATTGGGATTCACTTCTGAAACACCCATCGTTTCGGTCATAATCCTATCTAAATTTGTTCCTACATCTTTTGTTCGCAACCATTCCGATACATGAAATGCATAAAAAGTAGTTTTAGACTCTTCGATACTAAATCCAAATAGTGGCTCCGTAATAAAAGAAAAATCCTCGTCACTAATAATGAAAGCTCTATTTTTTATAGCAAAAGAAGGAAAAATCGAATGTTTATACATTCCTTTTATTTGGATAGGGACGCTACTTTCTTCGAGTACCGTTTGTTCCTCTCCACTTCGAATGTTTTCAAAGTCCACTTGGTTATTCCAAACTAATAGTGCTTCCCCTTGTTTCAAGTCGATTAACGGTAGTTTCAAGGCAACCGCCAAGCTATTGACTTCTGATTCCTTTATGACATTCACTGGTTCATGGGAGTTAGAAGAAGTTTGCTTTTTCACATTAAATTTCACTAGCTCGTAAGACAAGCCTTCCCTTTGAAGCTCCTGGGACAAGTTCATAATATGTGCTTGTTCAAATGGATTGTCCCAATCACTAGCATAGAAAATACTGACTGGGTTCAGATCCCGATACTGGGCTGTAAAGGAAGTGAAGGATGTCACGACTCCAACAGATAAAAATGCAATAGTAGACACTATCGTCACAACAAAAAACATCCGGGCATTTTCCCTCATTTTAATTGATGCTTCCGCAAACGCAATTAAACGAAAAGAATGCCAATAGAGACTTTCCCTTCTCCGGATGACGTCGAGTATATATAGCATACTATCTGTGTAAAAGAAATACGTCCCAATAAAAGCCATTAATATAATCAGTAAGCTCATAAATATATTCATATGGAAAATAGAAAAAATAACGAGACCATACGCTCCTACCAGCAATCCTAGCCCTAAAAAAGCATTCCCTTTTTTAAACGTAGCGACTTCGTTATATTTGCCGTCGCCTTTTATAAGCTGGATAACCTCTTTTTTTCGAATGAATACAACGCTACTGATGGAGATGATGATAAATTGAGATAAAAATACAATAATCGTTAAAGCAAAAGGCTTCCACGATAAGTAAAGAGGTAAACTATCCAGTAAAAATAATTCTCGGATAATCATGAAGAAAAATTTAGAGAAAGAAAATCCAAAGAAAATCCCAATTGTAATAGATATTAACCCTAAAATCATCGTTTCTAAAAAAATTAAACGATTTAACTGTTGCCTTTCCATTCCTAAATTTAGCAACACCCCGAACTCGTGTAATCTCGCTTGTAAAAACGCACTCATTGAATAAAACAAAAAGAACATTGTAAAGATGATTAGAATTACTTGCGCGACTAGCATCCCACCAAAAGCAATATCTCGTAAAAACTTGTCTTCAATATTCGGATGAAACATAAGCATCGAGTAAACGAAGAACACCATGACTGAAAATATACTCGCCATAAAAAATGCGGCGTATATTCTACTATTGCGAATTACGTTATGATAAGCGAATTGTTGAAAGGTCATTTACATTTCCACCTAATAAAGACAACACATTAAGTATTCTTTGGAAAAAAGTTTGTCTTCTGTCATCTTTATAAATCTCATTGAAGTATTCTCCATCTTTTATAAATAACACTCGATCACAGTAACTAGCGGCTATTGGGTCATGTGTCACCATCATAATGGTCGTTTCACTTACCTTATTTACTTTTGAAAGAATTTCTAATACATCTTTTGCTGCTTTCGAATCTAAATTTCCGGTAGGCTCATCCGCAAGAATAATACTCGGTTCATGTATTAACGCACGTCCAATAGCCGTTCTTTGTGCCTGGCCTCCCGAAATCTCTGATGGTCTTTTTTCTAAAATAGACGTTAGGTTAAGATGTTCTGCAATACGTTGTACTTTCGCTTTCATCACTTCCACCGATTGGCCATCGAGCGTTAATGGTAGTACCATATTTTCTTCCACCGTTAGCGCAGGGAGCAAATTGAAGTCTTGAAACACAAAACCAAGTTCCCTTCTTCTAAAGAGAGATAAATCATTTTTAGGGAGCTCTGCTGGTTTTAAACCACTTATCGTAATTTCTCCGGAAGTTGGTCGATCTATAGTTGAAATAATATTCAATAATGTCGTTTTCCCGCTTCCAGAAGGTCCCATTACGGCGATGAACTCCCCTTTTTCTACTTCAAAGCTTAATTGATTAATCGCTAGATGTGCTACTTTGCCTTCATATACTTTCGTTACTTCCTCCAGTATTAATATGGACATCTTGCCCACCTCGCTTCATAATTTCTTGTCTATCAAACTTAATCGACACGGTTGTTCCTTGTCCTATACTCGATTCAACGTCTATTTCATGCCCTAAACGGCTACAAATTTCCTGTGCCAAATATAATCCCATACCTGTTGACTCGCCAGTTTTCCGACCATTTTCTCCTGTGAAAAATGCTTTTGTCACCCTTTTGATATCCGATGCAGGAATACCGATTCCTTCATCTCTAACTGAGAAAATGATTTGCTTCTCTTCGATACTCGTTTCAAAATATACTTTTTTATTTTTTTCAAATGTATATTTAACCGCATTCGTTACAAATTGTGCAATCACATAACGAATCCATTTTCTATCCGATGTAATCATGCAGTCATCGTCCATTGAAATCACTGGAAATAAATGCTTGCCGATAAATAATCGCTTGTTCTCCGTCACAACTTCCTTTACCAATTGCTTTAAATCTATTCGCTCGATTTGCATATCTTCTTCAAATGTGTCCAATCTCGCATTCATTAGAACTGCTTCTAACCCTCTCTTCAGCCGATCCATTTCTTCCATTACACTTTTCGAGTCTATTTGTTCATCATTTTGTGCTATCAGTTCAAGAATAGAAATCGGGGTTTTCATTTGATGTACCCAGCTATTCATAAACTGTAAATGCCTATTTTGTCTTGCATATAAAAGCTGTACTTCTTTTTGATATAAACGATAGATATGTTGTAAGTAATTCTCTACTTGTTTAATTTCGGGAGACTGCGCTGATCGTTGTAAGACCACTTCTAATTGGGTTGGGATAGAGAGAATTTTTTTATAAAACGTATATTTTTTCACAAACAATGTCCCTAAAAAAGTAAGCGTTAATATAATACTAATAACAATGGAATAGACTGCGGTGTCTAGATTTCGAAATCCGTCTAGCCAGTACAATAGCATCACAAATAGTACTAATGAAAACTGAAAAATGATAAATAGTAAATGCTCCTTTAAAAATAATCGAAACATATTAAGCTTCCTCCGGACTTAGGTTCAAACGATATCCTGCTCCTCGAACGGTTTCAATTGTAGATATCACACCGTAATCCGCCATTTTCTTTCGCACTCTCGTCATATTGACATTAAGCGTATTTTCATCAACAAATGACTGGTCATCCCATAGTTCTTCTAGTAATTGCTCTCTAGTGACTAGCTTTGGATAATTCTTTAGTAATAATTCTAGAATTGTACATTCTTTCTTTTGAAGTGGAATTTCTTCTTTGGATGTGTGTAATTCCATACGCTCCATATATAGCTGCAATTTTCCTATCTTCACTACTCGCTCTTCTTGTTTCGCTGCATATTCACCATATGTTCTTCTTAAATGGCTTTTTATCTTAGCTAGAACGATTTCATAGTGAAAGGGCTTCGTAATAAAATCATCTCCACCATTTTCAAGTGCGAATACTTGGTCCATCTCACCAGATCTTGCTGAAACAAAAATAATTGGGCAAGTAGTTAGCTGGCGGAGTTGACGACACCAATAGTAGCCATCATAAGATGGTAAATTCACATCTAATAACACAATATGAGGATCGAATGCTGTAAACTCCTCGATTATATGATCGAAATTTTCAATTGTATGTACTTCATAATGGTATTTCCTCAAAGTATCTGCAAGTAGCGATGCGATTTTCCGATCATCCTCTACTACTAACACACGGTGTACCGTCACAAAAATCCTCCTCCGAAATATTATTCTTACCTTATTATATCAAAAAAGAGTCTCCCATACGTTAGTATGTTAGACTCTTCCATCATTACTCAAATCAGGCTAGGAGTTAGCAATTCTCTGTTTGCCATAAAGACCAATTTAGTAAATAAGCTGTACTAGTTCTTCCTTCGTAATCCCTCCGAAGTATTTAGGGACATCCACCTGCTCCAGTGCTTCTTCAATCGCTTGCTTACTATATACTTTACCTGTTAATAATTGTTCCACTTCTTTAATATCTCCAACACCAAAGAAGTCACCATAAATATTTACTTCTTCTATAATGCCTTTATTTACTTCTAAACGCACATCGACACCACCTGCTGGGAATCGGTGTGAATGCTTCATATTAAATTTTGGGGATTTACCGTAGTTCCAATCCCATTGTTGATAACGTTCTTCCGAAAGCTTATGAATATTTTGCCAATCTTCATCCGTCAGCTCCCAATATTGAATATTTTCTGTTCCACCGAAAATAGAGGAAAGAATTTCAGAACGGAATTGTTCAATCGTCATCGGTTCTGCAAGTAAATCAGCAATATTTGTTACACGGCTTCGAATTGATTTGATACCTTTTGACTCAATTTTTTCTTTGCTAACTTTTAATGCGGACACAACTGCATCAATTTCCGTATCAAACATTAATGTTCCATGGCTAAACATTCTGCCACGAGTAGAAAACTGTGCATTACCGGAGATTTTTTTACCTTCAGCTAATATGTCATTGCGTCCCGATAGTTCCGCGTCCACACCCATTTTATGCAATGCATCAACAACTGGCTGTGTAAACTTTTTAAAATTGCGGAAGCTGTCTCCATCGTCTTTCGTTAAAAAGCTGAAATTCAAATTCCCCAAATCATGGTACACAGCACCGCCTCCTGAAAGTCTGCGGACAGGGATAATCCCGTTTTTTTCTACAAAATCTGTATTAATTTCTTCTATCGTATTTTGGTTCCTGCCAATGATGATAGAAGGCTGATTTATGTAAAACAAAAGAAATGAATCTTTTTCCACATCCATTGTATTTAGTGCATATTCTTCAATTGCTAGGTTAATACGTGGGTCGGTTATACCTTTATTATCAATAAAATACATGATGATCTCTCCTTTACTCCTATTTTAACAAAAAACGAATTAATGTGTTGACAAAAGATTCTGTGTTATATTACAATGTATTTAACTTAACCAGTTATATAACAGATGGAGGTGGAACAACTATGTTAGAAAACGTACTTGAATTTTTCCGTAACCTGCCTAAAAAGAATTGCGCTACATGTGGCGAAACCATCGAAGAACAACATGAGTGCTATGGAAATCACTGCGACAAATGCAGTAATCTTTAATTTCATCAAAAAAGCCAACTAGATACTCCCCTTTCTAGTTGGCATTTTTTTTAGGATGATGTTAATAATTTTTAAAAGTAAAATACAGTATGGCATTCATTATATAGTGCGCTATATAGAGATAGTGTGTCTTAGAGGGTTGAATGAAATGTCCGCTGGGATTTCCGCTACAGGGTGGATGCTTTCTGCGGGCACGGCTTCAATCTCCTCGTCGCACCGCTCCTGCGGGGCTTTCAGCTCGTGCTTTTCCCGCTGGAGTCACCACCCTTTCGCTCCAATCCAGTAGAGTTTGCTACTTATTCAGAAACAATGCACTAAATCCAAACGTATGTCTCATTTGCTGTAAAATTAAATGCAAAGTTGAATGGGACAGACTATCAAACAATTAATATCAAGTTATTGGAAGCTATTTTCCGTTAAATGGCTAATAATAACAATATGCTTAATTTATATTGTTTAAACTAAGACACTGCTAGGTGGATGCTCATAAACTTAGTGCGCTATTTATTTATATACAAAGTAGTCAGCAAGTTCCATTGATTGAAGCGCAAGGCGGCGACACCTGTGGGATCAGCGGGACAGGTGTGACCCCGCAGGAAGCGCTAGCGACGAGGACGCTCACCGCCCGCCCCACGGTAAGCGTCCGCCTGGAGCGGAAATCATAGCGGACATCTTGGTATCTTTATGACGCATTATCCCTATAACGTTCGCTATACCACTTATAGTTTTTTTCACTTCTTATTTTGGAATAGCAAAAGCGCTTATCTCCTTTCATTAGGGATAAGCGCTTTTTATTATGCTTCTGCTGTTTGTTTTGAATGACGTTTTTTGAATATAAGCATGAAATAGCCGAATGTTAAGACTAGACATACTACCATAAATCCAATTAGTACACCATTGCTCGCCCATAGGTTACTCATATTTCCTGTAGAAATAGCCGCTTTAAAAGCTTGAACAGAATAAGTCATCGGCAAGAGTTTATTAAATATTTGTAATGGCTGTGGAATCAGTTCCAATGGGAATGTTCCCGCACTTGTTGTTAATTGAAGGATCAACACAAGTATAGCCAGGAATCGTCCTGAATCACTTAGAACAGATACAAATAATTGAATCAACGCTAAAAATGTAAAGCTTGTAATAATCGCTGTAAGGATGAACATACCTACATTTTGTGTTTCTAGCTTAAGCGCAAATAATGCGATTGCTACGACGATTAAGGATTGAATAATACCTACAACCCCAAGTACTGTTACTTTACTTGTAAACCATGCTGCTCCATTTGTAGGCTTGATAGCTGGTTGCACAAGTGGAAACACAATCGAAATTAGTAATGCTCCAACGAATAGACCAAGTGATAAGAAGTAAGGTGTGAATCCTGTACCATAGTTAGGTACTGCATTGACTGCTTCTGTATCTACATCTACCGGAGAGGAAATCATATCAAATGTATCATCATTTGCACTTACGTCTCCAACCTCTTTACTTGCATCTTGTAAGCGAGTTTTCAATGTATCTGTACCATCGACCAATGCTTTTGTACCGTCCGCGAGTTTAGTCGATCCAGCTGCAAGTTCTCCAGATTTTTCTGCTAGCGTTCCTGTTCCTTTTTGTAATTGTGTAGAACCGTTTGCTAGCTGATTAAGACCACTAACCAAGTTTGTTGAACCTGTATATGCCTGTTTTATACCAGTATTAAATTCTTTCATTTTTGCTGCTAGTGTGTTTGTTCCTGTTGCTAAACTAGAAGAACCTTCTACTAATGCTGCTGATGACTCATTTAGTTTTGCAACACCTTGACCTGCTTGTGCGTAACCAGCACTTAATTGTGCAGCCCCATTATGCACTTGAGCTGTTCCATCAGATAATGCAGTTGTTCCTCCAGCAAGCTTTTCTAAACCGGCTGACACAGAAGAACTTCCAGTTTCTAATTGTTTCAGTGTTTCCGTTAATGCTGCTGCTTGTTCTGCTGGAAGTGTAGCACTTATTTGTTCCATTTGACTTGCTAACGCTTTAATACCAGTAGTTACTTGAGAAGCCCCTTGTGATAATTGGTTGGCGCTATCGTTTAATGTTGCAGAACTACTTTGTAACTTCGCTAATGATTCGACTAAAGCTTTTTCTTTCTCACTAAGTAATTGATAGCTTTCATTTAACTTTGCAACTCCTGCTGTATAATCGCTTATACCTTCTTTTAATGACCCTGCTCCTGTTGCTGTTTGGCTTGCACCATCTGCTAACTGAGTGGACCCGTCAGCAAGTTTAGCTATGCCGTCATTTAGCTGAGTAGAGCCTTTTGCTGCTGATTGAATACCATTTACTACTGTATCTGTACCATCTTGCAGTTGAATTGTGCTGCTTGCCAGTTGTTCTAAATAACCTTTTAAATCGCTAGCACCGTTATCTATTTCTGAAGCGCCATCTTTTAATTGACCAGCGCCATCTGACGCTTCGGCAAATCCATCCCCAATTTTAGTAATCGAATCAAAAAGCTGTTCTGCATAAGTTGAAGTGACTTCTTTGTTCACCTCTGCACGAATACGATCCATGGCAGTTCCACCAATTTGAGATGCTAGGAAATTATATCCTTCATTTGCTTTATACGTAATTACCATTTTTTCTGGCTGTTCATCTAACAATGTTGTTGCATGCTGTGAAAAGTTTTCTGGAATTTCGATGAGCAAGTAATAATCCTGATCTTCTAAGCCTTGCTGTGCATCTTTTTCCGATACAGATATAAAATTGAATTGCTCACTATCCATCAATTTATCCTGTAACGTCTCTCCAAGCTTAAGTTCTAGTCCCTCCATTTGTGCACCTTCATCTGAATTGACGATTGCTACAGGTAAATCACTTAAGCTTGCATATGGATCCCAAAAAGCCCATAAGAACATTCCTGCATACAAAACAGGAATAAATAATACAGCAATAATAGGAATCAATAATTTTCGATTCGTCAATATCGCTTTCCATTCCGCTTTTATCATTCTATCTTCCTCCTAAAACCATTTGACTAAATTATTCATTCAGTCATTTATTATCAAAAAAATTAGTCTCAAACTAAGAGACTACGAAAAATTGTTTCCTGAAAAAAGTTTGCGATTTCTACTTCGGGTAATGATTCGTCATGCGTTACATTCCAATCATTAATAAAAGCAAGATACGCCTTAAACAATAAGTATGCTACAAGTTCGCTATTTATTTGTCTCAATTCACCCTTTGCTACATACTTATCAATCTTCTCTTTAATGAATGTAACAATGGCTTGCTCCGTTTCATGTAGCATTTGTTTGACAGCTGGTGTTCTCCAATCTTTTTCCTCATCTACAATTTTGGCATATAGTTGATGAGTTTCTCGGAATTCCAACATTTTCATCAAAGCAGCATGGGCATTTTCTTGAAAAGAAGCACCTTCTTGAATAGCGTCTGTTGCTTCCTGCTTCATCTCACAAATCATTTTCCGTACAATTTCTTGAAAGAGCACTTCTTTATTTTCAAAAAAAGTATAAATCGTTCCTTTACCTACATTTGCGATTTTTGCTATTTGCTCCATCGTGGTAGCTTTGTAGCCGAACAGCGAAAAAGATCTAGTAGCAGCTTCTAAGATTTCTTTTTTGCGATCCATTTAGCACCCCTCCGTTTTCCACTTTAAAAATGACCAGAAAACCATTTCGGTCATCTAGTCATTATAATACTCCTAACATATTCTTTTTGCAAGCATTTCTTAATGACCGTTATGCATTGTATCATCACTTTCGTCTGGTAATACTTTACTCAAGTCTGGGCTTCCAACAGTAAGCTTTTGTTTTGGCATTGTATGAAGACCTCTTGCAGTAGTGTGGGCAAACATATAATAGACGCCGTCATGATCGAATGTATGATTCGCTTCATATACACCATCTTTAGTTAACGTCCCTTCAATCATTTCTCCTTCATCGCGCAAACCTGATTCCCACACTTCGAATTCTACCTTATCCGCATCGTCAACTGCTTCTTCCCCTTGAGATACTTTGGCAGATAAAACAACTTTCTCACCTACTGTTAATTGTTCAGGTGTTTGTATTTGTACAACAATCTCTTGAAAAGTAGTTTCCTCTTGACTAGCCTGATTTGCCTCTTCTGCTCCACAACCTGTTAACACCATTGCCGTTAATGTAAAAGTCGATATCCATTTAATCATTCGAATAAATCCTCCCAAATTGGTAATGTAATATATACAGTAGTCCCTTTTCCTACTTCACTTTCAAAAGCAAGTTTACCATTTTGCGCATCTACTAGTTGCGCAGCAATGGACAGCCCTAATCCTGTTCCACCATCAGATCGACTTCTCGCCTTATTCACACGGTAAAAACGCTCCGTAATATGAGGCAAGTGCTCCTTTTCAATTCCACATCCTTCATCTGTAACTTGAATGATCGTTTCTTTTTTCATTGTTTTATTCGAAATAACGATTTTGGATGTGTTTGATGAATATCTAATGGCATTTTCTAAAATGTTAATAAGCACTTGCTTTGTTTTTTGTTCGTCTGCACATAAAATCGTCTCTTCGTCTATCGAAATAGCAAACGTTATTTCTTTTTCGTTTGCCATTGGTTTAACAAGCTGTATTACCTCCCGAATTGTTTCTGCTAAAACGAGTGGTCCACTTTCTACCTCTTCTAACGTTTCTGATCTTGCTACAGTTAACAAATCATTGGTAAGCTTCTGCATACGATTTGCTTCTCGCACGATGAGATTGTATATTTCTGCTTTTTTCTCTTCGGGTATTAGTTTTTGTTCAAATGCCTCTCCATACCCTTTAATATAACTAATCGGTGTGCGAAGTTCATGGGAAACGACAGACAGAAAGTTGCGTTTCTTGTCGTCTTCTTGCTGAATGGATGTGGCCATTTGGTTAAAACTTCGCGCTAAATCTCCTACTTCATCTTGAGACTCCACTTTCACACGTGTATCATACTTTCCGGCAGCCATATCTAATGCTGCCTCATTTAATATGGCTAATGGTTTTAGCACTCTTTGCAAACTCTTCAGGCTAATATATGCCAAGCAAATTAATAGAAGAGAAACAATCGCTATTAAAAAAAGTACATCACTGGATGCCATCTCAGCAATTTTGGTTAAAGGTACATATATATAAATAATTCCTTCTAATCTATTCTCATCAACAAGTGGATAAATAACCGACACTACTTCCCGGTCAAACCGCTTTTCATACCCACGTTTTGTTATTGCATTTCCATTTATTAGTTCGACTCGTTCTTCTGCTCCAATTAACGTATCATAATCAATATCGAACGGTAGACAAGCACTCAGCTCTCTTGGATTGCGCACCGTAAATACTTCCACATCTGAAAAACGATTATAATCTTCGGTTTGTTTAATAAAATCATCTGTTACGACTCCGCCCTCATAGGTACGCTGCAAATTCTCTGCAACTTCTTTCATAATAGCTTCTGTATGCTGCACATAAAGCTCCTCATATAAGAAATTCGTAAAGATGACTAAAAAAACAATCGTCGTTGTGATAAATAAAAGCAACAACATCCAAATTTTAACCGATAGTTTCTTCATTTTCTTACCTCAAAACGATAACCAATTCCCCAAACTGTTTCAATGTATCTTCCTGCAGCAGTACCAAGCTTTAATCGAAGCGTTTTGATATGTGTATCTACTGTCCGAGTTCCGCCTTCATAATCTAGCCCCCATAGTCTTTCTAGGAGCTGCTCTCTTGCGAAGGCCACCCCTTCATTGTCCATAAATAAATGAAGCAGCTCATATTCCTTCAATGTAAGGTTGATTTTTTTACCACCACTTAATATTTGTCTTCCAGCAGGATCATTTACTAAGATTCCTTTTGTGATTTTTACATCTTTCGATTCTTTCCCCATTCTTCTTAAAATAGCCTCTATTCTCGCTATTAGTTCAATCGCAGTAAACGGTTTAATGACATAATCATCCCCACCTAGCTTAAGTCCTTTTACTAAGTCTGTTTTTGCATCTAATGCTGTGAGAAAAATGATTGGTATCGATGAAAACTCTCTTAATTCCTGGCACACTTCAAAACCGCTTTTCCCAGGCATCATGACATCAAGTAGTATTAAATCAATCGAAATTGAATGAACCATTTGGATGGCTTCTTCTCCATTTTCAGCATGCAACACATCAAAACCATTTTTTTGCAAATGCAATTCAATTAGTTTGCGCATCTCCTGTTCATCATCTACTACTAATATCGTTGTCATTTGCTAACCTCCCTTACGACTAACTGAAATGGACCTTTACCTACTTGAAGCTTATTCGTTACTTTTCCCGAATGAATAAAGTATAGTTGATGATCATCATAACCTGCCAGTACAATGTTTTCTCCAAATGTTGCGATGGAAAATGGGTTCGCGCCTGCTTTCATGGAAGCTAGTACCTCTCCCGTTTTTGAAATGTCATAAACTGTGCTGCTTCCATGACTCACCGCAAAAATATGTCCATTTCCTGCCTCCGTCATATCAATCGGCATCATTGGTGCTTCTATCTCACCGAGTAACTCTCCAGTTTTAATATTATATCTTTTAATAACTCGATTAGGACTACTACCAGCTCCATGTCCCCCGAGCCATAGTTCGTTTCCATTTACTAAAATCCCATGCGAGGAACTCGGAATATCCCATTTCGTTTTTTCCGTTAAATTTAATGAAAAGATCGAAAGGATTTCATCTTTGAAGTTTACTACATACAGATCACCATCCTGTGCAATCATCGACATCGGATAATTCCCAGTAGCTGCCTCTGCTAGAAGTTCTCCTTTTTGATCGAAAAGAGAAACCGTATTTTCTTTTCCATTTGCTATGTAAATATTTTCTTCATAAGCGTAAGCAAAGGTCGTTCCTTCTCGTACATCCAACGTTGCCAATTGTTTCCCCGTAGACAACTGAATAAGTACCGCTTCTTCTAATGTAAATCCATATAGTAATAAAAGGTCATCTGATACTAACGTAAATCCTGTATATGCTGCATCCAGCTGCCAACTTTCCATAACTTCCTGCTCCTCGGAGATGAAATCTATCGTTCCTTCTATCGTATTTAAGCTTGCGACAAATTTTACCGATGGATCAATAGATGGCAACGAGGGCTTTCCACACGCACCCAGCAAAAACAAGACGAACAATATACTTAGCTTTTTCAAATCTCCACCCCCTAACACTATTTTACCGAATACGTGTGAAGAAAGTTTGAAATTCCACTAAAGATATGAGCCGTTTCTGGGTAAAATATCCTTTTACAACTAAATGCTCAGATTTTACAACTAAATATGTTAAATTTACAACTAAACTCCTCGAAATTCCAACTAAACTAAATTTCCAAGAAAAAATCCCTCAAAATCAAAGGAGAAAGAGTTTGTGGATTGAAAAAAGCCATTAGAATCTGGATAAAATATCCTTTTACAACTAAACGCTCAGATTTTACAACTAAATATGTTAAATTTACAACTAAACTCCCCGAAATTCCAACTAAACTAAATTTCCAAGAAAAAATCCCCAAAAACCACCTTAGAATAGTTTTCGGGGATGTCATTTTTCTATTAATTACGCACGAAGCTGTTTTAACACAACATCCGCCATTGCATCGATGAATAGTGGTTGATCATTTGGCATCGCTGGGCGTACATAAGTAGCTCCAATTTCCTCACAAACAACTTTACACTCATAATCGTTATCGTATAGTACTTCTAAATGCTCTGCTACGAAACCAACTGGTGTATACACAAAAGTTGTATAGCCCTTTTCTTCGTGTAATTCGCGGGTTAAATCTTGTACATCTGGCCCGATCCATGGCTCTGGAGTTTGTCCAGCACTTTGCCAACCAACCGCATAGTTTTTCACGCCTGCCGCTTTTGCGATTAAATCTGCTGTCTCGTTTAATTGATCTGCATATGGATCTCCCATAGCAAGAATTTTTTCAGGTAGGGAGTGAGCAGAAACGATTAAACAAGCTTTTTCTCTTTGTTCTTCCGACATTGCTGCAAATGCTTCGCTTACTTTTTCATTCCAATATTGGATGAATTTTGGCTCATCATACCAACTTTCCACGGATGTAATCGTTAAATTGCCTAATTTCTCCGCTTCTTCCTTGATGCGACCATTATATGATTTGATCGAGAATGTAGAGAAATGTGGCGCCAACACGATAGATACCGCTTCTGTAATTCCATCTTTATGCATTTGTGCAACCGCATCTTCTAAATAAGGCTCAATATGCTTTAATCCAATATATAGCTTGAATTCGATTTCATCTTGCACTCCATTTAAGCGTTTGCAAAGACCTTCTGCTTGATTTTGCGTTATTTTCGCCAGTGGAGAAATTCCTCCAATTGCCTTGTAACGACCCGTTAGGTCTGCTAATTGTTCCTCGCTTGGTTTCCTGCCATGGCGAATATGCGTATAGTAACGTTCAATATCTGCTTCTTCGTAAGGAGTGCCATATGCCATTACTAATAAACCCATTGTCTTTTTCATCAATTGTCACCTCAAAAAGTTTAGTTAGACTTTGCTGCGATGAGTTCGCGGCTATATTCATGTACAAATGTTGTTAAACGTTTTAATGTATCAGGATTCACTTCAGGGAATACGCCGTGACCAATATTAAATATATGACCTGGTTGTGCTACCCCTTGCTCAATAATAAGCTTCGCACGTTTTTCAATTTCCGCCCAGTCTCCGATTAGGTAAGATGGATCCAAGTTTCCTTGAAGCGGTTTCGTCAATCCTTTTGCACGCGCTTCTTCAATCGATAAACGCCAATCTAGTCCAACTACGTCTACCGGAAGGTCATGCCATTCATTTGCTAAATGACTTGCACCAACACCAAAGGTTATTAATGGAACACCTAGCTCACGAAGTTCTGTAAAAATTCTTGTCATTACAGGTTTAATGAAAATACGATAATCTGCTACATTCAAAGCTCCTACCCATGAGTCGAAAATCTGAATCGCTTTCGCTCCGGCTTTTACCTGTGCTTTAATATAAACGATAATCATATCTGCAAGTTTGTCCATTAATGCAAACCAAGCTTCTGATTCAGAAATCATGAATGCTTTTGTTTTGTTGTAACTTTTAGATGGTCCACCTTCAATCATATAACTAGCAAGTGTGAATGGTGCTCCAGCAAAACCGATTAATGGAACATTCAACTGTTCAGTTGTTAACAATTTTATCGTTTCTAATACAAAAGGCACATCATCTTCTGGAGATAAATCTCCAAGATTATTTACATCTTGCACCGAGCTAATCGGATTTGAAATTACTGGACCTACACCAGCTTTTATCTTCACATCTACACCGATCCCAGGTAGTGGGGTTACAATATCTTTATACAGTATTGCTGCATCCACATTGTAATTTTCTACTGGCAAACGTGTAACGTAAGCACATAATTCTGGTTCATGCGTAATTTGTTCTAAAGAATACTTTTCTTTTATTTTTCTATACTCAGGTTGGGATCTTCCTGCTTGCCTCATATACCAAACTGGAGTGTGCTCAACCTCTTCTCCGCGGGCTGCACGAAGAAGTGTATCATTAAAAGTAGTCATTCAAAATTCCTGCCTTTCTTCTACTCACGATCATTTTTCCAATATACGTCTTCACTATAGTCGTTCTATTTCCTATTGTATAGGTATATAGTGTAATTGTCATAAATTTGTCCTGATTCCTCTTTTAAATTGGATTCAAAGGTTTTTAAATTTGCAATTAGGGGAAAAGTAATAGAAATAAACAAATTTAGGAGGTACTTACATGTATTTATATATTACTTCTGGAACACCCGAATTTATGGAATCTATAAAAAAGAAACATCCCAATGAGCAATTATATGCATTACATGGAATAGGTAATTCTGTACTCATCCATGAAACTGACAAAAAATCTGTTTTTCAAGCTCCTAGAAAATATGAAATTATTGAAGCTTCTGGACAACTCTCCAAAAAGGGCTATTTCGCTATACAAAACATTCCCCTTTCAGACGAAGGCAAACCCATTTTTGAATATAAATATACAAACTTATCGCCAACTCTTGAACGTGAGCCAGGTTTTATAGCATTACGTGTATTAAAACCAATTAAATCAGACACTTACATTATTTTAACAGAATGGTCAGGTCCAAACAGCTATGAGGTTTGGGCAAAGTCTCACCAAATGAATTTTGACGACATTGCCGATAAACAGCAATTCTTCACAAGTGCCCCTTATGTATCTACTTATTCATCAACAAATGAAGAAGACTAAATTAATGTTAGTACACAATAAATAAAATAACTTTGCTTTAAAGTTGATCTGCAAATGATAAGTAAACCATCCCTGCTCGCTACGGTTTAGGGACGGTTTACTTTTTTCTATTAACAAGATAGAAGTACCTCATTAGAACTATAAAATCTTCATGTAAACTCCCGTTTAGTTTAAAATCACATGCTCTGCTATTGCATATTATAGGGAAACTGTGCGGTAGTGAGTTGAATAAAGTGTCCGCTGAGATTTCCACTGCAGGGCTTACGCTTTCCGCCGGCTTGGCTTCTGCCGCTTCCTTCGCTACGCTCAGTCCAGGGTCTTAGCTCAAGCTATTCCGGCTGGAGTCGACACCCTTCCGCTACAATCCATAAGAAATAATGCAAATTAATTAGCGTCACTATTTATCATTAAGCTTTAGTAAAGTAATCCTAAATAATGCTCCCTTAATATTGGCGTCTCACTCCAAGTAAACTTGTTTTATGAAAATTGGTTGCTTTCGACAATTGTTTGGTCGCCCTTATCCATTCTCTGGAGATACTTATTCTGCAACTACATAATTGGAGGGATTTAGTGCGCCGTCGCGAGGCGGACGAGCCCGTGGAAAGCGAAGCGCTGCCGTGCTAATTCCAGCGGTCACTTTCTTCAAGCTCACTACTTAGTAGTTTCCCTAAAAAATGTCTTCACTTAAATTAATGAAAGTCCCTAATTTTGCAAAGCGAATTCCAGCATTCATCACACAAAGTCTTACATTTACTAATAAAATGGAAAATATCAATCTACCCAACTAATAGTCTTCTTTTTTGTTATAATAAGAAAAAGATAAATGGAGGCTTAGATTAATGACAAAAGAATTAACAGAAAAATTAGATAGTGCATTTGAAGAGATGGTCGAAATCCGTCGTTATTTACATATGCATCCCGAAGTATCGTTTCAGGAAACAAAAACGGCTCAATATATTCAAGATTTTTATACGAATTTAGGTATACCGTTTGAAGCAAATGTAGGAGGAAATGGCGTTGTCGCAAGAGTAAAAGGCGCTTTACCTGGTAAGACAGTTGCACTACGCGCTGATTTCGATGCTCTACCTATTCAAGATGAAAAAGATGTCCCATACAAATCTACCGTAGACGGTGTTATGCATGCATGTGGGCATGATGGCCATACCGCAACGCTGCTCATTCTTGCACGTACAATCAATGAATTAAAAGACGAGTTAGCTGGAGAGTATGTATTTATTCATCAGCATGCAGAAGAATATGCACCAGGCGGAGCAAAACCTATGATTGAAGCGGGATGTCTAGAGGGTGTCGACGCTATTTTCGGTACGCACCTATGGTCTTTATTCCCACTTGGATCTATCGAATATAAAACTGGTCCAATTATGGCGGCAGCGGACCGTTTTGAAATTACGATTCAAGGGCAAGGTGGACATGGAGCGAATCCTCATCAGTCAAAAGATGCAATTGTTGTTGCCTCCCAACTTGTCGTAAACTTGCAGCAATTAGTAGCTAGAAGAGTGGATCCTACACAATCTGCTGTTCTTTCTGTCGGTTCTTTTGTTGCTGAAAATGCTTTTAATATTATTGCGGACAATGTAAAACTGGCTGGGACAGTACGTACTTTTGATGCTGGAGTAAGGGATTTAATGGAGCGTGAATTAGAACGTGTACTCGAAGGTACTTGTCTTGCCGCTGATTGTACATATACGTTGAAATATACTCGTGGATATCCACCAGTTATTAATCACAAAGCTGAAACTGAGTTTCTAGCAGAAGTTGCAAAAGAGGTACCGGGTGTGGAACTAGTAAAAGAGTCAGAGCTTCTGATGATTGGAGAAGATTTTGGTTATTATATGGAAGAGATTCCTGGAACATTTTTCTTTACTGGCGCAATGCCAGAAGGCGAAGCTTACCCACATCATAGTCCTAAGTTTGACTTTGATGAACGTGCTATGCTTATTGCAGCCAAAACATTAGGAACAGCTGCTATTCAATATCAAACGAAATAAAAAAAGGCTGTCGATCGACAGCCTTTTTTATTTCTTACTCATTCGAATGGTCAGCTCTGAAACAATGTAGACAGCAAGTGGTATGAAGAACAATTGTAGCGTAAACTCACCTTGCACTAACACTACGATAAGTACCAAAACTGCTTGTACGAATTGAATCACGCGCATTAACTTATTGACTGCCCATTTCCTAGCATTCGGATCTACCGGAAATAACTGATCCATTCGAAACTCATGTCCAGATAACAAAGCATGTCGCAGTTGCACAACTGTGGCAAATGCAAGCGCACTGGAGAAGATAACCGCAACTATTGGAAATGGAATAAAATACACACCAATAACCGATATAGCTGTAAGTCTTACCCACAAATAGAAATAATCATTCGTGCGTATAAAGGTCCGCATCACTAGATATAGCTGACTATTTTTTTGCACATATGGAGCAATGTTATAAATAACATCTAGCCATTTTCTTCTTTTCGTCATTCCTCTTATATGCGGAACATCGGTGAAATAATTCGCAAATCGATAAAAACGCATCATGCGAGACTGTTCTACTTCGATAAAATGATCAAATGGAAACGGAACCTCGCTCTTTTTCCTTTGCCATACGATTGTATATATTAATTGAATAACAACAATCGCAATTAAAAATAGATAGTTTCCACTCATTAAGAAATAGAGAGCTGCAAATAACAAAAGAAAACGTATAAAACGGTCCATCCACACCGATTTCCCATTCGAAGCAAAACGATAATTAAATTCCGTGTGAATACTCCAATACTTCATCACAAGGATAAAAACGAAAAAAGATAAAATCTCTTCTTTTGTAGCACCGGCAACTTTCGTCAGTAAGGGTATAGTAACAACAAAAATTGCAAGCGATAGAAAAATAGATGAAAAGTAAGTCCATCTCAGTGCAAGCTTTAAATATTCCTTCAGTTTTGTTTCTAAAGGTAAAAAATATACACTATCTGCGTGCTTCATGAGCGTAGCCGGTGTGCTCATCGCCAACAAAATACTTAAAATGAAAGCTACAACTAAAAAAGCAGGAAAATCTTTCGGAGCTGTATTAAGCCACTCACTGTATGTATATCCCCCTGCACCTAGGACGAAAACAATTACAATCGCTATATGGCCAGTGAAAATATACTTTAAGTATTTTTGTAATTCATTTATATAATAGACAAAACGTTTACCCCATATTTCACGCAAATTGTTCATCTTGTTGTTCCTTCGTCATTTCGATATATAAATCGTCTAATGTTGCATATGGCTTGTTAAAAGCAACTCGTAAATCATCCATTGTTCCTTGTGCACGTATTTTCCCATTATGCAAAAGTAGAATGCGATCGCAATATTTCTCTGCTGTCGATAAAATATGTGTCGACATAAGAATGGAGGCACCTTCGTCTTTTCGTGCCTTCATTTGATCAAGTAGCGATTGAATACCTAACGGATCTAGACCTACAAAAGGTTCATCAATAATATATAAATCGGGATTCACTAAAAAAGCACACATGATCATTACTTTTTGACGCATTCCCTTTGAAAAGTGTGCTGGAAACCAATTCAACCGTTTTTCCATTCGAAACTCTTTTAATAGAGATTCTTTTCTTGCTTCGAACACAGTTTGTTCTAGGTTATAAGCCATCGCAGTTAGCTCTAAATGTTCTTTTAACGTTAACTCATCGTACAATACTGGCGTTTCCGGTATATACGAAAAAGAAGTACGATACGTTGCGGGATCCTCTTTTAACGATTTTCCATTTAGCAGAATTTCTCCCTTTGCAGCGTTCATTGTTCCTATAATGTGTTTAATCGTAGTACTCTTCCCTGCCCCATTTAATCCTATTAACCCAACTAGCTCTCCTTTTCCAATAGAAAAAGTTAGATCATGTAGCACCGGCTTCCTTGTATAGCCACCTGTTACGTTAGTTAGTTCTAATACTGTCATTTCTTGCACCTCATCTCTTCTAAATAGTTTATCAAAACCTGTACGAAAAATCTTCTTTAAGTTGTCCTATTATATGCTAAACTATTGGTAACAATGAATAGGAGGTTTTTCCATGAGTGAATGTATTTTTTGCAAAATAATCGACGGTTCTATTCCAAGTGCGAAAATTTATGAGGATGAGCATGTATATGCCTTTATGGATATTCAGCCACTAACAAAAGGACATACGCTCGTTATTCCAAAAAGTCATAAAGAATTTGTTTATGATTTATCTGAAGACGAAGCAAGTAATCTATTTAAAGTAGTTCCAAAGATTGCTTCTGTTTTAAAAGAAACATTCGGACCTGTCGGCATGAACTTGCTCAATAATAATGGGGCACCTGCTGGACAAAGTGTTTTCCATTTTCACTTACACTTTATTCCACGTTATGACCAGACGGATGGTTTCCGAGCTACATGGCATACAAAAGAAAAAACCTTCACATCAGAAGTAATTCAAGATTTAGCAAAAGAACTAGCAGAAAAACTAGCAAACTAATTATTGCAATTACAGGAAAAAAGACTTACAATCAGGAGTAAGATTCTTGCTAACGATCACGAGGATACGTTAGAGGAATTTTAACAATATGAGCTTAGAAAAGCTGAGGAGAGATGAGAATTGAATACGAAAAATTTAGTATTAATGTCCCTATTAATAGGGGTCGGTGCAGTGCTTTATATTATTATCCCTGGATTTAATGGTGGGATGAAACCAGACTTCATGTTAACGATGATGTTTATAGGCATCCTATTATTCCCTGAAGTAAAAAGTGTATTTCTACTTGGTGTTTCAACAGGAGTGATTTCTGGATTATTTTCTACATTCCCAGGTGGATTTGTTCCGAATATTATTGATAAATCGGTAACAGCATTTGTCTTCTTTGGATTAGTACTATTACTTACTAATTTTGCTAACAAATTACCTGTAGCTGTTGTGCTTACATGTGTAGGAACACTTGTATCAGGTACGGTATTTTTATCATCTGCGATTTTCGTTTTTGGAGCAGGTGCAGCATTTGGAGAATTATTTGTTTTAGTTGTTCTTCCAGCAATTGCGATTAATGCAATAGCATTTTTTATCATCTATCCAATTATCGGCAAGCTGGTTAAACGATCTAAGTTTGAAACAGCACTTACAGCTTAAAATTACTCGCTTTCCTTTTATGAAGGAAAGCTTTTTTTGTTTTGATTAATATGTTTTAATTAGGTTATGAAAAGGAATAATACAATACATAAGGGGTGAATATAAATGAAAATAGTGCCGTTATTTTTAGGGATTGCAACAGGTGTATTAGCTGGGGCTACTACTGTATTGTTATCCACTCCAAAGTCGGGTAGTGAAGTACGTGTTTCCTTAAAATCGACTTCAACTGATTTTCGGGATAAATTATCTGATATAAAACTTCAATTGCAAGATGTAAAAAATTCTATTCGTACTCTAACAAAAGAATCGAAAGAAGTTATCCCAGAGGCAATCGAAGAAATTAAGGCAGATGTGGAGCAATGGAAAAGTGAAACTGCCCCACTCCAAACAAAACTTCAAGATGAAATTTCCGCTATTCAATCAGCGATCGAAGAAATGGAAAAAGCATTACCAAAGAAAAAAGAGGCTGCTGTAAACTAAGCTTATTTTCCAATAAAAATAGAACCCTTCTAACAAGAAGGGTTCTATTTTTTATGGCCAAGAAAGTTGAAGAATGGAACAGTTAGATGACCCATTATTCCTATATTGTATGTGTCTTTCTTTATCCCGCATTAACGGGCAGTAAGACTCCCACTTCAAGATTGAAGAAAATCGAAAAGATAAGTGGAAGATCAACTGCTGGCATGCGCCCGATGAAATGATCCCAGACTAGTACGCAACATCATGTTGCTCCTGCGCAAAGCTCGTCGCAAAATAAAAGAGCGTTTGCAACGTCTGTGTGACCCACATCGTGTGGGCCTCAACTAACAATCAGTGGGGGATGACGGGGACTATAAGCGCGACGTCCATGTCGCAGCGTCCCCACTAGCACGTCCTGTGCTTCGAAAAACCCCCACTGATTGAAGTTTCACTTATATAAGTGGCTTAATACTTTTCCCTGCTTTATATTACGAACTATCATTTTTTTTCGATAATATGTATTCAGTTACATACTTTCTTGCTATAATGTTTGAAAGATTATAATAGAGAAGGAAGGTATACATATGAATGAACAGTTTTATACGATGAAAGAAGCCATGATCTATAGTCAGCGTATTGCACAACTTTCTAAAGCATTATGGAAAGCTGTAGAAAAAGATTGGCAAGCATGGATAAAACCTTATGACTTGAATATTAATGAACACCATATTTTATGGATTTCTTATCATTTAGAGGGCGCTACCGTATCGGAAGTAGCAAAATTTGGTGTGATGCATGTTTCCACTGCTTTTAATTTTTCTAAAAAGTTAGAAGAGCGCGACTTACTGGCTTTTTCCAAAAGAGACTCCGACAAAAGAAATACATACGTAGAGATTACACCAAAAGGAAAAGCATTACTCGACGAAATGTATGAAAATTATCATGAGACACCACATTCTGTCATAGAAGGATCCCGCTCCATGAAACAATTGTATGGAAAGTTTCCAGAATTTTTAGATGTAATGACGGTGATTCGCAATATTTATGGGGAGGACTTCATGGAAATATTTGAACGTTCTATAAAAAATATCGACGAATCCTTCACCCAAAAGGAATAGTTTTTGCTAGTGTAAGCGCTCTATAATTTTTAATAATTTATGTATTGCATTTTAAAAGTAAAAGTCGTATTGTATGTATCTGAAGTTATTCTCTTCTTTAGGAGTTGCATACAATTTGCACTGTTGGAAAACTATTAATGTAAAAAAGCAATATGGCTTAGAAAGGTTATTTCTATTATCTTCTCTATTAGTTATAATCGTTTTTTCTTTCGCATACGTTTTGTTAGGAATTATTAATGATACACATAAATCAGATGATTATTTTCTATTATTTATGCTAGGATTTTTAAGCATTTACCCGCTTCATAAGTTATTACACTTCATCCCACTTTATAAGTTCCGTAATAACTTGAAGATCGTAAACAAGAAACAATTTGGATTTTTACCTACTGTTTCAATTAGAGTAGTAGAACCAATTAATAAAAAAAGATTTATCTATTCTTTATTAGCGCCTTTTATCTTTATCAATCTTGTCTTAATAATAGGAGCTTTACTTATACCTGTTTTTTCTCATTACTTTACTATGCTATTAGCGTACCATTGTGGTATTTGTTTAATCGATTTAATATATGTAAAGCATTTAAGCAAATCTCCAAAGAGTGCATATATTGAAGAAACGGAAGCAGGATTTGAAATTTTGATCGCTCCGACACATACTTAGCAAAATGTAACACTTGTAAAATTCGTTCCTTCTTTGATATGCTTACTAGTATATGAAGGGAGTCTAGACATGATCATATTTACGTTAGTTCTATTCTCAGCATTTTATTTGCTACAAATAAACCGAATGACATACGCTTTAGTTATGTCAAAAGAAATTCCAGAAGAAAAACACCCGAAGATTTTTCGTACCATTAATATACTTATCACGATTCTTCTTGTTTCCTTCTATGTAGAACTATTTTACACAGTTTAAGAGAAAAAAATGGACCCAAATCATCTAAATGATTTAGGGTCATTTCTTTTTTCTGCTTTGCATAGTACTAAAAATGAATAAGGAACTAAGACCGATTTTTCACGATCTTAGTTCACGTCTTCATTAGTAAAGAAACGCTGCCCCTACAATGATCAATAGAATAAATAGAACAACTATCAAAGCAAAGCCAGAACCATAACCACCGTTATATTGTCCGCCCATTTAAAACACCTCCTTTTCCATGTATCCTATGCGATATTTTGAAGAATCGGTAGGCAAATGAACGGGAACCATTTTTGTTTTTATTTCGTTTATGTTATAGTTACATCTGCAGCAACAAGAAGTTAGGAGAGAATTTTATGAAAAAAACAGTATTAACATTCACACTTGCAGCATCCGTTTTAGCATTAGGTGCTTGTAGTAATGATTCCGCAGCTGACAACGAAGTAATTGCTACTTCTAAAGTTGGAGATATCACTCAGAATGACTTATATGAAGAGATGAAAGCATCTATAGGGGATCAAGCATTTCAACTTCTGATGATTGAAAAAGTACTTTCCTCGAAGTACAAAGTGACAGAAGATGAAGTAAATGCACAACTAGAAGCAGATAAAAAGCAATATGGCGATAGCTTCGAATCCATGATCGCACAACAAGGATATACAGAATCTTCGTACAAAAAATACCTAGAACTTAACTTAATGCAAGAAAAAGCATTAGTTGAAGACGTGGATGTAACTGAAGAGGAAGTTAAAGCGGAATACGAAAATATCAAAAATGAAATCAAAGCTCGTCATATAGTAGTAGAAGACGAAGAAACTGCCAAAAAAGCGAAAGCTGAAATTGAATCTGGAAAAGATTTTGCAGAAGTGGCAAAAGAGTATTCTATTGAGCAAGCAGCACAAACAACAGGTGGAGATCTAGGTTGGTTTAACAAATCAACTAATATGGATGAGAAGTTTTTAGAAGGTGCTTTTGCATTAGAGAAAAATGTGCTAAGTGATCCGATACAATCTAGCTTTGGCTATCACATCATTGAAGTAACGGACAAGCGTGAGATTAAAGAATCATACGAAGATAAAAAAGCTGAGCTTGAAAAACAATTAAAGCTTGAAAAAGCAGATACTTCAACGCTATTAACAAAAGTAGCGAAAATGATGAAAGATGCAGATATCAAAATCAAAGACGAAGATTTAAAAACAGCATTGGATGAGTTTTTAAATGCTGCTGATACACCAGCACCAACTGAAACTGATGCAGATAAAACAACTGAAGATGCAGATTCTTCAACAGAAGAAAACAAATAATTTTTCATACAAAAAGCGTAAGGGCATGAGCCTTTACGCTTTTTGTTGTTATTCAAATGTAGGTTTATAAAACGAACGGTTTTCTAACGGGAATAGACGTTCAGTAAATTCTCCAGGATTTGTTTTGTCTAATGCACGATTCAGCATGTTCATTTTTGCATCAATATTATCTATATAATGCAAGATTTCCGCTTCACGAACCATTGGTCGCTTTGGACTTCCCCATTCTTCTTTACCATGATGAGAAAGCACCATATGCTGAAGAAGCATTACTTCTTCCCCTTCAATTTGAAGCTCATCTGCCGCTTTTGAAATTTCATTGACCATTATCGTAATATGACCAAGTAAATTTCCTTCCGTTGTATAGGTTGTTGCAACCGGTCCAGATAGCTCGATTACTTTTCCGATATCATGTAGAATAATGCCTGCATATAAAAGGTCTTTGTTAAGTGTCGGATACAATTCGCATAATGCTTTCGCAAGCTTTAACATGGAAACAACATGGTCGATTAAACCTGATGCATAATCATGGTGATTTTTCGTCGCCGCTGGGTATGTCATAAAAGCAGCTTGATGTTTTTTTAGTAAGTGACGAGTAACACGTTGAATCAAAGGATTTTTCATTTCGAAGAAGAATTGCATTACTTCTTCCATTAGTTCTTCTTTCGACTTTTCAGCTGAGGGCACAAGGTCATTTATCGTGACTTGTTCGTCTGATTTTGCTGGACGGATGCTTTTTACTCGAAGCTGGAACTTTCCTCGGTAATCTTGAATTTCTCCTCCAACACGTACAATTTGACTAGCGGCATATAGTTTTTCGTGCTCTTCATTTGTATCCCATAGTTTCGCTTCGATATCGCCGCTTTTATCTTGTAAAACAAGTGACATAAACGGTTTTCCGACAGTTGTTATCCCTTTTGTTGATTGTTTTATTAGTAAGAAATGATCTACTGGATCCCCTACTCGTAGTTGTGTAATACCTTTCATTTCACATTCCCTCCACTTCCGGCTAATATGTCTGCTACTTCAACGATATGTGCATCTTTCCATCCATATCGCATATTTTCATGACATGTAAAATACAGTAGTTGATGTTTTTTCTGTAGCTCTGTCATTAATTGTACCATGTGTTGCAGCCTGAAACGATCGAAATGTACAAATGGATCGTCCATTATAATTGGAAATGGTGTCGTCCCTTTTAATGCTACTGCAAGTGCAATTCGTAGCGAAATATATGCCTGTTCTTTTGTTGCTTGGCTAAGCTCGGCAATTTTAAAACGCTGTCCGTTTAATCTCACTGCCTCAAAGTTCCCTTCTGGCGATAGGATCAATTCTTCATAAACATTAGCTGTGAGCGTGCGGAAATAGCTCTGTGCGTACTCCAAAACTTCTGGGAGACGTTTTTCCTTTAACTGCACAAAAGTTTGTTGTATCGCTTCTACAATGGCCTTATAAGCAGCCCACTTTTTCACTAATTTATATAACTCTGCTTTTTTTTGTTCTAACTGCTGTAGCTTTTCACTTTGTTCATCATTTTCGATTAACATTTTGGTTTTGTATTGAAGAGTTGCTTTTTCTTCTAGCATTTGATTTCGTACTTGTTGAGAGGCTTGTAGTTTTTCTTTGCATTCTATTTCAAAGCTTTCGTTAAAATCCTGCATATTTATTTCTCTATTGCCTAGTTGCATTCTAATTTGCTCGAGTTCTATTGTTAGTGCTAGCTTTTCTTCGTAAATAGTGGATGCCATGTAATAATCTTCTTCTGTTACTGCATTTGCTTCCTTGAATAGCTCCTCGATTTTTTCTTCATATGTGGCGAGAACTAATCTAGCTTCCTGTAATTTTGTTTCCAATTGGTCGATCTTTCCAGCTTTAAACTCCTGTTCTTCTGCTTTTCTCTTTTCAGTTAAATAATATTCACGCAGCTGGTGAAAAAGCATCTCTTCTATTAACTGGATGGCTGCCACTTCCTTGGCCCGTCCGAATAGTGTTTGAACTCTTTTACTCACTTCATATAATTTAGTTTCCATTTGATCTAATAGTATTTGTTGCTCTTGAATCATTCGAAGTCTATTAAAAACTTTAGGCAATAAGCTAGGGGAAAGCTCACTAATATGGTACTCTGCTAAAAATGTACGTACCTGATGACCAATTTCACTTTTTTCTCTTTCTAGTTCACGTAGAGTATATTCAAGTCGTTCTATTTGCTCTTTTAAAGCCTGTTGTTCTTTCAGCAATAAATGCTCATACTTTTGCACATCATTTGTTTGCTGCAATGCTTTAAGCAGGAACTTAAAGCCAATATAAACAATCGCACTGATAAGTACAGTTGTAAGTGCAATTATCCAATTTGCTTGGAGAAAGCTAAAAGTAAAACCGATTAATAGAATAACTGCAATGAGCAAAAAAGCTATCCCGTTTGGATTGGTCTTCTGGGAAGAGGGTCTGTTCGTCCGTTTCGATTCGTTTAAATGATGTTGATGTTTTTCGAAGTCTTCTTTTTTCATTTGCAATAAACGATTTTCTTGAACGATTTGTCTATCTAGTTGTTCCTGATTTTTTAAGAAGGAAACAAGTTTATCCTCCTTCCCTATGGAGACATCCGCTTGAACCATTTGAGTTAAGCTTTTTTCCCAATCTACTCCAATTAGAGCTAATTGTTGCATTTGACTTTGTAAAGTTTTACTTTGTTCCTCTTCTATTTGTATTCGCTTCGCTCTTAGCTCATGCCACTCGCTTTCATTATTTAAAAAGGCCTGTAGTGCTTCCAATTCTTCTTGTGAGAGGGCAGTTTTGCTGTTTGTTATTGAACTAAGTTCTTCTTTTATTTGTTCAGTGGCAATTTTTACGCTTGTCTCTTTATCTTTTATTAGTTCATATCTACGAATACCATCCGATGGAAAGGTTTGATGTTTCACTTTTTCCAATGCTTGTTCTAATGCTATTTCTTTTTCTTTTATGGGTTTTAATTGCTTCCACTGTAAATACTGTTGTAATTGATTGGAGATATTTTTCTCCTCTTCTAGCCTTTCTACTATGAGCAGTTCAAGTTCCTGCAGACGTTTGATAGAAGGCTCATACATTTGTACTTCTTCCATCTGTTGTTTCCATGCTAACTCCAATGCTCGTAATTCTTCCATTTTTTGATTGATCAATGGTTTCTTCCCAGTTGGCTTAAACAGTTCTCCCATTTCTTTTACAAATTGAGTTTCCACGCTTGTTAACATGTCCATCCCAGTCGTACCTGATGTGAGAAGCGTTCTTGTCAGCTCTTCTTCTGTCATTCTTTCGAAGCCTTGCAATTGAAGCAATGAAAAAGAGAAAATTGCTTCGAAATCTGTACGACTGTATGAATGAAGTAAAGATGAAAGTTCCTTCTCCCCACCTCTTGTACCATCCTCAAAATATAAGATTACGTCCCCACTTGCTTTGCCTTTTACACGTTCTACTATCACACGATCCCCAAACTGGTCTATAAGATGAATTTTACCACCGTACATGGCCCCACTTTTAGGTTCATATCGTAAAAGCTGCGCATTTTTTTGTGGGAACCCAAAAAGAATATGCAAAATGAATTGCTGGATTGTAGACTTTCCGGCTTCATTTTCTCCGTAAAATATATTGATCCCATTCATTAGACTGATTTCTACATGTTCATGTTTTCCAAAACCATAAATATGGAGCTTTTCTATTTTCACTGTTTATCCACCTTTGTCCCCACTTTTGAAAGCAGCTGTTCTGCCTCTTGCAGTGTTTCATTCAAAAACAGATCGTCTATTGGAGGTAAATATCTGCTACCTTTCGGATGTCGATAAAGATCCTTTAAAACATGCTTCCAAGCGGAAGAATCCCATTCATTCATCCTTTCTAAAAGCATATTTAATTCTTTTCGATCTTTTTTAGGTTGAGCTATATGCAAATCCTTCACGATTATAAATGGACTTTCCATCTCCAAGCTTTCTTGTAGAAGTAGTAGCCACTCTTCCTTAGAAGAACCTTGAATGAGCTCTTTCGTCTCTTCACTAATATCTATTAAAATAAGTTCAATCAATGCATTTCCGTTTGCTTTCCTATAGTGGTCTAGAGTTAGTTCTATATGTTTTATTAATTCATTTGCATGGACAATTCCTTCACAAGAAACTTCTACTACATCATAAAGAAATGCAGATGATGGGATAAATTGAAGCACTGCATGATGCTTTGTTAAGGTGACCTCATAAAATCCCTTTACACCTTTTTCGTTTTTGTGGCGGCTTTGTGTATTACCTGGATATACAATAGGAGGATCACTATGCAAAGTTTGACGTTTATGAATATGGCCCAGTGCCCAATAATCATAGCCTTTTTCTAATAGTTCATGTTTTTGAAAAGGAGCATATACATCGTGTTCCACATTTCCTTCCACACTACCATGCAGCATCCCAATATGAATATGGTTTCCTTTAGCAGTTGGGTAATGACGATGCATTCCTTCTAAAACATGTCGCTCTTTATAGCTAAATCCTGATATATAAATTTCTTGTCCTTTAATAGTTAGTGTTTTTGTTTCCACTTCTCCTTCGAATACTTGCACATTGTCTGGAAGCTGAAAACGAACCCAACTCCCACTTAAATGATCATGGTTTCCATAGCAAATTAAAACAGGAATTCCTACTGATTGTAGCGAGTCCATTCCTTTTTGAAATAGTGCTTGCGCACGTAAGCTCCGATTTTCCCCATCATAAATATCACCAACTATTAGGACGAAATCTGGCTTATTTTCCAATGCGTAGTCAATAATATTTGTGAAAGCGTTAAATGTACTTTCACGTATGTCCTTCCACTTGCTTTGCGGAATAGAGGAAATCCCTTTAAAAGGGCTGTCCAAATGCAAATCCGCTATATGAAGAAATCGAATTTCTGTCATTATTTCCGCCTCACTTTAAAAACGAATATTTGTTCTTATTTTAACATAAAGAAAAGATTGCATACAATCAAATGTAGACAATCTTTTCTATTCATTACTAATTATAAATACGCTCTTTTTTCATTTGCTTAAGGGTTGCCATTAAGCCAGTGAATCCCGCTAAAAAAGCCGGGAAAATACTGAAGATAAGAAACTTCCAATTCTCCGTTATTAATGAGACAAATAGAAAAATCAACGGAATCCCAATCAATGCAAACAAAGAAACACCTAGCGCTAGTTTTGTATTGTTTTTCATATTCATTATCCTCCATTCGTTCTAGTTAGTTTTATTGGCAATGAATGACCCGATCGCATAGGAAAGCATATGAATCACCCAAATAGCAGTCATTAAGAAAAAAGCTAAACCTGGTCCTTCCATAAAAATAATAATCATCCACACGATTAATATCGTTACCGTAGTAACGGTCCAAGACAAGGAGCGGGCCTTTTCATGGATTCTAACATAACGTTCATCAAACCATCTTTTTTGCTTTCCAATCCGCCTCATGATTAAAGAAACTATTGCTATTATGATAATCGCTAAAGGCAAACCGATTAAAAATGAAAATAAATCAAACCCCTCATACATCCCTATTCCTCCTCGTATATAAATATTTCCTCAATCGTACATTGGAACAATTTTGAAAGCTTAAAAGCTAATGTGATGGATGGATTATAACGTCCTTTTTCTAATGAACTAATCGTTTGTCTAGAAACATCTAACCTGATTGATAGTTCATCCTGCGTCATACCTAGAGCCATTCGCTTTTCTCTAACTAAATTTTCCATCAGAATTCCTACTTTCTTTGTAAAGCTAACTTTACAAGTCATTTCGTTGTCAAGCTTACTTTACATTTATATTTAGAATTATTAATGTATAATAGAATGAAGACGAATAAAGGGGTGTGTTATCATGAAAACATATAAATTTACAGCATTTGAACCAACAGGAAAACTGATTGTTGAAGAAACTTGGACTTTTGAGAACGATGAGGAAGCGAAGAAAAAAGGGGAAGCTGCAATCGAAGAAAAAGGACTGCTTGAAAAGACACATCGTTTGGTGAATAGCGCAGGGAAGCTTGTATTGTTTCATGTATGAACTAGTTAAAGAGCGAAAGGACTGAAACCGACTAGGTTTTAGTCTTTTTTTGTGTTTTTTTCTTGTAGAAGTGAAGTTAGTCGGAATTCTAGGATGTTTAGTTGGAAAAATGGAGCGGTTAGTTGAAATTCTGAGACGTTTAGTTGTAAAAGGATATCCTTTCCAATGGAATACCCTGAGAAAGCGGATTTTTTGGCTGGATTTTCCTCGAGAATTGAGTTTAGTTGGAATTTTAGAGCAGTTAGTTGGAAAAATGGAGAGTTTAGTTGGAATTCTGAGGCATTTAGTTGTAAAAGGAAAACTTATCCAATATGATAGCATGAGAAAGCGGATTTTTTGGCTGGATTTTTCTCGAGAATTGAGTTTAGTTGGAATTTTAGAGCGGTTAGTTGGAATTCTGAGGCATTTAGTTTTAAAAGGTATTTTTTCCACAAAAATAGCAGAAGATTAATTATAGTGATCTTCTGCAGATATTTCGTTAACTATTGTCCTGTGAATGCGGGTTTTCGTTTCGCAACAAATGCACTTATACCCTCTATATGATCAGCGGTTTTACGCATTGCGGTTTGAGTAATTGCTTCTTGTTCTAGGATGGACTGCAGTTCCTCTATTTTACTTGCATGTAAAATTTGTTTTGAGGCAATCATCGCTGCGATTGGAGATTGGAGAAGTTTTTGTGCATAGGATGTTGCGGTTGCCCATCCAAGGCCATCAGATGCAACTTCATCTACTAAACCAAGTTCTTTTGCCTCTATCCCTTTTAACAACTGACCACTCCATATAAGTTGCTTTGCTTTTGGAACTCCCACTCTTTCTTTTAAGAAGAAATGTCCTCCGCCATCTGGAACTAATCCAATACCTATAAAGTTCATTGCCAATTTACTATTTTCTTCGGCAATGACTATATCACAGCCAAGTACCATACTAAAACCAAGTCCAGCTGCTGCTCCGTGTACCGATGCGATTGTTATTTGCGGTAAAGTATATAATGCTAATGCAATGCGTGAAACATATTCCATCGCTTCTTCTATATTAAAAGGATTCTCCGTATCTAGCATCGCTTTAATATCCCCACCAGCCGAAAATGCACGTCCCTCTCCTTTAAGCAAGAGAACTTGTATAGCAGTGTCTTCCTTTAGAGATTCCAGACAAACTGCTAGCTCTTGCATCATAATTTCGTTCATCGAGTTCATTGCTTCTGGTCGATTTAATGTTAATGTAGCAACTCTTCCTTCTTTTTCTAATCGTAATGTATTATACATTCCATACTCCCCTTTGTCAGTGAATAGTCATTCATTAATAATACATTCGTCATCGCTTACAATATTCCTTCTTTATAATATAAAAAGGATCTCATCCAATTGTGGAGAGATCCTTTCTATTAAATACCTTCGTATAATTCTTGTACCGGCTTAATCAATACACGATTTACTTCTTCAATCAACTGACTTAATCCCATTTCGGCTTGAAGCATGTTAGCAATTTTTTCATTGTTTTGCGCAAGCTGTGCAGTTTTTTGTGCGTATTCTAATTCTTCGCCAGCAATTTCTTCGCCTTTCATTTGCTTTTCCTGTAGAGTTAATTGGATTTTGCGAAAGCTTTGGAATAATGCTAATGATTCAGAATCTCCTTTTACAGCCTCCACAGCTGCCTTTACGTTTGCGAACTCGTTAGTTTTTCGTAGTGATGCTTCTAGTTTGTTAATGTCGTCATAAATATTGATCATTGTAGTTAGCCCCTTTATCCCGTTATAAATACAATAATTCCTTGAATAATCCCAATGAGACCTCCAAGAAATCCACCTAAAACGGTAATCATTTTAAATTCTCTTTTGGAAATACCAAGTACGATTTCTTCCAAACGTTCTACTGGGAAAGAATCGACTTGCTCTTTTACCATATCCTCTAATTTCATTTTGCGCAATACTTCTTCTAATTTTGCTTCTGCTTCTATAAAAGCATAATTAGTAAGCTTAGGAACTAGCTTTGTTTGGGTCCATTCTGTTGCTTCAGGGAAATAATGGACTAAGCTATGACTTAAACGTTCTTCAATGGCCAACTGTTCAGTTAAATACTTCTTCACATTCGCAATGACCGGTTCAAAATCAAATCCATCAATCATCTCCACAATCGGGCGATCTTTTAGCTTTTCCCATTCATTTCGTACAATGTTTTCTAACATATTTTTCGTGCCCGGTGCTTTTAGAAACTTCAAGATTTCGGGTTGTACTTTTCCTGCAAGTGAGGACGATTCTCCAACGAACATTTGGATCATACTTCCGAGTGTCCCTTTAGTGGAAAGGAAATCATCAATTAAGTTTTTTACAGTCATTTTTCCTTGTTCGGACTCGAAAAACTCTTCTCCCTTTTCAAGAATATAAGTAACAATTTCACCGACTTTTGTATCAGCTTTTTGTTGCCATTCGGCAGGTGCTAGCTCACGGATTGTTTCCCGTTCAAATCTTGACTTTAATTGTTGAAATTGGATATCTACTTGGTTTTCAATTTTTCCATTTGCCATGGACGCAATATTTTCAAGACCTCCAAGCTTTAACCAATCTGCAATTGTTTTATCAGAAAGGAGTATCTTTTCATTCAATTGGCGAACGATCAATTTGGTTGTCTTTTCTTGCATTTCTTCATTGAAATATTTTCGTTTAAAAATGTCAGGAGTTAATAGGTGATTAATCACCGTATTGCCTAATTGTTTTGCCAGTTCATCTCTTCTTTTTGGTATCAAACCTGGTGTGAATGGAACTCGCCATGATCCAATATATTTTGCTTCATGCGGCCTAAATAACATTTTAATGGCCAAATGATTCGTTACTGCTCCTATTGCTGCTCCAACGATTGCCATAAATGCGATTGTCCATATAAAATTCATCTTTTTCACCTTTTTTCCTCTAGCTTCTAACTTATTATAGCAGAGGAAGGACAAACACTAAAAGTAATTACAATGCGTTGTACATCGTAGATAAACGAATAGCATGCTCCGTTTCGTCATGCATCGCCACAAACAGGGGAGCGTATGCTTGCTGAATCGGTATTTGGAGCAGCATTTCCTTATACATTTCTGCCCCTTCCAACTCATCTTTTATTGCGTTTTTTGCACACTCTTTCAAATCAAAACACTCTTTAGGCTCCGGGAAACTTTGAACAAATGTCCCTGTAAGCATATAATATAATTGTTGGAACATTTCGTAATGGCTTTTTTCATCTAAATATATATGCTCGATAAAACTTTGCCAATACGGATCGTCAGTTAATTTATACATAGAACGATAAAAGTGATAATCTTCATATTCGTTTAGTATTGCTTGTTTTAATTTTTCAGTAAACAATTTGACGCTCCTTCTTTAGTCATTTCTACTAGTGTATGCGAGAAAATTATGCCACATGAAAGGTTGATAGAATTGCTGCAGCATTTTAGCTTCAAACCATTATATGAAAATAAGCAATTACCAGGTTGGTCGATTTCATTCTTCTATCGAAATACAAGATATACTGCGGAATATGAACCAGATGGAACGATAAAATGGCTAGGCGAGCCCCCTACAGACGAACAAGCAGTAAAGAAAATGATTCATGAACTCATGCTTTTTCATGTGTATGACTAAAAAAGCGCAAGGGATCCTCCTCCCTTGCGCTTTTATGCTGACCCCAGCTTCTTGCGTCCAAATAAAATATAAAAATAAGTAGAAGCGATAATATATAAAACACCGGTAATTGAAAACGTATATGCATAGCCCCAATAAAATCCATAGGCCATTACAAGCCCTGTTGCAATTCCTCCTGTACTCGCCCAGCCAATGTGGAATACCATCTGATTTACTGAATTTGCCAGTCCTTTATATTTATCATGCACAAGGTCCATTGCAATTGCACTTTGGATCGGGTTTCCAGCATTCATCAACGCTTGGCGAAGTAAAAATCCAAGAGATGCAATGATAAGAGAATTTGTATAGCCTGTGATAAATAAAAAAGGAATAGAAAGTAGTTGGAATATCACTAAGGCACGCACATGCCCTACTCTCTTCACAAGTGCAGGTCCTAGTAACATAGCAACTGCAGTCATTGCCGAACCTAGTGACAAGATTAACCCAACATAAGCATTGGAAGCATCAAATCGATTGGAAAAATATAAATTCAAATAAGGAATGACTAATCCAGAACCCGTACCTATTAGCAAATTGGCAAATCCAAACAGCACAATTACAGTAATATTTCGTTTGAAATTACTAGGAATTTCTTTTGTTTTTGCATCTGTCCCTCTTACTGTTTCTTCCACTTTTTCACTTGGCTTTAATTGAAATAAAGGAATTAACCCCAATCCAAATATGAACGACCCTATTATTAATACCCATTTGATCGATATAAGCACGGACATATTAGCATATAGATGCAATGCATCCGCCAATACCCCTCCCCCTAAACTTCCAATAACACTTGCTATTGTAACCAATGAAAAATGAATACTAAATAAATGCATTCGCTCGCTAGCACGCGAATTTTCTGCTAGAAAGGGAACACCTGAAACCTGTACTAACGCCATAAACAAACCAGTTAGAAATGCCGCGTATATAATGGACTGTTCGCTTATTGTAACGCTTCGATAAAAAAGAGTTAATACAGAAACGATAGTCCCGAGAATAATCATTCCTTTTCTCCCGTATCGGTCGCTTAAAAATCCTGCTGGAATAAGTATTATTGCCGTTGCAAGGGAAGTCATAGAGATGACGGTTCCATTAACAGTTTCCGGAAATCCTAATTCTTTAATATATAAATTGTACATAACTGCAAATATTCCCATTCCAGTTTGAATGAGCATATTGGCAAGCATGAACAATCGAATATTTCTATTGAAGGAAGCTATTTTGATTTTCCAATCCCGTAGCCAATTTAACATAGACAACCTCTTTTTTAATTTTATTTCGTCTCTCTAAATATACGATGAGCGTCATAAAACTTCAATAGGGATTCCTCCGCATCGGATAAAAAATTCTCTTATAAAAGAATAGTCGGAGAGAGATTGAACGACTTTGTATGATTGTCCAGTTTGTGAGGGAGATCGTCCAACCTTTTGAAAAGATCGTCCAACTTCTGAAAGGGATTGTCCAACTCCTGGAGGTGATTGTCCAACTTTGAGGAGAGATTGTCCAACTTTTTGAAAAGATTGTCCAGCTTCTGAGAGGGATTGTCCAACCTTGCAATGATTGTCCAGTTTACAAGGGAGATCGTCCAACCTCGCGAGGAAATTGTCCAAACTACGATCAAGCTACTGGAATGGCTCATCGTTTACCCTGCTCAATTCTAAGAAGCACTATCTTTACATGCTCACCATAAAAAAGGGAATATCCCCACACGCATTATGCGTATGAGGATACTCCTGCTTGCAATTTATACATTTGCTCATAGCGACCTTGCAGTTCTAGCAATTCTTCATGTGTTCCACTCTCTACAATTTCCCCGCGGTCTAATACTAAAATACGGTCTGCATTTTTAATAGTAGAAAGTCGGTGCGCAATGATGAAAGTGGTTCTTCCTTTTTTCAATACATCCATTGCATGTTGGATGATTTCTTCAGTTTCCGTGTCAATATTAGACGTTGCTTCATCGAGAATGAGAATAGCTGGATCGAATGCAAGTGCTCTAGCAAAAGACACGAGTTGCCTTTGGCCAGAAGATAATGTGCTCCCTTTCTCAATAACCGGTTCATCCAAACCTTTTTCCAAGTTTTTTAACACTCGTTCTCCACCAACTGCAGCTAATGAAGCCTCTACTTTCTCCCGGGAGATTTTCGGATCGTTTAAGCTCACATTCGATGCAATCGTTCCAGAAAACAAGTAGGGATCCTGCAAAACAATTCCCATATGCTCGCGAATTGTTTGTCTTGGTAGGCTGGTAATATCGATTCCATCAATTAGAATTTTCCCTTTGGAAGAATCATAGAAACGGAACAATAAATTCATAATGGAGCTTTTACCAGATCCTGTATGCCCTACAAGTGCCACCGTTTCTCCTTTATTTGCTATAAAGTTCAAGTTTTTTAACACATACTCTTGCTCCTTGTATGCGAATGAAACATTTTGAAACTCTACATTTCCTTCGTATCGCTCCATTTTCTTATCCGCTACTTTTTCGCCTGACTCATCAAGTAATGTAAAAACACGAGAACCAGCTACAAGTGATCTTTCCAATTGCGAGAACTGATTTACGATTCCTGTAATTGGGTTGAATAATCTAGTCGTATAATCTACGAATGCATACAACATACCAGCTGATACGATAATACTTGGATCCATTGATTGGAAGCCAAAATAAGTAATGAACATAATAAACATAATGGAACGCAGGACACTTACTAAGTTAAACGATGTTGCGGAATCTAGTATTAATAATTTTTTCTGATAGCGATAATGCTCTTCATTCATCTCTTCAAATTCTCGGTCCATTTGCTTTTCTCGTTTAAACGCTTGAATAATGGACATCCCCTGAATCGATTCATTGAGCATTGCGTTCAAATCCGCAATTTTCGTCCGAACGATATGATTATATTTAGAGGCATATTTACGATAACTAATCATCCAAATATAAATGATCGGTAGAACAAATAAAGCCATCAAAGCCATTCGTACATTTAGTATGAAGAGCGCGATGTAGACCCCTAGAATAGAAATAATACTCGTTGCGAATTGTGATAATACTTGCACATATAAATTACGAATTGCCTCTGTATCATTTGTAACACGAGCTACCACTTTACCAGCAGGCAAATTGTCAAAGTACTGAATCGGTAGCGTCTGGATATGTTGAAATACATCGTTTCGCAGTTTTTGTACCACCCGATTCGCTCCTATTTGTAGCTGTATAAACATGAAATATCGAAAAACTGCCGTAACAACACTTAATCCAAAAAACAATCCTAGTAACAGTAGAATCGGTTGAAATTCAATGGCACCTTCTACAATATGTTTGTCGATGATTGTCTTGGCGATGAAAGGCCCCGATAAATCGGCAAACACCGCAATTGTTAAAAAGATTAAACCAAGCAAAATTGGTTTTTTATAAAATAATGCGTAATGGTAGAGTCGTTTTCCTGTACTCATGACGACACCCCCTCAAGCTGTTGACGATCGTATTGCTCTTTGTACCAACCATTTTGTAAAAGAAGCTCTTCGTGAGTACCCTCTTCTACTATCAGTCCTTCATCTAGCACGATAATATGGTCTGCATGCTGAATACCGGATAATCGATGCGTCGTAATAATTGTTGTCTTCCCACTACGTTCTGTTTGAATATTTTCAATGATTTTCGCTTCTGTTTTCGCGTCTACCGCTGAAAGCGAATCATCTAACAATAGTATTTCAGGATTTTTAATAAGCGCGCGAGCAATCGACACACGCTGCTTTTGACCACCCGATAAAGAAACACCTTTTTCTCCTACTAATGTTTCTAGGCCCATCGGTAAATTCATCAAATCTTGTTGGAAATGCGCTAAGCGAATTGCATCTTCTAGCTCATCTTCCGTTGCATCTTCTTTTCCAAATAGAATGTTTTGACGAATCGTTCGAGAAAATAACACATGATCCTGTGGAACATAGCCAATCCATTCTAACACTTGAGCTTTAGTTTGTTCGGAAATTGTCGTCTCTCCAATCGTTAAAGCACCTGTACCAATCGGATATTCCTTCAATAATTGTTTCATAAAAGTCGTTTTCCCTGAACCAGTTTTCCCGACGATTCCAAGCGTTTGCCCTTTTTTCAGTTTCACTTGGATATTTTGCAGGTTTTTCACTTGGGACAGCGGATATTGGAATCCAAACTGTTCAAAACCAACGGAGCTTGCATTTTTTAAAGTGATTGGATTGGTCGGATCTTTTACATCTTGTTCATAATCCAATGTTTCCTGTACACGATCTAAAGAAGCATTCCCTCGTTGCATGACATTTATCAGCTCACCAATTGCGAACATTGGCCAGATTGCCATACCTAAGTACACGTTAAACGTGATCAAATTCCCAACTGTCATCTCGCCTCTAGAGACTAAGTACGCACCGTATCCTAAAGCAACTACATAGCTTATGCCCGTACCTACTTTCGTAATCGGTCCAAAAAGTGCATCAATTCGTTCCACTACCATATTTTTTTGGTATACGTCTTCACTCATATCAGCAAACGTTTTTTCATCCGCACGCTCTTGCACATATGCACGAATAACTCGAACACCAGCAATCGATTCTAAAACGCGGTCGTTTAACTCACCAAATGCATCTTGGGCAGTCATATATTTTTCATGAATGATTTTCCCTAAATATTGCATGATAATTGCCAAAATCGGTATAGGTAAAAGTGCGAAGAATGTAAGCTTCCAAGAAATGATGAAGCCCATTGCTAATATTAAAGCTGCCATATACATTGTCGAATCAATTAGTGTCATGATTCCAAAGCCTGCAGTTTGTGATACTGCATTTAAATCATTTGTTGCACGAGCCATTAAGTCACCCGTACGATTTTTTTCATAAAAAGTTGGTGTCATACTTAAAAATTTGCGATTTAACTTAGTACGCAAAATTCGCTCAATTGAAATCGAACCACCGAATAACTGATATTGCCATATAAAATTTAGTGCATACGCTACAATAATTATTGCGATAAAGATGAAAAAGTATTGCCATAATTGACTGGACGTCATTTCACCCAAAGTAATAGTATCAATTGCATTCCCTACTACCCAAGGAGGTAAAATTTCTATAACACTCGCAACAATAAGCAGTCCTACCGCAACTGTATACCGCTTCCAGTTATCTTGGAAAAACCATTTTAATTTAAATAAAACAGAAAACATTCATTAACCCCTCTTTCCTCTTCAAATCCACTTATACGTTCGGCTATCCGCCTTCTAGAGATTCCTTTAATAAAATTTGTTTTGTTCGCTGAATAGTCATATCCAACACTCCCCCATCTAATTTTTCACCAAAAAATGGAAATCATTAAACGCAAAAAAGCACATTGCCCACAATACGGCAATGTGCTTTAAAAATAGACATAATTCTTTTCTTACATGTCTATTAATAAATCATTTTTCGTCTAATGGTCGGTATGAATAAATTATTAAGTTTTTTGCGCTATCTTTTAAACGAATCATTTTTCATACCTCCATTTCCTTTTATTTAGTGTCCCTTAACATTAGCATATAAAAATTTCCGTTGTCAATACATTTTGAAAAAAGAAATTTATTAGATTAATTGTACACCTGCACCTAATAACGTACTTATTAATACTACTTTAAAAGGTGCCCATTTATACACGACTAATAACATAAAAGTAATTAATACAATAATAAAATCAAACGTGCTTGTTACCGCACTCGTAAAAACGGGATCATATAACGCAGCTAGAAGAATTCCCACCACAGCTGCATTAACTCCTTTTAAGGCGGCCTGAATCCCCTTTTGCGACCTGATAAAAGACCAAAATGGCAAAGTACCTATTACCAATAAAAACGACGGTAAAAACATCGCAATGACTGCTATAATAGCTCCAGGAATTCCAGCAGTCAATTGACCCAAATAGCCTGCTAGTGTAAACAGAGGTCCTGGCACTGCTTGTGCTGCTCCATATCCAGCAAGAAATATATCTGGAGCTACTTCCGCTTCTCGTTCAAGCATCGGTAAAACGACATGCCCTCCCCCAAACACAATAGATCCAACTCGATAATACGTATCAAAAATAGAATAATATACAGATTGAAAAAAAGGTTTAACAACAGGCAATAAAATCAATAGTCCAAAAAACAAAATCCAACTTATAATACCAGTCCTTTTGCCAAAAGTAAGTACCATATTAGGAGCTGGTTCCACCGGTTCTGATTTGTAATATATATAACCAAATAGCCCGGCAACAGCAATGATGCTAATTTGCCCAATAGCAGTTGGAATAAGCAAAGTTAAAATAGCACATACTACGGCAATAGAAATACGAATTTTGTCAGGAGCAAGTGACTTTTGCATACCGAGAAGCGCTTGTGCAACAACTGCGACTGCAACAATTTTTAGGCCTTGAATCCAACCGCTATCAAATGAACCAGTAGTTGTAACGTACGCTGCAAAAAGCATTAATATAATGACAGATGGCAAAGTAAAGCCTAGCCAAGAAAGGATACCTCCAAGTATACCTCCTCTTAACAAACCAATCGATATTCCAACTTGGGAAGAAGCAGGACCAGGCAAAAACTGGCATAGTGCTACGATATCGGCATACATTTTATCATCCAGCCATTTTCTCTTTTCCACATACTCTTCTCGAAAGTAACCAATATGTGCGGCTGGTCCTCCAAAGGACGTGAAACCTAGTTTAGTAGAAGCCTTTATAATTTCAAAATATGTATCTTTCAATTGATATCCTCCCATCTATACAACACTACTATTATCGCATTATTGGGACTATACAATTGATAAGTTTATGTTAAGTTTCTATAGAAATTTGTTCCATGTGAGAAGAAAGATTTGTATTTTCTTTTTATATATTTTATTATTAAACGTATAAACTATTTTTTAGAAAACAGGAGGTGTATACTTTGTTCTACCCCTCATTCGGGTTAGGGACAAAGTAATTATTTGGAGATAGCCATACGATTGACAGCATTTGCTGTCTTAATCGCATTCACTGCATTTTTCGTTGCTAGTGAATTTGCAATTGTAAAAGTAAGAACGACAAGAATTGATCAGCTTATTGCTGAAGGAAACACAAGGGCGATAAATGCAAAAAAAGTCGTTTCTAATTTGGATGAGTATTTATCTGCATGTCAGCTAGGAATAACCATTACCGCTCTAGGGTTAGGGTGGCTTGGAGAGCCGACTATCGAAGCTATACTACATCCTGCATTCGAGTATTTTGAGCTTCCGGAGAGTGTTACCTCCGTACTTTCATTTATCATTGCATTTTCTCTAGTAACATTTATACATGTAGTTGTTGGGGAACTAACACCTAAAACAATGGCAATTCAAAAGTCGGAAGAAATTACATTAGCAGTTGCAAAACCGCTAATTATTTTTGACCGTCTTATGTATCCAGTTATTCACGGTATGAATGGGTCTGCACGATTTTTAGCTACCCGAGTATTTGGTTTAAAAGCCGTCTCAGAATCGGAAGTAGCCCATTCAGAGGAAGAACTTCGCATGATTCTCTCTGACAGTTATAAAGGTGGAGAGATCAACCAAGCTGAATATAAATATGTAAACAAGATTTTCGAATTTGATGATCGTATTGCAAAAGAAATTATGGTTCCACGAACGGAAATTATTTCGATCGAAAAAGATTTAACGTTACATGAAGTATTTGAGCTAATTGGTGTGGAACAATATACAAGATATCCTGTAACAGATGGAGACAAAGACCATATTATAGGACTTGTTAATATGAAAAACTTATTAACAGCTTATATTAAAGATCCCGCAAATGCATCTACTCCAGTGATTGACTATATGCAGCCAATTATTCGAGTGATTGAAAATATGCCGATTGCTGATTTATTGCTTAAAATCCAAAGAGAACGTATTCATATGGCCATTCTAATGGATGAATATGGTGGTACGTCTGGTCTTGTTACCATTGAAGATATTATCGAAGAAATCGTCGGTGACATACGTGATGAATTCGATACAGATGAGCTTCCAGAAGTCCAAAAGATTGACGAAAATCATTTCATCATCGATGCAAAAATGTTAATCGAAAATGTCAATGACCTTCTTGGTATTAATATTGATGAAGAAGATATCGATACTATTGGTGGCTGGTTTATGACAAGGAGCTTTGAAGCCGTTAAAGGTGAAAAGATTATCGAACAAGGATATGATTTCATGGTTAAAGACATTGATGGGCATCATATTCAATACTTGGAAATCATTAAAGCCACTCCATTAAATGATCTAGAAGAAGTAACAGAAGAACAATAAAAAACTATACAGTTATATGAAAACGACTCTCAAATTGAGAGTCGTTTTCATATGCAATAAAATGTTGAAAAGAGGAAACACTTTGGAGCTATATACAAATTTACGTGAAGGGGAAAGAGGAGCTTGGGTAAGTATTGGTATTTACTTACTGTTAAGTACTTTTAAACTTAGTGCAGGCTTTCTCGGTTCTTCTGAAGCATTAAAAGCAGACGGATTAAACAACTTCACAGATATTATTGCATCTATTGCCATCCTAATAGGACTTCGAATTTCACAAAAACCACCAGATGATCATCATCAGTACGGACATTTACGTGCGGAAACTATTGCATCTTTAATAGCTGCTTTTATTATGGCATCGATTGGAATTCAAGTAATTATTCAAGCAATTCAACATATAACAAATCCAGTGCAACAAACTCCCTCCATCTTAACTGCAATTGTTGGGCTCATTAGTGCAATCGCCATGTATATAGTGTATAAATACAACTTAAAATTAGGTACTCGTATAAATAGTGCTGCTTTAAAAGCCGCTGCATATGATAATCGCTCAGATGCATTAGTTAGTATTGGTGCAACAATTGGTATATTAGGGTCCATTTTTGGTTTCCCTATTTTAGATGGGATTACGGCATTAATTGTTGGTGTCATCATTATTTATACAGCTTATACAATTTTTCATGAGGCTGCCTATACATTATCAGATGGATTCAACGTGGAAGAGGCGGAGTCCTTGTCTACTGTCGTAAAACGCGTACAAGGGGTAGAAACGTTAAAGGATTTTAAAGCTAGAATGCATGGAAATTTAATGTTTGTCGATATAACCGTTACCGTAAATCCCAACCTTAACGTAATTGAAAGTCATCGAATTACAGAAGAAATTGAACAGCGTATTATGAAATTGAAGCCTTTTTCCGTAGTACTTGTGCATATTGAGCCACATTTAGTAGAAGTTATTGATTGATCGTTTTTTATAATTCGGTCGAACGTAGATTTTCAGTTTCAAAAAGGAAGTTCGCGAAGATTTTGCGAACTTCCTTTTTACTTTATTGCCCACTTGGCTCTGTGAGTCCGTGTTTGACTGCATATAACGCGGCCTGGGTTCGATCTTGGACTTGTAGCTTAACGAATATATTCGATATATGTGTTTTCACGGTTTTTTCTGTTACAAATAAGGATGATGCTATTTCACGATTGCTTTTTCCTTTTGTTAGCTCAGACAAGACATCCTGCTCTCTTGGAGTTAAAGGATGTTCTTCATGCGGGGAAAGTGGTGTGACTTCCACTTCTTTTTGAAGCTGTGAAGTGGCCTCTGGGTGTAATGTATTTTCTCCACGCATTAATTTGCGGATAGCTTCTGCCAAATCATCGGGCTCTATATCTTTTAATTGGTACCCAGCAGCTCCTGCTTTTAATGCTGGGATGACGTGGTCTCTATCAGAAAAACTTGTTAGCATTAGAATTTGAATTTGTGGATATTTTGCTTTAATACGTTTTGTCGCTTGAATACCATCCATTTCTGGCATCACAAGATCCATTAATACCACATCAGGCTTCAAAGTTGCTGTCAGCTCAACTGCTTCTTTTCCATTTGAGGCCTCTCCCACTATGTCCATATCTTTTTGCGTTTTTAAAAAGAACATTAAGCCTCGTCTAACTACATGATGGTCGTCGGCGATTAATACTCGTATCATTTCTATCCCCCCTAATACGGTAAACGGACTAATATCTCCGTTCCTTTATCCCATTCTGTTACCCAATCTACTGTTCCACTGACGGAATACGCCCTATCTTTCATACTCTGTAATCCTAACGATCTAAGGCTGTTTAATTCATTCATATGAAATCCACGTCCTTCATCTTTTACGACTAACAATACATCTGTAGTAGTAATGGTTAAATACAACTCCGCTTGTAAAACGCCTGAGTGTTTTCGTACATTATTCATTGCTTCTTGTGCGATTCGGAACAAAGTCTCTTCAATTTTAGCTGGTAAATTGATGACTCCTTTAACATTCACATTAAGCGTTAATCCTAGTATATCTCCATACCCTTTTAATCCTTCTATTATTCCATTTTCTAAGCCTTTCGGGCGGAGCTGCCATATAAGTGCTCGCATTTCCGTTAAAGCTTCTTGCGTTAAATATTGAATCTCTTTAAATGTGTTCTTAACATCTTGCTGCTCCGTCATCTCTATCCCGCCTCTAGCAGTTAAGGTAACTGAAAATAGTAATTGATTGACCGAATCATGTAAATCGCGAGCGAGTCGATTTCTTTCCTGTACAAGTGCAACTTGCTGCTCTTGTTTTGTTAATAAAATTCGCTTAATCGCAGATCCAATTTGAAAAGCAACAGACTCTAACAACGCAAGTTCTCCTTCTGAAAAACGAATCGTGTTTGGGGTTGCAACATTTAAAAGACCGAATCTCTCTTGTCCAGACTGTAAAGGAACAGTTGCATGATGTGTAATATTACTATAATCTTTACTGCTACTCCTTCTGGAATGGACAATTCTTTTACATTCGATAATATTAGAAGCCTTGTCTAACTCGCTATTTAGAAATCTTGTAACACACCAGCACCCACCTTTTTGCAGGTGTTTACAGTCATTTTGTTGCAATGCATTTGGCAGATTTTCATGGGCAATTAGCTCTTGCTTCCCTTTTTCGTTGATAAAAAATATCCAGCCGGTCTCGAATATCGTCCCTTCTAATAGCTTACGAAGCGCACCTTGAAGCATTTTCTCCATTTCTGTTTCTTCGTTTAGAAATTCTGCAATTTCTTTCAATAATTCAATATTTGAGAGTTCATTTAACTGCATGTAAACTCCTCCACCTTATGTTCTCTTACTTTCCATCATATCACTTAATCGAACCTCACAGTATCTACATAGCTTCATACTTTTGACTGAAAAAATTTACTCTCCCTATCAAAAGCAAGAAAAACCAGTCCCTTTACCTACAGGACTGGTTTTAAAGTTGAATATATATCTTCAAGTTGCACACTTTTTAGCACACGATAATCCATTCTCTTGTTTATTCCTCTAAATACTTATTCATTTCAGTTGAGAATACTTCTTTTAGCAGTGCTAGCTTTTCCATGCTTTCTGCTTCTGTCCCGCTTGTCACACCGAAATAATATTTTATCTTCGGCTCTGTTCCACTTGGTCGAACACAAACCCATGAGCCATCTGCAAGGAAGTATTTTAGTACGTTCGATTTTGGCAATACAATCTGCTCCGCTTTACGACCATCAACAAATGTTCGTAGGGATGTCGAATAGTCTTCTTGTGAAGAAATAGCAATGCCAACAACTTCTGTTAATTGATTGACACGAACTTGTTCTAGTAAGTTTTTTATCGCATTCGCTCCGCTCACACCTTTTTTCGTAACAGAAACAAGTCCTTCTAAATAATAACCATGTCGCTCGTATAATGCATATAAAACGTCTACTAGTGTCATGTCTTTCTCTTTATAGAAAGCTGCAGCTTCTATGATGGATAACACACTTTGTACCGCATCTTTATCCCTCGCAAAGCTTTTCACTAAATAACCATAGCTTTCTTCATAGCCAAACAAAAACTCGTATTCTTTCGTTTCTTCATATTGTTTAATCTTTTCTCCGATAAATTTAAATCCTGTTAATACATCTTCCGTGCTTGCACCATGATACTCTGCAATCACTCGTCCAAGATCAGATGTCACAATCGTTTTAAACACACGGCCATTTGCGGGCATCGTTCCTTTTTCTTTTCGCTGTGTTAATAAATACTCGATTAAAATGGCGCCAGTCTGATTTCCAGTTAACAGTTTGTACCCTTCTGTTGTTTTCACGGCTAGTCCAACACGGTCTCCATCAGGGTCTGCTGCCACTAAAATGTCTGCATCATATTTTTCTCCGTATCGGATTGCATATTCAAAAGCGCTTTGTTCTTCTGGATTTGGTGATTTCACTGTAGGAAACTCACCATTTGGTTCCATTTGCTCTTCTACATAATGGATGTGCTCATATCCCACTTCACTTAAAATTCGCTTCACTGTTTTACCGGAAGCCCCATGAAGTGGAGTGAAAACTACTGTTAAATCGGTAGTTGATGCGATTGTTGAATTTTCTTGCACGGTTTTTAATTCCTCTATATAAGCCTGATCGATATCTTCATCTAGATAGGTAATTAAGCGATCATCAAATGCATTTTGTTTGATTTGAAGCGCATCACCAGCATCAGAAACATAACGAATAACAGCATCCGCATCTTCTAAATTTAACTGTGCACCGTCTTCTCCATATACTTTGTAACCATTATATTCAGGAGGATTATGGCTTGCCGTAATAACAATTCCCATAAATGCATTTAGTTTTCGCACGGAATAAGACAGCTGCGGTGTTGTTCTAGGTTCATTGTACAAATAAGCTTGAATACCATTGGAAGCTAGTGTATTTGCCGCTTCGTTTGCGAATTCGGGGGAAAATCTACGACTGTCATAAGCAATAACGACTCCACGTTTCATCGCATCTGCTCCGGCCGTCTTAATATAAGCCGCAAGACCAGTAGTAGCTTTACGAATCGTATATGTATTCATACGATTCGTACCTGCTCCTATTTCTCCTCTCATTCCACCTGTTCCAAACTCTAGATCCCGATAAAAAGCATCTTCAACACGCTTTTCATCTTTTGCTAACTGATCCAAATCTTCTTTCCAAACAGATTCTAACTCAGCAAAACGATTCCATTGCTCGAATAATTGTTTATAAGACATTCGTGAAACACCCATTCCTCATTTTTTATAATCTATACCATAGACATCATGTCGACGATCTTTTAAATGCTTAACTGTTCCGTCTTGTCGTTGGCGTCTTAATATTTCTAAATCGACATCTCCTATTAGAACCATCTCGACATTCGGTTCTGTTTCGCCTACAATTCCGTCTCTCGCGAATTCAAAATCAGACGGTGCAAAAATAGCCGATTGTGCATATTGAATATCCATATTTTCTGTTTGTGGTAAGTTACCTACCGTACCTGAGATAACTGTATAAATTTGGTTTTCCACTGCGCGCGCTTGTGCACAGTAGCGAACTCGTAAGTATCCTTGGCGATCCTCTGTACAAAATGGCGTGAAAATAATATTGGCACCCATATCTGTTGCAATTCGGGCAAGCTCTGGAAACTCAATATCGTAGCAAATTTGAATGGCAATTTTCCCACAATCCGTATCAAATACTTGCACGGAATCTCCTGCACTAATTCCCCACCATTTGCGTTCGTTTGGTGTAATATGAATTTTATATTGCTTGTCAATCGCTCCATCACGATGAAATAAATAAGCAATATTATAAATTTCCTCGTTCTCCTCTTCTACAAAATGAGAGCCAGCAATGATGTTAATATTGTAACGAACAGCTAAATCCGCAAACAATTCCATGTACTGTGGGGTATATTCCGTTAATTTACGAACTGCCTGACTTGGAGAAGGCTCATCTAAGAAAGACATAAGCTGGGTCGTAAAAATTTCTGGAAATACGACAAAATCGGATTGTGCATCGGATGCAACGTCTACAAAATACTCACATTGATGTGCAAATTGCTCGAACGAATTAATTTTGCGCATCATATATTGGACCGCGCATATTCGAACAGGATAGCTCGTTTTAAAATGACGCTTTGATAATGGGATATAATCTACGTTATTCCATTCCATTAAAGTAGCGTATTTAACAGAAGCCTTATCATCCGGTAAATAATTTGGATTAATACGCATCAATGTAAAACCATTCATCAATTGAAAGGTTAATACGGGATCATATATTTTATGACGAGAAACCGCCGTTACATATTCTCTTGGTGACATTTCGTTTGCGTGTTTATGGTAATTTGGAATGCGGCCACCAATAATAATGGATTTTAAATTAAACTGTCTGGCAATATCTTTTCTGCCCTCATACAAGCGTTGACCGACTTTCATCCTTCTAAATTCAGGATGCACCATTACTTCTATTCCGTATAAGTTATAGCCATCTGGATTATGATTTGTAATATAACCTGAATCTGTTACGTCAGACCAAGAGTGACGGTCATCATACTCATCAAAGTTAATAATAAGGCTGGAGCATGAGCCAATTACTTTCCCATCCAGCTCTGCTACTAATTGACCTTCTGGGAATATCGTTAAATGACTGCGTAAATGTGCTACTTCCCAAGGGTCCATCCCTGGAAAGCACAATCGCTGTATTTCTAAAATAGATTCAATATCAGAAAAAGTCGTTTGTCTGATAACCATGCTTTTTTCAAATTGAGATAAGTCAAATTCTTCCGACATATTATCCACTCCTCAAGTAATCACTAATTTCTATTATATAACTCTTTTCTGCACAGATAAAATGTTTTACATGCTTTCAAAGAACCCTTATACTTTGATTTGAGTTCAAAGTATTTAAAAGGAGAGGCCTATGACAAAAAAAGTTGAAAATTTAATGCTTTTTATGTGGGTAGTGGCTTTTACTGCTACACTTGGTTCGTTATACTTTTCTGAAATAAAACAGTATGAGCCTTGTGAATTATGCTGGTATCAACGAATACTCATGTATCCACTCGTATTGATAGTAGGAATTGCTTACGTCCAAAAAAATGCTAAAATTGCACTTACTTCCCTTGCATTTTCAATCATTGGGGCTTGTATTTCTGCATACCATTATAGCATTCAAAAGTTAGACTTTATGCAAGATTCTGCACCGGCTTGTGGGAGAGTCCCTTGTACTGGCGAGTACATAAATTATTTAGGATTTATTACAATTCCATTTTTAGCACTTATTGCTTTCACTTTAATCGCGGTTAGTAGTGTACTTGTATTAAGAAGTTTGAAGGAGGAAAAATCATTATGAAGAAATTAGCCATATTCGGTGGAATCATTATATTAGTTTTCGTATTAATATTCGTATTGAATGATCAAAAAAACAAGCAAGCATTATCGGACAACCCTTACGATAAAAAAGAATTAAGACAGTCTACAATTGATCTTATAAAAGATCCCAACTACCAAAATATTATCCTTCCAGATGATCTAAAAAAGAAAATTGATAGCGGCGAGCCTGTTACTGCTTATTTCTTCAGTCCAGAATGTGTGCACTGTCAGGAAATGACACCAAGACTAACGCCACTTGCAGAGGAAAACAAAGTAGATATAGTAAAATATAATGTACTGGAATACGAACAAGGTTGGGATGACTATTTAATCGAAGCTACACCGACAACTATTTATTTTGAAGATGGAAAAGAAGTGGCGAGAATGACTGGTGCACAACCAAATGAAAATATTCAAGCATTTTTTGATCAAGTTGTACTAAAATAATTGGAAAGGTCGTGTCCTCTAGACATGACCTTTTTTAAAGGAGAATAAAGGATGCTACATACATTAACTTATACAGTTCCGGAAGACGGACTAACAATTGAGACGATCTTACAAAACAACTGGAAGCTCGGGAAAAAACTTATCCATGATTTACGTATGCAAAAAGCTGTGAGTAATACTAGTGGGGAACTATTACAATGGAAATTACCAAACAAAAAAGGAGATGTATTAGTTTTTAAATGGGAAGGGGAATCGTCCAATTACGTCCCTTCCGACCAAATCCCGTTATATGTTGCATATGAGGATGAATACTTATTAATAGCATCTAAACCTCGTGGTGTTACAACTCATCCGAACGAAGATGGTCAAAATCATACATTTATGAATACAGTATCCCACTACTTATCAAGTAAAGGTCAAAATTATGGGGAACATGTTCACCGAATTGATGAAGGCACAAAAGGTTTGATCGTAGTTGCGAAAAACCCGATTGTAAAAGGAATGCTCGATCGTATGCTGGAGAATAAAACAATTATCCGCACGTACGAGGCAATTTTGGAAGGACAGTTAAAAAACCAGCATGGCACGATTCGGGCTGCAATCGGAAACGATCGCCATCATCCAACGAGAAAGCGGATTTCCCCTTCCGGTCAACAAGCCATCACACATTACGAAGTAGCCGGCAGACATCCACAGTTTACAAAGGTACATGCCATATTAGAAACGGGTCGTACACATCAAATCCGTGTCCATTTTGCCCATCTAGGTCATCCGATTGTGGGTGATGATTTATACGGAGCAAAGAAAACACCTACTAAAACGTATGAATTGCATGCTTTTAAAGTGCAATTTGTTCATCCGATTACAGGCGAAATAATAATCGTAGAAGACAAGAGATAGCACTGCCTTTTTCCCTTCAAAAATCGAAAAATCAGTCTCGGAAAACTTATTCTCCGAGACTGATTTTTTTATAAATTTAATTCTTTCTTTGCGCTTTCCACTGCCTGCATTAGCTCCTCATCCTTCACAATTGTCACATCCGGATCCACCTGTTCCTTTTGAGGAAGTTCAAACTGAAACTTTTCTGCATAGGGTGCAGGTCTGTTCATCAAAAACTCGGTAATTTGTTCCGCAATTTTTTCTCGAGCTTCTTCAGCAGTCCTTTTACCAGTTACTATTTCATGCATCATATTCATAGACAAAGTATTGGCACCTTCGTTATCACAATGTACGGAGACCTCTCCTCTTGTTCTATCAATAACAAGGCTACCTTCTAGTTTTGCTATTTCCCCAGCTTTATATGCTGGTACATGATAATCTATAAATTGTTCGAGCATATCTACATGAGGTTCCGGAAAATCATGGGGAACCCCTTCCTTATAAACAATTGTTTTCTTCCATGGACCATTATAGTACCAAACAATTGTTGAATGAGTAGTGTCATTAGGAGGGCCATAAAATTCGATCATTTTTTGCGTTACTTTTTTGGAGAGTGTTGGCCAGTCCTGTATCAATTCTTCGACTACTTGAAGGTCCACTGTAGTATTAGTGCCCCTTTTTCCGTTCATATCAGTCGCATGAAGTAGCTTGTTAGATTCCATCGCAATTGCAGCTGTTTGTAATCGCTCTTGTGCGCTCAATTGATCGGCATATGGTTGTTTGTTTTGTTCATTCATATTCAATATTCCCATTCCTTTCTTTGAAATTATTTATATGCATACTCTTTATTTGTCTTCCCTGTCATATATCAACTAAACAAAATATGCCTAGAGTCTCTACTAGTTTCTGTTAAATATAAAAAGTATTAACATATCTTTTGGAAAATGATTACAAGACTTATTTCAATTAACATGGGTATTCATAAAGTAGTGTAGTATCTTGAATAAAAGGGAAGCGATATACTTGTTTGGATTTGCGGATTTACTATCAGTAGTTATTTCAGCTTTCATCATTTTGCCTATTGTAGTTTTTTTAAGAGAGAGTGGCTACTTAATTGTAAGTAAACTTTTAGGTGTGGAAAACCCAAGGCTCACTATTGGATCTGGCCCTCGGATTTTTAAAATAGGAATTTTCGATGTTCGAAAATATTATCATCTATATAGTTGGTTTTCTTATGATGATATAAAAAGAAACAATAAATTTGCTTATATTTTTATTTACGCTGGTCCCATTCTCGTTAACCTATTACTTGCATTAGTTATTAATGCGCTTTTAGCAAATGGATTCATACAAGAACAAAAGGATTTTTGGGAACGCTTTATTTTTTATGCGTTTTACTATGTTTTGTTTGATTTGGTGCCGATGAAAACTTTAAATGGGATGCCTAATAACGGGATGATTATTTACGAGATGTTACGATACGGTAAAAGAACCGATTATAATCAGCAGCCCTTCATCCCGACAACTACTGACGTAGAGAAAGAATATCAGGAACAAATGAAAGAAATAAAACAAGCGAAACAAAAGAAAAAGAGGCATGAATAGAATTCATGTACCTCTTAATTCACTTAGACAATCTAAAAAGTATCTGGATCCATCCCAGTTCTTTCATCTAAATTTAGTGCATCGATATGTTGCATATCCTCAGCTGACAGCTCAAAATCAAAAACCTGGAAGTTGTCTATTATTCTAGCAGGTGTCACTGATTTTGGAATGACGATTAAATCATTCTGTAAGTGCCAACGAATAATTACTTGTGCGGTTGTTTTATCGTATTTAGCACTAATGTTTTTTAAAGTAGATTCATCGAGCAATCTCCCCCTTGCTAGAGGTGACCAGGAAGTTATTGCAATTCCTTTTTCCGTACAATAATTTCTAAGATTCACTTGTGTCAATCTTGGATGACATTCAATCTGGTTTACCATTGGTTGAATATTGGCTTTTGCTGCAATTGCTTCTAAATGATGCTGATGATGATTCGAAACTCCTGTTGCACGAATCAGCTTCTCTTCATATAAACGCTCAATTGCACGGTATGTATCCACAAACGTTTCTTTTACTGGCCAATGGGTTAAATACAAATCTATATAATCTAAGCCAAGAAGCTCTAAGGACTTTTCAAACGCTTTTAATGTTTGATCGTATCCTTGATCGGTATTCCATACTTTTGTTGTGATGAAAACTTTTTCTCTTGGAAGCTTAGAGTTGCGAACTGCTTCTCCTACTTCTTTCTCATTTGCATAAAGAGAAGCCGTATCAATATGACGATAGCCATTATCTAAGGCAGTGGATATTGCTTGTAGCGCAATATCTGGTTCGGTCATTTTGTAAACTCCTAAACCAATACGTGGCATTTCTACTCCGTTTGCTAAACGTTTTGTTGAATCCATATGTAATTCCATATTGATCATCCTTTCTTTTAAAGAAAACGACTGAAAAGCTCAGTCGTTTTTCCTTTGTTTAATAGAAGAAGTATCATCTGATTGTGCCGGATCAGATACTCGATGATCTTTTTCTAGCTCATTGTCATCGCGAAGCTTCTCCATTTGTTTTCCTAGTTGCTTTACTTCTTCCATATTTGTTGCCATCGAACCGTTTTCTGGACCATTTTTCAAATTACTCATTTAAAAAATCACTCCTTTTCTATATCCTAGTAGAATTAGATGGCAGATGCAACTCTCAAAAGGTACATTTTTTGCCATAAATTCATTTTTGCCAATATTTCTTTTTACCTTAAAGTGATGTATACTTATGGTTGAATATACTGGAGGAGGCGCTTAATATGAGATTAATCCTAGTTCTTGGCGTTTGTGTAGCATTCCTTACTGCGATCTTCACTGCAGGATATGATGACAAACCAGGTGCATCTAAAAAATAAGAATGTATGTTAAAACGGACGATGCCTTTATGGGCTCGTCCGTTTTTTTTAATGTAAATTAGGATAATCTTGTTGTCTTAACGCTTCATATATTAATATAGCAGCCGTGTTAGATAAATTTAAGGAACGAATATTATCATTCATCGGGATTCTAAGCGCTCGGTCGGGATGCGCATCAATTAGTTCACGTGGCAACCCTTTCGTTTCGCGACCAAAAATAAAGAAATGATCCTTCTCCGCGTCACTAAAGTTATAAGTAGTATGCGGCTTTGCTCCAAACTTTGTGATCAAATAATATTCCGCTTCTGGGTGTGCCTCAAAAAATTCATCTAACCCATCGTAATACGTAATATCCACATGCTCCCAATAGTCTAAGCCAGCTCGTTTTAGCATTTTGTCATCTGTCGAAAATCCAAGAGGTCTGATTAAATGTAATTTTGCTCCTGTTCCTGCACATGTTCTAGCGATATTCCCTGTATTTGCAGGGATTTCTGGTTGATATAACACGATATTAATACTCACTATTTCCACTTCCTATTTCTCAATAGTATAAAACTCTAATCCTTTACGAATTTCTGCCAGTACTTCTTCTACTTTTTCGTTTTGCTCTGCTTTCTTCAATGCAGTTAGACCCTCTTCTGTATTTATCTTTCCAATAGCCCAAGCTGCTGTTCCTCTTATAACTGGACGAGCATCCTTTTCCATCAGTTCAATCAATGTTGGTACAGCGGACACTTCTTTAAAGTGAGCAAGCGCTAATATGGCATTTCGCTGAATTGGGTTTTTCCCTCTCCAAGCACCAGACATATGTCCATATGTCTCTTTAAACGTCCGATTCGTCATGTTCAGCAATGGGAGAAGCAGTGGCTTTACAAGCTCTGGATCTGGTGTAAATGCTTCTTGATGCAAATTCGCTTTTCCTTTATTTTTCGGGCAAATCGTTTGGCAAGTATCGCACCCATATATACGATTCCCTATTTTTGTGCGAAATTCATCTGGAACCATTGTTTTCGTTTGTGTGATAAAAGCAATGCATCTTTGTGCATTTAACTGTCCGCCTTGAATTAATGCCCCAGTCGGACAAATATCTAAACAAAGTGTACACTCGCCACATTGATCCTCCATCTGTTCGCTTGGAGCAAATGGAATGGATGTGATCATCTCACCTAAATATACGTAAGAGCCAAATTCAGGAGTAATAACCGCACAGTTTTTGGCACTCCAACCGATTCCAGCACGTTCTGCAACTGCACGATCGGACAACTCACCCGTGTCTACCATGGAACGCAGTTTTGCATCCGGTATATGGGTTAATATATATAACTCTAAGAGTGCGAGCTTTTCTCGTAAGACGGTGTGATAATCCGTTCCCCAAGAAGCTCTAGCGAAGATTCCCCGTCGCGCACCTTTTATACTTTTCGGAGCATCTTTCATTTTCGATGGATACGCTATGGCAATCGAAATTATACTCTCTGCATCAGAAAGTAAAAGCTCTGGATGCGCTCTTTTTTCAATATCCGATTCTTCAAAACCCGAAGCATATCCTAGCTCTTGTTGGCGAATTAATCTATTTTTTAATTCTTTGAATGGAGAAGCAGACGTAAACCCAATTTTATCAATTCCAATGGAAGCTGCGTATTCTATTAGTTGTTGTTGAAATTGATTGATATTCACAATTGTTCTCCCTTCTTATGATACACTTAAGAAAATAGTTGTAAGGATGGTTGCTATGATGTTTACATTAAATGATTCTTTATTGCAAATCGAACCTAATTTTAAAATAGGCATTATTCATTATACCAAAATTGTCGTTTCTCCTTCGCCTCAAATGCTTAAAGGTCGTCTCCAATTATTTCAAGAACAGCTTTTCTTTGAAATGGAAGAGAAAAAAGTTACCGAATTTGACGGTATAAAAGAATGGCGAGCTATGTGGAAAAAGTTTGGTGCTGATCCAAACAGATACCGTCACTCAACCGAAGCACTATATCGACGAATTGCAAAACAAAATTATATCACACCAATGCATTCAGCAGTAGATTTAAATAATTTCTTCTCGTTGCGCTATGAAATACCAATGGGCATATACGATTTAGAAAAGATTGAAGGAGATATCCAAATCTCTATTGGCAATGAAGACACGACTTATGAAGGATTGAATGGTAGAGAAAACAAATTACATAATATACTTACGCTTCAAGATACGGCCTGTGCATTTGGTAGTCCATTTGTCGATTCAATCCGTACAGCAGTAACTGAAACAACAACGGATGCCGTTCAAATCGTCTTCCTCCGTCCATCAATGAATATCGAGGAAGGTCAAAAACTAATCCAGTCGATGGAAACAATGTTCACTCAAATTCATGGTGGAGAAGCAAATTCTTCTGTTTTACATAAAAATAATAGAGAATGGGAGATTTGACATATGGCAAATATTTCGTTAGCTGAGGCTGTTAAACTAAAAAGTATTTTACTAAAGAGAATTCATGAGCTCGAAGAAGAAATTATGCGCGTAGCTTTTATAACTATTGAAAAAGGCACTTCTCCTGAAATTGGACCTCGTACGGTCTCTGTTGTAGACAATGAAATTACATTAACACGAAAAGATATTCGAACGCTCGACAAACTTATCTATGAAGCGAATATAAGCAATACAGTTACATTTAAAGACAAAGCTTATACAATTGTAGAAGCAATAGAGCTCGCTACACAAATGCGTGCCCAAGCAAGAATATATAAACAATTAGGTGTCTCTGAAAAAGAAAGAGTACAATACGGATACGGTGATGGAACCACCTATGTCCAGGTTGCCTTATTTAATCCTGAAGAGTATCGTGTAAATGCTCTACAATACGAAAAAGAAGCAAACAAGCTATCAGGGATCATCAATGCCAAAAACTACTCCATCACGATTAATTTTGATGATGAAAAATACGCATAACCCTTGGTAAGGTGAGACTCCTTATCAGGGCATAGTTAGGAAATCACTCTCAAATTGAATTAGACAAACCAATGACCTCTAACCTTTCACTTTGTGACTCATGACTAATGACCATCCATTGCAATAGCAAACGATCTTTAATTAGTGTGCTCTGCGATTTCCTACTATGTAAAACGCTCCTCCCCACTTTTGTGGAGGGGCGTTTTAATAATATAATTTTCTTTAATTATCCTAAAATATTACATAGAAAATGAGGAATTAACATGCCGATTAATATTTGGTTCAATAGATGGTTTTCAACTGTAGCCCACTACATGGAGATGATTCGACATAACCCGGATCAACAGGAGTTCGTTATTTACGGTACACACCCTAATCCAGATACTGTGTATTTTAATTACTGTGATGTATCAGGGACAGAACCAGATATCGAGGGAGAAGAATATTTACAGTTTTGTATAGATTTCTGCATACAAAATCAGATTCATGTATTTGTTCCACGAAAAGAAAATGTGCTTATCTCTCAACACTTAGACAAATTCGAGGAAATCGGTGTAAAAGTGTTAGTTTGTCCAGATGGTGATTTAATGGCCATAGTAGATGATAAAGCAGCGATGTATCGATCCTTAGAAAACCAAGCGAATGAAGGGAATTTTATAGTAGCTATCCCTTCCTACCGAATTGTCAACAATGCGAAAGAATTCCAAGCTGCTTATGAGGCATTAAGTAAGAATAATACGAAGCTATGTATTAAGCCTGTCATTGGAGAAGGTGCGAGCGGATTCCGTATTATCGATAATAAAGCAGATACTATTCCTTTTATATTCAGTACCGCTTCCTCACAAAAGATTTCTTATGATACAGCTATTAAAATTTTACAAACGCAGGAGCATTTCCCCGACTTGATGGTTTTAGAATATCTCGATGGTTATGAGTATAGCATTGACTGTCTAGCCGAAGCTGATGGAACTCTACTTACGGCAATACCGAGGAAAAAAGGAAATGGACGAATTCGTGAGATTGAATACAATAAAGAATTAATCGAAATCGCTGAGAAAATGGCTGCACAATATAAAATTCCTTATGTGTTCAATATCCAAGTAAGATATAAAGACGGTATCCCAAAACTATTAGAAATTAACCCTCGTATGAGTGGTGGATTACATATAAGCTGTCTTTCCGATATTAATTTCCCCTATTATGCAATTAAGTTATTACTAGGTGATCAATTAGAAACCCTTCATCCTAAGTTTGATGTGAAAGCAACGCATATTGAACAGCCAGTAATATTATCTTCCTCCAAAGATTCTGTAGTATTAGTGTAAATACATTATGTAGATAGAGACGTTCCTTTCATTTAATGAAGGAACGTCTCTACTATTATTTTATCGAAAATTATGTGTATAAACTATCATCAAGAGTTTGAATACTTTTTCATACTAATTCTCAAATATTCTCGTTTGTTCTCCATCAATAAGGAGCTTCCACATTCCATGATCTTTCCATGTTAGATTACCCTTGTAATAATAAATTATTCCTCCCCCTTCACCGTCTATCACGCTATTGTCCTGCTTAAAAACGGTAGTTTCCATTACTCTCCCTTTGTTATCGAGTAACTTCACCTCGATTATTTCCTTTTCTCCAAGTGTACTTTGTAAATATACTTCATAAGCTTCACCGATTGGAATTTCCTTTGGAGAATCAACGAGTGCATAGTTTTCCGTTTTAGGGAATGGTGGGAAGACATTAACTGTAAATGCTTCGAATAGTACATCTTCCACATAAAACGATAACTGCCATTCCCCTTCTGATGGGAACGGAATAAATCTAGCTAATGTATGAGCATCCTCACTATAAAGGCCGCTTGAGAGAACACCTTCTGTTAACACAATCTTTTCTCTTTTTATATTTACCGCTTCTACTCTGAACTTTTTGTCCACAAGCGCATGCTCATCTCCCCAGAAGTAAAGCATCATCTTGGACACTCTTCTCTTGTCCTCTGCAACAAATTGTTCATTAAAAACAAGAATCCCTATCCTACCTTCCACTCCCAGTACTTCTTGATCTCTATCTGGTAATGTAAAAACTGTTCCTTGTTGTGCACTTAATTTGTAATAATCTTCATGCGTTAATAAAAGCAAAAGAAGTATAGAGCATATGGCTACAATCGTAAATATTGGCTTTAATAAGACTGGTTTCTTAACTATATTTTGCTTAGCTCTCAACGTATACAATAATTTTTCTTTTTGTTCATTCTCCAGTGAATACTTTGGAAGGTTTCTCAAACGATTTTGCAGTTCCTTATAATCCTCCATATTCATATCCCTCCTTTTCTAAGAGTGTCTTTATTTTTTTCAAGGAGCGATGATATATCACATTTATATTATTCTCATTACTTTTCATCACATGGCTAACTTCCTTGGATGACATCTCCAAAATCCCTTTAAGAATGATGACTTCTTTATATTTTGATGGAAGCTGACTAATAGCATTGTATAAATGGCTGTTTTCTTGATTTAGAATGATATGCTGTTCTGTACTATTAGAAAAATTCTGCTCTTGTAATAAGGTATGCCTGATTTTGCTCCAAACTCGATTTCTTCTGTAACGATCTATTACCATATTTCTGGCGATGGATATAAGCCATGTTTTTGGATGGGAGCTCTCATTATATTTATTTATTTTGCTCCACGCTCGAAGAAATGTTTCTTGTACCAGATCTTCTATTTCCATTGATCCAGTGTAGTATATTAGAAAGCTGGTTATATCTTGTTCGTATAGCTCAAACCATTTTTCTATTAAGCTCTTCTCCAAGGGATCCCCCCTTTCTTTAATAATTAGACGAATGTATTTCATTTATCTTACATGAAATGTTGAAAAAATAAAAAATCAACCATTTAACAAGCAATGGTTGATTTTTTAACTTATATTTTCTATTTAATTAGTATGCACGACCGAACCATACAGTATGTTTCGAATCCTTGCCACAGTTGATGCATGTTGCTTTTTCAGTAGGTGGGTTGAATGGAATATTACGCGTCGTAAATTTCGTTTCATTCTTCACATTCTCCTCACAAGCGTCATCGCCACACCATCCAGCAAGAATCCAGCCTGGGATTTCTCCTTTATCAGTTGAATCAGTAAGATGTTGTTTTAACTCCTCTAATGAGTTCACATGTGTATGCGAGTTTTGATCGCGGAATGCACGAGCTTTTTCTAGTAAACGTGTTTGCATAGTTGCTAGTTCTTCTTCAATACGCTCCACTAGATTAGGAATATCTACAGTTACTTTGTCCGCTTCGTCACGCGCTTTTAATAATGCTTGGTTATTTTCTAAATCACGTGGTCCTAATTCCACACGAACTGGAACTCCTTTTAACTCCCACTCATTGAATTTGTAGCCAGGAGATTGGTCAGAATCGTCTAAACGTACACGAATACCTTTTGCTTTAAGGGAAGCAAAAACTTCATCTAGTTTTTCCATAATAGCAGGATTCTTTTTCCAAGGTCCTACTGGTATTAATACAACTTGAGTTGGTGCAATACGTGGTGGCAATACAAGCCCTTGTTCGTCACCATGAACCATAATAACCGAACCGATTAGACGTGTAGATGTTCCCCACGATGTTGTATGCACATGCTGATGCTTGTTTTCTTTATTTAAATACTTAATATCAAATGCTTCCGCAAACTTTGTTCCAAGGTAATGAGATGTACCAGCTTGCACTGCTTTTCCGTCTTTCATCATGGCTTCAATGGAATACGTATCTACAGCCCCAGCAAAGCGTTCAGAAGGTGTTTTTTGACCATCGTATACTGGAATTGCTAATAGCTCTTCTACTACCTCTTTATAGATGTTAAGCATCTGCATTGTTTCCTTGCGTGCTTCTTCTTCATCTGCATGCGCAGTATGCCCTTCTTGCCATAAAAATTCAGAAGTACGTATGAAAGGAAGAGTTTTCTTTTCCCAACGGAATACGTTTGCCCATTGGTTGATAAGTACAGGTAGATCACGGTAACTCTTAATCCAGTCAGAATATAAATGACCAATCATCGTTTCAGAAGTTGGGCGAAGTGCTAGACGCTCTTCTAATTTTTCACCTGCCGCCTCTGTTACCCATGGAAGCTCTGGTGAAAAGCCTTCGATATGATCTTTTTCTTTTTGGAAAAATGATTCCGGAATAAGCATTGGGAAATAGGCATTGCGATGTCCAGTCTCTTTAAAACGTCGATCCATTTCAGCTTGAATATGTTCCCAGATCTCAAAGCCATCTGGTTTAAATGCGATACACCCACGGACTGGCGTATAGTCCATTAAATCTGCCTTCTGAATTGTGTCGATATACCATTTCGAAAAATCATTTTGTTGTTGACTTGTCATAAAGTTCCCTCCTAATAATAAAAAGCACAGAGCAGTCCTCGGAAAAGGACGTCTCTGTGCTGGATAGACGTGGTACCACCTTAGTTTAGCTAAAATTCCTTTTAGCCCTCTAATACGTTTGTTAACGAAAACGACTCGGTTATGTTTGCATAACATCTCCGTGGTAGGTTTCAACAAGAAGCGGTGATATAGCTCTCAGCAAGCTGCTATATTTTCTGTTTCACAATTCTTATTTACTTGGCCACATCAAAGATTATATATACTTAATAATATACCAAATAGATGAATTTAATACAATCTCCATTCTGACTTCAAGGAATCACTAGCGTAGTTATTCCCATGGAGCCATCAGGGTTATGATGCTCTTCTCTGGTGCTTGTATAATTTCGTTTACTCTCTTATACTTATTAATAATTCTGACTAAAAGGCGGTTATGATATGAATTTAGGAGCATTTTCTGTAAGTTTAAAAGTAAAAGACATAAATACATCAAAAACATTTTACGAAAACCTCGGTTTCCAAGCTATGGGAGGAGATATTACACAAAATTGGCTTATCATGAAAAATGATAATTGTATAATTGGCCTCTTCCAAGGTATGTTTGAAAATAATATTCTAACTTTTAATCCTGGATGGAATAGTAATGCAGAAAATCTTGAGGCGTTTACAGATGTTCGAGAACTTCAAAAACAGCTTCAAGAAAAAGGAATAAAAATACTGCAAGAAGCGGATGAAACTACAGAAGGACCTGCATATTTTACAATTGAAGATCCAGATGGTAATCAAATTCTTTTAGACCAGCATAGATGATGAAAGCGGTATAGACTATAACACGAACTCATACTAATATAATAAAGTTAAGGCAGGTTAATTTGTTGAACCTGCCTTTTATTGTTCCCCATTCAACTACATGTTCAGGCCGATATCCTCTCCATCTTGGTTTAAACTCAATTCACTTTTAGCTCTCTAATACATTTATTAACGAAAACGACTCGATTATGGCTGACATAATCGAATCGTTTTAGGCTTACTTAAAAAGCGTCGATATAGCTCTCAACAAGCTGCAATATATTCCTGTTTTAATGTCCTCATCAAATTTTTATCAGGAATATACACAATTCTTTGTAGGAAGATTCTTTTCCTTATCCATTTCAAAGTTTATCGCCATTGCTTTTTTATACGCTTCTACTTTAGAGGAAGCATTTACTTCTATAATTTTACCATTCATAATGAAGTTATATTTTTTTATCATTTTTAGGACCCCCATTTTTCTAATATTTTTCTATACGTCGGCTCACTCTGAAATACCTTTCACCTAGCCAACTTCTATATTATTAACTTCCCTGTTTTCATTTTTATTAAACAATTAACTAATAAATTTCTCTCAATGACCATTAAACGAAGACCCTCTGTCGAAAGAAATTAACAATTAGAGCTCAATAAAATATCTATTTTCCTTTTCTATGACCTCAAACCCGACGGATTTGTATAGATTTAATACTGTTTCATTCTCTGTATCTACCATTTCCTCTTTCAAATTATTCATCTTCCAATATTCCCAATGTAAATCTGGCATCACCAAGTTAGCAGATTCAATAAGTATTTTTAGATCTCTATTCATCGTATATAGTTGAAGAAAGTAATTGTTTTAGTTCCAATGCTCGATTATATAGTTTTTCATATATCAGCATGATAGGTGATAAATAATTGTTAGTAAAAATTATCCAGATAATGAGAACATGCAACTCTGGAGCATAACACAAAACAGGTTGGCATAAATGCCAACCTGCCCATACTATTTTACTGCTTTAATAGATTCATTGATGATTGTAATCATATCATCCATTTGATTTTTCGTTATTATAAGTGGTGGAGCGAATGCAAGAGTATCTTGTCCGTCGTAAATAACAGAACGGCAAATTAATCCTTTTTCAAGTGCTTTTGCAACTATTTTAGGCCCGATTGGTTCAACAGATTTTGAAGCTTTTTCTAGACTAATCGCTCCTAGTAAGCCCATTCCACGAACATTGTCTACATTATCATTTTGTTCCTTAATCCACTCGAAACCTTCAAGCATCTGTTTTCCAACTATATTAACATTATCCATTAGATTTTCGTTCTTAATAATTTCTAAATTTTTGAGTGCAACAGCAGCTGCAGTCGGATGACCACTATACGTATACCCATGCCAGAAGTTTCCTTCCGTTTTTTCAATGATATCATTATGAAGTCTTTCGGAAAGAATCATCCCCCCCAATGGCGCGTATCCACTCGTTATACCTTTAGCCATTGTAATAATGTCAGGAATCACACCGAATCGTTCAATACCGAAATTGGTTCCTAGACGACCGAAACCACAAATCACTTCATCTGCAATAAATAAAATATTATTTTCGTCACAAATTTCTCTAACTGCTTGGAAATATCCCTGGGGAGGAAGATTTACTCCACCAGATCCTTGAACAGGCTCTGAAATATATGCAGCAATCGTATCAGCACCTTCTTTTGCAATCAGTTCTTTCAATGATTCTACTGAACTATCGACATAGTGAAAATCGGGAGCAATTGACGTAGTAAACGTATGAAATTGTTCAATACCCGTTGCACTTGTAGCTCCCATAGCAACGCCATGATAAGAAAGTTTTCTAGATATAATTTTCTTTTTTTCTGGTAGACCTTTAATTTTCCAATAATGACGAACAGTTTTAAAAGCAGTATCATTAGCTTCCGATCCACCAGAAGTAAAGAATGTCGCATTTAAATCTCCAGGTGTCCATTTTGCAATTTCAGCGGCAAGTCTTATAACGGGTTCATGGCTCCAGTTATTAAAAGTAGAAGTGAATGCTAGTTTTTCCATTTGTTTTTTTGCGACTTCTGCAAGTTCTTTGCGCCCATGTCCAATGTTTACATTCCATAGGGAAGAAAGACTGTCGATTAATTTTCTTCCTTCTACATCCTTCAAATAAATCCCATCACCTTCAGTAAAAATAAATGTTGGACCATCCTCTTGAAGTTGTTTCATATTAGATGTCGGATGAATAAAATGCTTTTTGTCTAACTCTACTAACTCTTCTTTTAAATTTTTCCCGTGTGTTATTGACATATTTCTTCTCCCCCTAATATATGTTTAGATTCCGATCGATACATATTGTATTTCTAGAAAATCATCCATCCCTTGATGACCGCCTTCGCGGCCAAGCCCACTTTCTTTCATGCCCCCAAAGGGAGCTTGCACAGCAGAAGGTGCTCCGTCATTCCAACCGATAATTCCATAATCTAATCTTTCAATAATTTTTGTACCTTGCGAAATATTTTCTGTAAAAACATATGCCGCTAAACCATATGGTGTATCATTTGCTAATTTAATTGCTTCCTCAATGCTCTCAAATTTTTGGATTGGGGCAACTGGACCAAATGTTTCTTCACGCATAATTAACATATTTTCATTTGCATCTTTAATGATTGTTGGCAAATAGTAATTCCCTTTTTCTTCTGGCTGGCCGCCACCCACAACTACTGTAGCACCATTTTTTTCAGCATCTTGGACATGTTCAGCGACTTTTTCCACGGCAGCCTGATTAATTAACGGACCGATATTTACACCACTTTCCATCCCATTACCTACTTTAAGTTCCTTTACTCGAGCAGCAAAGACATCGATGAACTGTTCATAGATTTTAGACTGTACATAAACCCGATTAACACAAACACAAGTCTGACCACCATTTCTAAATTTTGAAGCCATGACTCCTTGAACTGCAGTTTCGATATTTGCATCGTTAAGAACAATCATCGGTGCATGACCACCAAGCTCAAGACTTAGCTTTTTCACGGTGTCAGCACCTTGTCGCATTAGAACTTTTCCAACTTCCGTAGAACCCGTGAAGGTAATCTTTTTTACTCGTGGATCTGATAAAAAGACACCACCTATTTCACTAGAAGAACCAGTTACAATATTAATAACTCCCTTTGGAAACCCTGCTTCTTCCGCCAATTCTACAAGTTTAATTGCCGTTAATGGTGTGTCACTTGCTGGCTTTATAACGACTGTACATCCAGCAGCTAAAGCTGGACCCATTTTTCTCGTTAACATGGCAGCTGGGAAATTCCATGGTGTAATTGCAGCAACAACACCAATAGGTTTTTTCCAAACTTGAAGTCGTTTGTTTTTATCATGACTAGGAATTGTTTCACCATAAATCCGTTTTGCCTGTTCTGCGTACCATTCAATATAGTTCGCAGCATAATGAACTTCACCTTTTGCTTCAGTAAACGGCTTTCCCATTTCTTTTGTCATTAATTCTGCTAGTTCTTCTTCATGGTCAATAATTACATGAAAGTACTTTTTCAGTAGAGCTGCTCGCTCATAAGCAGTAGTGTCAGACCATGATTCAAATGCTCGATGTGCTGCTTCCACGGCTGCAAACGCCTCTTCTTTACCGCCTTTTGGGACTTCAGATACTATGTCACCAGTAGCCGGGTTGTAGACCGGAAACTTCTCCAAGTTTTCCCCAGTCCAATTTCCATCAATAAACAATAAGTTTTGCATTCTTATCACCTCTAATAAAGTTAATTAATCATTAATTGCATTTTGGTCATCTGCCAGAAGTTCACCTTCTACATATTCAATATGGATACGGATCTTTTTATCAATTAGTTCAGGGTCCTTCGTTAACATAGTTTCAAATAGTTCTTTTTGTTCTTCATAGAATGACTGGTGGTTAGAATAATATTTATCAAGATTAACAAGAAAAGTTCTTATTTGAACCTGAATGGATTCGTAAATTCTAATAACTCGAGAATTTCCAGATAAATTTACAACGTAACTATGAAACTTCATGTCTAAGTCAAATAAATTGTTCCAATTTTCATTTATTGTATTGATATTCATATCTTCTAGAATCATCTCTAATTTCTTGATTTGCTCACTTTCAAGTTTTGGAATTACTTTAACGAAAGCATAAGCTTCTACCATCGTTCGAAGTTCAATTATTTCTCGCCAATCTTTATTAGAAAACGGAGAAATATAAGTGCCTTTTCTTGGCTTACTAATTACCAATTCTTCAAATTCAAGAATTTTCAGTGCATCTCTTATTGTACTCCGACTAACATCGTACTTTTCCGATAAATCATTTTCAATTAACCTTTGGCCGAATTCTAGTTCTTTATTCCAGATACTTTTCCTTATTTCATTTGCTACAAGTTCACCTAAGGACTTTTGTTTGATGGAATCATTCATAATAAATGATATTCCCCCTTAATATTGCCTTAATGAAGAGATCAGCCAGTTAGTCGATTGTCGACAATTAGTAAGAGAATATAAATCTATTTTTTTACTTGTCAATTGTTTTTTTACTTACTAATGGCTTAATATTTTCCCAAACGTCCGTATTAATTAAAGAAGGTGGTTTTTCACCATTTAGACCAGCAACGAGATTTTTAGCCGCTAGTTCAGACATTTTCAACTCAGTTTCATAGGTTGAAGAACCAATGTGAGGAAGTGTCACAACATTTTTCATGTTTAATAATGGATTATCATGTTCAACCGGTTCTATTTTAAAAACATCGAGACCAGCTGCGGCAATTTCCCCATTTTTTAATGATTCAATGAGATCTTTTTCTATAATGGTTTTTCCTCGAGACCCATTGATAAAAATGGCTGACTTTTTCATCAGTTGAAACTCCCTTCGACCAATAAAACCATTTGTTTCCTCCGTTAATGGAGTGATTAGTATAACAAAATCAGATTGTTTAAGTAATTCATCCAAACTACAATAAGTAGCATTATACTTTGCTTCAGCTTTCGGCTTTTTATTACGAGAATTGTATAAAATCTTCATATCAAATCCAAGGTTTGCACGCTGAGCAATTGCTTGCCCTATTTTCCCCATTCCAATAATCCCCAATGTTTTATGATGCACATCTATGCCATAATGTTCTGATTCTAGTGGGTCATTCCACTGTTTTGATTTAACGTAATGGTCTAACTCTGGGATTCGTCTTGCCGTAGCTAATAATAAACCAAATATAGTATCGGCAACCGTATCTGTTAATACATCTGGTGTATTTGTTGCTAGAATATTCCTCTTCGCTAATTCTTCCAAATTTAAATTATTATAGCCAACAGAAACATTACTGACGATTTTCAAATTCGGGGCATTTACTAATAAATCCTTATCAACCTCTAATTCTAGCCCAATAATCCCTTCCGTTTTTTCTAAGTAATCTAGAAAGACTTTGTCAGTTTTAGTATTTATGTTTTTAAAAAACTTAACGTCATACTTACTTTTTAATTCTTCTAATACTGGTTTCTCCAATCGATTATAGGCAATAATCCTTTTTTTGGTCACATAATTCCCTCCATATTTTTATTATATTGTCGATAGTCGACAATATGACTACTAAAAAAACTTTAGAAAAGTTCTAGCTGAGAATAAATGTGATTACCCTGAACATAGAGTATTAAAACTATTAATCTGTTACCTGGTTAATATAACGCAATCTACTGTTACCTTTTTATGGGTTATGTAAAAAATCAAAGAAATATGAAAGGAGTTATTTACGATGATAATTAGATTTGAAAATCAAAATAGTAATATATTGTATGGATTATTAAAAGACGGAAAAGTAAAAGTGATTGACGGAGACATTTTTACCAATTTTACTGTGACAGAACAAGAATTAGACATAACAGATTTAAAATTATTACCCCCTACTGAGCCTTCCAAAGTAGTTTGTATTGGCCTTAATTATGTTGATCATGCAAAAGAGGTTAATCTTGAACTACCGAAAGAACCACTTATTTTTCTTAAACCAAACACCACGGTAATTGCTACAGAGGATGTAGTTATTTACCCTAAACAAACTAATCATGTTGAATATGAAGCAGAATTAGGAATAGTCATTGGAAAGAAAACTAAAAACATAACTGAAAAAGAATCTAAAGACGCAATTTTGGGTTATACAATCGCAAATGATGTAACAGCACGAGATTTACAATTTTCTGATGGACAGTGGACTAGGGGAAAATCGTTTGATACATTTTGTCCAATTGGCCCAGGTATTGTAAGAGACATCGATCCCAGTAATTTAGATATCACTCTCCATGTAAATGGTGAATTAAAGCAAAGTTCCAATACTGAAAATTTAATTTTCGGAATAGATTATATCGTGAGTTATGTTTCCAAAATAATGACCCTTCTTCCGGGAGATGTAATTATTACAGGAACCCCTTTTGGAGTAGGTCCCGTAAATCCTAAAGATGAAATGGTAGTTCGTATTAAAGGTATTGGCGAATTAAAAAATAAAATTTTGATGTCGACAATCGACTGAAAGGAGCGAAGATATAAAAAAACTATGACTTTAAAATTATTCATATGAAGTAATTGAATGGTGTGTTCTAAAAGAAAGTTCCTATCACATTGATAAAGGGGATATGAAGAAATTGAAAAAAAAGTTATTGTTTTTACTTTTAGCTGTTGTTGCATTAACACTAGTAGCGTGTTCTAAAACAAATTCAACGTCAAGTAGTAGTGGCGTTGCTTCAAGTAGTGATAAAAAAATCACCATTATGGCAGCGCATGTTGTCTCTACAGAAACTACTCAACATAAAGCATTTATGGAATTTAAAAGGCTTGTTGAAGAAAGATCTGATGGGAATATCGAAGTAGATATTTATCCTGATGGTCAACTAGGTGGAGAAAGAGAAATGATAGAAAGTACACAAGCAGGTAATATTCAGATGTCTTCTCCTTCAGTTGGAGTACTTGCAAACTTCTCTTCTGCACTACAAATATTTGATTTTCCATTTATTTTTAAAGATTCAAAGACAGCACATGAAGTTGTTGATGGTGAATTTGGACAAGAATTATTGAAAGGATTAGAACAAAGCGGACTTGTTGGATTGAATTATGGTGAACTTGGTTATAGACACTTATCCAACAATAAAGGAGAAATCGTTACACCTAAGGATATCAACGGGCTGAAGATTCGTACGATGGAAGTCCCTATGCATATCGCTTATTGGAAAGAAGTAGGAGCAAATCCAACACCTTTAGCTTTCACTGAAGTGTTTACAGGTTTATCTCAAGGTGTTGTCGATGGAGTTGAAAACGTTCTTGGACTAATCCATTCGGGTAAATTCCACGAGGTTAGTAAGTATATTACAACAACTGGGCATATTTATGATCCTGAAATCTATATTATGAACAAAGATTTCTTTAATAGCCTTTCTAAAGAAAATCAAGCAATAATCCAATCATCTATAAATGATACGGTTACGTATTTGAGAGAATTAAATAGTTCCATCGATGCAGAGCTAAGAGTTAAGCTCGAAGAAGAAGGTGCTATCTTTAGAGACCTAACTGATGAAGAATATAATGCATGGATTGAAGCTTCTGTGCCTTTTTATGAAAAGAATGCAGATAAAGTGGATAAAGAAAAGCTAATCCAACTACTTGAAGCTACTGGAAACGATAAATTCCTAGATGCAATAAAATAATAATTTCTAGATTAGCACCCAGAAAATTGGCGATTATACCATTATCTAATCACGAAATTCTGGGTGTAATTTAGTTTAAATGTGTTCAAGGAGGCGACTTTAATGAATCTTTATAAACATTTGGATGACCATGTTGAAACGTATTTATCCGCAATTTTATTAATTTTCTTCTCATTTTTATGTATCTTCCAAGTTGTTATGCGTTATATCTTTAATGAGTCATTGACATGGTCCGAGGAATTATCCAGGTATGCATTTGTTTGGTTTGTTTATACAAGTGCAGCCTTTGCGGTAAGATATCAGCGACATGTAAAATTTAACTTTTTAGTAAATATACTTCATAAAATTTCTCCAACTTATAGTCAAATCCTTAAGATAATTGCTTTATTTTGTTGGGTAGGTTTTCTAATATTTGTAGATTACTATAGTGTTCAAACAGTTATGAATCAGTTCAACATGGGACAAGTATCACCTGCCAACCGAATTCCAATGTATATTGTATATCTTGGATTACCAATGGGAGCTTTATTAATGACATTTAGAGTTACCCAACATATCGTAAATGGCTTTAAGGAATTGAAAAACATAAAAGAAAGCCATTAATTTTACAGGGGGTGTGAGCATGGCTACTCTAATATTATTTGGAAGTTTTATTATTTTAATGGTTCTTAGTGTTCCTATTGCGTTTGCACTTGGTATATCATCCGTTTTAACATTATTGATCACCGAAAAAATGCCACTTCAGTTCATTGCACAAGGAATGTTCACTACAGTAGATTCTTATGCTTTGATGGCAGTTCCACTATTTGTATTTGCTGGATTAATAATGGAACACGGAGGGCTCTCTAGAAGATTGATTGATGTCGCAAAGTCATTTGTTGGTCACCAGACTGGGGGACTTGCTGGGGTTGCAATTTTGGCTTGTACCGTTTTTGCCGCACTTAGTGGATCTGGTCCTGCAACAGTTGCAGCAATCGGGGGAATTATGATTCCAGCGATGGTAAAAGAAAAGTACGATCCAGGATTCAGTTCAGGAGTAGTTGCTTCCGCTGGAACTCTTGGGATAATTATTCCACCAAGTATACCTTTAATTATTTATGGTATTACAACAAATACTTCTATTGGCGATTTATTCATTGCAGGCATCATACCTGGTTTATTTATCGCAGTGTTACTTTGGTCGATTAGTTATATTATCTCTAAAAAAAGAGGGTTTATTGGATCCGGAAAAAAAGCTACTTGGAAAGAACGCTTTAAGTATATTAATGAAGCAAAATGGACGCTTTTAATGCCAATCGTTGTACTAGGTGGAATTTACGGAGGAATATTTACTCCTACTGAAGCGGCAGGTATTGCAGTAGCATATAGTGCTTTTTTAGGAATTTTTATTTATAAGGAAATAAAACGGGCAGATGCAATTGAATTATTTAAGCAGACAACTTTAATTTCTGGGATAATCCTTATTATTATAGCGACTGCTTCTACTTATGGAAGAATTCTTACAATAGAGAAAATCCCAATATTAATTGCGGAGTTTTTAACATCTCTTCCTGTCGGCTCCTGGGTTATTCTTTCTGCAATTGTTATACTACTTGTGTTTATCGGAATGTTTATGGAAACATTAGCTGGAATTATATTATTAGCCCCTATTTTATTGCCTGTTGTAACAGAATTAGGAATGCATCCTGTGCACTTTGGAATTATCATGATTTTAGCAGCAGAAATTGGCTTTTTAACACCACCGGTTGGGGATAACCTTAACGTTGCTAGTGCTATTAGTGGATTGTCTTTAGAACAAGTTGCTAAAGCGACACTTCCATTTACAATAGCCTTAATCATATTACTATTTGTTTTTATGTTTGCAGAGCCATTTATTATGTTTTTACCGAATTTAATAGGTGGAACAGGCGGTTAATAAAAGCATTAGTGTTTGATATTAATTAAAATATGTAAGTTCTAAACTAAAGTTTTATACTATAGGTAACTTCTTTTGGTATGTAGTCATCCTTAACTTTTTCGATAATACACACTTTTGTAAGGAAATATATCTATCAAATCTATTATAATATCTACCTGTTTCGCAAGAAAATAGTTGATGTGCTAAACATGTATTTAGTGTTACATATCCAACGCTATCCTCCAGTATCTTTTATGTTTTCTACCTAAAATCTAATAGCAAAAAGCTGGCCTCTATTATATAAACCAAAAACACCCTTAAATGTTATCAAATCAACATTTGAGGGTGTTTTATTATTTCTTGTATTAACTGGTTTTTAGCTAAGATACCGGTGGTCGGGGTCGAACCGACACATCCAGAGGATACGGGATTTTGAGTCCCGCGCGTCTGCCAATTCCGCCACACCGGCAAAATATAAGTATCAAAGTTTAATTTATAAAACTGGAGGCGGCAACCGGATTTGAACCGGTGATAAAGGTGTTGCAGACCTGTGCCTTACCACTTGGCTATGCCGCCGGAGGAAATAATGGAGCGGAAGACGAGGTTCGAACTCGCGACCCCCACCTTGGCAAGGTGGTGTTCTACCACTGAACTACTTCCGCAAATAAACTGGGGTACCTGGATTCGAACCAGGGCATGACGGAATCAAAATCCGTTGCCTTACCGCTTGGCTATACCCCAATGGGGCGACTGATGGGAATCGAACCCACGAATGTCGGAATCACAATCCGATGCGTTAACCACTTCGCCACAACCGCCATTATAAAATAAAAAAAGAGCTAACTTATTAGGAATATGGGGCGACTGATGGGAATCGAACCCACGAATGTCGGAATCACAATCCGATGCGTTAACCACTTCGCCACAACCGCCATTATTCAAGTTAACTTATTAATTGGCAGGGGCAGTAGGAATCGAACCCACATCAAAGGTTTTGGAGACCTCTATTCTACCGTTAAACTATGCCCCTAAAAACTGGTGGAGGGGGACGGATTCGAACCGCCGAACCCTAAGGAGCGGATTTACAGTCCGCCGCGTTTAGCCACTTCGCTACCCCTCCAAGAGTGGTGCCGGAGAAAGGACTTGAACCCTCAACCTACTGATTACAAGTCAGTTGCTCTACCAATTGAGCTACTCCGGCTTATTAATGGTGGCTCAGGACGGAATCGAACCGCCGACACAAGGATTTTCAGTCCTTTGCTCTACCGACTGAGCTACTGAGCCATTTCGATTTACGCTAAGCTTCGCATCTCTTCGTCAGCTGCACTCGTTCTATCAGTCACGTACTTAGGTACGCTCCTTCTTTCACTCGATTGCTTCCTCGACCTGCTTGCTTATCCTAAATCTCAAACAAATAAATTAAATGGCGGTCCCGACCGGGATCGAACCGGCGATCTCCTGCGTGACAGGCAGGCATGTTAACCGCTACACCACGGGACCATTTGGTTGCGGGGACAGGATTTGAACCTGTGACCTTCGGGTTATGAGCCCGACGAGCTACCGAACTGCTCCACCCCGCGATAATATTATACTTACTAATTTAATTTAATGGTGGAGGATGACGGGCTCGAACCGCCGACCCTCTGCTTGTAAGGCAGATGCTCTCCCAGCTGAGCTAATCCTCCGTTTAATGCTGGTATATCTTATAAATGAATGGTGACCCCTACGGGATTCGAACCCGTGTTACCGCCGTGAAAGGGCGGTGTCTTAACCGCTTGACCAAGGGGCCATTATGTATTAGAGAAGTTATCTGGCGGAGAGCAAGGGATTTGAACCCTTGAGACAGGGTTACCCGCCTACACGATTTCCAATCGTGCTCCTTCGGCCACTCGGACAGCTCTCCATTAATGGCTCCGAAGGTAGGACTCGAACCTACGACCGATCGGTTAACAGCCGATTGCTCTACCACTGAGCTACTTCGGAATATTTCTATGCCCAGCGACGTCCTACTCTCACAGGGGGAATCCCCCAACTACCATCGGCGCTGAAGAGCTTAACTTCCGTGTTCGGTATGGGAACGGGTGTGACCTCTTCGCCTTCATCACTAGACATATTAATTTGAAAGGCAAGTCTTATTATACCATAACTAGATAAAATTGCAATAGTTATTTTAATAATTTTTATTTATTCTTTCAAAACTGGATAAACGACATCTCTACAATAAATACATTTGGTTAAGTCCTCGATCGATTAGTATTCGTCAGCTGCACGTGTCGCCACGCTTCCACCCCGAACCTATCTACCTCATCGTCTTTGAGGGATCTTACTTACTTGCGTAATGGGAAANCCTCAAAGACGATGAGGTAGATAGGTTCGGGGTGGAAGCGTGGCGACACGTGCAGCTGACGAATACTAATCGATCGAGGACTTAACCAAATGTATGTATTGTAGAGATGTCGTTTATCCAGTTTTGAAAGAATAATTTTTTAAAAAAACACTTGAAATTTTCTGTGAAGGTGTTATAATAGAACTTGTCTTTCAAAAGTTTATACAAGTCTAGTGATGAAGGCGATGAGGTCACACCCGTTCCCATACCGAACACGGAAGTTAAGCTCTTCAGCGCCGATGGTAGTTGGGGGTTTCCCCCTGTGAGAGTAGGACGTCGCTGGGCTTGGAATAAACATACATATTAATACCCAGGAGGATTAGCTCAGCTGGGAGAGCATCTGCCTTACAAGCAGAGGGTCGGCGGTTCGAGCCCGTCATCCTCCACCATATTTATTCCAAACGCCGGAGTAGCTCAACTGGTAGAGCAACTGACTTGTAATCAGTAGGTTGAGGGTTCAAGTCCTTTCTCCGGCACCATAGTACGAGCCATTAGCTCAGTTGGTAGAGCATCTGACTTTTAATCAGAGGGTCGTAGGTTCGAATCCTACATGGCTCATCACTTTTATGTGAATTATACACGCGGGTGTGGCGGAACTGGCAGACGCACTAGACTTAGGATCTAGCGCCGCAAGGCGTGGGGGTTCGACTCCCTTCACCCGCACCATTTAATTTTATAACCGAGCGGAAGTAGTTCAGTGGTAGAACACCACCTTGCCAAGGTGGGGGTCGCGAGTTCGAACCTCGTCTTCCGCTCCAAAGATTCATTAAAGTGCCGGGGTGGCGGAACTGGCAGACGCACAGGACTTAAAATCCTGCGGTAGGTGACTACCGTACCGGTTCGATTCCGGTCCTCGGCACCACTTTTATGAAAAATATATGCGCCCGTAGCTCAATTGGATAGAGCGTCTGACTACGGATCAGAAGGTTGTGGGTTCGACTCCTGCCGGGCGCGCCATATATTACGGGAAGTAGCTCAGCTTGGTAGAGCACTTGGTTTGGGACCAAGGGGTCGCAGGTTCGAATCCTGTCTTCCCGACCATTTAATAATTTAGGGGCCTTAGCTCAGCTGGGAGAGCGCCTGCCTTGCACGCAGGAGGTCAGCGGTTCGATCCCGCTAGGCTCCACCATGAACATTGAAAACTGAACATGCAAAACGTTAAGAAATATAGCTTTTCAGATTAACTTGTTAGTCTGATAGCAAAACAATTATGACATCATTTAATGATGATGCCAGCAAAACAAAATGAGCTTTTTAAGTTCTCTATTATGGAGAGTTTGATCCTGGCTCA
>NZ_VDGH01000013.1 GCF_006861795.1 Psychrobacillus lasiicapitis | reverse complement strand
TCCATACATGCCATAATTTGTCCGACTGCTCCTGCCGCTACAGTGAAGCGTCCATTATCAAGCGCTGCCATCGCAATTTTGAATCCTTCTCCTTCTTCCCCAAGTAAGTTCTCTTTCGGCACTTTCACATTTTCGAAAAATAGCTCGCCTGTATTTCCAGCACGGATTCCTAGTTTTCCTTTCGTTGCGATGGAAGAAAAACCTTCCCATGTACGCTCTACGATAAATGCAGAAATTGCTTTATGTTTTTCTGATTTGTCTCCCGTATATGCAAAAACTAAAAAGTGGTCTGCCACATCGCATAGAGAAATCCATGCTTTTTGTCCATTTAAAATGTAGTGATCTCCATCTTTGACAGCAGTGGTTTCAAGCGCTGCCACATCAGACCCAGCTGCAGGCTCTGTTAAACCAAACGCACCGATTTTCACTCCTTTTGCTTGAGGAACTAAATACTTCTGTTTTTGTTCTTCCGTTCCCCACTGCAAAAGTGTCAAGCTGTTCAACCCAATGTGTACAGAAACCGCCGTACGGAAAGCCGTATCTCCGCGCTCTAGCTCTTCGCAGACGATAGCTAGCGAATTGTAATCCATCCCGCTTCCACCATATGGTTCTGGAATACATACACCCATCAATCCAAGGTCGGCAAGTTTTTTATAAATCGCTGGGTCTGATTTACCTGCACGGTCCCATTCACCGATATAAGGTATAATTTCTTTGTCAACAAATCCTCTAACCGTTTTACGTAACATGTTTTGTTCTGCTGAAAATGAAAAGTTCATCACTTATCTCTCCTCTTTAATTGGTTGTTTGTGTAGTTCCTAATCGATTCATAATTTCCTCATTATGCTCACCCGGGTTAGGTGGATGGCGCTTCATCTGAACCGGCGTCCGAGATAACTTAAGTGGACTTCCTATCAGTTTAATACGACCCGCTGTTGGATGATCTTGCGTGATAAACATATCACGCGCTTGCAGCTGTTTATCTTGGACAACTTCTTTTAAATTTTGAATTGGTCCACTTGGAATATTGTTTTTTCTACACTGCTCTTGCCAATAAGCAGTCTCTTTTGTTAATAAAACAGCTTGTAATAATGGAACTAGTTCATCTCTGTTTTTCACGCGGTTAGGATTCGTTTGAAAAAGAACATTTTCAGCATATTCGGGTTTTCCAAGCACATCGCAAAATGCTTTAAATTGATGATCATTTCCTACGGCTATAACCATTTCCCCATCTAGCGTTTGAAATGCTTGATACGGAACAATATTTGCATGCGCATTTCCGAGCGCTTTCGGAATTTGTTCTGATATTAAATAATTACTTCCAATATTCACTAGTGCACTTACAGCAGAATCATAAAGAGAAATATCTAGTTTTTGTCCTCTGCCTGATAGCACACGCTCTAGTAATGCTGCTTGAATTCCAATGCATGCATATAAACCAGTCAAAACATCGACAATTGCGACCCCTGTCTTTTGTGGCCCAGACTCCTTTGTACCAGTGATGCTCATTAATCCACTCATCGCTTGAATGATAAAATCATAACCTGGAATATGTCGATCCGGTCCCGTTTCTCCAAAACCTGTAATCGAGCAGTACACAATACGTGGGTTAAGCTCCGCCAAGACGTCATAACCTAAACCGAAACGATCCATTGTTCCTGTTTTGAAATTATTAATAATTACATCACTTTCTTGCACCAACTTTTTAATAATTTCAACCCCGGCTTCTGATTTCAAGTCTAAAGTGATTGCCTTTTTGTTTCGATTCGCACTTATATAGTAAGCACTTACTTCTTCTTTAAAGGGAGGACCCCATCTACGTGTTTCGTCACTCCCACCAGGTGCTTCTACCTTGATAACCTCCGCACCTAAGTCACCCATGATCATCGTGCAATATGGACCAGCGAGAACACGTGATAAATCCAAGATTTTAATATTAGCAAGTGCTCCGGTCATTTAAACAATCACACCTTTCCTTAGTCAATTCAAAAAGCCAATTCAAAAAGATTACAGACCCGCTGTAAATCAAATTGAACTGGCTTATTATCTGCGGTAAAAAATCCTGGTAAGAATTTTTAACAGATTAGGCAGTATTGGCTTTTATATTTTTCAAAAATAGTCATGGTTGTGAACGTTAAATCGTTTCGGCATGACTTATTGCTTCTTATTCTAGTACACCAATACGAGTTTTTAAACCCCTTTATCCAAATTTTACGAAAATTTAAGTTTTATTTTTTCTCAGCTATATACAAATCATAATGCTTATATAAATCTTTCAGTGCAGACATTACCGCATTTCCCGCTTTACCTAAATAATGATTTTTTATATTGGTAAGCGGCTGTTCAATCCCATCTTGCAAACTATGTCCTCTCAACAGTTGCTGTACAAACGCTCGTCCATGTTCTGTTGCTAACGTACAGCTCGCCGCAACAATCACTCCATATTTTTTATCGATTTCCACTGTAATTGTCAATGTTTCATATAAATTTTGTGCCGCCATTCCTGCTGGTAGCCTTGCATGTCCTGCTATAAAAACTGTATTCATAACCATATCCCCTTTTGTCTAAAAGCTTGCTTTAGTATAAGAATACAGGAAGCAAATAATATTTAATAGAGGTTAATGGGAATATTCAGTATAATACGTATGTGTTTATTTATTAATAATATACATTATTTGATTATCTTCCCATTTATCGTTAATTCGAACATTTTCTTTAGCAATACCTTCCTTATGAAACCTGGCATTTACTAACACTTTAATAGATTCTAAATTATGAGGCATCACTCCAGCTTCAATATGATGTAGCTTTAACTCCTTAAATCCGAACTCTACTGTCTTTCTTACAGCTTCGGACATATATCCTTTGCCATTTTGTCAGGAAACTTTTCTCCTTCTCCGTTCACAATAAGACCACCAGTAACAGTGAACCTTGGTTTTATGAAGGGTTCTTTTATTTAGTCGAAAGTAGGCTACTTTTTTAGACTTGTTTCTTCTATTTTTTATGACCTAACTATGTTTGTTTCTTTAAACGAAACATTTGGGCTACAGCTACTATTAGATGAAATTTTCTGATATTTCCTAGGCAATATTTTAATAGACCCCACAATTTCATTTTTCTTTTCATCTACAATGATACTAACCTCAGTAGTTTGGTGTTGTTAAATACGTTTTAATAATCGAACATCCTTCAACATTACTCAGATTTATGTATTGACTAATAAAAACTTATTGGACAATATCTTCCGCTTTCGCTTCGCCTTTTACAAATGAATAAGTAAGACGAACTAAGTAATGGCCGTATACATTCATCGCTTGCATAAGCAAATGAACTTTTTCTTACCGATCCAACTCTTCCTATCCATTCGGTTTCAAATAATAAAAAAACTTTTAACGGAGAAATAGCTACAAGTCATTCATACCTTAACCCACCTGAAAGCTCCTCTATCTTTGTCCACTCTATAACAATTATTTCTTTCTTATTCTTCTCAATGACTTTATCAAAAACTAGTTTTTCCATAATTCGATTTAAATGCCTAGTCGTTGTTCCTATTAAAGAAGCTATTTCCATACTATTTGCCGTTTGAATTTCTTTACCAAAGCTTACACCATTTCGAACCGTACACAAATAGCTCGCGAACCTCGTTTCTACGGAGGCTAGTAAATTAATGCGAGATGCCGTGGTACATGTTTGAAGTTTGTATGTAGCATGAGCTAATAGTTGCTGTAAAAAAGCTATATCTTTCATTAATTCGTTGTATATATATGTTTGATCAATAAAAATAAAATCTGTATCTTCCACTGCTGTAACATGGGATTGAATCGGAACCTTTTGGACTAATTCAATATCTCCCATAAAGGAAATCGCTGAGCAAAACCTGAGCAATAGAGCTTTTCCCGTAATAACACTTGTTGTGATTTTCGTTCTTCCGGAAACTTGTATATAGAAACCATCGATATCTTCACCCTCCTCGAAAACAACTTCGTTGCGACTATATCGTCTAATTTGAAAGGGGTGTTCTTCACTAGTAAAAACTTTTTTTAATTCTTTATGGTTCAAATAATAAGTGCAAAGTACATTATCTTGGATTATTTGCAACGTAAAAACTCCTTTTGGGACATTTGTCCTTTTCATTATATCGAAAATTTTCTACTATTAAGAGAGTGAAAGGACGGAGAGCGATGAAGTTTGTTTTTGATCTAGATGGCACCATTTGTTTTAAGGGGCAACCTTTATGTAAAGAAATAACGGAGGCATTACAATATTGTCGCCATATCGGACATGAAGTCATTTTTGCTTCTGCAAGACCAATTCGAGATCTACTTCCTGTGCTTCCAAAAGAAATGCATACGTATCCAATGATTGGCGGGAATGGGGCATTTGTTGCAAACGAAGGAAAAGTTACACATCTAACATCATTTGATAATCAAACAAAAAAACAGATAGTAGAAATTATAGAAGAATTTCAATTAACTTATTTAATCGATAGTGCTTGGGATTATGCATATACCGGAAGTACAGAACATCCCATTTATCGAAATCTGGACCCTGATCAGTTAGCAAAAAACATTTCACTGCATAAGATTAATGAAATGATTAAAATTGTTTTGTTTCCAAACGAACAGGCAAGTGAAATAGTATCTATATTGAAATTTCTTCCAGTTCGAACATACACCCACGGGCAAGAAAATATTTTAGATATCAGTCCAATTGGTGTTGATAAATGGGTGGGCTTACAAAAACTAAATGTGAAAGAGCAAGAATTCATCGCATTTGGAAATGATGCAAATGATATTTCTATGTTTCAATTTGCAAAAGAATCTGTTTGCGTCGGTAAACACGAAGAATTGCAGAAAGCAGCGACATTAAATGCTGAAAGTAATGCAGGGGCAGTCGCAGATAAGATTAGGGAGCTTAGTAAAGTTTATGCTGCTCATTTGGAAATGAACAGATGAAGATTCTCGTATTTCAGTTATAGCTAATCGCATTTTGATACTTTTCTAACTAAACTTGAAATTTTTCCAACTAAATCATTGTTTTTTCCAACTAACCAACCAAATTTTCCAACTAAACCGATATTTTTTCCAATTACGACTTGTAGCGAGGATAAAATTGTTACACCAATACCAAAAAACTGTAGACAGCTCCTCAAAAGAGTGTCTACAGTTTTATTATACTAATCGCTTTTTAGCTTCTTCAATTTGAATAGCAACTTGGTCAAAGCCCGTTCCGCCTAAAGAATTTCTTCTTCTCACAGCAGCAAGCGGTGATAATACGTCATAAATATCCGACTCTATTAAGCTGCTTGCTTCTTGTAAATCTTCTAGTGGAAGATCTAATAAGAAATAGCCTCTTTGGATGCAAAGGAAAACTAATTTCCCTGTTACTTCATGTGCTTCACGGAATGGAAGTCCTTTAGCAGCAAGATAGTCTGCAAGTTCTGTTGCATTGGAGAAATCTTTGTGTACAGTATCGTGCAGACGTTCTTGGTGAACAGTCATCGTACGTACCATACCTTCAAATATCTTCAATGATCCGACGATTGTATGCACTGTATCGAACATGCCTTCTTTGTCTTCTTGCATATCTTTATTGTAAGCTAGTGGCAATCCTTTAATTACTGTTAGTAAGCCCATCAGGTTTCCATACACACGCCCTGTTTTCCCACGGATTAATTCAGCCATGTCAGGGTTCTTCTTCTGAGGCATAATACTAGAACCAGTAGAGAAAGAATCATCTAGTTCGATAAAGTTAAATTCGGAACTTGACCACAAAATAATTTCTTCTGCGAATCTTGATAAGTGCGCCATTAACATGGAAGAGTTACTTAAAAATTCTACAATGAAATCGCGATCACTTACTGCATCCATACTGTTTGCATATACATTTGCGAAGCCTAAATACTCCGCTGAAAGTTTACGATCAATTGGAAAAGTAGTTCCTGCAAGCGCACCTGCTCCGAGCGGTGAAATATCGATACGTTTAATCGAATCTTTAAAACGATCTTTATCTCGGTCCAACATCCAGAAATATGCCATTAAATGATGCGCAAAAGAGATTGGCTGCGCACGCTGTAAATGTGTATATCCCGGTGCAAGGGTTTCTATATGTGTTTGGGCTTGTGCTACTAGTGTTTGTTGGAAAATCTCGATTAACTCGATAATTTCTCCGACTCTATTTTTTAAATATAAATGCATATCCGTTGCTACTTGATCGTTTCGACTACGTCCAGTGTGCAGTTTTCCACCTACTGGGCCAATCAAATCAATAAGCATTTTTTCTAAGTTTAAATGAATATCTTCATTTGCTACTAGAAATTCTAATGCATTATCTGCTGCTAGTTTTTTTAATTGCTCCAAACCACCTAGAATTTGCTGCACGTCTTCTTGGGGCAAGATATTACATGCCCCTAGCATTTTAACGTGCGCAATACTACCATCTAAATCTTCTATTACTAGTGTTTGGTCAAATCCGATAGAAGCTCCAAATTCATCTACCCATTGTTCGGCAGATTTTTGGAATCTTCCTCCCCAAAGTTTGGTCATGCTTTCACCTTCTCTGCTCCCTTGTTCACCATAGCGTGAACTTTTGTTGGAAGACCCCATAGTTCGATAAATCCAACTGCTGAAGCATGGTTAAATTCATCTTCTGCTGTGTAAGTTGCTAGTTTTTCATTATATAAAGAGTTAGGAGATTTACGTCCCTCTACAATTGCATGCCCTTTAAATAGTTTCACACGAACTGTACCATTTACATACGTCTGTGTTTCTTTTAAGAACGCTTCTAAAGCAGTTCTTAGTGGAGAGAACCATAGTCCTTCATAAATAAGCTCTGTTAGTTTTTTCTCCATAACTGGTTTGAAATGCGCTAATTCTTTTACTAGAGTTATATCTTCTAATTCTTTATGTGCAAGTAATAATGTATGAGCACCTGGAATTTCATATACTTCACGTGATTTAATACCAACTAGACGGTTTTCTACGTGATCTATACGTCCAACTCCATGCTTCCCAGCTAAATCATTTAATTTTAAGATTAGTTCATAAAGTTTATATTCCACACCGTCAAGCGCAACAGGTACACCATTCTTGAACTCGATTTCAATTACATCTGGAACGTCCGGAGCATTTTCAAGTGAAACAGTTAAATCATATGCATCTTCTGGTGGTGCTGCCCACGGATCTTCTAGGATACCGCATTCATTTGCACGCCCCCAAAGGTTTTGGTCGATTGAGAACGGGCTATCTAGGTTAATCGGAATTGGAATATTTTTTTCTTTTGCATATGCAATTTCTTCTTCACGGCTCCAGCTCCACTCACGTACTGGTGCAATTACTTCTAATTCTGGGTTTAATGCTTTAATAGAAACCTCGAAACGAACTTGGTCATTCCCCTTACCTGTACAGCCATGCGCTACTGCAGTTGCTCCTGTTTGTTCTGCGATTTCCACTAGTTTTTTCGAAATTAACGGTCGTGATAATGCAGAAACAAGCGGATATTTGTTTTCATACCATGTATGTGCTTGTAATGAAATTAATGCATATTCATTCGCAAATTCTTCTCTTGCATCAATCATATAGCTTTCAATTGCCCCGACTTGCAGCGCTTTGTTTTTTACGAATTCTAGATCTTTTCCTTCACCAACATCTAGACATACTGCCACTACATCATATCCTTGTTCCTTTAACCATGTAATTGCAACAGATGTATCTAATCCACCTGAATAAGCTAAAACGACTTTTTTATTCATTTTATATTCCTCCTATGTATCTTTATACGTAATTTTAGTATTAATATACACAATGTATCATGAGTAATGTATAAATACAACTAATAATTTATGATTATGAGAAATATTTTTATGAGACAGACAGATTAATTGATTCCGAGTGAGGAAACAAAGATAATGGAAAAAAGGAGTGATTTTGTTGAGTCATTTATTTTCACCTATTACACTAAAAGGTCTAACATTAAAAAACCGTGTAGTGATGCCCCCTATGTGTCAATATTCAGTTGAGGCAAAAGATGGTATACCAACAGATTGGCATTTTGTCCATTATGTTTCTAGAGCGGTTGGAGGTACTGGGCTTGTGATCGTTGAAATGACCGATGTAGAACCTGATGGCAGAATAACAGATTTCGATTTAGGATTATGGTCAGATGAGCAAATACCGGCTTATGAAAGAATCGTAAAAGAAGTACATAAGCATGATGCAAAAATCGGGATTCAAATTGCACATGCCGGAAGAAAAGCAACAGATGCAAATCCACCTGTTGGTGCTTCTAACATCCCTGTTGCTGAAAATTGGAAAGTGCCAAGACCCCTTTCCACGCAAGAAGTGAAAGAGATGGTTATTAAGTATAAGGATGCAGCGAAACGAGCTGTGGCTGCTGGTTTCGATACAATTGAACTCCACGGAGCACACGGATACTTAATCCATCAATTCCATTCACCAGCTATTAATAATCGAACAGATGAGTATGGTAAAAACTTATCCAAATTTGGAGTAGAAATTATTCAAGCAGTGCGCAGTGTGATACCAGAAGAAATGCCGCTTCTTTTCCGTATATCCGCGATTGAATATATGGACGGTGGCTATGATTTAGAGCATTCATTAGAAATTGCTAAAAAGTACAAAGAAGCTGGCGTAGATGTTTTTCATGTGTCGAGTGGCGGTGAAGGCCCTGCTGGCAAATTAAAACCTGCTAACACTCCGGGATATCAGGTATCATTTGCACGTGCATATAAAGAGGCATTAAATGTACCAGTAATTGCAGTTGGTATTTTAGAAGATGCAAATTTGGCAGAGCAAACAGTTGCAAATGGTGAAGCAGAGCTTGTGGGAGTTGGTCGTGGAATGCTGAAGGATCCATACTGGGCATTGCATGCAGAAGAAACAATTACAGGAAAAGTAACTCCACCAACACAATATGAAAGAGGTTTTTAGTTACACTTCACCTGCCATAATGTTATAATGGCAGGTGAAGATGAGTATATAAAAAAAGACTGCTCGGTGCGCCAACACCAAACAGTCTTGCAATAAAATAGTATCGCTTCAAAGGCGATCAGCAATAAGGACGAGTAAACCTTCCCATGCTTGCTAGGCTCAGGGACGGTTTACTTTTTTTATATGCAACTTCTTCTCAGTATTCTTTGAAACAAATGATATGATAAAATCATTCTGTGTAGTCTTGAAAACTGTTTATTTTGAAAATAAATAGGCCTAGAAAATCTAACCTATACTAAAAACAAAAAATAGAATGTAAACAGCTCGTTTATTATGTGATTGTCTACATTCTTAAAAGTTTATATTTGAAAGTCAATTAACCAATAAGCGTTTTAATTATTTCCTTTGTAATTGTTGGAATCACTTCGGTAGAAAATTCAATCTCCATACGTTCATAGCGTTTGTGAGCATCATAACCATAAGGTCCAATATTAATGGCAGGTACATTGATTTCTCTTATATCTTCATAATTCACGTAATGCTTTGTGCCCCAAGCAGGATTATTATTAATCACAGATTGGATAGATTTTTCATCATCTTTTAAAGCAACACAGCTCATGTCACAAATATACGGGAAATAATTTTTAGAAACGATTGGATATTTATATTGTGACTGAACCTTTTCTATTGCTTTATCTAAAGCCGAAATCAAATTTTCTTCTTGCTCATTTTTACCTGTAAGGTCTAAGCAAGGGGAATATAGGGATGAATAAAGTAAAATAATTGCTGGGCTTTGATCTTTCATCCATTTCCATTCCTCTTCCACAACCCTAGCTGCAAACATTCTTGTATCTAATTTTTCATCTAATAGTAGATTCGCTTTAAACTTGTTTATATGCGCTACAAAAACTTCCCCATGTTCCTCTTTTAACGATTTCGTCATGTCTTCATACAAGATTACCCGAGATTTCCATGGTAATTGCTTGAAAGGTTGCTGACTTAGTCTACAAAAACTTTCATAACGTTCGTTCATTGTATTGAGAGCGTTTTCAAAAGCGATTACTGCTTGCTCCGAAAGCTTGGTTAGAACCTCTTGTGGAGACCATGAATGCACGAATAGATTAAAATATACATAAGCAGAAAGAGCTGTTTGCACTGTATAGTTAGGCTTTAAATCCATCTGTTTTAAAGAAATTGGAGGAGCGGGTGTTTCACCTAAATGACGATCACAAAGTTCTGGATTGTAGCTAATTTGTCTTGTTAATTCAGCTGCGATATAATTGGGATCTAATCCTTCGAAAGCAGAACCAACATGCGTTTCCGCTCCCGTAATGAAAAAAGAAGGAAGTAATTTACCAACAGTTCCTTTATAAACATAACGATTTTCATCACCGTCATATAAAGGAGCAACGAAATCCGAATTTATTAATCCTATATATTCGAAATCACGCTCTTCTTTCCATTTTTTTAATTCTTTAAGCCCTGATAAAACGCCTTTGGAACTTACTTCTTCGTCACATTCCGAAAAGAAAACAAGATTTCCAGCTAATTCTTCTGGGTGTTCAGAGAAATACTTTAGTAGTGACATATGACTTGCTACACCACTTTTCATGTCTAATACACCTCTACCAAAATACCATTCTCCTGAATCAAGCTGCTCTTTTACTAATTCCGGCAGTTGTTCATCATGTAATTTTTTCATCAGTTCTTCAGGATTACATGCAACATCTTTTAAATTTGTATAATCATCGATTCCAACCGTGTCCAGATGTCCCATTAGGATAATCGATTTTTTGTTTCTTTTCTCTTTTGTTCCTTCTACAAATGCCAGGACGTTATATCTTTCCAATTGGTCATCACTAGTTTTTGAAAGAATTACTTGATCAGGTTTTTGGATAAAGTAAGGCATCTCAGAAATTATTTCATATATTTTCTTAGCAGCATCAATTTCACCTGGCGTTTCTACTATACTTTCAACACGAACTAGTTCTTCTGTCAATTTCAGGATTTCATTTTTTGTAGTAATCATACTTCCTACTCCTTTTCTTTATGCTTTACAGTTGGGTCTTTTACTTTTATGAAGAGAAAGCTTACTTTTTTAGTTTTTTGCCTACTCCTCCCGTATCTAATCTATTCTCAACGTAATTGAGTAGTAGCGTGAATATTAATACTAATGCTAAATAATAGAAACCTACAACTAAATATGTCTCAAAGGGCATATAGTTTTCAGCTGAAGCAGTTAAGGCATGGCTAAATAGCTCAGTAACAGCAATATAAGCTACAAGGGATGAATCTTTAAGACCAATTATAAACTGATTACCCAAAGCAGGAATCGCTCGTTTAAAAGCTTGCGGTAAAATAATCGTACTCATTGTCAAAGGAGCAGTCATACCAAGTGATCGTGCTGCCTCGTTTTGACCTCTATCTACAGATTGGATTGCCCCTCTGAAAATTTCTGCCAAATATGCACCCGAATGAATCCCTAATGCAACCGCACCAGCGATAAAATCACTAAGTACAATAACACTGGAAATTCCGTAATAGAGAAACATAATTAAAACTATTAATGGAAGACCACGAACTATAAAGATATAGAGATCTGCTAGTTTCACAAGTATCCAAATATTCGATACTTTAAAGAAGGCAAATACTAATCCTATTACAGTTGCAATTACTAGAGAAACAGCTGTTATAGATATCGTTATAGTAGTCGCTTCTAAAAAGGCAGTTCCATGTTTTTGGATAATGGACACAATACTTTCGAAGAAATTCATTGTCAGTTATCTCCTTTACTAAGGGAACCTTAAAGTTGTAGTTTAGTCCTCCATAATATTTACGCCAAACCATTTCATACTTATTTTTTCATATGTGCCATCTTCTATAATTTCTGCGATGGCCACATTAATCTTGTCTAGTAAAGCTTGATGGTCTTTATTAATTGCTACAGCTATTTCTTCTCTATTTAGAACACCATCAACTGTTTTTATTTTCATTCCCTGTTCCTTAATCGCTGAGACTCCGACGATTTTGTCAGTAATCACTGCATCAATACGCCCTGGTATTAAATCTTGTAAAGCAAATATTTCACTAGGATAACCTTTCACATCGTTCGATAATGTCTCTGCTACTTCTTTATGAGTGCTAGCTTGCATTACACCAACTGACTTCTCACCTAAATCATCTTTTGATTGAACTGTGTCGTTTGTTTCTGCGACGAAAATTTGTGCACCGGAAATATAATATGGGTCGGAAAAGTCAACTTGTTTTAATCGTTCTTCTGTGGCAGTCATACTTCCTATGATTACATCATATTTATTTCCTTTTAATCCTTGAAGTATTGTTTCCCAAGGATTAGTTACTGGATTCGGCTCGAGCCCAATACGTTTTGCAATTTCGGTTCCAATTTCAACATCAAAACCAACAAGTTTGCCATTATCCTTATAATTTAAAGGTTTAAGTAGACCACTCATAGCAAAAGTAAGTTTTCCATCATGCACTAATTTCAAATCCTCTTCACTTTCTTTCACTGTAGCACTAGCATTCGATGAATCTTCTTTCTTTGCGCATCCTGCTAATAGTAAAATAAGAGTTGTGCATAAAATCATTATGGCGAACAATGTATTCTTTTTCATCTTTTTTCCTCCTTCTCTATATTTACAAACTATTTATTATTTTTTATAAAATTTTCGATAGAAATGTCTTTGTACGCTCATGTTGAGGTTTACTAAATAATTGGGTCGGGCTAGCTTCCTCGATGATATATCCTTCGTCCATAAAAATTACACGATCCCCTACTTCACGTGCAAACCCCATTTCATGGGTAACAACAACCATCGTCATTCCATCTTTAGCTAGCTCTTTCATCACATTTAGAACTTCTCCAACCATTTCAGGATCGAGTGCAGAAGTTGGTTCATCAAAAAGCATTACTTTTGGCTCCATTGCAAGCGCCCTTGCTATCGCAATCCTTTGTTTTTGCCCTCCAGAAAGCGAGTCGGGATATGCTTCTGCTTTCTCGACTAAACCCAACTTTTCAAGTAGATTATATGCCATACCTTCTGCTTCTTGTCTGCTTTTTTTTCGTATTTTCATAGGGGCAATAATAATATTTTCTAAAACTGTTTTATGAGGAAATAGGTTGAACTGCTGAAAAATCATTCCGATATTTTGTCGCACTTTATTGATATTGATCTTTTTATCTGTAAGGTTAATATTATCTAATAGAATTGTTCCGGAAGTTGTCTCTTCTAGTTTGTTTAAACAACGTAAGAATGTTGATTTTCCTGATCCAGAAGGACCTATGACAACAACTACTTCTTTTTGGTTTATTTCCACATTAATATCCTTTAGAACTTCTAGATCCCCAAAAGATTTTTTCAAATTGGATACTTTTATCATGCGAGACACCACCTTACTTTTAATATCAATGACTCCCCATTAACAAGTGATTTAGATGTGTTAATGGGGAGAAAACCTTATGATCTTATTTTTTCTATTTCTTTACTCTTTTTTAAGTAAGACCTCCATGTAATTGCCCATTTTTCAGGGTTTTCAAAGAAATCTTGCTCATCTACTCGGTGAATAGTGCTATTATATGGGGCATTTTTTACTTTTTCAGGATTTTCATATGCTTCGTTTGCAATATATGTTAATGAAGCAATATACTCGTCTAGATCTGATTTCGAAGTTGACTCAGTTGGCTCTAACGTAAAAGGTTCAGGAACAACGTATGGATGATGACTAGTCCAATATTGATGAGCAAAGTCGGCCATTCTTCGTGATATATCATCGGTTGTAACTCCTGTCTCTCGAGTTAACTGCTCCCAGCTATATCTCACTTGCTCCAATCGTTGACCTTTAATATATGGAGCACTTGCACCACGAATTTTCAAAATATGGTGATACAAGTAATTGTTGTTCAAAACTGCTATTTCAGCAACATCTTTTAATCCTTCTGCACCAATCGCTCGAATCCATGCATATGCGCGGACTACCATCTGAGGTACCCCTTGAAACGAACGAACTTTTCCAATGCTATGCTTCATATCACTTTTTAAAGTATATTGATCACCTTGCTTTTCAACTATTGGACCAGGCAAAAACTCTTTTAGTTTTGCAGCTACTCCTAGTGCCCCTGTTGCTGGACCTCCACATGCATGTGGTGTAGAAAATGTTTTATGAAGATTAAAGAAGCACATATCAAATCCTGCTTCTTTAGCTCTAGTAATTCCAAGCAAACCGTTTGCATTTGCCTGATCGTAATAGCAAATCCCACCAGCATCATGAACAACTTTTGTAAATTCTTTTATACGTGTATTGTATATACCAGTATCCTCTGGATTTGCTACTACAAATCCAGCTGTACGGTCAGATACTACTTCCTTTAACTTTTCAAGATCAGGAAAACCGTCTTTATCAGGATACAATGTAATGATTTTATATCCTTTTACAGCTGCAGTTGCTGCTTGAGATGGATGCGAGAAGATAGTTGTAATAATTTCATTTCGTTGCTCACCTTCCCCATTGCTTTCATGAAAAGCTCGAACGATGGAAGCCATGGTAAACAACGACTGTGTTCCACTGCCCGGTTGGAAAGAAAAGTAATCCATACCGGAAATTTCTCTCAAACAAAGGTCTAATTTATGTGTTATTTCTAAAATACCTTGCACAGTACTTTCATCTTGTAGAGGATGAAGCTCTGTCATTTTGGGAGATGAAGCAATTTCTTCATTAATCTTAGGTGAATATTTAATTGTACAAGTACCTTGACCTATTTCAACGTTAAGAGCGCCTCCTAACATCTCTTGTGAAAGTCTTAAATAGTGACGAAGCACTCTGTTTTGCGAAATTTCAGGTAATTTAGGAGCTGATTTTCTAATTAAAGATGCAGGTAATGCTGATAGCCCATCCCCTACACAATCTACAATTTCACTTTCCACGTGAGGGAGTAAAACACCTCTTTCACCAGCATTATGAAGTTCAAAAATAATCGGTTCATCCCATTTAGCTTGCTGGAAATTTCGTACTTTATGTTCGCGGTTAATTTTCTTCATAGCAACTCATCCTTTTCAATTTATTTCATTTTGAGTTTATGCACTGCTTAATAACGGAAACAAGCTGGTCGATATCTTCTTTTGTATGAATTTCTGTTACACAGAATAAAGCACTTTGTTGTAATTCTGGAAAATCTTCAGAAAGGTCTTTACCTCCAAAAATTCTATTGTCTAGAAGATACTTATTAATCTCTTTTACTGATTTCCCAGTATAGGAGAAGTCCACAACGAACTCTTTAAAACTAGTTGACTCAAATCGTGATGCTACTACATTTGGAATACTTCCTATCTGTTGCATTGCATATTGCGATTTTTGCATAATAGATTTTCCAAGCTCATACATTCCCTCAGGACCCATTAAAGATAAATAAACTCCTGCAGTAATACCCCATAATGCCGTCTGTGTACCTACGAATTCTTTTCCTTTTTCTCTTTGTGCAAAGGAAGTTCGATCATAATACACATCACCAAACCCATACTCACCTTCTACAACTGTAGGTGCAATTCCAAATAATCTGGATGGGTATTCTTGCACAAATTTGATATCATCGTGGGTTGCAATAAACCCTGATTGACCACCACCGTAATTCATATGCATACCTAATGGTTGAAGATCACCACAAACAATTTCAGCGCCATAGTGACTAGGTGGCTCGACAATACCTAGCGAACTAGGATCGACTCCCACAATCGTAATTGCTCCATGTTTTTTTGCTAGTTTACTAATTTGTTGACCTTGTGTTTCTAAAAATCCTAAATAGGATGGATTTTCAAAGTAAACAGCTGCTGTATTAGATGATACTTTATTTTCCAAATCTTCGAGATCAATTTGTCCAGTATCTTCTTTATAGTCAATCAAACTTACATTTATATACGGAGAGCAATAGTTTTTAATAACTTTTAGCCGATCAGGTGAGATTGTTTTGGGTAATAATACATCTGTACGATTTGTTATTCGGGTTGCCATCCGAATAGATGTTGACGCTGCTTGCGCCCAATCAAATGTCGGAACATTGACAACATCCATATCGACTAACTCTGCCATTAAACTCTGGTACTCAAAAAGAGCTTGGAAGCGACCGTGATCTTCGTATGGATCCCCTGCATACCCAGTTACAAATTCTGCACGAGAATTTATTTCATCACAAATAGCTGGGATAAAATGATTCCAACAACCAGCACCTAAAAAGTTCAGATATTCTGTTGTACTCGTATTTTTAGATAATAATCCCTCCATATATCTACGTAGTTCATATTCCGAAAGTGCTTTCGGAATGTGCAATGTTTCACGGTAATGCAGCTCTTCTGGAATCCCGGAAAATAGCTCCTCAATCGTCTTTACTCCAATTTCTTTTAACATTTGCTCTTTGATTTCAGGTACTGTATTTGGAATATAAGGATGTGCAACTTTTTTCAATTCTTTCATAACAATTTCCTCCTCATTTATTATGCTAGGCCTCCGCCATCAACCGTAAGAACCGTTCCCGTCACCCATGAAGCCAAATCACTAGCCAAGAACAATACACCTTTACCGATATCTAACGGGGTTCCAATTCTATTTAGTGGTCTATCAACCGCAGAAGATGCTAAAAAAGTATCCTCATCATGTTTTAATTGTTTTGCTTCATCTCTTAGGAGAGGTGTGTCTGTATCGCCTGGACAAATACAATTCACTCGAATATTTTGAGGGCCATGATCAATAGCCATTGCTTTTGTTAAATTCACAACACCAGCTTTCGCTGCGCAGTAGGATGCTGCCAAATCCCCACCTTTCAATCCCCATCCTGATCCAGTATTAACAATACTTCCCCCACCATTTTTATCCATGATAGGAATAATATATTTAGACAATAGAAATGCTCCTTTTAGAGAAACATCTAGTACTAAATCCCAATCCTCCTCAGAATGATCAACAACCGTTTTTCGCCGGATGACTCCTGCATTATTAAAAAGCACATCAATTTTACCGAAGTCATCTTCAATTCTCTTTGCAGTTACCCTGCAATCCTCAGAAGATGTCACATTGCATTTGTAAAATTTCACATTTATGTTTTTAATAATCATTTCCTCAGCAACTTTTTTTCCTTGGTCTTCATTGATATCTAATAATGCTACTGAGGCACCTAGTTCCCCAAATAAATTTGCAGTTGCTAAACCTATTCCTGACGCAGCACCTGTAATCGCAACTACCTTATTTTTAACACCTAGTAAATCTTCGTAATTCAAATACATCTCTCCCCTTTCTACGTAAATTAATATTGCAATTTTTGTGCCAACTTTTTTAAAGTAAAGAAGCACATATAAAACACAGGAAATTGCTAACGATTATAAATTAATTCAATTAATATCTAGTGTCATAGATGACAAAAGTATGACTGTTTTGTCATCTACGTCACTCGGTAAAAACTAGTGAAGTTATGCTAGCTCTCCACCGTCAATTGGAATATGTTGTCCTGTAATATACTTCGCCTCTGAAGATGCTAAGAAAGCAAATAGTCCAGCAACTTCTTCAGGTTGAGCATGTCGTTTTAATGGTATTTTCTCATTTACTTGCTCTAATGCTTCTGGGCTATATTCTGCAATTTGCATTGGGGTAAGTACATATCCTGGACAAACTGTATTTACACGAATCGTTGGTGCTAATTCCAATGCCATTGTTCGAGCTAAAAGATTCACTCCAGCTTTAGATGCGTTGTAATCAGCATACTTCGGATGACCAACTAAACCATTTGTAGAAGCTGTCATTAAAATAACCCCACTTTTTTGTTGGATCATTCTTTTTGCCGCTTCTTGTGATGCATAGAATATACCATTGAGATTAACCCCAATTACTTTATCCCACTGTTCTGGAGTAATATCTATAAAACTAGATCTAACGCTTATGCCGGCATTTGCAATAAGGATATCAATACCCCCAGCCAAGTTATCCATTTCTAGAAAGGCATTTTGTACACTTTCGTAATTGCTTACATCCGCGAAGATACCGTGTTTTATTGTCGGATATTCTCTCAATATTCTATTTAATGACTCTTTATTATTATCAATAATAGTAACAATAGCTTCTTCATCTGCAAATCGAAGAGCAGTAGCTAAACCAATGCCACTTGCACCTCCAGTAATAACAACACGTTTATCCATTAGACTATCCTGATAATTACTCATAATTGTATCCACCTTTCAAATTTCAAAATTTTATTTCGTTTTAATATTTTATTATTTAAATTTCCCCATCTAGTTCCTCCCCTATAATTCAGGGCACTAATATCTTTTGCACCGCTGAATTTTTAAAATCTGTATTTATATTTTAGTCTTGCAATTTCTATGCCAACTTTAGTAGGCGGACTAAAAGTATGACGTTGACAAGGAAATTAGTAAAAGTGGAAAGAGAAAACAATAAAATGCTTCTGACACTTTTGACATAAGACATGACATATCAAATTTTTATATATTGACTATTCCGAATTTTATAAATACAATGAGTTTTAAGTTGAATATTTTTTAAAGAGGTGATTAGGTGATTTTATTAAGTTCTATTTCGAAAGTGATACAAGCTTTTTCAGGGCTTTTGCAAGTCGATATTGCTTGTTTTGATAAAGAGGGACGTTTAATAGCCGCAACCGAGGATTATATTACCCAAAAGGGAATGAAGGTACATGTTCCTTTTTTTGATAAAATATACGGAAATCACATCACTCTACTTCATCAGCCAGGAGATATGAAAATGTGTGAAGGGTGCCATTTTTTTAATAATTGTCCATCCAATGCAGAACTAATTCAAGATATGATGTTAAATGGTGAAAAGTTTGGATATCTTTCATTGGTTAGTCTATCCCCTCAAAATAAAAGTATTTTAATCGAACAAAAAGATTTATACACAGAATGGTTAACTCGTTTAAAAGATATTATCATATCAATTTTAAGGGATTCTAATGAGTTTAAAAGTAATCTTTCTCCCATTTATTCTTCAGGCAATTACATTTTTGGAAACAGTCAAGCATTCAAACATATTACAGAATTAGTGAAGAAAATACGAAATAGTACATCTACAGTACTCATTACAGGAGAGACTGGGACTGGGAAAAGTATGTTGGCAAAGTATATTCATGAAAATAGCACAGTGAGTAACGGGCCCCTAGTAGAAATAAACTGTGCAAGTATACCAGAGAGTTTATTTGAGAGTGAATTATTTGGCTATGAAAGCGGTGCATTTACCAACGCTCGAAAAGGTGGAAAAAAAGGTTATTTTGAATCTGCGGATAACGGAACATTATTCTTAGATGAAATTGCGGAGCTTCCCATACACTTGCAATCGAAACTTTTAAAGGTATTACAAGACGGGATAATCCAACGGGTTGGTGGAACTAGTGTGAAAAAGGTAAATGCAAGAATAATTGCAGCTACAAATCAACCTCTAGAAGAATCCATTAAAGAGAAGAAGTTTAGATCAGACCTATTCTATCGTTTAAACGTAATTCCAATCACAATACCCCCTTTGAGAGAGCGGCTGCTCGATTTACCTTTACTAGTAGAAGAAATGAAAGAAAACTTGAAACATAGATCTGGTAAGTATTTCAACTCTTATACCAATGGATTTATGGAAGTACTATCTTCTTATTATTGGCCTGGTAATTTAAGAGAACTTGAAAACGTTATAGAATATAGCATGAATTTTGAAACAGAAAATGCTTTAAGTGAACGATCACTTCCTCCATATCTTTTAGCAAGTTGCAAAGATGTTCAGCAACCACAAAAGAATCCAGAATTAGTAGATGTAGAGAGAGAGATAATAACTCAAAAACTTAATATCTATGGGTACAATTATAATGGCAAGCAAATGGTTGCAAAGGATTTAGGGATGAGTATTCGAACTCTTTATCGCAAGTTAGAAAAGCTTCAAATACTGTCCTGATTAACTATTTTTCATAACTTAAACTCAATTGTATGGAATAAATCTATATGCATCTCTCAATAATCTATACAATAGAAAAATTATTCAAGAAGAGACTTTAGAGAATCAGATGACGATAAAAGAATACATTGATCCTTCCACAGGTGAAGAGAAGTGAACAAGAATGTTAAAAATAGTAGAACCACTTTAGCGGTCATGTAAAGCGGAGTGCGGTTTGCGGACCTTTCAGTATGTCTTAAGACATTGGTCAGTATCCCGGCGTTTCAAGTGCAGAACAAACCACCAGTTATACTGGTGGTGCTGATTTAATATATCGTAAACCTGCTCTTGATTGAAGATTCACTGACCCAGAACACCAAATTCAAGCCATCCAATCAGTTAAAGTGTGTAAGACTTTTATAAGTAAGATCACCATTTACGTTTTTTCTAAGAACACTGCAAATTACCATATCATAAAATGAAAATATTAATCCCCAAACTTCAAAACATGGTGAAGCGACAAGGAAAAATGATAAAAGTAATTCATCTCAGAACGGCTCCTTTCAGTCATTTAATTCTTTTTTGATATTTATGATGACCATCTTTTAACCCGATAAGTTCAAAATTGTTTTTCTTATAAAAGGCATTTAACTTTGGGTTGTCTGAAACGCAATCTAGTTTAATATATTCTTTGTGGCCGTTCATACTGTTTTGGATCCAGCTTAATATACTGCTACCTAATTCTTTTTTCATATAAGAGGGAATGACTGCGAAACGGTGCAAATAAAGAGAACTCGAGTTTAATTCTTCTCCCCAAATATGCTTATCCCACTCACTCTGTGTACTTAAAAGCGTAAATGTAGCAACTAATTGATCATCTTTTAAGACGGTATATGTTTCTTGATTGTTAATTGCTTGTTCAATTTCGTCATCATCACCACCCTCTAAAAGAAATCGCCACTGGTCTATTTCATTGTCCTTCATCCATACAGCTAGTTGTTTTAACATTTCGATTATTTTAAAGGTGTCTCTACCTGTTGCAATTTTAATTTCAAGATTATCACAGTTATTCGAAAACATTATTTATCCCCTTTATATTTTTTCATTAAAAACCATGACTATTAACTATAAATTGGTAAATATATTTCCACTTCTTCCTCACTATTTTCAATTGGATGATAGGTCTCAATAATATAAGATTCCAAATTTCTTTTATAACCTTGTTGTTCTCCCCAATTTGATAATTTGGAATGAAGATCTGCTATATCCGAGATTCTCCCTCGAACAGTCATATAATCGTGTGTAATCTCGATCAATTCCATGCCGGATGGGATTTCATTTGAAGCACCATTAACGATTAATCCAACATAATAATTGCCTTCTATATGATCAGCTGCTCTTTTTGGTTCGTAGAGAGCAATTTCTGTTGCTGTATGATTTTTTATCTCATCCGCTCTTTTTAAAAGTTGATGTGCAAAGATGGGTACTTCCTTTCCAAAGTTTGCAAAGAACCCTCTATTTTTCATGCCCACTAATTTAAATTCTCTTTTTACCTTTCTGAATTCCATCTTAATACCCCCCAATTCCATTTTCTGTGCAAAACCCATTCTACACATGGACCAATTCAATGTTGTCTTTTGGATTTTCTCATGTAAATCCCATAAGCTGTCGACTAATCGCAATTCAATATTCCTTTTAAAGAGAGCAGTGAATAAATTATCTATTTTGATTTTATTAATCGGTATTTGCTTTTTATCACTTATAAAATAACCCGCATTTTCGTCCAAAAGGGTAAATTCCAAAGTGTTAAATTCATATAAGTATAAGGTAGTATTTTGCATCACTTCGAACCATTTATGTTCTATCGCTACTACATAAGGGCAAGACTTAGACGAAAAATAGGTTCTTTTATCTGCCTCCGAAGTGTTCGGTCCCACATGATAGCATACACGCGGGCAGTTCCTTGGAGTCAAAAAGTTTGGTAAACATTCTTCATTTATGGCCCATACAAGCCCTTTCGTCTGATCTAAATCTGTTCGAGTTGGTATTCTTGGTTCAAAAAATTCTATATTACTTTCTTCGCTAACATGAAAGAGTCTCATTTGATAACATCCTTGTACAGATTATTTATTTTCTTCTAAGAAGGGAAATACTCCATAGGTTCTTTACAATGAACGTATCCATTTCTTTTATAGTAGTCAACGCTATCATCACTTGGCCAAACGATGATAAATTCATAGTTATTCTCGCTCACCCATTCATTAATAGTTGTGATCAATTTACTTCCTATTCCTTGTTTTCTTGACTCTTTTACTGTATAGACATTTGTCATATAGGCAAATGGGTAAGTAATCCTACCGGGTCGAGGTACTTTTTCTATTAATTGTATGTAAATATGAGATACGATTTTTGCATCTTCCTCTGCAACCCAAATAAACCAAGTGTCGCTTATCAAAGCACTCTCTAAAAAAGTACGGCATTCTGATTTAAACGACTCTAAATCACTCTCTGTAAATATTTTCGTTTTGTTATCTTCAAGAGTGAAATCCCATCTCATTTGGATTAACTGATCAAAATCTTTTCTATCAGCGAGCCTAAATTTCATTTGTATGTTCTCCTTTTGCTATTATTTCTTAATACCAATTCATTTGAGAAAAAAAAATGATTTATCCTATAGTGTTTTATTCTTCAAACAATCAATAAAACCCTTTTTGCAGCTTTTAAATCCAATAGAAAAACATCTCCATAACAGAGATGCTTTACTTAAACTATTCAATGGAAGTGACGATTTCCAATGCAATCATTGGATCTTTGACTTCGTCTAACATATAAACAACGTTTTCGTTTTGCCAAGCAATTCGGTTATTTGATTGGTAGACGTCAATATGTGCGAATCCATTCGGTTTTGGAATAGGCAATGTATGGGTTTCTAAAAATTCGGTAGCTTCCTTAGCAAGTTCTTCTCCTTTTTCCCCATCTGTAGTACGCGTATGAGTAGCGATCGCCCAACGACCTTCATTCCAGCTTGTCCACATAGAACCTGCGCCAGCGTCCTGGTAGCCGGTGATTCCGTAGCCAAGGTCGATAGGTTGTCCTCCCAGCTCACTAAAGTTTTCAAAAGCTATTTGTTCATCTGCTTCCTGCTTGCTCTCATATTTTTGAGCATGAAGACGAGCTATAATTTGGCCGTCAGCACTAGTTTCATGATTAATGGCAGTCGGCTCATTACTTTCGTAAAAAACAACTTCATAATGGCTCTCATCTGATGTAGTTGTTGCGGTTAAATACTTTTCATTTTGTAATGGCAGTTCGCTTGGAAGCAATTTAGTTAAATTGGTTTTCAAGTCCGTTTTAATTGCCTCTATTACTTCTGCTTGGGTCATTTCTGGATTAGTTTGATTAGATTCATGGGCAGTTGGGTCTTGTGTGGCGTCTGATTCAACCTCCACAGCCGGCAATTTATTATCATTCGTAGCGTTTTCTGCGTCACTATTAGGAGAACAGGCACTAAGCAAAATTATTGTAAAAGTTGGTATAAAAATTCGCATTAAAGGTTTCACTTGAATCTTCCTTTCTTTATACCTGTCATTTTTCCCTACGCCCAAAAAAGTAAACCCCATTTGAGTAACTTAGGAGTTTACTAACTGGAAATAATATTTACAGGGAGGTTCTATTGTTCCTTAAAACATTTTTTAATCAGACTCCATGTAATATCAGCAAAAACCATCGAACAAGGAATCATTAAGACAATTACTATAGACGCGATGAGCTCTGATGTAGGATTAAACGGGATAAAAGAGACAAAAATAATATTCATTATTTTACACAATACCATAAACATTAGAAGTGACAATAAAAGAAGAATTATTTTGTTGGTGATACTATAAATTTTCTACTCTCCTTTAGCAAATTTACGCTTCTAGGTGGCTTGTGCAATTATACAGTGTACAATCCCAACTATTTTCAATGTTTTTAAGAATAGTTAGGGACGCATTTTCCATGTTTGTATTAGGAAATCTCTCTGGCAACAAATGCCGTAATGTGAGACCAATCAATGCACCATGACTTACCACTAGTATACGTTTGTCTTGATAGGCCATGACTGCTTCTTCTAAAAATACACTACCTCTTTTGGATACATCCTCAAATTTCTCCATGCCTAAATCCAGTTTGCGCCAGTTACTACCCCACATTTGTAACCTTTCTTCTTCGGTTGTTCCCTCTATTAGCCCGCAATCAATTTCTCGAATTCTAGAATCATAAATTGCGATTGGCAAATTTAATTTTTCCGATATGACAAGTGCAGTTTCCTTTGCACGAGATAAATCACTTGCTATAATTATGTCCCATTTTTCACCAAGGGAAAGTCTTTTTGCTAGCGCATGTGCTTGTTTTAGCCCTGCTGAATTTAAAGGTATGTCAGAAATTCCTTGTGCCTTCCTCATTTCATTCCACTCAGTCAGTCCATGTCTTATTAATCCGAACTTAGTCATTTTTTCGCCTTCTTTTTTAATAGTTCTTAACACAATCTCCAGTTCCTATTTCTATAACTATTTTGTTAGGAGTTTTTTAGACAGATGGTAAGCGCTCACCGTAAATAACTGGTTGATCTTTCCTGTTGCAATCATGGTTTCCATATCATTCAAATCTACCAAATGAACATCTATAAACTCTGTCGGGTCCAGCTCTTGATCAAAAGCCTTATACGCATCTTTAATCAAAAAAGTAATTACTTTATTCGTTTGAGTTGCAGGATTAACAAAGAATTCACCTAATAATATAGGTTGCTTTTTACTAATAAATCCTGTCTCCTCCCTTACCTCTCTTAATATTGCATTTTCATATGCTTCATTTTCCTCTGGCTTACCAGCTGGAATTTCTAAAAAGAAATCTTGTGCAGCGTATCGATATTGTTTAACTAGTACTATCTTTTTCTCTTTTGTAAGAACGATAGCGTTGACCCAGTCGACATATTCATTCACATAATAATTCTCAATAATTTGTCCATCAGGAAGTTCACAAGTATCTTTACGCAAATTTCCAAAGGCTGTTTTATAGACATAATTTGCATTTAATGTTTTCCAATTGCTCATTATCTTCTTCCTTTCCAATCATTTTACACAATACTTCTTTTAATCCATTAGGATAGGTAATCTTCTTGTCTTTAATAATATCCTCCAATGAAATCCACTTAGCACATGTGATTTTATCTCCTTCTACTACCTTAAATATTTCTTGTTCATTTAAGCTTTTATCTTCCAACTCTACTATGTAAATTTGAATTAGTTCATGACCAATATGTCCATCGATGGTAAATATATTCTCCCGACAAGTAACATAGCGTTGGATTGTAATTTCCACAGATAATTCTTCTCCATATTCTCTTATCACTGTTTCATCGGATTTCTCACCAATTTCGATAGTACCACCAATTGGTCGATAAAATAGTCCTGTGCCTTTAGAATGTTTACCTTCTTGTTCTTCAAGTAGCATTTTATGATCTTTGAATAATAAGCCTAATGATTTAGCTTTTGGAAACATCCCTTTTCCTCCAAAATTTTGAATAGTATTGACCGTTTATCATTAAGTAGAATTTCTTCATCAATTATAGATGGTTTGTATCATCGCAACATAGCTTCTTTTCAACGAGTAAGTTCTCCCTTGTCCATTATTGCACAAAAAGTTGGGTCACTACATATGATGCAAAGAATGTGCCCCAAACACATTACATTGGGAAAAGGCAGGTTAAGCTATGGATTCGCCAATTGACTACACTTCTCCATCCGCCCAGTTCACTTTTGACGTCAATAAAAACCCTTTCTTTACAAAAGATAATTTTAACTTTATGAATATAATAGGTATCGAACAGTTGAATACATTAGATAATTTATCGCTGATCGATATTTTCCTAAGTAGAAGTAACAATATTGAACCACATTACCACCCGAATGCTTCCGAGTTAGTATACTGCATTTCAGGTGCTATGGCAGTTTCCATACTTAATCCGTTTACGAAGCAATATCAACATTACACAATCACTCCTGGCCAAGTAGCAAATATTCCACAAGGCTGGTGGCATTACCAAATGGCAACAGAGGATCGTACACATGCGCTTGCTATTTTCAACGCATCTACACCGGAGGTAATTCTTGGTTCGGATATTTTAAGATTAACACCATCGAACATTATGGCTCATACTTATTGCATGGACGAAAATCAATGGAGAAAAGCGATCAAACCTATTACAGCTTCCACCTATATTGGACCACCGAAAAATTGTCATCGGAACCATGGAAGTAACGCGCAGGCTTTTCCAAATTATATATACCCTTATGGAAATCAAGGATATCCAATGCAACCATATACGCCTTATAATCATCCGAGATGTTAATCTGTATCTTGCCAGCATAATATATCCGTAAAATAGTGATGGCATTTCATTTAGGATGCAAAGTTCCTTCATACAATGTGATTTATTTACATGTAAGCAATATTCTCCTTTTATTATCTATAGTCCTTTATAAATCAGTAATTCATGGGAATGAAAAAAGACTGTCTGATGATAAACATCCAAACAGTCTAATAGGTTCCTATTTCGTTTCTTCTAATAGTTTCTCCAAATCAGCTTTCGTAAATAAATAATATTCATTACAGAAATGGCATTGAGCCTCTGCTTTTCCATCTTCAACAATCATGTCTTGAATTTCTTGCTGTCCTAAACTAATAATTGCTCTGGCAATTCGGTCTCTCGAGCACTGACACTGAAATTGAACCGGCATTGTTTCCAGTACACTTACATTTTCCGCCCCTAACACTTCTTCCAGCATTTTTTCTGGTGTAAGACCTTCTTTTACCATTGTAGAAATAGACGGAATTTGTAGCAAACGGTTTTCAATAAATCGAATCGTTTCTTCCGAAGTTCCAGGTAACAATTGAATAATGAAACCACCCGCTGCTCGGATGGTATTATCCTCATTTACCAGCACTCCTACACCAACAGAGGATGGGGTTTGCTCTGAATTCATAATATACGAGGTAAAATCATCTCCTATTTCACCTGTTTCAATAGCAACTTGACCAACAAATGGCTGACTCAGCCCAACATCCTTTGAAACTGAAAGAGTTCCGTTTGTACCTACCGCACGTTTCACATCTAATTTACCTGACTCTGACACTTCGAAATGGGTTCTTGGATAAGATACATAACCACGCACCTCTCCTTTTGCATTTGCATCGACAAGAATCGTGCCAATTGGCCCTCCTCCGTCAATTTTTATCGTTAATTTTTCATCGCCTTTCATCATAGCGCCCAGTATAGCACCTGCTGTCATGGAACGTCCAAGCGCCACAGAAGAAGTGGGAAGTGTATCATGGCGTCGCTGTGCCTCACTAACTGTATCAGTTGACCGAATGGCATACGCCCGAACTTGATCTTGAAGTGCAATTGCTTTTACTATATAGTCATTCATATTTTTTTCTCCTTTTATAGTTGTCGAAAAGACGAACTATTAACATGCTACTAGCATAAAGTAAATCTCTTCTTAAGCAAAGAAATTCAATCCCTATAAAAAAGTCAATATATTTTATATTACTTATTATAGACAAAACGATTCATTTTTGCTTGTCTTTATAATTATACATATAGTTTGTGACTATTTTATGAACATTTAGTTTTTTTTCACCATACGACAATATTTGCATTTTTCCTGTTATACAATGTAAAAGTTGGTTTAGACACCACACAAAAACGGATATCAATTCGATAACTAAAATATTATTTGGAGGAAATACCGTGTTGAACTTATTGGATGAAAAAGCTTTATTGTTTCAAATTGCAATAAAAAGAAAAATCATGTACAAAAAAGCAAAAAACTATGGATTTACACATCCTACAGTTGTAGAGTGTAGCCAAGAATTAGATGTACTACTAAATAAATACCAAAAAATTGCTTCTTAGACTAACATACAAAACCGATTTACTTTCCTTAAGTCAGGAAAGTAATCGGTTTATTTTACGGATAAGTTAAAAATAAAAGGGGAATTTAAAGAATGAGGTGATAATTTGGCAAAAATTATTAAGGCATTGTTAATCTTCTATTTAATATTCCCCACAAATACTCAAGCAGAAACGGATATATCAGATGTAAAAGTTGCATATGAAAAAGACGGCTATTTATGGATAAAAGTCAACAACAAAGAAGAGAAAATAACCGAAGAAAAAGCTAAGTACAATTACCCTCTCACGTGGTCATTCGATGGAAAAATGCTTCTCTATCAAAAGATAGTTCCCGGTAATTTGACTGATTCCAGAGAAAACTCCAACGAGTTATGGATTTATATGATCCAAACTAAAACGCATAAAAAAATCTTTTATGACGGCTATAATCCCAAATGGTCACCTACTGAAAATAATGTAGCTTTTATGAGCGGAAGCGTTTTAAATATATCCGATTTAAAGAGCTTTACTAACATAGCGTTAGGTGTCGATAGTTATGAATGGCAGCCGGACGGGAAAGGATTTGTCACTTCCTCTAGTGCAGATCTTCGGCCGGATGGATGGACAAATCCAGTTCTTTATACAGTTGCTCTGGAAAAGGATTATATGAATAATAAAGATTTGACGAAAAATGTTAAGAAACTGTTTGTTATTCCAAAAGAAATAGGCATAGATAAGGCCAAAATCATTTCTATAAACGCTGATTCATTTAATTATTCTCCAAACGGACAATGGGTATCCTTTAGAGTGTCACCCACTGCTTCTTGGGCAATGGATAATGATATGCTATGCGTTCTTTCTGCAGATGGAAAACAATTTAAAGTGATTGATGAAATGGCTTTAGGATTCGATTCAAAATGGGCTTTTAAGCAAAACTTCCTTGGCTATATTGCTGGCGGTGGAAGAATAGTATATGGCTATAAGAACAAAAACTTAAAAGTAACCGAACTTCCCTCTTTTCTAACGTTAACTCTTACTCCTGAAAAATACGCAGATTTAGGCTTTACATGGGTAAATGACGATTCATTCGTAGTTTCTAGAGTAACTGAAGCAGAATGGTCGAATGAACCCGAAAAACGACCAAATTCCTCTTTATATTTTGTTCCACTATCAGGTGATAAACAAGTGAAAATAACCTCTCCTCCAAAAGGAAAAGAAGATAACAATCCACTATTTCTTCCTGCTATAAACAAACTTACATGGTTAAGACAAAAAGAGTTACCACAAAGTACCTCTGACTTATGGATCGCTGACCCAAATGGTGACAACGCAAGAATTTGGATAAACAACATTGGAATATACAGCTTTTTTCCAGAAAGATAAAGTGAAACTTCAATCAGTGAGGGTTTTCCGACTCGCAGGACGTGCTAGTGGGGACGTTGCGACATGGACGTTGCAACACGATGTTGCGTACTTAGTCTGCTATTATTCAATCGGGCTTTTACGGGCAGTTGATCTCCCACTTCTCTTTTGTTTTTCTTACATCCTGAAACGGGAGTCTTACTGCCCGTTAATGCGGGATAAAGTGAAACTTCAATCATTGGGGATTTTTCGACGCACAGGACGTGCTAGTGGGGATGTTGCGACATGGACGTCGCGCTTTTAGTCCCCGTCATCCCCCAATGATTGTTAGTTGTGGCCCACACGATGTGGGTCACACAGACGTTGCAAACGCTCTTTTATTTTGCGACGAGCTTTGCGCAGGAGCAACACGATGTTGCGTACTTAGTCTGCGATCATTCAATCGGGCTTTTACGAGCAGTTGATCTCCCACTTCTCTTTTTGCTTTTCTTACATCTTGAAGTGGGAGTCTTACTGCCTGTTAATGCGGGATAAAATAACGCACCTCTATACAAAAGGCTAATTAGACCTATTTTGTATAGAAGTGCGTTAAATTCTTTAGACTACGACAACAAAATTCGAGGCAAATGCCTGCTCTTTTTCTACTTGAATCTCTTGTAGATTTTCTACTTCTTTTTTCCTTGCATTCGCACATTCCATATAATTAAGCTGGGAGATATAATTTTGATCAATAAGCGATGCTAGAAAATCAGCATCTTTCAGTGCACTATTTAAACCAAAAGCTCCAGTTGGAGTCATCGTATGCACTGCATCCCCGATTAATGCAACACCGTTTTTCCCCCAGCTCTCACTTGTTGAGCTATATACATCCAGTAATACGAAATCTTTCCACGATTGAATATGATTGTGAACCGTTTCTTCCAGCTGAGGAAACGCTTCGGTTAGTTGGTCGATAAAAGGAGTAAACGGCTGCTTTCTTAACTGAGGAAAAGACCCTTCTTCAATATTCCAGCCAATTTGGATAAAGCCCTGTGCTTGGGTGAACAGAGATAATTGTTTTCCGTCAATAAGTGCCATTCTGATCGATGGCTCCCAATCAGCTGGAGCAGGAATTCTCGCCCAAAGCAAGTCAAATCCATGTTTACGAATTGTTACATCAATTTCTGCTTTTTTTCGAACAGTAGAATAACGACCATCTGCTCCAATAATTAGCTGACTTTCAATGAAAATCTCCTCCCCGTCTTTTACAGCACGGACTCCATTATAAAAGCCAGCATCATCCTTTAGTAGCTCTACTACTCTCGTGTTCATCATTGACTGAAAAGCGGGATACGCTTCCCCTGCTTCCAATAATATTGATAATAGATGCTTCTGTGGAACATGTATGCCTAAATGACCTACTTGTGGATCTGGTAATATTGTTTTAAAAGGCTCGCCTTTATGCCAATATTCTAGTTTTTCCATACGAAGTAGACCTAGTTGTTCGATTTTCTCAAAAAGTCCATGCTCCTTTAAAATTGCTTCTCCTTCTTCGTTTAAATGTTCCCCACGAAAAGCCTTCCCAACAGCCGAATGCTGCTCTAAGAGAAGAACCGATACATTTTTCTTTGCGAGTAAATAAGCAAGCAATGCTCCTCCTGGCCCTGCTCCTACAACACATACATCTACTTTATAATTCACTTCTTATCCTCCTGCTGTGGATAATCGATAACTTTACAAGTTTGACTAACCCAAATTTCTTCAATAACTCATTATTACTTACATAACGTAAGTTAGTATATTATTACAATCTATTATAGTCAAATAAAGTATTATGGTTTCTATAAAAGCAGTTAATTTAGAAGGATTTAAGCAATTTTTTATCAAATAGTAAAAGATGAAAGGATCATTCTAGACAAGTAGAGGGTAGTTTAATACCATGGATCATAATTTATTCTCTTTTATTCCCTTTTTCTGTCCTTCCCCGATGATTTTGTAATTAAATTGGAGGATGTTGTTGTTACGTGCTAAATAGACATACTCTACATATGTTTCATTGTTGAAGGTTACAATTACATAATAAGCTGGAAGCTTGAATCCCCATTTGGCCTCTAACGATTCGATTCTCTTTTCTCATAGACCTTTTCTTCTATTAAATAATTAGCCACTCTCTTTTTATAGGTATGTTTATTTGCTTGGATTGTTACTATAGGTATAATTATTATTCCTAAAAGGATAATAACTAAGAAAATCCAAAAAATCTTCTTAATTCTTATCACATTTACTTCGCAACTAGTCCTTGTCATTTAAAAGAGCTTACTTCAAATCCTTTTTCAAATAATAATGCTTATGCTCTCTTCCTACGTAGTCAATGCAGCCATATACTTCGTAATCATGTTTTTGGTAAAAATCTAAAGCTTGAAAACTAAGTGTGTCGAGCTTAATGAAATCGCACTGATTATCTCGGGCTACTTGCTCTGCTTCTAATAATAGTTTTGTTCCAAGCCCCAATTTCCTTACATTCTCGTTCACAATTAATATTTGGATTTCTAACCAGTTCCAACAGATCTCGCCTATTAACCCTCCACAAACATGGTCATTTTCATTTCGTACAAAAAGATTTATTTCCTTATATCTGCCCCTTAAATCTTCGGGAAAATGTTCTAAATTAAATTGATATAACTCGTTATTAATATATTTAACTGCTTCCTTATCCGTCTCTTTTGTAATATGAAACTGCATCTTTTCTCATCCTTTTCTAGTAGGCTTGTTTTATTGATCCACTATTTTTTTGTAAAAAAACGTTTCCCAACTGTTTCTACCATTTTAGGGAAAACTGCATATAATTTGCTTGTAATACTCATATAGGACGGGAGATCTATCTCACGAACTGGATTCTGGATTACTTTTTCAATAGAGGATACAACCGTTTCAGGCGAGAGGAGATGCTTGCTTAGTCTTTCGCGATAATTTCCGGTTTGATCTGCTAAATCGAGAAATGGTGTATCGATTGGTCCAGGATTAATGGTCGATATTTTTATTCCAAATTCCTTTAATTCCATACGAACTGCATTGGCGAAGCCTATAATAGCATGCTTAGAAGCTGCGTAAACAGTTGCTTTTGGAGTAGCGACTTTTCCTGCCTGTGAAGCGACAAAAATGATATGGCCGTTCCTTCTTTTTTTCATTTTTGTAGCGAAGTATTTTGTAAGCTTCATCGGTGCGAGCACGTTAATCTGCAGCATTTGATCCATATGGGTTTCTTCTAAATCTGTTAAATAAGCAAATGTACCTACTCCAGCACAATGCACGACTACATCGGGCGTTCCCATCTCTTCAAATAGATTTTCGAATGATTGTTCTACTGTTAAATCCGCTTGTATTGTATGTATGCCTAACAAATTTAATTCATCTAAAGCTGCTATATTTCTGCCTGTAGCCCATACTTCATAACCATCCGCTTGCAATTTCTTAGCAAGCAAAAGTCCGACGCCACTTGTAGCGCCGGTAATGCATACTTTTTTATGCTTGCCCATACATTAAAATCCCTTCTTCTGTTCGTCTTTCTGTTATATATTCATTATCCATTAAATAATCGACTTGCCCTATTGTTTCGGAAAGCGTTAATCCTAGTTCTTTTTCATACACTTTTGGAAATAGCTCCTGCGTTAGTTCAAAAATTGTTTTCTCTCCATCTTTCATCATATCTAAAACCTTCATCGCTCGTTCCCTTTGTTTTTCAAGTCTTACTGTAAGAAGCTCATACACATTATAAACTTCCTCTCCATGCCCACTATATACCATTTCTACTGGCAATGATTGGATTCTTTGCAATGACGCATTGTATTGCAGCATGGATTTAGCCCGTTTTTCTTTATTTAGTGGTGGCTCAATTAATGGGTTGGATGAAATTTTGTCTATTATTAAATCACCACCGATTAGCACGTTCTCTTTCTCTGACCAAAAAGAGAGATGACTTTGCGCGTGGCCTAATGTTTCTAACACTGTATACTCAGGATGACCAGGTAGTATATCCCCATCTTGTAGAATTTTTTCAACTGGACGGTTTCCAATAAAATGAAGTGGTCTTTTCATTTTTTCCACCCAGCGCAAATAATTCTCTGGGACCCCTTCTTCTATCAAACTTTGCAGGTAGAACTTGTCATGAAACTGAAAGAAATCCTTATCTTTCGTTAACCAAGGTTGATTATAAGCATGACCTAATATGGTAGCTTGTTCAAATGCATCCACCCAACCGGCATGATCTGGATGATGGTGTGTTAATAACACTTGTTCAATATCTGTTAGTGCATAGCCAGCTTCTTTTATCCCATTTTTGAGTGCTGCATGAGCTTCTTCAGTTTTTGGTCCCACGTCCACTAACGTTAATGCATCTCCTTTTAATAAATACGTATTCACATCTCCTACTGCAAAAGGTGTTGGCACACTAATTTTATGTATCATCTACTCAGTTCCCCTTTGTTATGAATGCTTATTCATTCCATTGTACAGCTTTTTCCATAAGACGTCACTAAAAGGACGTTGACTTTTTATTGGAACACACATATAATTTCATTAATTCAGAAATTAAAAGCCAAGATGAAGAATAGTACATATATGATGGAGTACTAGAGAGTGAAATGACCCGCTGCAAGTTTCACCTCCCGCTCATATGTCGAACCTACTTCGGAGCTACTATGAAAACATAGTCGTGCCTCCCGCGATAAGGAGGATTAAGTTGTGTCGATTTTTTATCGACAAATTTAGGTGGTACCGCGGAGACAAGCGTTTTCGTCCTTATTTATATAGGACGGGAGCGCTTTTTTATATGACCAAAAGGAGTGGATTGTACATGTCGAAGATCGTATTTGTGGGAGCTGGAGCAATGGCTGAGGCGATTATTAATGGCTTGACGAAAGAGGAAAAAGTTTCACCTGCACATATTCATGTGATGAATAAATCAGATATGGAACAGCTAGAACATTTGAAACGTTCGTATAACGTCCAGATTGTTTGTGAAGAGAAAAGAGCGTTAAAAGAAGCAGACATTGTCGTTTTGGCAATGAAACCAAAAGATGCAATAGAAGCTTGCAATGAAATTGCTCCCTATACAAACAAAGAAGCGATGATTATATCTGTTATTGCAGGTGTGTCCATTCAAACAATCGCATCTCATTTAGGCGACCGACCAATAGCGCGTGTAATGCCAAATACTTCTGCGGCAGTTGGGTTAAGTGCTTCTGCTGTATGTTGGAATGAACTTGTATCTGAGCATTCCAAGCTTGAAATTATCCATATATTAGAAGCAATTGGCTCAGTGAAAGCAGTTGAAGAGGATGATTTACATGTAGTGACGGCACTTGCAGGAAGCGGTCCTGCTTACTTATACTATTTTGCAGAGCAGTTTGAAGCAGCAGCTGTACAGCATGGATTGTGTTCTGAAGATGCACGTCAATTGTTTATCCAAACGATGGAGGGTGCAGCACAAATGTTGAAAAGAGGCGATGTTGAACCATCCGAACTTCGAAGAAAAGTTACAAGTCCAGGTGGCACAACTGAAGCTGGCGTAGAACAGCTAGTTCAGCATAAAGTAAACGAAGCAATATTTGCTTGTATCGACGCTGCCCAAAACAAATCTCGTGTTCTTGGAAAACAGTACGAATAAAGTGAAACTTCAATCAGTGGGGGTTTTTCGACGCACAGGACGTGCTAGTGGGGACGGTGCGACATGGACGTCGCACTTTTAGTCCCCGTCATCCCCCACTGATTGTTAGTTGTGTCCCACACGATGTGGGTCACACAGACGTTGCAAACGCTCTTTTTTTTTGCGACGAGCTTTGCGCAGGAGCAACACGATGTTGCGTACTTAGTCTGGGATCATTTCATCGGGCGCATGCCAGCAGTTGATCTCCCACCTATCTTTTCGCTTTTCTTCAATCTTGAAGTGGGAGTCTTACTGCCAGTTAATGCGGGATAGACGTGGGAAAAACTGTTTAAGGGAGACCCAGTGGTATTTAAGAGCAACCAAACAACGAGAAAGGTGTGTACGATTGTATGGATAATTCATACTTTGTCGGTTGGGGTACCCTTGCCCTCATTAATGCAGGCATAGCACAAGGAAAAAACAGAAGCGGATTAAATTGGTTCCTTTTATCACTTATTATCGGACCAGTTGCTACATTAAGTTTAGTTATCATTGAAAAAAAATAAAAGATCCCGAGTGGTGCTACGCCCTCGGAATCTTCTTTAATAACCCACTTGACCAATCATATTCAGCAAAATCCTCCGCTACGTATATGGGAAACTCATAATGTGCTACCTGGGCAATCATGTTTTTTATATCTGATGGCATAAATCTTGCACTTATATGATTGACAATCAAGTGCTTGGCCTCAGCTTCTTTACACACATTTGCTGCATCTATTATAGTGGAATGTCCGTACAAACCCGCTAGTTCAGCCGTTTCTTGGTCAAACGTTCCTTCATGCACGACAATATCTGATCTCTTACTCAGTAAAATTGAGCTCTCGCAAAATTTTGTATCGCCTAATATAGTTACTTGGAATCCATCTTTTGGTTCCCCTGTTACTTCGGAACTCTTAACGATTCGACCATCTGCTAACTCTACATCATGACCTTCTTTTAATTGTCTTAGTAAAGGACCTCTTGGAACACCAAGTGCATCCGTTTTTTCAATCAACAATTCAGGAGGTAGTGCTTTTTGCGTCACTTTGTACCCAAAACAAGGAATAACATGTTCAAGAAATTTTGCTTCTACAATGAATTGATCATCTTCAAAAATAATACCTTCTTCGATTTCCATAATATTCAGTGCATATTTAATATGTGTTTTTGATGTAGCAAGTGTTACTTCAATCCAAGCTTTAATACCAGCTGGTCCATAAATCGTAAGGGGTTCATCTCCACCTAAAAAAGAACGAGAACCAAGCAAACCAGGCAGCCCGTATATATGGTCTCCATGTAAATGTGTGATAAACAATTTCTCTAATTTACGCGGTTTTAAAGTAGTATGTAATATTTGATGTTGTGTTGCCTCCCCACAGTCAAACATCCAAAATGTTCCCCGCTCATCGAGTAATTTTAATACAGTGGCAGTTGTATTTCGTTGCTTTGAAGGCATTCCTGCACCTGTCCCTAAAAATAATAATTGCATCTGTTCACCTGCTTTCGTCATCAACCAAAAAGCCAACTTTGAATTCTAGGCTTTCATTTACTTTAATTCATTTAATACTACCTTTTCGGAACATGTCTTGCAACAGATTACCGTATGAAAAACATGAAGTAATAACAAATTCTTTTAAAATATAGGTTCACTTTATATTTGTCGTTAAAAATTATTTAAGGCTACTGTCAAACTCACTTTAGTTTGGCAATAGCCTTAATTAAATTACTCTTTTTCCATTATAAACTCATCTCACGACATACTTCCGCACATTTACGACATGCCTCCGCACACTTTTGACAATGTTCATGATCATGCTTAGCACATTCTTCTGCACAGCGATAACAGATTTCCGCGCAAAGTTGGCAAATTTCCTTAACAAATGGATTATTTGAAGTCATAGCTTGTATTGCAAAGGCACAAATATCAGCACATGCCCGATCTAATCGGATGCATTCTGCCATCATTTTCACATCATCTTCTTGTAAACATGCATCAAAGCAGGTATTACAAGCCTTTAGGCACTCTAAGCAAGCTTTAATACATTCATCATATTTTAGGTTCATCAAAACTCCTCCTACTATTTTAAATTATTGATTTAATAATTATTTATTTTCCCTATAAGTATTGGTTTAAACTAAAATAAAGAAGTCAATAACATGTTATTGATTTGAGTCATATAAAAAAGTGCTGTCCATAGAAGACAGCACCTTAGGCCACTCACTAATCCGAAAACACACTTATTTAGATGACAGTTCACTTTCAGTAACCCATTTATGATTGGTCACCTTTTCTCCATCAGTTGTTGATGTGTAATCAACCATATAAACCGTTGTTTTTTCTGCTGAGTCTATTTCAGCAGTTGCACCTTGCATCCCTTCCATATGATCAGCTTCTATCGTTACTTTTGATCCTGGTTTTAAGGCTTCATCACCAGCATCCTTGATCTCTTCATGAATAATCCATTTGTGATTGCTCACTTTTTCTCCACCTGTAGTAGGAGTATAGGAAATTGTGTAGACTGTTGTATCGTAGGCACCTACTATTGTTGCTACTGCACCTTTCATCCCGTGCATGTGATCAGTTTCGATAATTGCTTGACTTCCTACTGGGTAAATAGGATTATCTGCAACTTTCAAACCTTCCGGAACTTCCCCAGAAGTAGAATGGTGCATCATCGAGTGATCTGTGTTCCCGCTTTCTTCTTTGCTTGTACTACTATTCATATTTTCGTTGGAGTTCGTTTCGCTTTTATCATCTGCACAAGCTGTCAGTGTAAATATTGCAGTCAAACATATAACTCCTAGCATAAGTTGTTTTTTCATCTTTATCACTCGCCCTTCAACTTTGATATATTCACTAACTTACATTGCGTTAGCTTGTTACTTGTATACACTAGAATGAGGAAAAACTTGTCCGCTCAGTATACTAAGCTTGCACATTTCATTATCATACGGGATAGGGGTATATATCGTTGTAAGAAAGAGAGTGCTAATACAGCACTCTTACTGAATTAATCTACGTCATATCCTTGATCGTCTATCGTCTCTTTAATCTTAGCTACTGTTACTTTTTCGTTATCAAATGAAACATCTACTCTGCCTGCATCTAAATGAACTTTTACTTGCTCTACTCCATCTAGTTTTCCTACGTTACTTTCTACAGCATTTACACAATGACCACAAGACATTCCTTGTACATTCAATGTTATGTTTTCCATCTGTATCATTTCTCCTTTTATTTTCTCATTAGTTTTTGTATTGTTACTAATAATTCATCCAGCACTTCGTCATCACCTTCAGCTAATCTATCTACTACACAGCCTTTTAAATGCCCTTGTAACAGGACTTTTGCGACACTATTTAACGCGGATTGAGTTGCGGAAAGCTGGGTGATAATATCGTCACAATAGACGTCTTTATCAACCATTCCTTTAATGCCACGAATTTGACCCTCTATCCGATTTAACCGATTTGTTAAATCTTTTTTGACATGTTCTGGATGATGACTTTTCCGACACGATGCATCGGATTCGATAGTATGTTCTTCTTTTATATTATCCAAGGATTCAACCTCCTATCCCTATTTCTATCATACAGTACCCTTATGGGGTATGTAAAGTGATAATTGTATGCTTTGTCATTGAAAGATTTAGTATTAATGATCGTCGAGAAAATCTTTACTAAAGCTCGTTTTAGATTCCAACGAGGCTTTCTTTTTTACTTTTATTCCCCGTTTAATCGTATCTTTTCCGAACTTAGTTTGTAACTGTTCGACAAGTTTCAAAATGGGTTCTTCTTTTGCATGCTGTTCAAAGTTAAAAATGGATAGCTGCTCCACCGATTCTCCTTTATCGTATACATTGTTAACCGTAACACCGAGTAATCTAATCGGCTCATCTTTCCATGTAGTATGAAATAAGGTTGACGCAAGCTCGTATATTTCTTTTTCTTTATAAAGTCGGTTCGTCACTGTTTTACTTCTCGTTTTATTCTTCCAATTGGCATCGCGAATATGAATGGTAATAGAACGTCCCGCCAAGTTTTTTGAATCTAATCGAGATGCTACTTTTTTAGAAAGCAGTTTTAAAACTTTTTCAATTTCTTCCACGTCCGTTACATCATATGGTAGGGTGGTTGAATTTCCAACACTTTTTGTATCGAAAACTGCTTCTGGGTCGACCGCTCGATTGTCGATACCATTTGCTCTTTCGGAAAGTCGAATTCCTATTTTGCCAAGCTTCTCTTTTAAAATATTAGGAGTCGCATTTGCCAAGTCTCCAATTGTGTGAATACCAAATTCCGAAAACTTTTTGGAAGTGCTCTCGCCTACACCATGCATTTCGATTACGGGTAGCGGCCAAAGCTTTTCTGCAACCTCTCGTTTACGCAAGACCGTAATACCCATTGGTTTTTTCATATTCGATGCAGTTTTTGCCAAAAATTTATTTGGCGCAATCCCAATAGAACTTGGTAAATCTAGCTCCCGAACGATTCGCTGTTGAATAGATTCTGCAAAAGCAATTGCATCTTGACCCATTTCTATATCGCTCACATCCATATATCCTTCGTCAATCGACACCGGTTCCACAAGTGGCGTATACGAACGCAATATATCAAACATTGCTTTAGATGCAGCTCGGTAGCGTTCAAAATTAGGGGGTAATAAAATTAGTTCCGGACATTTTCGTTTTGCTTCCCAAACAGACATTGTGGTATACACACCTTTAGCACGGGCCTCGTATGAACAAGTGACTAAAATTCCACGTCTTTGTTTCGGATCGCCCGCAACTGCAATTGCTTTCCCTTTCAGAGAAGGATCATGTGCCTGCTCGACAGAAGCATAAAAACTATTCATATCTAGATGAAAAATTATTCTCGCCTTACTAGACACTTGTCTCACCTCCACTTTGTATTATTTTATTATAGCAATTTTTACGATATTTGAGCCATCGGGAGATGAGTTGCTCCGTCCAAAGCTTTTCGGTAAACAATTATTTGCCTTTTTCCACTATCTGAAAAAAGTTTAGCACTTGTCTAAATTTCTATCGTTTCACTAACTAAATAAAAATAGGTAGCTTTTATAAGCTACCTATTTCTTCCTTCTTCATATTTTCTAGATACGATTGGATATCTTTAATTCCTTCTAAAGAACGTACTAAAATAGATGGATCGACAATTGTAATCATACGGTTTTCTAAATTCGCGACCGCAGTAAAATATTGGGTCTTCGTGTAGTTTACTAAACCAATTTGCTTTAAATCTTCTGTTGCAATATCAAGAATCTCTTTTGCTTCTTTCACTAGTATTCCGAGGGACATATCTTGTGTATGCATCGTCACAACTCGAGCATTTTCAAAGTTTACGCCACTTCGATGATATAAGATTTCTTCAAAGTCGATAATTGGCATAAGTTCACCACGAATTTTCATTAAACCAATTAAATAATTCGGCAAATGTGGTATTGGGTTTACTTGTTCAAGCTTTTCAATAGATACGACATGTTCAATTGGAACCGCATATTCTTCATTTCCACATTGAAAAACAACTACTTTTTCACTAGACAATAGTCAGCGCCTCCTGTATACGTTATTCTGCTGCTACTTTTACAATTTCTACAAGTAAATCAGCTAATTTTTCGAGCTCTTCTACCGGCATGCGTTCATTTGTCGTATGAATTTCCTCATAGCCAACGGATAAGATAACCGTTGGAATTCCAAATCCGGCAATAACATTTGCATCACTGCCTCCGCCGCTTCTTTTTATATCGGCAGTACGGCCAATTTTTTCAACCGCTTTTTTCGCTACTTGTACTACTTCATGATCTTCTTCAAAATGAAAACCAGGATACATTAATTCAGTTTCTGTTTTAGCCATGCCGCCTAGTTTTTCAGCTGTTTCTGCGAAGGTAGCAACCATATGAGCTACATGAGCATCTAATTTTTCTTTATTGATTGAACGCGCTTCCGATAAAATATGCACTTCATCGCATACAATATTTGTAGCTTGTCCACCTTCAAATCGTCCGATATTTGCGGTCGTTTCTCCGTCAATTCGTCCTAGCTTCATCGCAGAAATAGCTTTAGAAGCTAATGTAATAGCAGAAATTCCTTTTTCAGGTGCTACTCCTGCATGCGCCGTTTTTCCAGTAATCGTCGTCCATAGTTTAGATTGAAATGGAGCTGCCGTCACAATCCCACCAACTGTTCCGTCACTGTCAATTGCATAGCCATATTTTGCTGTTAATAATGTAGAATCTAATTCTTTTGCTCCAACTAAGCCACTTTCTTCACCGGCTGTAATCACGACCTGAATATCCCCATGAGATACCTCTTGTTCGTCTAAACGACGAATAGCTTCAAATAACGCGGCAATACCCGCTTTATCATCTGCTCCTAAAATAGTCGTTCCATCCGAATAAATATAACTGTCTTCTTTTAAAATAGGTTGGATTCCTTTACCAGGTACAACCGTATCCATATGAACGGTGAAATAAATCGCATCTGCATCTGCCTTATTTCCTTTTAAAGTGGCGATTAGATTACCTGCACCATGTCCAGTTCGTTTTGCAGAATCATCTTGGATAACAGAAAAGCCTAATTGCTCTAATTTACGCATTAAAATAGGCGCGATTACTTCCTCATGCTTTGTTTCCGAATCTATTTTTACTAACTCAAAAAATTCTTCTATTAAACGGTTCACTTTATGAAGACTCCTTTTATAATGGAATATTTCCATGTTTTTTGTTTGGTCTTGTTTCTTTTTTGTTGCGCATCATCTCTAATGCTTGTATTAACTTAATACGTGTTTCACGAGGATCGATTACATCGTCTACCATCCCCATAGAAGCTGCTACATAAGGGTTTGCAAATTTTTCACGGTATTCTTCGATTTTTTCTGCCCGAACTTTTTCAGGTTCTTCGCTATTTGCGATTTCTCTCGCAAAAATAATGTTTGCAGCCCCTTGTGGTCCCATTACTGCAATTTCCGCATTTGGCCATGCATACACTACATCCGCCCCTATTGATTTGGAGTTTAGCGCTACATAAGCCCCGCCGTATGCTTTACGCAAAATAACAGTCATTTTAGGAACAGTTGCTTCCGAATAGGCAAATAAAATCTTTGCCCCATGACGAATAATGCCTCCGTGCTCTTGCTTAATACCTGGGAAGAATCCGGTCACATCTTCAAATGTAATGATTGGAATATTAAAGGAATCACAAAAACGAATGAAGCGAGCGGCTTTATCACTTGAATCGATATCCAGTCCACCTGCCATTACTTTAGGCTGGTTGCAAACGAGACCAACAACTTCACCTTTAATGCGGGCTAATCCGATGACAATATTTTTAGCAAATTCCTTTTGTACCTCTAAAAAAGATTCTCTATCCACTACTTGCTCAATCACTTTTCGAATATCATACGGACGAACAGCTTCAAATGGCACAATGTCTGCTAAATCTGGTCGATCATCATTTTCTGGTGCCACATCTGTAATGGTAGGTTTTTCTTCAAAGTTTTGCGGTAGATAGCTCAGTAGTAAACGTACACTCTCTAATACTTCTTCCTCTGTTTTTCCACGGAAATGAGCATTCCCACTAATCGTGTTATGTACTTTGGATCCACCTAAATCTTCCGCAGAAATTTTTTCGCCGGTTACGGTCTCAATCACTTTTGGTCCAGTTATGAACATTTGACTCGTCTCATCAGTCATAAAAACAAAGTCTGTAATAGCAGGTGAATACACCGCCCCACCAGCACAAGGTCCTAAAATAACCGAAATCTGAGGGATAACACCAGAATAAATTGCATTTCTATAAAAGATCTGACCGTATCCATCAAGAGACACTACACCTTCTTGAATACGAGCACCACCAGAATCGTTTAGCCCGATAAATGGGGCACCATTTTTAGCAGCCAAATCCATTACATTCGCTATTTTTTGCGCATGCATTTCACCAAGTGCTCCTCCAAATACCGTGAAATCCTGTGAAAATAGATAAATTGGCCGACCATTTACTTTTCCATATCCAGTGACCACCCCGTCACCAGGTCCTTCTTGCTTGTCCATCCCAAAGTCAACCGTACGATGCTGGATAAACGGATTTAACTCTACAAAAGAATCTTTATCAACCAGTAATGCTATCCGTTCTCGAGCAGTCAGCTTCCCTTTTTCGTGTTGCTTTTCGATACGTTTATCTCCGCCACCTAATTCGATTTTCCGCTTACGATCATATAAATCATTGATTTTCTCATAAATATCCATCTGTTTACTTCACTCCCCCTGTTTTATCGCAAAGCTCATATAAAACCCCACCAGAAGCTTTAGGATGAATGAATGCAACTTGCGCTCCACCCGCCCCAATTTTTGGCGTTTCTTGAATGAGTCTAACCCCTTTTACTTTCAACTCATTTAAACGATCATGAATATTTGATACACCAAAGGCAACATGATGTATGCCCTCTCCTTTTTTCTCAATGAAAGAATAAACCGCGCTAGTTTCGTCGATAGGCTGGAGTAATTCTAGTTTTACATTGCCGCTATCAATAAAAGCAACTTTCACTTTTTCAGAAGGAACCTCTTCAATATGTATTAGTTTCAAACCTAATGTTTCTGTGTAATATGGAAGCGAATCTTCTATACTTTTTACTGCAATTCCAATATGATCTACCTTTTCCATCCCTTTGCCCCCTTACTGTTTGACTATTCTCTATTCTATTGTACAGATTTCCAAAAAAATTCGCTACCTCTTGTGATTTTTTTCGTTTTTGTTAAAATGGTAGTACATACTAAAGGAGAGAATTTCATGAGCAATCAAAAATTCCGTAAAATTGTCGTTTATTTAATGATTTTTGTAATGATAATGTCTTCACTCTTATTTGGATTAAGCTTCGTCTTACAATAAGAAACTAAAACAGCGGAAGCTTATATGCTTCCGCTGTTTTTAGTCGTCCCAATTAATTCTTTTTCTTTAGTCAAACAAATAACCTTCATATTCCTTCAATAATCTATCTTTCCTAATCCCATACTGCTAATTAAAAATCTTCCAGTATTTAATTTTATTTTATTTTCTCGTACTCACGCTCACTGATACCAATTCTTCTATTTTAAAATGTAATATAGATGTAAATACCAAATTTCAGAGCACAGAGCTCTATCACAATTTAGTGATTCTAATGTAAAAAATAATACAACAGACTCTTGTTCTAATATTTTTCATTTGATAGGTTTCTTATTTTATATACGTATTAATAGGCAGGGTACCCAAAAACAAACAGGGAGAGGTTGAAGTGAAGATAACGGATGAAAACGTTGTACAACAAATAATCTTAAAAAATGAACAGACTATTCCTTATCTTATTCAGAATTATGGAGGTCTGCTTCATAGTATTATTCGACAATACTTAAAAGGCAATCAACAAGATACAGAAGAATGCTTGGCAGATGTAATCACTTCAATATGGTTCCATATTGATTCATTTGATTCTAGAAAAAATGAGTTCAAGCAATGGATTGCTGCAATTGCCAAATACCGAGCTATTGACTATATACGTAAAACGGAAAAAACAAAGCGACAAGTCAGTAAGTTTGAGTTTGATGAACATTTCTATCATCAATCAACGCTCAAACCGAGTGGAATCGATTTAACCGCTATTTTAAGTGAATTGAGCGATACGGAACGAGCGATCTTTGAAAAATATTATGTGGAAGGTGTTCCATCCAATGAAATTGCTGAGGAATACAACGTAAAGCAATCGTGGGTGCATAATAAACTATCTCGAGGCAGAAAAAAGTTGAAAACTCTTCTATTGAAGGATGGGGTGTGAAAAATGTCTATTTTTAAAGAGTTAAATAATGTAAAGTTAAACGTAAGTGAATTTGAAGAAAAGCCACTTTCCGCACTAGAACAAAAACGCATTCAAAAGAAAATATTTAATAAAATATTAACAAAGAAAAAAAAGAAAAATTATTTCTTATTAGCTGCAGCCTCCTTTATCGTCATTTCTAGTTTAACAATTAGTCTTACATTTCCAGCATTTGCCGCAAAGCTACCAATTATTAGTAACATATTTCAATTATTGAGTAACAATGAATACTATGTTTTTGAGGAATATGACGAGCATTCAACCGATATAGGGTTAACAGAAGAAAGTAATGGAATTAGTATTACAGCAACTAATGCAGTATATGATGGAGAAAATATAACAATTGCCTATACGATAACGAGTGAAGAGGATTTGGGCGAGAGACCTGTTTTAGAAGGTAACATGGTTGTAGACGAATTTGGAGATCAGTATGAATATAATGGGTTTGACCATAACTTTATAGTAGAAAAAATAAGTGACCATGAATACGCTGTAGTATATATCTATCAATTACTCAAAGGAACTAAACCAGATGCTATTAAAGTTACATGGGCAGGTGATTCTGTACGTAATCTAAATAATGTTGAACAAGAAACGTTCGGAAACTGGACTTTTCAATTTTCATTAAACAAGTTAGATAATAAAACAAAAAAATATGCTGCTAATGAATTTTCTACCGTGGATGAAGGAATTGAAGTAGAATTAACGAAAATAACGCAAACTCCTATTTCATCTACTATCTATCTGTCGGAACTAGTAGACGAGCGGCTAGTTTCACAAGAGAAGGAAGAAATGAGAGGCGTCCAAATCGAATACTTGATATCCGATAATTTAGGAAAAGAATATAACTATGTTCATTACCGTGATACTGGTCACAGTACTGATTTTGATGTTAATCATAAAAGTTATCCAAGGGTTACGACAACTGTTTTCGACGAGGCAGCAACCACTCTTACGATAACACCAATCGTGCTTGTGATGAAAGTAGATAATCCTAATACAAAAGGGGAAGGTCCCCTAGTACCAGTTATGGAACCTTATACTATTGAATCCATTCAAGTTCCAATAAATAAAAACTAAAATTTTCTCATAAGGGTCTACCATGCAAAGAAACTAGGTAGACCTTTATAAGAAGAAATTATTCATATTTACATCTTCACGTTAAAAAAGTAATAAAAATGACCCTCTCTTCTAGTATATGATTGTCATCTTCTTAAATTTAATAAAAAACCATTCATTTTTTAAATTTACTTGCCATCTTCCGAACGATCTTCAATACGTTCTTCAATTACTTTCTTTTCTTCGTGCCACCATAATGCTTCTTCTGGTTCTTCTAAAATCTCTTTTATTTCAGCTTTCTCTTCAACCGCTGGCGGTGAACCTCGAAGAGCTTTTCCTGAAGTATCTTTTAGAAAAATGGTTACCACAACAAGACCGACAATAGATGCAAGTATCGCATAGTAGGCAGGTATCATTTCATTCGCCGTCTTGCTAATTAACCAAGATACAAGTAAAGGTGTCGTACCTCCGAACAACGATGCAGAAATATTAAATGTTATCGCCAATGCCCCATTCCTAACATTCGTAAAAAATAGAGAAGGTAATAACGCTGGCATCGTCCCCTGGAAAGAAGCGGAGAATACGCCAAGAATCATCAATCCTAAAAATACAAGAACAGTGTTTCCACTACCGATAAAATTAAACGCAGGTATACTCAAAACTATCAACCCGATTAAACCGCCTTGAATTACCTTCTTTGCTCCAATACGATCACTAAAATAGCCCATTAATAGAACAATCGGAATCATAATAACCATTACTATAACAATTAACAAAAGTCCTTCTGCTTCTCCATAACCAAGAACAGCAGTTAAATGAGATGGCATATATGATAAAACAATATAGTTTACAACAATATAAAAGAAAACAACAAACATACCGATAAGTATTGCTCTCCAATGGAACTGTAAAATATGCTTTACGGATTTATTATCATCATCTTCCGTTTTACTTTCCTTCATTGCCTCAAATGCAGGTGTTTCTTCTAAATTATTTCGCAAATAAAAGCCAATTAAACCGATAGGGGCCGATAAGAAAAAAGGAATACGCCAACCCCATTCTAACATTGTTTCGTCTCCTAAAATATAGGTAAGTGCCGTAACAAGACCAGCTCCTGCGATATAGCCGACTAAGGTACCAACCTCAAGACCACTTGACATAAAACCTCTTTTTTTATCAGGTGTGGATTCAGCAATAAACGTCATAGCACCCGAATATTCTCCACCCGCTGAAAAACCTTGAATGAGACGAGCAATAAGTAAAAGCACGGTGGCAGTATAACCTATAGATGCATGACCTGGGATTAAGCCAATACTTAACGTGGCCAGGGCCATCATGATCAAGGTAATGGCTAAGACTTTTTTACGGCCTAAACGGTCTCCAAGCATCCCAAAGAAAATTCCACCAATAGGTCGAGCAATAAAGGCAACTGCAAATGTTGCAAAAGCAAATACTAATTGCATGGGTCCACTTACTTCGGGAAAAAATACTTGTCCAATTGTTACAGCTAGATACGAGTAAATTCCAAAATCAAACCATTCCATCCCATTCCCAACAGCAGTTGCAAAAACAGCTTTGCGTGCGGTATTCGTGTCAACAATGGTAATTTCTTCTTTTTTCAACTTTGGTTTCGATTTTCTTTTTAATTTTGGCCTCTTATGATTGTTATTATCATCCAATCGAAAAGCCTCCTTGCTGATTAATTGATCTTAGTCTTAAACTATCCAAATGTAATTTATTTATGTCTTCTTATTAATTTTTTTAACAAACTTAGTCAATTTATATCCTATATTCTCCTCTTAACCTCAGCACAATTCCTTCTCCATTTACGTTGTTGGAGTTAAGTTTTTTGAAGAATATATATAATAGAAGAAATGTAAAGACATACATGAAATTTTTTGGATTCTTGAAGGCTAAACGCGTAATAAAGAAAAAAGAGAAATTGAGTGGACTCAATTTCTCTTTTTTCTATATCTTAAGCTAGTTATGCCCTAGCCTGTTCCTATTTATTTATGATACGGCTAACAGTAAAACTCCCGATTTTACAACTAACTCTACAGCTTCCACCTCAAAGCTCATTATTGGAAGATACGACAGACAGATTCACTGGATATTTTATCCTTTTACAACTAATCCCGCAGTTTTTACAAATAAATCCTTCGAAATTACAACTAAAGCTCCCGTTTTTCCAACTAACTCTGTGGCTTCTGTTTCAAAACTCATTATTTGAAGGGAAAACAGGCAGATTTACTGGATATTTTATCCTTTTATAACTAAACCCACAGTTTTTACAACTAAATCCTTCGAAATTACAACTAAAACTCCGGTTTTTCCAACTAACTCTGTGGCTTCTATTTAAAAACTCAGTATTTTAAGGGAAAACAGGTAGACTTGCTGGATATTTTTTTCCTTTCATAACTAAAAATTTTTACTTTATTAAATACACTTCTAACTTCAAATTGTTTGGTATTCCTTTTGTTTGTATTGCACTGGAGTAAGCTCTTTTGGAATTAGGGCCGTATAAGTTTCTCCATCCAATCTTTCTGCTAACTCTTTCTTAGCATTTTCGAGTAACTCTGGTTTTTTAATAGCCGTAATAGCTGTACATGCTATTGCTTTTCCAGCTAATAACATGGCATCATGGGCATATTCTGTTTTACCTTGTGCCACAGCCTGCCAAGTATGAAATGGGGTTCCAAATGCCCATGTAGAAGTAACACATTGCGCTGTAGGAACATTCCAACTAACATCAGCTACATCGGTTGAACCTCCCATAAATGTTTCTTTCTCTGAAAAAGGAACAACAAAGTCAGCGATCGGTCGTTCCGCTAATTGGACAGCCATCTTTTTACCACTCTGCAATGCTGCAGTATGCTTTTCCTCCTCAGTCAATGTTTCATAAATAGCTTGTGTAAATTTTATATCATTTTCACTCACAGTGGGAAAATCTAATTGTTGCATATGTTCGTGCATTACTTTCTCAAGTGTCAAGTTGGGAATTAAGTTATGACACGAACCTTGAATTTCAAAATCTAATTTTGTTTGTGTCATAAGTGCTGCACCACGGGCACAATCTGCTACTCGATCATACAGATCCCTTACTTGATCCGGTTTAGGTGCGCGGATTAAATAGGTTACTTCAGCATCTGCTTGAACTACGTTTGGAGCCATTCCGCCTGTGTTTGTTACCGCATAATGTACGCGTGCCTCATCCACGATATGCTCTCTCATATAATTCACTCCAACATTCATTAACTCGACAGCATCTAAAGCACTTCTACCCAAATGGGGAGCTGCTGCTGCATGTGCACTTCTTCCTTTAAATTTGAAGTGTGCGTGGATGACGGCATTCGCAGTGGAGTGCATGACAGCATTCATTGTCGAAGGATGCCATGAGAAGGCAGCATCAACGTCTTTAAAATAGCCATCTCTTGCCATAAATGCTTTCCCGTATCCACTTTCTTCTGCGGGACAGCCGAAAAATTGTACAGTTCCAGCAAGCTTATGTTCCATAATGTACTCCTTGACTGCAACTGCCGCCGCTAAGGAACCTACCCCTAGCAAATTATGCCCGCAGCCATGACCATTTCCATTTTTAACAATTGGTTCAAACTTATTGCTATGCGCTTGTTGGCTTAGACCAGCCAAGGCATCATATTCACCGAGAATAGCAATAATTGGATGACCAGATCCATAGGAGGCGATAAAGGCTGTTTCAAGACCTGCAACTCCCCTATTCACAGTAAATCCTTCCTCTTCCAATGCTTCGCAAAGCAAATCAGCTGATCGGAATTCCTCAAATCTGGTTTCTGCAAACTCCCATATTTGATCACTAAGCTGTGTAAATAAAGTACGCTTTTTGTCTATTAAATTTGAAACTTCTTCTGATAGATTAGTCACTTACAACATCTCCTAATTTACTAGATTTTCGAAAGAAGGAACCTCTTTCTTAGGGCGAATTAAAAATAATGATCCAGCACACAATAATGCAAACATAATGAGCATAATAAAAGCTACTGTATAAGAACCATCAAAAGCTTCTACTAAAAATCCTATTAACATCGGGGTAAGAACACCAGCGAACTGCGCACCGGTATTTATGAACCCATTTGCAGTTCCAACAACCTCTTCTGATAACATTTTTAATGGTGCAGAAATAATTAAAATTATATTAAACGACATGAATACGGTAACAAGACTTTGATACACAGCAAACATGATTATGTTTGGCGCATATGCCATTAAATATAGAAAAACAGCAATTAATACTGCAAATATGGCTGCAATCACCTTGTCTTTCCCTTTAGGTAATTTATCTAAAACATAGCCGCTTGCAAGCATTGCAATAATTCCTGCAATCGCTGGAATAGCTGAAATATACCCAACAGATGTTAAGTCAAGATGGCGCACCTCAACTAAATAGGTCGGCATCCATGCCATTAGCCCCCATTGCACTGCATAAATGGCGAAATAGGCAATAAACAGATTCCATATAATTGGAGTTTTTAAAACGTCTTTCAAAGATACTTTACCTTTGGAAGGGTTTTCAATTCTTGTTACAGCTGTAATTTTCCTATCTTTTAAGAAAAAGAAGTACAACAAGGTAAATATAATACCAATGGCACCAGCAATATAAAAAATCGTTCTCCAACCGATATCTTGCATAGACTGGGTACCAATTATTGGTGTTATTACCCCCATAATAGTTCCTGAAGTAAGCATAAATGACATAGCACGACTTCGCTCGTTTTGAGGAAACCAACTAGCTATACCTTTTGAAGCTGCTGGAAAAAAGCTGCCTTCTCCTAGTCCAAAAAGAAATCGAATAAGGATTAAGGACATGAAGGACCATGCCACACCTGACAAAATTGTGAAAACGGACCAAGCAAAAATGGCCATAATAATGATTTTTCGAAAACCAAAACGATCGGCCAGCCACCCACCTGGAATTTGCATTATGGCATAGCCGGCAAAAAAACTACTTAAAACAATCCCTGTCTGGGAAGTGCTCAATTGGAGATCCTTTGAAATATCTAAAATCGCATAGTTCATAAAAAAGCGATCAAAGTTTCCAATTGACCATCCTAAAAAAAGCAAGATGATAATGACATACTTCCAGTTCTTTAATAACTTGGACTCCATTAGGTCCCTCCTTACGAACTTTATTGAATTCTATTTGAGTATAAAAAATTTGTACTATTCAAACAATGTGTGTTCCTATATAATAATTACATAAATTATGTTGATTTCTACATAGTCCGCTGGGGGTGTAAAAAGTGGAAACCTTGCTGAAAATGGAACAATTTTTAATAGATGACTGTCGCCTTTCACATTTTCAAGTGTGGCAAGGTATAAAAGGATTGGATTTTTCTCTTGTTCTATCTCATCATTTTGACAAAGAGACTCCTACACCAAGGAGATTTTCCAATGAGAAAATACTTAGCTATGAAAATTTTACGGATATTTACTATCATTATCCTAATCATACATCTATTGTCATCAGACTTAGCGAGTCTTCGGTATTAAAGAAGGAGAGCAGGCGAAAACTTAAAATGATAATAGATTTATATTACTTACAAGTAATGCTCGATAGAGAGAAATATATTAGGAATAAAGTGATGGAAAGCATCCGTGATATATCCATACTGGAAGATTTAGATGATTTATTAAAAAAAATATTAGAAAATGCTTTGTCTGTTATTACTGCAGCGGATATGGGTGTACTTTGGATGTATGAACCAAACCTAGATGCCCTATTTCCTAAAGCATGGACAGGTGGTCCAAGTGAAGAAATCAAAAAAATGCGGATGAAGGTAGGAGAAGGAATCATTGGTAAAACCTTTAAGGATAACAAGTCCTTTATACTTACAAACATAGAGGACGTCCTTTCGGAATCATCTAATATTTCACCAGATAACCTTTTTTATCTGTATAATTCTATCCAATTTAAAGATTTACAGACGATTATTTCAGTTCCTATAAAGGTGGAGAATCATACTTTGTGTGTTTTAATTGTCTATCAGAGTGGTCCTTCTCCTCTTTTAACTAAAGATGATCAACAATTGTTGGAAAGTTTTTCTGATCAGGTTTCTATTGCATTAAGAAACTCGAGGCTCTATCAAACTCTAAAAAAACATAATGATCTTTTACTTCAACGAGATATAATACACAATAGCCTAATAAAAATGTCGCTTCAAAGTAAAGGTTTAAAGAAAATCGCACATGAAATAGGAAAGATGATAAACCGCCCATTAATGATATTAGACTTAACTGATAATCAAATTTATTCAAATCCGACAACGTGGAAATTGGAAACTCCTATTGAGTCGATAAAAATAAATGCAAAATTACAACCAGAACCTTCTTTTACCAAAATAGAGTCTTTAAACGACAAATCATTATATATCTATCCTATTATTGCTATTGATGTTCCTATTGGAATAATGATTGTAGAAATGGAGCAAGACGATCTTTTTCCTTTAAATAAGATGATTATAGAACAGGCAAGTTCAGTGATTGCATTAGAGATTATTAGAAGACAATCACTAGTAGATTCATATTATCAAAAAACTAATGATTTATTTAATGATTTTATTCAGTGCCGAGAATATAATCTGATACGTAGTAAGGCTAATGAGCTTGGAATTGCGCCTCATTCCTATTACATGTCCATAATTATTCATTTACATCCTCATTCGGATTTTCACTTTTTGAATATGCAAATGCACAATCTAATTACACAAATAACAAAACATTTAGGAATATACGTTTCAATCGTTTTTGGTTATGGAAACAAAGTGACAATAGTTAGCCAATTCAATAATATTGCAGATGAAGACTATGTAAAAAACAAACTAAAACTTATTCATTCCAACTGGTTTCAAGTGCATGATGAATTGCTTAAAATAGGAGTCGGTTCTTGCTATCCAAGTATGGATAATATAGCAAAAGGTTACTCGGAAGCGGAGAAAGCACTTTCCTTTCTTATTTCAAGACAACTTAAAACCATTATAAATTATCGGGATATCGGGATTAATCGTTTATTTATTCAACAACCGATCGATGACTTGAACTCTTTTATTAATGAAGTTTTTAATCCCCTTCAAACTGATAGGGATTATACTTTGGATTTGGAACAAACCTTGGTTACCTATATAGAAAATAATCGCCAAGCTACACAAACAGCCAAACTTTTGCATATCCATGTTAATACTTTATATCAAAGGCTAAAAAGAATTGAAGAAAAGCTTCAAGTTTCCTTCTCGAATTCAGAAGACATTTTAAAACTTCAGCTTGCATGTTATTTAAGATTTTCGATATCACGTTAAGTTAATGTTCTAAAATAGAGCCTTTCTATTAGAGAACAGAAACCAACAGATTTCAACTAACGAAGCGAGTAAGTAAACAATAGTTCGTTTACTTACTCGAAGTGAAATCTTTTTTTGATTTTTCTTTGCACATAACTATTAGAACGACTTTCTTTTGGACGTAGCCATACTCTTCACCCTTCACTATCCGAAAACTACGACCAACCTGCCCCACCGATACTAACTTCATTAACTAATGGGGTAACGTCATTTTAGTAAAGGACAACTTTTATCCGAACGTTCATCCATTCTTCTGCAAGCCAAGAAAAACACTAAGAACAAATGCTATTTTACTGCTTCCATATGTCATTAACGATTCCAATCACTGGCAAGCTGCTTCAATGATTTCATCTTACCTTCAGATTTTAATGAATAAATACCCTCTATATCTTTAAAATTCACATCCCAAAACCTTATTTTTATAAGTTACTTAATTCATGTAGAAAATCAAAGTTATCTTCTTTAAAATCAAAATCCCCGAAACCGAATACACCATCGTATTTACAATTCTCTTTTTATAGTATAACCTCTTCGATATTTTATACTAAACTGCCGCTTTAGTTTGATTGTATCATTTCACAAAGGATTTCCGAGATCTACTTGATATTTCGGATATAAAAATAGACCATCGAAATGATGGCCATATTTTTCTAAAGCACCCGTCAGTTAAAGAAGTGCATCCAATTTATGAAGTCACTTCCACCTATATTATATAACTTTCCAACTCATCTTTTTGACGCAAGTGATGTCGAAAATGCATTTCAACTAAATTATACCATTCCCTAGCATTCAGCCAGCCGAAACCCCCATGTTTAATTTTATTATTTGGGTTAATATAATCTACTTTCGATTCCCATTGGCTTAATCTTTGAATTAACAGATCCATCCTGCTAATTAGGTCTTCCTTGCTGTCTGAATTATTTGGTGGAGAATTTAGTTCATCTGGTAATCGTATTTTAATAGGTGGAAACCCTCCGTTCCTAAATAATAGCTCGCCAAACTGAGTCTTCCCAAGTGGTTGTTCCACATTCAATGTAGCACATGTTTCCATATTATCAAGATACTCATGAGCAACAAGAATTAAATGGTCATACATCTGCCCAATAGACCATACCCCTTCTTCCGAGATATATCTTAGTTGCTGCAATGAATAATTGTAAAGATTACTCTTGAAAGTAATAAGCAGTTTAATATCACTCATTAAAATACTCCTTTGTTATCGTTAAATTAAATCTGAAATATTCGATTTTAACACAAACCTGTGTCTTTAGTTCAATAAGAAAAAATGCTTTACTCATTTTTAAAGTAAAGCACTCGTTATTTCAATAAGAAAATTATAATTTTTTTTCAAAAAAGGTTAAGGATAGTTGTTCATTTACAATTACCTCTTTCATATTTCGAAATCCATTCTTTTTATAAAAACTAACTGCTGGAATATTTTTAGAACCTGTCGCTACTTTTATTGTTTCAGTCTGGAACTTAGTTTCAATGAAATTTAAAAGCAACTGTGCAATTCCTTTTCTAAAATGGTTTGGATGTACGATTAACCTATGTATATCAACAACATCCTCTACTTTTATAGATATTGCTCCGCATAATTCTTCATTTTCATAATAACCAAAGAAAGTTTCTCCGCAATATTGCAAAGTATAAACTGTATCCTTTAATGGTGGTATTTCATATGAACCGATTATTTCTGCCTCTACCTTATATGATGGTATTTGAATGTTTAAAACATCTTCAGCGTTTTTACGATTACTTATATCAATTATTTTTATCAATGGACCCACCTCATTTTACTATTTCTTCTTCCAAAACTGGATCTTTTAGTTTTTTTTCCAAACATCTCATACCACAATAATCATCATCTTCGCATACCAAACTTTTTTCTTAACTTCTTTCCAACAGTCACTAATAAAACCCTTTTATACTCAATCTCTTCTTCGTTCGTTTTTCCGAATATAAAACATTCTGTCATACCATTCATGCCATTATTCTATTTGTTTAGACTTAGTGTTTAGTTAATAATACTTTATTAATCTTTTTTTAGAAAGATTGAATAATAGCATTTATCTTCTTCCACTATACTGCTGCTTTAGTTGAACAAGCACTTACACCTAAGTTAATAAAGTTATCTAAGATGATTTAACAAAGTAACATAAAATAGGGAACAAAATAAGTAATATCACTATACTTTGAATCAAAGTTAACAAAATATCTTTTTTCCAAGTGTTATTTTGTGGATAGCGGTTGTTCAATCTTTGGAAAATAAGTAGGAAACCCCACCAAATCGATAAACTTATAAAGAACTGACTAATGTAATCATAACGCAACAAAACCCCTCCAAACAATCCTGCCGATTATACTTTTATACGTTCGTAAGACAAATAAGTTCCATTTTTACGTACATTTTCCTACGTACTTCCCCAACTAATCTGCCATGTTAATCCAGTAAAAAAGAGTTACATAAGCAACCCCCATGATCTTTAATAAAGCACCCGTTAGCTTAAGAATAAAGGAATTACAGCAGCAATCAATCCCTTTATATCTCCAATCAAAATATTTTATTTTCTACTTCAAGTTAAAAATTCCCTTACCAGTTTCCATATTTATAGGCAATGACGAATGCTCATGAGCTATGACCCAAGACTCATTCACATTTTTTAAACCATATGTGAACCGATTTGTCATTTGACGAAGTTTCTCACCAGAATTTTCTTGATGAGCAGCAAATGTCACAACACAATGTACAAATGCGAGAAATGAACTTTCTTCAACTACTAGGTCATTAAAGTAAACTTTAAGTAAAACACCATCCTCGTTCAATCCATTAAACCACTCTACTACACTTTCCTTCCATGAAGAAATTCCCGTAATCTCCCACCTCCCCCAACAATCATAAATATGCAATTCAGGAGCATACACGGATAAGAATTTTTCAACATCTTTTTCGTAAACTGCAGTTTTGTAATTTTCAAATACGTCTTGAACTTTGAAAAAACCCTCCGTCATAAGTGCATCCCCTTTACTAATTTCAGAAATGTAAGAATGTTACTATAGATAAATTCTATACTCAAACTTTTTTTCCTTCTTCAATTAACCTCCTTTGTTAGTTCAATAAGAAAAATGCTATACCATTTATTGAAGTAAAGCACCCGTTAGTTTAAGTTCAGACAGACTTTCACAATCTTATTTTTTAACTTAAGAGAGATTAGTAGTTATTAATAGTTTTAATTCGAAAAGCATAAATTCCATCACCTTGATCCCAACTTGCGTGAATGACAAAAATGAATTCGCCTTCTTCCTCTGGTATTGTAAATTCATGGTTATTAGATCTTTTAAAATCCACACCATTGTTTTCCCAAATACCAATTTCGATTGAAGAAGCTTTGTAGTCAAAGTTAATTGAAATTGTTTTCCCTCTTGGAACTTCATGCACCTTCACCTTTTCTACAAGTTCAGCAGGGGATTCCGAGTCAGCATTAACTACTTCTCCATTTTCCGACCAAGAATATGCCCCCATTACATAAGAAATTTCTTGATTATTAACTGTTATAGTCGGATGGGGTGGTTTCAAATCTTTATTTTCTTTTGATTGGCATCCAGTTATAAAAAATAAAAAAATTAATATCCATAGGCATCTTTTCATTCTAATCCTCCCACTGCTTTAAAATATAGGATTGTTATTTGTTCTAATACCTTTATAAACTAACCTGCGACGTTAGTTCAATAATAAAAAAAAGTTGCCTAAGCAACCCATTATCTTTAACTAAAGCCTCGTTAGTAGTAGTCCTTTTTGTACTACATGGTTTTTATTCTTTTCCTATTTAATATCATAGGAATTTTTACAAATTGGATAATTGGTACGACCTTAAAACTCTCCTTTTCTTTTTACCATATATCCACCACAAGAAGAACATTTAATAGGATTAACTAGTATACTAATATCTTTTCACGTACTAGAACACCTCCGAAAATTTGAACAGACTAAGAAGCACTTTCTGTCGGTATTGTTTTCTCTAATAATTAACTTCCCAGACATAAAATAGATGTCTTTCCTCAGCGTATCAATATTAGTCAGCATCTATTAAGTCAAGAGATAGTATGCCCTTTTACACCGAAAATCTTTTGCATCAATTGTGTTAGAAATAACTCAATCTTATATTCTAATTAACATTTTCTTCAATTAAAAACAAGTGCCCGCTATATAGAGGACACTTGTTCCTTAATTAACAATACGGCAATAATCTTGATGAACAAATTCGTTGAATTCGTTCAATCCAGTTAAACCTAGACTCATTCCTAAACCAATATCAAAAGTTCTTTCGGCAACTTTCCTATTACATAGGAAAGCAGCTATCCTGCCTTTTTTCTCTATACATTAATACTATTTGATATAGCAAACTTTTTTAGAGACTCAGAACTAAGTGTATAATACGCAACTTTCTTCTTCCACTGCTTAATCACATCAAATTGATCTTCGTCACTATAAACAAAGAAATTCATTTCTTTGTTTTTACTTTTTACGTTGATGACAAACGGTATCACATCCGTCTCTGGATTTAGGAAGTTTTCTTCATTACCTGGAAATATCTGTTTTCTCTCGAGAAATAGAGCTTCATTAAAATAGTCAGTAAATATATTTTTTTCTATCTCTTCTAATTCCTTTCCGTTAAATGTTACAGTAACATCTTTTGAATCAAGCTTTGGATGAAGTTCAAATTTACTTACAACCCATCCTACAACCGCACTCGGCGGACTCATTAACATCTTTAAAATTGTACTAATTACTATAATTAAAATAGTCATCGATGTCATATATATCAACTCCTTGGAGAATTTCTGTTTACACTTTTTTGGAGTTTTAGTAGAAAAGAATATAGCAAAATCTTTTCTTTTAAAACTATATTGTCCTCTGTGGAATCACACAAACCCCTCATATACATTACCTATTCCAATAGTACCTATTTATAAGTATATAGAGTATATAATTCAAAAACCTTATTCATTAGCCTAAATGGTTGTTTGATTATTCACTTCTCCATCATAAAGTCTTTCAATATATTTGTGACCATCCAATCCAACTAAGTTTTGACCATCCATTTACCATAAAAAAAGAATCATGAGGATCATGATTCTTAAGAAGATTCCAAGATAATCATAGTTATTTAAAGAAAATGAAGTGCTTCTGCAAATCGTTTAATTCCTTTGTCGATTGATTCTTCATCTTCTCTAGCAAAAGTAAATCGGACAAACCCTTTTTTAGATCCCATTGTTGAACCAGGAACATAAATTACACCCCTTTTAATAGATTCCTCTAGTAATTGCACTTCATTATAGTCTTTTTTAATCTTGCACCATATATGAATGCCGCCCAGTGGAATAGAAAACTCCACCTGATCCTTTAAATAAAAATTAAGACTTGCAACAATTTGATTTCTCCGTTTTACTAATTCCTTTATCAATTTTTTAGTATGATACTGGAAATTTTCAGATTCCATAAAATCATTAGCAATCCATTGTGTAAAGCTTGAATGGCCGAAGTCTATTTGTTGTTTTGCATCAGATAATCTTTCTATGACAGATTTTGGTCCTATAATCCAGCCAATTCTTAACCCTGAAGCAACAATTTTTGACAAAGAGCTAATATATAATACATTCCCGTGAGCATCCATTGATTTCAGTGTAGGGATTTTATCTCCAGTAAAAGATGTTAAGCTATAAGGATCGTCTTCTACTACAGGAATTCCAAGTTCTGACGATATATTTAAAATAGCTTTACGTTGTTTTTCATTTAAGAAAGAACCTGTAGGATTTTGATAAGTAGGATTTAAAAATATCATTCTAATTCGATGCTTTTTATATAATGACAGTAAATTATCGGGATTGATGCCATCTTTATCGACAGGCAAATAATATACCTTTAAGCATGCTGATCGAAAAATTTGAAGATTATAATTATAAGAAGGGTCTTCTATCGCAACTGCATCTCCAGGCTTTAACAAACACTGAACGACTAAGTGTAAGGCTTGTTGTGCCCCAGATGTAATCAGGATTGTAGAAGGATTGGTTTCAATTTCTCGATACTTATTTACATGTTTTGTCAGGGTATTTCTTAAGATAGCGCTACCCTGAGGGTGATCATATCCTAAGCTTCCAATGAAGGAACGAGTCGAAGTAATTTCTCTTAAAAAATTCATGGGAAATAGGTCTTCCGACAATTCTCCGCTAGCTAAATTAATTAATTTATGATTTACCGTTTCATTTCTTATTCTTTGCGTAACAGGTAGATTAGGTAAAAAAGATCCCGCTTCGATATACCTATTCCAGCTCGGAATACGTTTCTTTGCAATACCCCATATATCTTTACTAATGGTAGTCCCACTTCCTCTAGTTCTTTCAATGAGTCCATTCGACTCCAACTCGTCATATGCAGCAACTATGGTGCTTCTGTTTAAGTCCAGTTCCTTCGCTAAATACCTTTCAGATGGTAGTTGTTTATCTGGTGGAAAAGTACCATCTGCTATTCTATTTTCAATATACTCAGCAAGTTGTTTATATATAGCCTTTTTTGCTTTTCGATCTGGTTTCCAATCCATATGTAACAGTCCTTTTAAATTTTATTAGTAGCTCATCCTAAACAATCAAATTCTAGTGTAATTACTTTTACAAGTAACCATCCAATAATTCGTTATTTTAGCCATCCACTTATAAATTTAAACTTCTTTACGTAATCTTTTCAAACTTAAAACCCCTTTTATCATCGATGCTTATTCCTAAATTAAACCTTTTCGGATTAGAAGAATTTTTGAATATATTTTGTATTTTATTGTTCTTCAAAATTGATGCAACTAATATTAAATAAATTCTGGTTTTACTCCAGAGATGAACAAATTCATGGGCTTTGAAACGGAAATTCGCAGAAGCAGGTGCCAGAGTCATCGCTAGTGAATAGGAGTAACTGATGAAAAGGATGCAATGAGAAGAGTAGAAGAACAAGGAGCATATCGGATACGCCCAATAAATGGAATTTTTAACCATTCACCAGACAAACATCAGCTAATGCAAGCAAAGAGATACAATATAGAAGTGACCAATCAAACCAAAAAAAAGAATTACGAGAAATAATAAAAGAATATGAAAGTAAATAATCTCCCATAATAGTATCCATACAGATTAACAAATCACGTATCATTACTACAATTGCGATCTATAATGTATACCATTGAGAAAGAAAAAAGCAGGTGATAGTTGTGTGTGGAAGATATACACTTTTTACAGATTTTGAATCATTGCTTGAACGATTCGATATTGAATATTCGATGGAAGAGGACTTATTCATACCCAGCTATAATATAGCACCCTCACAACAAGTAGTCTCTATCATTAATGACGGTAAAAAGAATCGGTTAGGAAAATTAAGGTGGGGGTTAATACCAGGATGGGCAAAGGATGAAAAAGTCTCGTACAAAATGATTAATGCACGTTCGGAAACAGTGGAACAAAAGCCAAGTTTCTGCAATGCTTTTACAAAAAGAAGGTGCTTAATACCAATGGATTCCTTCTTCGAATGGAAAAAACATGATTCTAGTAAGATACCCATGCGAATAAAGTTGAAGACAGATGAAGTTTTTGCGGTTGCAGGTTTATGGGAGTCATGGAAATCTCCAGAGGGAAAAACCATTCATTCCTGTACAATACTGACAACGGAAGCAAACTCCTTAGTATCCGATATACATGACCGAATGCCTGTGATACTAAGACCTGAAGATGAAAAGGTTTGGTTAAATACGGAGCTACAAGAAAAAGAAACGTTGAAAAGGTTATTAGTCCCGTATGATGCATCCGTTATGGAGGCTTATGCTGTTTCTAGCGAAGTAAATTCACCGAAAAACAATCACGAAGGATTATTAAACAGCCTATAAATTAGGCTGTTTTATAATTAATGATTGATTTGGAATAGAAAAATAAACTTGAAGAAGCATTTCCGAGTTTATTTTTTCCTTACTTTTTTATTAATTGCTCAAACCATTGCTGGTCTGATTAAGTTGCTTGTTAAATGAACAGCTCTTCAAATCCCCTGAAAAAAGTATAATTATTTTCATCGCCCCCCTTTAATAAAGTGGGTTGCCTTTGTATGTAGCCCGAATTTATGCTTAAAATATAATTGGCTATAATAATAGCCAACATTTTACCAAGGATATTTAATTAAGAAAAAAACAGCCATACTAGATGTAACATAACATCTAATCCGGCTATCTTATTATTTCAATTTATTAGATATTTATATTCTGCAATTATATTTCAACCTCTGTTTCAGACAAATTCAATGCTTTTCCACCCACCTTTACCTCAATAATTTCTTTCCCTTGAGTGGTTAAGGCTATAATTATTTCTGAAGGTTTTTTCATAGAGTAACCTTGCTCAACAGATATATTAATATCATGTTCAGGTTTGATTTTACCATATTTATATAGATAACAAGAAAGGGCACCATTGGATGTACCAGTTGCAGATTCTTCTGGAATTCCATATAAAGGTGCCAAATTTCTACAGTGAGCATTTGAACCCTTTAGTGTTTCAAGTGTAAAAATATGATAACCAATGGTATTATATTTACTGCTGATATTTGTTACTTTTTCAAAATCTGGCTTTATTGAATTTAATATATCTAAGTTTCTAATCGGTACAAATATATCCCTAAGGCCAGTAGATACAATTTGCACTGGTAGATCCTCCAACATTTCATCTATAGTAATATTTAAGGAATCTGCAATTTCTTCCTTGTCTATTATTTCATAATAGCTTGGAGCATTTTGATCCATCATAATTGATAGGTCTTCCATTACTTCCACATTTAAAATTCCAGCCTTTGTCTCTTGGGAATATTTTCCTGGTTTAATATATCCTTGGCTTGAAAGTGTATAGAACGCTGCTATCGTTGCATGGCCACAAAGATCAACCTCTTCATTAGGTGTAAAGAATCTAACCTTGAAGTCAGCAAGCTCTGACTTCATGACAAAAGCAGTCTCACTAAAACCGATGATACCTGCTATTTTTTTCATGTCCTCATCTGTTAGATAATCAGCACTAAGTACCACTCCGGCAGGGTTCCCTCCCTCAATGGATTTTGCAAATGAATTTAATGTATAAACTTTTAACTTCATAATATGATTCCTCCAAATTGTATATCGACTTTATATTTGCCCTAATGGCACTTCGTGTTTCACCGACTGTCGATGCTTGTGTAAAAACATCTACATCTACAGAGGCTACCTCAAATATTTTTTCATCTATTTCCTTTTCAGCTATGTCTGCCCCCACATTAGCTGTAAAAGAAACTCAGAACTGGCGGTAAGAATAACTGACTTATTGAAGTGAAAATAAGTATTTGAGAAACTAATTTCGGTAGTATTTCTATACCTTTTCCTTTATGCCGTCCGCTAAATTGCAATAATAGCGATATAAGTCATCCAACTATATCTGTCTATATCAGTGCTAATTTTTACATATACTTCTCCAACAAAATAACCCAAAATGCCAACCACAATAGCCATTATGATTAAAACTCGTATTAACTCTAAGATTATTACAACAGAAGTCATCAACACAGTACGAATAAAGTTTTCACCATCAAGATCATTTTTCACTAATTCTACCACCTTTAATTGTTACTTCTTTATAATTGTTAGAAGGTCCTTCTTTCACGAACCTGCTCCGTTAGCCTAAGAAGTGATTGCTCTAATTGACCAATCACCTCTTAGGCTTACGTGTATGTATTGAAGAAATTATACGCCATAATGAATCAACCCATATGTTCGTATGTCGATTATTATTACTTTGTTCTAAACCCAAGTTTTAGAAGAAATCGGATGAAAGTCGATCACCATTTAGGTCTCGTTCGTTTGGATGCACATTACTGGCGTTTAAAAGAGGATGCTAAAGGGTTGAATGCAAACGTTTGTCTCCTTAGAATCATTGATGGTACCAATATCAACTTGCCTAATAACACCGCAAATTGGACGGCAATCTCAAAAGATTCCTGTCGATCAAGCTACATGTCCGAATTGTCGTCGCTTCGCCCGATAGTGTCTTTCCGGAAAAGATGATTCTATCTACGTGAAACGTATCTGCTTCCGATGCAGTCAATCACATTATCGACGCAGACGGCGCACTGTATGTAATGGACCGAGAATATGCCCATAAAACAAAATCTGCGGTTGGTTGGAGAGGAATATACAGTTTCTCGTTCGAGTAAGAATGAATCACTCTCGACTAGTATACTTTTTCAAGACAATTGATTAATATCCCTTATTAAACTAAACCCCTTCTTTTGTATATTCAGTAAAGGTGATGAAATCTCCACAATCCAAAATACTGTCATTGTATGTTTATTAACCTATTGCAAATGCCCCGATAAACATTAACCATAGACTTACACAGACTAATGACATCATTACTAATAGGTTGGATGTTTGAAAAAAGCTATTATTATAAACGTAAAAAGAAGAGCTATTATAAAACTACTCTTAATAAATCCCTTTTTACTTATCTCCGCTTGAATCATTATGAACAGTATTGCGATTATAATAGGAACTAGAAACAAAAAATCACCTCTTGGTTCAACTTTTTTTCAAATACGAAATTCCTATCTCCGCTTCTCTTATTCAACTAAACTGCCCCTTTAGTTGAATAAGGAAAGAGGATTTACTCCTTCTTGTAGTAAGTACTACGTTAGAAGAAAATTAGAAGTAATGCTCCTACTATGAAACAATAATATGTAAAATAAACCAGCTTCCCATTTTTCATAATTCCCATAAACCACTTCATTGCAAAATAGGTCATTAATAGTGTTGCAATAAATGCAGCTAAATATGGAATTGCCAAGTCTGCTTTATTCGGTTCATTTAGAAAATCAGAAAGACCTAGTATAACTCCTCCGAGGCTCACGGGAATATACAACATAAATGAAAATCGAAGTGCCGTATCTTGTTTCATTCCAACAGCAACTGCTGAAATAATTGTTGCACCTGACCGACTAATCCCTGGTGTTAATGCGACAGCCTGCCCTAATCCCACGAGGAAAGCATCCTTAATTGTAATATCACTCTCGTCTTTATTACCTTTAAGATTGCGAATTAACCACAAGGCAATCCCTGTTACAAAGAGCATCACCGCAATCGTTTTCATGCTAACGCTTTCCGCTATATAATCACTCAATAATATCCCAAGAACACCTGCTGGAATAGTACCAATGATGATAAAGAAAACAAAACGAAAGTCACTCTTATAACGAAGATTTTTCGTTTTCAAATAAAGAATTGAATTCACTGCAAGTCTTGCGATATCTTTTCTATATATAAAAAGTATCGCAAATAGTGAAGCTGTATTTGTTAGTATAGCAAAAGTAAATCCTTGTTCACCTAACCCCAAGATTTCACTTGCAATCATTACGTGCCCACTAGATGACACAGGAATTGGTTCTGTAAATCCTTGGACTAGCCCAATTGTTATCATTTTTACTATTAAAGCAATATCTATTTCTCCCATTTTTACCTCCCTATAAATCCTTATTCTTAGATCAACACCTACCGGATGTAATATTTCTAATACTTTAAATATATTAAACTGAAACCAGAAAAACCATCGATTAATCTAACAATATGATGGACTTATGTTACATTTTAGTCACTTAAGTCTTTAGGAGGAATGAAAACCATTCTATTTCTTCTTCAACTAAACTTTCGCGTTAGTATAAGTGTGTGGCATTTCACAATGGATTTCTGAGATCTAAGTAATGTTATAGAAAAAAATAGACCATCGAGATGATGGCCTTGTTTACTTAAAGCACCCGTTAGGTGAAGAAAAAGAGTTACGCTTCCAAAGTAATAAGATGCTTTACATATTTCGGAAAATAATTGATATCACTAGTTATTACAAATAATTTCCATCAACTTCTATAGGATTACTTTCAAATTAAGCCTTTATATCTGGGGTGTAGTGAAAAACTACTTTTTTTTGCTTACTGATAATATCATATTTGAATATAACCCCATTAATTATCATCGTCATTTTATGTGACACCCCTACTTCCAAATCCATAAAAGAAAATTATAACTTTTTCTATATGGGTACCATAAATATTCATAAAATTCTGTAATTTAAGTAAAGTATAAACAACAAATCCACCTCTATTAACTAGAAGTGGATTTGTTGGTAAATCGATTTTATATGTTTACAGACCTTTTCTTTTCATTTGAAAAATCCTTATAGACTAAAACTGCAACAAAAATAAAACTTAGACTAATAACCCTGAAGATCATCTCTAAACTAATCCATTCAGCTAAGATCCCTAAAATAAATGCGCTAACTCCAACACCAACGTCAAAACTAGAAAGAAAGGTTGCGTTGGCAGCACCACTTTTTTCTTCACTTACCTTTTGAACCGTCCATGTTTGTAAACATGGCATAACAGTTCCATAACCTGCGCCAAATAAAATCGCTGCAATAATAAGATAAAGATTGTTTGTCGTATAAGACAGCAACACAAGTGACAAAAAACCTAGAATTGCTGACACAATGATGATAGACCAAGGTCCTTTTTTGTCATACCATTTTCCTGTAAACGGACGTAGTAAAGTAGAGACAGTCGCATTGATAAGGAAAAACAGAAAAATATGATCCAATCCCTTTTGCTTTCCAAAAAGAACTAAAAAGGTAATAATCGCTCCAAAACCTAGTGTTGTAATAACCGTCAGTAACGCTGGGAACCATGCGTCTTTTTCAAAAATCGCTCCAATATATTTAAATGGTTGCCTCTCCTGTTTATCAGGAGTAGGTGAATATACAAAACTAAGTGCAATTACTGCTAATAGACTAAGCACTACTGATGACCAAATTAAAATATTGAAAGAAAAAGAGTCATAGATAAGGATACCTATACTCGGGGCAATGATTGCCCCGACCGTTGTTGAAATAGAAAAATACCCTATACCTTCTCCTAGCCGTGACTTAGGAATTAAATCGACTACAATTGTACTATTAGCTGTAGTTGAGACTCCCCATGCTACCCCATGGAAAAGTCGTAACAATAGCAAAAGCCAAATAATATTAAGAATCGGATAGAGCAATGTAATAATCATTAAAGCTATACTTGCAATAATGGCAAGACTTTTCCGTTGGTTATCAATTAAATAGTATCCTACAAAAGGTCTGATTAGAACAGCACCTAGTGTAAATAATGTTGTCATTAGACCAACTTGAACGGGAGATGCATCGATACTTAACAAATAGGCTGGTAAAATAGGCAGCAACATTTCAAACCCTATAAATACTAAAAAGTTACTGATAAATAAAAATAGAAAAGATTCATTAAAGTTTTTTTGTTTTCTCATATTATTATTCCTCGCTTCTAATTATTTTTCTAAATTAGAAGCGTATTGAACACTGAAACCTTTCTATATTGTCTAAGTTTTTTAACCAATTGTCTCACCCTCTCTAAACTTCTGGTACCACTCAAATTATGGCAACAGTTTTTTCGTTATTTGGTAGTTCCTTATCTGTTCTTTTTCCACTTTTTCATGAATTCATCCAGCAACAGGCTGAATACACACATACAACACAATTCTTCTCTTTTATACGCAAAAAAGACACCATCTAAAAACCGGCGTCTAGTTACTGCTTAGTATTTAATCAAAATGCACAAACAAGGTTTCTACAGTTCTAAAATAAATAGACAAAAAGCTTCCGGTAGCTGGTTTCTATATGAAGTTTGCTTAAAAAAGGACAGACTGGTCCCGTTAAAAGTATATCTTCTATATGTAAATATGACTTTACTTCTGTTGCAATTCTTCTGAAAACAGTTTCCATGACTTTTTGCCCCCTTTCTTAATATTAGAAAATAGTTTTATAAATTTTAATATATATTGATAAAAAAAGCAAATCCATTAATTACAACTAATCCTTCTTCAACTAATCTGCCCCTTTAGTTCAATAAGAAAAAAGCTTTACTCCTTCTTGAAGTAAAGCATCCGTTAGCTCAATAAGGAAAGTATTAAATTTCTTTTTCCATCAATACATTTGTTGTCTGGTAACCTAATTTTTCATATAATCCTCTTGCTACTTTGTTATGACCAAAAACATGCAGACCTATTTTATTCATTCCAAGTTCTTTCCCGACTATTTCAATTTGCGTCATTGTTTCCTTTGCATATCCAAATCCTTGATATTGTTCTAATATACTTATATCGTATATAAATCCTTCTTTTTCAGACTTTCTTGCAAGCCATAAAACACCAATTGCCTTGTCATCGTTTAAAATAGTGTATAAGTAATTACTCTCCGTCTTTTCACCTATTGGTAAAAGTCTTGTATATTCCTCTTCTGCTTTCCTTATTGATTCTTCCTGATTCCAATTTCCAGATAAAACTTTTTCTATTGCATATGATTTAATCGCTGAAGTAATATACTTTTGATACTCTTCTGAATTCATTAAAACTAATTTGACCATTTTCATTCACCCCATTAAAGCTTATAACTTCTATAAAATAACACTTACTTCCCTCTTTCCACTATCCTGCTCCTTTAGTTTAAGAAGAAAAAATGCTTTACTCCTTCTCGAAGTAAAGCACCTGTTAGATTAAAGAAGATACTACTATTTTTCAATTGCCTTATTAACTGATTCAAAAGCATGAATTACTGTTGTATCAAATATTGGAACTTCGGAATCCTCTTGTTTTATTAATAATCCAATCTCTGTACATCCTAATATAATCCCTTCGGCACCCTTATCAATTAAATTCTTGATAACTGTTTTAAAATATTCTTTTGACGCATGATTGATTTTCCCTAAACATAATTCTTCATAGATCACTTCATTTATAAGTTCTATGTCCTCAGTACCAGGAATTAATACCTTTATATCATTAGCTTCAATTCTTGATTTGTAAAAGTCTTGTACCATCGTATATTTAGTCCCAAGTAACCCAACTGAAGTTACTTTTGTTTTCTTTATTTCATTTGCTGTTGCATCAGCAATATGTAGAATTGGAATATTTATTTTTTCTTCAATATAATTTATTACCTTATGCATTGTGTTTGTACAAATAACAATAAAATCTGCTCCTGCCTTTTCTAAAGAGAGAGCCACATCCCCCAGAGTGTGTCCAGCACTTTTCCAATCACCATTAGCTTGATAACGTTCAATTTCGTCAAAGTCAACGCTATATAAAATGCATTTGGCTGAATGTAATCCCCCCAATTTCTTCTTAATTTCTTCATTTATTAAACGGTAATATTCATTTGATGATTCCCAACTCATCCCACCAATTAAGCCTATTGTTTTCAATGCATTAATTCCTCCTTATAGATTGTATGTGTAGGATAGGATATTATACTATCCACTATAAGATCCTAAATTCTTTAATTTCGACAATTTAAGAATATTTTCCTCCTTCAACTAACCTGCCCTTTTAGTTCAGTAAGAAAAAGGCTTTACCCTTCTTGAATTAAAGCACCTGTTATTTGAATAAGAACTAACGGCTAAGAGATTAATTAACACTTTTTTATATCTCCAAAAGTAATTTTCATGCTTGGTGCGTATATTAAAGAGGAATCCATGTTAAATACTTGTGAAAACAGTAGTTCAGCTTCAAATTGTTCCTGTGCTTCCTTAAGTGTAACCCCTCGGTTTGTCAAACTTTCAATAAACTGATCTTTATTTATAAGTTCTCCACCTACTCCATCTTCTTTAAGCGAATAAAACAATTTTTTCTTATCTTGTTGATTCTTATCTGAATAGAGGAAGTTAACTTTATCACTTACTCTGCACTCAATGTTCTTCACGCCCAATTCAGATAGATATTTAGGTACTTTTGCTCCAATATTTCCATCAGTTTTACTCTCTTCGAATAATTTCTGCAGAATACCAAGTGGAACAATTTGTGATTGTTCATACCCACCAAGTTCGTAAGATGACATACCTGAAATCCAATGTGGTTCAAAACAAATTATTTTTCCATCGTTAACAATAGAATTCACCATTATTTGAAGCATTTTTTGGGGTTCGGAAATGTGTAATAAAAAAGCATGGCAAACAGCAATGTCGTACTTATCCTCTATTTCAATCTCTTCGATATCTGCTACAAAGAATTTGGATTCATACGGAAGACTATGAAAATATTCTATCGCCTTATTAATCAGTTGTTGTCCTTTATCTATCCCTGTATATTTGGAACCCTTCGGTAATAGAGGTAATAATTTGAGTCCTAAATACCCATATCCACAACCAAAATCAATAATATGTACAGGTTTAGAAATCTTCCAAACACTATTTACTAAAAACTCTAAATAGTCATCGTTATAATATAAATCTCTCGTTCTTTTGAGGTACTCCAGTTGAGTATCCCAATAATACTTCTCCATTTAAGCCCCCCTATCTTTCTATTAAAGAAAATATTCTATATAAATCCTACAATTCCTTCTTCAACTAACCTGCTTCGTTAGTTTAAACAATTGATTGCAATCTACTTGTTATTTTGGATGTGAAAATAGACCATCGAAGATGGCTTTTCTCAAGTTATATGCGACTGTTGAGAAGATTGAGTTGGAGAGGTAAGTGGCAGATTAAACTTTATTATAATCAAAATTTTCAGTTGATTCTAACAAATGGTTGTGTCACACTATAGAAGTGAAATTATATTTCAACTTTTTCCTGCGAAAGGGGATGTTTTTAATGACTACTTATATGGTATTGGTGGTTTTAACTTAACCAAAGTTTAGGTATAGTAAATTCCAATCTTTTATAATAGCTTGGAATGGGAGCAACCGGGAATACCACCCGTATTTTTTGCTATGCCGTAAACAGTAACCTTTCATGAATACTGCTGTTAGCGGGATACGATGAAGTTCGTATTCCTTTTGATTTTAAGCCCACTTTTGGTTTATCACCGCGGAACAGCAGCTTCTTAGGAGGCTGCTTGTTCGCGGTATTTTTATGCCCAAATACAACTTGAATTTTTGAGGAAAGGTACGATTCAATGATTGATTTGAAACAATACGGCTATATCGAAACCGAAACGCCGCCGGCGGGTTTAATACCGGGCAGGGTTACGGAACTACAGAGAGAGCAATGTACGGTCATCACTGAACAAGGAGAAGTCTCGGCTGTACTGAAGGGCACTTTCTACCACACTGCAGTGACTCGGAATGACTTTCCGTACGTTGGCGATTTTGTATTTCTTCAATATAACGAAAACGGTGCTTCGCACATTGCCAAATTGCTACCACGATGTACGAAATTTTCCCGCGCTGACTATTCAGGACACGCCGCAAGGTATGTCAAAACCATACTGGAGCAAGTCGTAGCAACAAATTTTGATTACGTATTTATCGTGTCGTCCCTAAACTGGGATTTCAAGGTCAGCCGCATCATACGCTACTTGACACAGACACGGTAGAGCGGGGGCCAGCATGTAGTAATCTTATCAAAAACTGACTTGATCCCGGATTTCAACGCACCATTAGCTGAGGTTTTACGAGCAGCACCAGATGTGCCAGTACACGCAGTCTCCAGTCACACCTGGAGTGGTTTAGACGGGTTGAATGAATATCTGCAGCCAGGTAAAACCATGGTATTCCTTGGCATGTCAGGTGTGGGTAAATCCTCATTGCTAAACGCCTTAATGAATCAGGAAGTGATGACTGTCAAGGCGATCCGCGAGACCGACAGTCGGGGCCTTCACACAACAACGCATCGCCAACTTTTCATGCTCCCTTCCGGTGCGATGGTTATTGATACGCCTGGTATGCGTGAACTCGGGCTGTTCGGTGCGGACGACGGGATCAGTGTGGGATTTAACGATCTAGAGAAATTATTCACCCATTGTCGCTTCAATGATGTCGCCATCTGTCTGAGCCTGGCTGCGCTGTTCTTGCAGCCCTTGCCGATGGGTCATTGGTATCGGAGCGTTGGGAGCGTTACCTTGTACAGAAGTGGGAAAACAAGTTTGTGGATGATAGATCTGGGTATCTCTTGAACAAACAGGAGAAGCGAAAGTCGATTACCATGCGGCATAAGGGTAAAAAGGGAGGAAAGAAGAAATGAACAACCACGATGAAAAGTATGTAAAGGAAATGCTGTCGCTTGTTTTGAATAAAATGCTAGACAAGACGATAATTCACTTAGATTATCAACTAAAAGAGTTGCAAGGTGGGACAGTGGGAGTTGTTCGACTTGTAACAGGCACACTTGAAACTTCTGATGGTGAAAATCTGCCGTATAAAGTGGTTTGGAAAACACAGAAAAAATTTGAGCGTTATGGTGATCCGAATTCATGGCGTAGAGAATACGACCTCTATGCATCCGATTTCAAAAAGGTTTTCTTAGATTCGTTCCGTTGGCCGGAGTGTTATCACGCCGAAATAAATGGCGATGAGATTCAACTGTGGATGGAATATATTGATGGTGTGTCAGGCTTAAATCTAACCAAGCAAATGTATGAACACATAGCCCAGGAATTGGGACGATTTCAAGGGAAATTGTACACTGAACGACCAAGTGTATTGCAGAATTTGCCCAATTTAAGCAAGGTTGAGTTTACGAAAAACAACTATCTGCGTTATCGGTCATGGAATGTTTTGTATAATTACATTCGCTCCGATGACTGCGAAATTCCTAAGCACCTATGTAAAATGCTCATAGACATAGATAATAATGTGGACGAAATATTCAGTCGAATTGAAAAGCTACCAATAGTACTTTGTCACAGAGATTTTTGGGTGGCAAACATATTCTATTCGGACAGTAAAATAGTACTTATCGATTGGGATACCGCCGGATGGGGGCACATGGGCGAGGATATTGCGAGTTTAATAACGGATGAAGCGGACGTCTGTCAAATGATTGAATACTACCAAAAATGCATTCCGGCGTATTACAGGGGTTTTTCGGAATATGCGGATGTGTTCCATATTTCCGATCATTGTATATACGAACTAATCCTTGCCATGTTCGGATACAGGCTTGTGGAGTGGTATAAATTCGCTAAGTCGCCCGAAGATAAATCAATGCACCTTAATACCTTGCAAAAAATCCATGAGATGAAAGAGATGTAGATAAATATAAGTAGGGTCATTAGACGTAAACAACTGGATGAAAGTCTATGAATTGTCTACTTTAGATTTGATTTAATTTACGTGCGCGTTAATTGAACATTACAAGATAATGTATTCAAAAAAGTTAAACTGATACTTACATTAAATAAATGTAAATGATGTGAGAATCCTTGGTATCCCAATTGTTCTCACATCGAAGTTCTCGCACCTAATAACATCATTAACTCAGTCTGATTTAACCTGAACGAACTCATTTTAGGTAGTCTGAAAACTCTAAATTGCTTGTTCCAACTGATATTTGAAAACAACTTGGGCTTAACCATTTTACTTTACAACTTTCCCTTGGTTCCAAAAGAAAAAACGATTACCTAGTATAGTAATCACCTTCATTCTCCTTCAACGATCTTTGCAAAGTCATCAAGAGTAGTTGAATACTTAATATAGATCCTTGGTAAAAGATAGAATTCGTCCTTGATGCCCTTCTCAGAAAATAGTTCAGGAGTTGTCGTAATTCCAAACAAATAGTATTTCTTCGTTTCTGCTACGACATTGTTACTGAAAATTCCGTATGGATACGCTAGAGCATTAACTGGTTTGCCTGTTATTTTTTGAATTTTATCTTTGGACCCTTTCAGTTCATATTCGAAATTTTCTATTTTCGTCAAATCAGGATGTGTAGCAGTATGAGACTGAATGGAGATAATCCCCGAATCAGCCATCATTTTTAGATCCGATGTCGATAATCGGTTGGAGCGACCGATAAAGTCAGAAATAACAAAAATGGTACCAGTTGGTTTAAAATGTTCGTTTTTCAGTTTTTGAAAGATATCAAATGCATTCAGATTGTTTTTGTACCCATCATCAAAGGTAATGAAAATGGGTTTGTTTACTTTATTAATGTCTTGCCATCGATCAAAAGTTAATAATGTGTAGCCATGGTCCCTTAGATAAATCATTTGTTTCTCGAAATTCTTCGGTGTTACATATAACTCCTTAGAACCATGCCCTTCAAATTCGTCAATCGAATGATATATTAAAATAGGTACTTTACGTTGAGCAAAAACTTGTGATGGAAGAATTAATATAAGAAGACATAGGAAAATCATTGCAACCTTTTTCATAAAACTCCTCGCTTTATTACATTTTTTTATTACTTCTCAATTTATTGTTCCTCAAAAGAATATTACTATTATGATTTTTCCAATATTGATTCCAGCTACCTGTTTTCTTCAAACTTTTATTACTATTAACACTAGTGAATATGGGAATAAACTTTTTCTCACCTACCTCTTTTCTTTACAAAAACTGAGCATTTCCCTTTTTAAAGGAACATTTGTTCGCGAAGGGAAGTTAGTTGTTATGATGATGTCTAGGTAATAATAAATAAGATTTCATTGCCTACAAAAAAGCAAGGCCCGATTGGCCCTGCTTGTTATTTAACTGTTACTTTTCCAATCATACCTTCCTGGAAATGGTACCTACATATCAGATCATATGTACCACTATTTAACGGGTTCACGGTAATGGTTTTTTCTGTTCCCGGCTGGACTTCGGTGTCAATTCCGAGCTTTTCCACAGTGAAGGTGTGCTTTTTCGTACCATTGTTTTTCAATATCAGCATTGTCGTTCTTCCATTAGGAATAGTGATAACTTTCGGATTAAAGTAATTGTCATTCAACTCGACCTCAATCGCTTTCTCTGACTCAATTGGCTGTGTTACGACGCCGGACTCGGCAAATACACTGAGTGGGCCCGGAATTGTTACAACTACTATCATCGCAAGCAAAACGACCAAGCCAGTTAACCAATTTTTCATAGACATACGCAGTTCCTCCTTTCTTAAGACTAGCTTTTCCAATTCATAAAATATTATCACTTTAAATTAGGTTCAAACGTGCTTCAAATAGTAACTATTTTATTGAAAATTGTGACAAAGAAAAAAGATCGACTCTTATGACGATCTTCTGGAATCCATTCTTATTCAATTAACCTGCCCTGTTAGCTCAGTAAGTAAAAAAGAACTGCCTAAGCAACCACTAATTTTTACTAAAGCACCCGTTAGTTGAAGTGAAAATTACCTAAAAGGAAAAATCATACCCTATATAGTTAAATACATTTTTGAATCCTATATTTTCTGCAACTGCAATAGACGGCTTGTTTGATTCCATACAATCCCAATATGGAACAATATTATTATTTAGACAATCGGTTACGAAAGATTTAGCTATTTTTTGTGCTAACTTTTTACCTCGATGTCCTTCTATAGTTTCAATGGATACAGCGTGTATATTTCCAACGACAAAACCGGAAAAACAAATACTTACAATCTCATCTTTATAAATCATACAATATCCTATACCTACACAAAAGAACGTTTCAAAAGAAGACCAAAACTCTAAAATTTGGGAGTGTAAAAATTCAATGTTTTTTATTGAGAAATCATTATTTTCAAAGAGGGTTTCACAAATTTTCACTACCTTATATCCTTGATCAATGGCAAGTTCAGAGTTGCATTTATAATCATCCTTTTGTAACGTATATACCCTCTGATTCCAACTTCCTAATTTACGGCTTTTAAGCACTTCTTCAATTGTTGTATTCCATTTTCTATGATTACCAATACCTTCAAACCAAGTTAATCCAACTTTTATTGCTTCCGGTATGATTATATTATCAATAAAATTGTTTAATTCATTATTGAACCCTTCATTTTTTTCATCCCCAATAAAGATAAAGCCATCATTATTACCTAACCAAATAAGTCCAGAAATAGGGTGATTAATATCATCTACAAATACACGACCTGGATTTACTCCTTCAATTACTGCTTTTGCTTCCAATTGACCTTGCTCATATAACAAATCTTTACACTTAAAGAATTCAAACTTTTTTAACTCTGAAATCATACGCTTCACTCCCCAACCAACACTTATTTGATACCAACTGCCCCATTAGTAAAAACACAACTTATGTCTATAATTCTATTAAGTTGGCAATAATCCTTTTAGTATTAATATTTTAAGGGATAATGAAATTGCTACTGTCAAAAGCATGGGCTTCGTTTGTAGCGGATAAGCGAATAGAGGGCTTTTCGCCACAAACCTTGAAAGCCTACCAGTTACAGTCTTCGTTACTAATTGATTATTTTAATGATGTAGAGATGACATTGATGGATACATATCAACTAAAGGAATATCTTGCTATAACCTGTAAGCATTTAAAACCAGCCAGTCTTGCACTTCGTATTATGAAATCATTTTTTCGTTGGTCTCATGAGAAGGCTCTCTTAGTAAGAATACAACTTCCAAAATTAAGGAACCGGATACCCAAGTATTTAACCGAACGAGAAATTGAACATCTTCGTGAATCCTGTCAATCCCCAATTGAAAAAGCGATTTTTGAATTCATGTTTTCTACCGGTTGTCGAATTGGAGAAATAGTAGCTTTGGATAAGAACCATATTAATTGGTCCAATCAATCTGCTACCGTCAATAGCACTTTTAGTTATCTTCCACCACTAACATTTATAATTTCTCCAAGTATGTAATTTGAAGCATCTGAGGAAAGGAAAGCAATTACCTCTGCTATTTCCATTGGTGTTGCTGCCCGTTTAATTGGTACAGATGAAGCCATACGCTCTAGACGATTATCGTTTGGAGCAAATTTCTCGTGAAAAGGCGTTTCTACCATTCCTGGTGCCACTCCATTCACGACAATTCCATGTTCAATTAGCTCTCTAGACATTCCAATGGTCATTGTATTTACTGCTCCTTTAGTAGATGCATAGTGAATACTTTCTCCTGCCCCTCCAATTCGAGCTGCCGCTGAAGATACATTGATGATTTTGCCATTCCTCTTCGGAATCATATGTTTTAATACGGCTTGAGAACATAAAAGAACACTATTTACATTTAATCTAAACGTTTCTTCCCACAATTCTTCACTCATATCCATAAAGCTGCTTTGACGGATCCCACCACCAGCATTATTAACCAAAACATCAATTGTCCCAAATGTAGCAAGAGCTTGTTCAACCATTGAGTTCACTTCTACTTTTTTCATAACATCAGCTTGAATAGCAATAGCGTCTCCGTCTTTTTCTCGAATAAGTTGGACAGCCTTCATAGCCCCTCTCTCATTTGAATGAAAATTAATAATAACCTTTGCCCCTCTAGATGCCACTAAAAGGGCTGTAGCAAGCCCAATCCCTGAACTTCCTCCAGTAATAAGAATCACTTTACCTAATAAACTCCGCACAGCTTTCCTCCTAATAAATTTGGTTGAAATAGTAATTCGACAATTTAAGTCTTACTCCTATTGATGAAGAAACTTTAATATTAGAATGACTTTCTAATTAGGTTATTAACTAGCTTAACCATTATTCCTTGTTGAACTAAACTGTCCCTTTAGCTGAACAAGTTAATTCTTTAATTGTAAGCATTGTTAAAAAGATATACTATAGATTTATAAAAATTTTCTAAATTTAATCTAATAAATGAATCGGTTAGTGCCAGAAAGTTTAGATACACATGGCTGAATTCGTGTCTGATATTGAACATACGGAGAAAACCACCTACGAAAATGATAAGGTACCATTTTCATAGGTGGTTTATATAGTCTTTATTATTTAATGGAGCTATGTCCTTAAGCCATTATTTTTGGTTTTCTTTGTTCTAAAAACGGTTCTTTGCTTTCTATTTCTTCGCCCGTTTCAATATCAATAAATGTACTTGTTTCATTAAACCATTGGTCTGGTGCTTTATGTCCCCAGAACGTTTGACGAAGTGGATCATTTAAATCCCAACGTTTCGGCTTTAAATCTGGGTCACTAGTTAAATAATCACCTGTATAAAGCTCTATACGATGACCATCTGGATCTCTCAAATACAAGAAGAAAGCATTGGATAAACCATGTCGACCAGGTCCTCGTTCAATCGAATTAGCATACCCCATACTCGCTAATACATCACAGCAATCAAGCACGCTTAATCGATCTGTTAGAGTGTATGCGAAGTGGTGTAATTTTGGTCCGGGACCATTCATAAATGCTTGGTCATGAACAGTAGGTTTTCGATAGAGCCATGCAGCCCACAAATTCCCGTCTTCTGTATCCGTATACTCAGAGCATAAAAAACCTAATTCCTTCACATAGAAATCATAGGCAGTTTGAACATGAGGTACTGCACAATTTACATGATCTATTCGCTGAATTTTTGCCCCATGATAAAGGTCATAACGTTGCAGCATTCGGTCAACAGTAGTCATTTCGGCAAAAAATTCTAGGGGGATGCCTGATATATCGTGGACTCGAAGGGTTCTACCCATTGCATGTTGTTTCCCCTTCTCCATCCATTTTGTTTTCAAGCCCTTAGAAATAAAAAGCTTTTCAATTTCATCCAGATCCTTTTCTTTTTCAACCTTATAACTGAGTACTTCTACTACGGCTTTAGCAGCTTTTTTCAACAGTAAACTATGATGTGAGTGCTCTTCTAAACCTCTTAAGTATATATGATTTTCATCGCTTTCTGTTTCAATCATGCCTAATCCATCCACATAGAACTTTCTTGATACTTCCAAGTCCACTACATGAAGAACTGTTCTCGCGATACGAATGATTGAAAAATCCATCGTTTTCACCATTCCTTCCTCTATTTTTTCCCGAATTGCTGTATATGATGATCAGCAATGGAAATATGAATAATTTTCTGTTCCGTATAAAAACCGAAACCGTAATGTCCACCTTCACGTCCTATTCCAGAGGATTTGGAACCTCCAAAAGGTGTTCTTAAATCACGAACGTTCTGTGCATTCACCCAAAGCATTCCAGCTTCGACCCTATGCGCAACACGATGTCCTCGCTTAATATCATTCGTCCATACATAGCCCGCAAGTCCATATTCGACTTCGTTTGCTAACTTAATAGCTTCTTCCTCATCTTTAAATGTCAATACAGTTAGTACCGGTCCAAAAATTTCTTCTTGAGAAACACGCATGTTGTTTTTAGCATTTAGTATAATCGTCGGTGCCACAAAGTTCCCTCTAGCAAACTCCATTGGGATGTCACCGGTTACAACTTCTGTGCCTTCTTCTTTTGCAATTTCCAAGTAGCTTTTCACTTTACTAAAATGCCCTCTATCAATCAGTGGCCCTACTTCCGTATTTTCATCTAACGGGTCACCAACTCTAATATTAGAAACACGTTTTTTTAAAGCATCAATGAATTTATCTTTAATATCTTCTTGTAAAAATAATCGTGAGTTCGCAGTACATCTTTCACCGTTAAAAGAATAGATTCCCCACACACAAGCATCTAAAGCACGATCGAAATCTGCATCCTCAAATACGATAATTGGCGATTTACCACCAAGTTCCATTGAGCAACTTTTAAGTGTATCTGCACTATTTTTAATGATAGTAGAACCAGTTTTTGTTTCTCCAGTGAATGAAATAAGCTGAACATCAGGATGTTTAACAAGCGCATCACCTGCTATTTCGCCAAATCCATGTACAACATTGAAAACACCTTTTGGAAGATCAGCCTTGTGAATCACTTCAGCTAATAGATTTGCTGAAAGTGGAGAAAGTTCTGCTGGCTTTAACACAACAGTATTACCAGTTGCTAATGCCGGCGCCACTTTCCATGTTTCTAACATGAAAGGAGCGTTCCAAGGTGTGATCAATCCTGCAACTCCTACAGGTACATTAATTGTGTAGTTGATAAATTCATCATCTACTTGATAGGCATCTCCAACTAAGCGATTTTCCACCATACGCGCATAAAATCTAAAGTTTTCTGATGCGCGGCTCACCATTTTTTTAGTTTGACTAATGGGAAGACCCGTATCAAGTGCTTCTAAATAAGCAATTCTTTCTATTTCTTCATCAATCAAATCTGCAATACGGTAAATGTACGATAGTCTTTTACTTAATTTCATTGTTTTCCAAGGCCCGTGATCAAAGGCTTCGCGCGCAGCTGCAACTGCTTTATTGATGTCATCCGTTTGACCTTCAGCAACTTCATTAATTTGTTCATTAGTAAATGGATTCATATTTTTAAATGTACTTCCTCTTAATGCGGAAGTGAATTCTCCATTAATATATAGAGATATATCCTTTTGTGTTTCGTGTTTCATAGAAATTAACTCATGGGAGGATACCATACTATCATCACCTATTTTCTTAAGATAATTTTGTAGTAATTTATTTTACAGCTGCTTCCTTCGGCAAAATATCAAGTTCTATAAGTGTTTTACGTACTTCCTCTTGTATTTCAGTTGAAGGTAATCCCAAAGGTAATCGAAGTTTCGGCGTTATTTTCCCCATCATACCTAATGCCACTTTAGCTGGAGCTGGATTAGTGTCTTTGAAAAGTACGTCATTTAATGGCATTAATTCGAAATGAAGATCTTGTGCTTTTTTAACGTCTCCTGTTTTCCATGCGTTGTATAGTTCTGCTACTTTTACTGGCTCTACATTTGCTGTGGCACTAATAAATCCAGCACCGCCAATTGCTAGCATAGGGTAGCAAAGTAGTTCAATTCCAGAGAACAGAAGGAAGTCTCTACCACAGTTTAGGAGTACCCGGTTTACGTGTTCGAAGTCTTTATTTGCTTCTTTTACTCCAATAATATTTGGACAATCTTCTACTAAACGTTTCATCGTTCTAACTTCCATATTTACCGCTGATCGACCTGGTATATTATAGATAATAATAGGGATTTTAACGGAATCAGCTACTGTTTTAAAATGCTGATAAAGTGCTTCTTGGTTAGGCCTATTGTAGTAAGGGACGATAACCATAGCAGCATCAGAACCTAATTCTTCTGCATACTTTGTTAACTCCATTGTTTCATCATGATTAGTAGAGCCAGTGCCAGGTGCAAAAAATACCCTACCACCAATCGTTTCTTTCGCTAGAGCCATTACTCTTTTTCTTTCTTCGATTGTTAATGAACTTGGTTCACCACTTGTTCCCGTTACAGAAATTCCATGACTTCCACTTTCTATTTGCCAATCAATTAGATCAATGAATGCTTTTTCATCAATCTCGCCATTATCTGTAAACGGTGTAACGACAGGACAAATGGACCCTCTTAACTTCTTTTTAGCTTCTTCGTATGCCAATAGAATCTTCTCCTTTTAAGTAAACTTCTTTCATCTATTTAGTCTAGGTACCAACCATTGTTATATCTGTAATTCTTTTAGTTCCCTATACTTCCCTTGACTAAATAATAGTGGATCTTTTTGTTCAATCTTAACGCCAGTAACCTGACCTATAAAAATCGTATGGTCTCCTACTACATATTCGCTATGCAGTTCGCATGTAATAACAGCTAATGTATCTTCTAAAATCGGCAATCCATTATAGGTAACGAATGTTATTTCAGTTTCTGATTGAAGCTGACCCGAAAATTGCTTCGATTCTTTTAGTTGATTTGACGATAAAATGTTAATAGCAAATTTCTTCGAATATTTTATATGCTGGTGCATCTTTGCATTTGCTCCAATACTGACAGCGATAAGCTTAGGATTTAAGGAAACAGACATAAATGCATTTGCAGTCATGCCATGCACAACATCAGCAACTTTTGTAGTAATAACTGTTACACCTGTTGCGAAACTGCCCATCACATTCCGGTACAGACGATCATCTATTTCGTTGTTTATTTGGTGCATAATTCCATCTCCTTTCAACTAATATATAGTGCATGAAAAGCTTAAATTATGCCGGCTTCTTTTTTCGTTTTATTTAAAAAGTTAGTTACCATGTCTTTATAAGGTTGCTTATCAAAACCATCATAATAAGCATTTGACATTCTCACTGGATCTCCAAAGAAATAGTATTCGTAGAGTGCTTGACGATTACCGAACGCACTTATGGAAATATCCCAAGCTAAGCGGAATAGTTGTACTCTTTCTTCACCATTTATATTTGCACCTTGAGTGTAACGATGTACTAATGGACCAACATCTGTATTGCTGAAATCGGATTCAGTTGGAAGCGCCATTAATCCTGATGCACCTAGAATTTTTATGATTTCATGCATACGCTGATACATTTTTGGGAACCAGTTGCGCGCTGCATTTAATGGTTCAAAGTCTGGCGTCATATTGCCATATTGATCAATTTTTGCATTGTGTTCAGATTTATATAGGTGAGAGCGTAACACTTCTAAAATAACCATAATTTCACTTGCTTTTTCTTTTACATGCATGAATTTATCTATACCAATTGCCTCCATCATACTGATGACTACACCTAAAATGAACTCTGTTTTTACTACATTTTTAGAAATAACTTGATGCGTCATATGGATAACTGCATTCGTCTCGGCATACGTACGATTACAAATATCAGTACTCTCACACACAAAAATTCTTTCCCACGGGACAAGTACATCTTCAAATGAAATGATTGCATCACTCTCATCAAACCGAGAGCCTAGTGGATGGTCCCATTTGCTTTTACCATAGTCAAAGGATTCACGAGAAAGAAATTTTAAACCAGGAGTATTATTTGGGATTGCAAATGCAAATGCAAATGGATCGTCTATAGTTCCAGGTGTTCTATTTATAGTAGAAGGGAATACAACGATCTCATCCGTAATCCCGCCTAATGTTGCCAAAAGTCGACAGCCATTTACGATTATTCCGTCGGGAGTCTTTTTCGTAATACGCGCGGAAAGATAAGGATCTTTTTGTTCAGACTGCGTTAACATAGATCGATTCACTTGTGGATGAATTAATGTATGAGTTAAACTAATGTCGTTTTCACGAGCATATTCATAGTAGTCTGATGAATTTTTAGCAAATTGGTCACTTCCTCCACCTTCTTGTGCAAAAAATTGGTTAGCAGTACCGAATGCCATAATACTTGTATTTAAATAATCTGGAGAACGTCCCATCATACCACCAGAAAAAGTTGCCCATTCGGTATGCATTTCACGTCTTTTGAACAGATCTTCTTTCGTTTTAGGAGTTATGAATGAAAGCCCAACTTTTTTTCCGGATGTAGGTGAGGTATATAGCATTTTTTCTTGTTTCTCATGTTGCAAATCGTAAAGATCGGCTACGCTTTCTACAACATTTTTAAAAGCTGGGTGTGTTGTTACATCGTCTACTTTCTCTCCGTGAATCCATACTTCCGTTTTCCGATTTTTTATGCCTTCTATATATTCTTTTCCAGTTCGTGCACCCATCCTATTCCCTCCTATTTTTGGATAAATACTTCCAGTTTATCTTAGTTTTTATACTAGTTACTTCACTCTATTGAACTAGATGATTACTACTTATTTATAAATCTAGCGTGAATATTATTATGTTTATAAGTACCGGCTTCACTAAATTCGATCAGTTCCATGGACAAGGCTAGATATCTATTTTCCATTAATGGGGAGAAATGTGCCTTCATTATTTCAAATATTGTAGAACATACTTCTTTTTTTACTTCCTCTGAACGTCCGGCACCAATTTTTAAGACTGCATGAACAAAAGCATCGTCTTCCGTACCATCAGCCACTCTGTACTCATTTAATTCAATTGCTCTTGAACGGATTCCACCAATTGGAAAAACATTATTTTGTGTAATGAGCACTTTATGAATTTCCTCAAACAACTTTCCAAGATTCGCCTCACCTTTAATATTATCCGTATACTCGACAATAAAATGTGGCATCAAGACCCTCCTTTTCGCACTATCGATTTGTAAAGGCCTCATCCCCGATAATCGTATTTACCAAGCGACCAATTCCTTCTATTTCAGTGACAACAACATCTCCTACTACTGTATTAACCGATCCTTTAGGAGTACCTGTTAGAATGACATCATTTTCACTCAACGTCATAAAGCTACTTAAATACTCAATAATCGATGGAATATCAAAAATCATATCTGCTGTTGTTCCTTCTTGGACTAATTCGCTATTAACGTGTGTTGTTAATCTTAGATACATCGGATCGGCAATATCCTTTACGTCGACTAACCATGGTCCTAATGGTGTACATGTATCTCGATTTTTCACCCGCAAGTTGGGACGGTAGTAGTTTTCTAAATAATCTCTTATCGCATAATCATTGGCGACACTGTATCCTTTTACATATTTATAGGCATCTTCTTTTTGGACATTTCTAGCTGTTTCACCGATGATTACAGCTAGTTCACACTCATAATGCATGTAAGTGACATTTGCTGGGCGACGTGTATATGCTTGGTGACCTATCAAGGTATTTGGTCCTTTCAAAAAGACAAGGGGGTCTGATGGTGCATCAAATGAAAGCTCTGCTGCATGATCCGCATAGTTAAGCCCTAATGCAAATACTGTTCGAGGCTCTATCGGCGTAAGCCACATTATTTCCTCTTCTTTGACTACTCGACCATCCGCTAATTTGAGTTGATTTCCCCATTCAATCGCTTCATGTATGGCACCCCCATATGCTACTCGTGCTCTTCTCAAATCGGTTTCCTCCATTTTGACTCGCTTTCATCAACAATTACGTTTTCTAAGCTACCAATACCGTCAATTTCAATTCGAATTTTATCTCCTACCTTTGCTTGCGGTGCGTCTTCAGGGACACCTACGAGTAACAAATCTCCTGGATTTAATGTCATAAACTCGGTCACATCCGCAAGTAACCGTGAGACTGAACGAACTAAATTGGATGTTGAATTTTCTTGTTGGAGTTTATCATTAATGTATATGCGGATTGATATGTTATCTGGGTTATCTACTACATGACGGTCGATAATCCATGGCCCAATTGGACAGAAACCGTCTCTTGCTTGAAAATGAATCGCTGGCCGAAATAAATTATCATGCGGTATTCGAACATCGTTTACGATCGTGTACCCTGCCACATAAGATAATGCAGTAGATTCATCCACATATACCGCTTGCTTTCCTATAACTATTCCGAGAGACGCTCCCATTTCTAATTTCGATATACCTACTGGCATCGGTATTGAACCACCATAACAATTGAACGTATTCATAGGTTTTATATAAAGGACAGGTGCGATAGGAGGCGAAAAATATGGTTCGTTATTTACATCATCACCTAATCTTTCAAGTTCACCTTTAAAATTCAGCATTGTCCCATAAACAGTTCCAGTAATCGGGTTGTCAAACTGAATTTCATGAGGTATTAACTCGTTGTCCTCCATCACAACAGTATTCATATGTGTATTCACTTCAGCTTTTATTAATCCGGGTTCCCCCAACACTTTAAAACTAGCTCGGCTCATATACTTCACTCCTTTTTCCATCTTGCTAACAATTTATTTCCTAAGAAATACTTTATGAAAGACGTAAGCTTCTACGTCTATTAAAGCTTCTCCTTGGAGTCTTGACAGATAGAAATTAAAAAAGGCGCTTTTCTTGTAAGATGAAGTCCTGAAACCGCAAAGTAGTAGTAAAGCGCCTTAAGCTTCGAAACACAACAACAGATTGTTAAACAGATAACAATGCTTTATCACTAGTTAATTTCTCGCCACGAATGCGTTGAAATTCGTCCATTAGCTTAGCAATGGTTAGTTTTTTCTTTTCCTCTGCTTCAATTTCTAGAATGATTTGTCCTTTATCCATCATAATAAGCCTGTTCCCGAGGTCTAACGCTTGTTGCATATTATGTGTGATCATTAGTGTAGTTAGCCGATCCTTTTCAACGAGCTGCTTTGTTAAATTAGTAATAAGTTCCGCTCGTGATGGGTCTAGTGCAGCAGTATGTTCGTCCAGAAGTAAAATAGATGGTTGCGTAAATGTAGCCATCAAAAGAGAAAGCGCTTGCCTCTCCCCTCCAGAAAGCATTCCTACTTTTGCATTCAACCGATTTTCCAGGTTTAAATGAAGTGTTTCAAGTGATGTCCGGAACAACTCTCGTCGCTTATTGTCAACTCCATTTTTTAATCTACGTTTTTTGTTTCGCGAATAAGCCATTGCCAAGTTTTCCTCGATGGTCATCGTAGGGGCAGTTCCAGCCATTGGGTCTTGAAATACCCTTCCTATCATTTGTGAACGTTTATATTCCGGCATTTTTGTAACGTTTTTATTTGCTATTTCAATTTCACCAAAATCAGGAGTAAGAGCGCCTGAAATCATGTTCAGCATCGTCGATTTTCCAGCACCATTGCTACCAATCACAGTCATGAAATCTCCAGGGTTTAACGTTAGATTAATTTGATCTAAAGCAATTTTTTCATCTGGTGTTGCCTCATTAAATAACTTATTAATCTGACTGAGCTTTAGCAATGGCATTTCCCTCCCTTAAGAGCAAGTGTTCATGTTCCATTTGCCGTTCCGCATGGCGTTTAGCTTTTCTATTTTTTTCCCGCCTCTTTTCAATGTATTGTGGTAAAATCAACGCGCAAATTACAATAACAGCAGTAATTAGTTTCATATCTCCTGTATCAAGTAAATCCACTCTAAGTGCAAGACCTAGTACAATTCTATAAATAATAGCTCCCGCAATTACTGCAAAGGTTGTTCGCAATATTGTTTTTGTACCAAATACAGCCTCACCAATAATGACTGAAGCAAGTCCGATAATAATCATTCCGATTCCCATTCCGATGTCAGCAAACTTTGCATATTGAGCAATAAGAGCGCCTGAAAAAGCAACTAGTGCATTTGAAAATCCAAGACCAACAATTACAAGTGTGTCAGTATTAGCAGATAAACTTCGAATCATTTTCTTGTTATCACCAGTAGCTCTAATTGCAAGACCCACTTCGGTTTTTAAAAACCAGTCAACGATAAACTTAATGAGTAAAACGATAATGATCATGATGAACAATGTACCCCAAGTAGAAGGCAAGTATTGAACTCCCATCATGCTGAAAAAATGATTAATGTTACTATCGATACCTAAAGAACTCCAAAAAGTTTGGAATTGAATAAATATCGTTTCGGCATTTAACAATGGTATATTCGGACGACCAATGGAATTTTCAGAAGTCAGTCCCATAATGCGTAGATTAATAGAATACAAAGCTATCATCATCAATATTCCAGATAATAGTGCATTTATTTTTCCTTTTGTATGTAGGAAGCCGGTTACACATCCAGCAAGAAATCCGATAACTATAGCAACTGCCGTAGCAGCTGCCGGATGATATCCTAGGACAATCATCGTGGCAGCAACTCCGGCTCCTGTTACAAAACTCCCGTCAACTGTTAAATCTGGAAAATCTAAAACTCGGAATGATAAATACACACCAAGTGCCATTATTGCATAGATGATTCCTTGCTCCACTGAGCCAAACATTGCTGAAAACATTTAGAATCAACTCCTATTTATTCACTAAACTCGGCTTTCCATTCGTCTTTTACGTCAATTCCTATGGTAGATGCTGTGTCTTTATTCATTATCAATTTAAGCTTTTGCGGAATTTGAACAGGTAAGTCAGCTGGTTTACTTTCCTCTTTTAAGATTTTGACAGCCATTTGTCCTGCTTCGTATCCAATGTCAAAATATTCAAACCCGTATGCTGCTAGACCTCCTCGTTTAACGGAGTCAAATTCGCCTACCATCATTGGAATTTTATTTTCATTTGCTACTGAAATTACAGATTCAAGTGCGGAAACTACTGTGTTATCTGTAATGATATACATCGAGTCTACTTTACCGATTAATGATTCTGTTGCTTGTTTCACGTCTGCAGATGTAGCAACAGAAGCTTCCACTACAGACATATTCATTTCTTTCAACATTTCTTTTACTGCATCTACTTGAGCGCGAGAATTTTGCTCTCCAGAGTTAAACACCATTCCAACATTTTTTGCTCCCAATTCATCTTTAAGAAACTTCATAGTATTAGTAATTGCATCAGGATGAGCATCAATCGTGCCAGTTACATTTCCTCCTGGTTTTTCCATTGAGTCTACAAGCTCAGCTCCAACAGCATCTGTTACTGAAGTGAAAACGATAGGGATTTCTGATGTAGCACTAGCTACTGCTTGAGCACTCGGTGTTGAATTTGCAAAAATTAGATCTACATTTGCACTAACAAGATTCGTTGCAATTGTCGTATTAGAACTATTATCACCTTGAGCGTTTTGAACCTCATATTCCGCATTGATTCCTGCATCTTCTATGGCCTTTTTAAAGCCATCGAAAGCCGCATTTAGGGAAGGGTGTTCAACAATCTGAGTAACGCCTATTTTATATTTCTCCGAAGATGCCTCTTTTTCCCCTCCATCACTACATGCCGCAAGTATTAGTGTAGAACTGAAAAAAACAGCCAACATTTTTTTCAAACCGTTCTTCATTACAATTCCCCCTCTTCTACTCCATTTTATTTAGTATTTATTTGAATCTAATGTAAAGAAACGTGAGCATTTTATAACTAACTCAATATCATATGAAAAATTACAATATTCAGTCTTTTATTTTCGTAAAACGGTTATTAGCTTTTATGAAATCTTCGTTAAGTCTTTCTTTTTCATTGGTGAAGTATGAATTGCTTGTCCTACTAACCCCTCTACTACTTCAAGTAGTCCTTCATTGTATCCTGGATGCGCATAGTGTGGAAAAATAATATCTTCTTCTTTCGCTGCCATTTCAAGCAACTGGACAAAGGAGCCAGACATTTCAACCGCCCCTTCTCCTATCATATGAATGCCTTGTATTATTTCAGTTGTTGAATCTGAAATAACTTTAATAAATCCATCCTTTTTCCCAGTAATTGTTGCATAACCATTACCACCAAGAGTAAATTGGCTAACACGAATATCTATCCCTATATCACGTGCACTTTTTTCCGTTAGCCCCACTGAAACGACTGGAGGAATGGTATGCGCAACAACTGGCATAAATGTCAGATCAACTTCTGTTTGTATTCCAGCAATGGATGCAGCTGCTGCTTTTCCTTGTTTAATTGCTTTTCCAGCGAGCATTGGGCCACCGGTTATGTCACCAATTGCATATATAGAAGGGATGGATGATCGCATATCATTGTCAATCTTTATAAATCCTTCTGCAGTCAATTCGATTCCGAAGCGGATTATTCCAAGCTCTTCCAAATTAGGCTTCCTTGTTTCAGAAACAAATAGATGAGATCCACTGATTGTCTCTACTACATTTCTATCGGATAAAAAGGTTATTGTAATATCTTCTTCCGTCTCATTTTTTGAAATGAAATCCACTTCTTTTAACATTTTTATTTTCCGCTTTTTAAACAAACGAGTTAATTCTTTATTTATACAGTCATCGAATGGAAGACCTAGTTTGGCATCAATTACAACACTGACATGAGCACCTAATGCCGCAAAGCTAGAAGCAATTTCAAGTGCAATGTAATCTTGCCCTCGTACAATGAGGTGTTCTGGAATTTCATCCATCTTATATATTTCATGCGTCGATAATACTCTTGAATCTTTTACTTTCTTAACCTCTGGTGTGATAGGGTTACTACCAGTTGCTATAATGAGTTGCTCAAATGTATAAATATCGAATTGATGTCCATTTTCTACGCCGATTTTATCTACAGATAGGAATGTAGCTTTTCCACGTATTATTTCAATTTTATTTTCCTTACATAAACTTTCTACACCTGACCTAAGCTGATTAATAATATTCGTTTTATAAGAGCTTAGCTTTTGAAAATCGAAGATCATAGCTGAACTTCCAATTCCAAGGCTGTTTAGATGGGCGGTTTCTGATAGTTTTGCGGCTGCATGTGTAAAAACTTTAGAGGGGATACAACCATTATTCAAACAGACACCCCCCATATCAGCCTGTTCAATTAACGTGACTGTAAGACCAAGCTGTGCAGCCCGTATGGCAGCACTGTAGCCCCCTGGCCCTCCCCCAATAATTATAAGATTCCGCTCTTGACTAATTTCCCCAACAACCATTTTATATCAACTCCAACATCAGTTTATGTGGCTGTTCAATCAAACCCGCAAAGCGGTTCGTAAATTCAACTGCCGTAGCGCCGTCCGCTACACGGTGGTCAAACGCCATAGAAAAGGTCATAATATGACCTATTACGATTTCATCATGAGAATTAACAATTGGTTGTTTTTTCGTTTTGTGAAAAGCAATCAGAGCGGTTTCAGGATAGTTGATAATCGGCGTCGCTCCTGTACTTCCTAAAGGTCCAACATTACTTACCGTAAAAGTACTATTTTGCATTTCAAATGGTTGTAGTTTACCTGCAATCGCTCTTTCTGTTAACCCTTTGACCTCTTTGTTAATCTGTTTAATAGATTTCTTATCGACATGATGAATAACCGGGACCATTAAACCACTTTCTGTGTTTGTCGCGATACCGATATGATAGTTTTTCTTTAGTAGTATCCTGCTATTTTCTTCATCGAGTTCTGCATTGAATATAGGGAATTCCTTTAATGAAATAACAAGTGCTTTAATAAGAAATGCTGGGATTCTGATTGGTTCTCCAGATGCTTTCATTTGCTCTTTCAATTCAAGTAAGTTTGTCATATTGACTTCGTCAAAATGAGTGACATGGGGAATTGTAAAGAGTGATTTCGTCATCTTTTCTGCAATCTTTTTCCGAATCCCTTTAAAAGGAATTTCATCTGGTATTTCTTGAGAAAATACTGATTGCTTTTCATCTTTTATTGATTCCTCAGTTGATTGTATTCCTTTCAAGAATCGAAAAACATCTTCCTCAGTTACTCTTCCAGATGGATCTGTAGCACGGACGTCTTCAATATTAATGTTATTGTCGCGTGCAATTTTGCGTGTGTATGGAGTAGCAAGCACTCGTTTATAAGTAATCGGAAGAGCTTTTTCTTCATTGTTATTCGTAGACTTCCCTATCGTTTCTGAAACTGGATTCATTTCTACATGTAATTTTTGTTCCATCCGTACAGATTCATTGGATTCAATGTAGAGTAAACTTGTTCCGACCTGTACAACTTCACCTTCATCAATACGAATTTCTTTAACGATGCCTGAGCAAGGAGAAGTAAGTTCAGCAACCATTTTGTCTGTTTGTACTTCTACAAGTGGTTGATCAGTCATAACCGAATCTCCGACCTTCACTAAGTAATGAAGTACTTCTCCTTCGGTCATTCCTTCCCCGACATCATGCAGCTTTACTTCGAGCATTCCATATCCTCCTTAAAAATGAACCACTTTTTCAATTCCCTCAACGACTCTTGCCGCTGTTGGTAGATAATGTTCTTCTAATGCAAAGAATGGAACCGGTACGTCAAATCCCGTAATTCGTTCAATTGGAGCTCGTAAATAAAGGAAGGCTGTATCGTTAATAATCGACACGATATCATTACCTAATCCTCCAGTATTTTGAGCTTCATGAATAATAACTGCTCTTGTTGTCTTTTTCACAGAGTTAGCTATTATGTCACGATCAATTGGATACAATGTTCGTAGATCAATAATTTCACAACTAATTCCCTTTTGGGCAGCCAATTTAGCTGCTTTCTCTGCTATCGATATCATCGCTCCCCAAGCAATTAGTGTTACATCCGTACCTTCACGTACTATTTTTCCTTTACCAATTTCCACCGTATATTTCCCAACAGGTACTTCGTCTCTCTTCGAACGATAGTTTTTCATAGGCTCCAAAACCAATACTGGATCTGGATCTTCCATGGCAGCAATTAACAATCCTTTTGCATCGTAAGGATTTGAAGGGCAAACGACCTTAATGCCAGGCATATGTGTGAATAAGGTTTCAGTACTATCAGAATGTATCTCGGGTGCGCGTATTCCTGCCCCGTATGGTGCTCGGATAACCATTGGCACTGTAAAACGGGACATCGAACGCATTCTAATTCGCGAGACATGTGTCATGATCTGCTCGTAAGCAGGATAAATAAAACCGAGGAATTGGATTTCTGCAATCGGTCTAAAACCGTTAACCGCAAGACCAATTGACGTTCCGATAATCCCTGCTTCGGAAAGTGGAGTGTCTACTACTCTATCACCACCAAATGTTTCTTGTAGTCCTTCAGTCGCTCGGAATACCCCGCCATTCTTTCCGATATCTTCACCAAGAATAATGGTTCGATCATCCTCTTCTAAAAGGAGTCGCATACCATCATTAATAGCTTGAATTAAGGTCAACTGCTTTGTCGTTTCATTATTTGTAATTGATTCTTTTATTTGTGCCATTCATTACCGCCTCCCTAGATGTGCAAGGTACGATTCTCTTTGTTCAACAAGTTGAGCTGGCATTTCAGCATATACATGATTAAAAACGTCTTCTAAGTTCGGCGGAGGAAACTTTTCCATTTCATCAACAGCCGCTTCAACTTCACTACTCGTTTTATCTTTTGTTGCTTGGATCCATTCATCATTCCAATGGCCGTAATTTTTCATAAAAAGTTCTAATCTTGTTAATGGATCAACAAAATCCTCCCCTTGTTTTTCAGGACGGTATTTTGACGGATCATCAGCAGTTGTGTGTGCACCTTTTCGCCACGTAACTGCTTCTATCAATGTTGGTCCATTTCCAGCTCGTGCATTGTCAAAGGCTTTTTTCGTTTCAAAATATACTGCGAAACAATCATTTCCATCGATTCTTACCCCTGGAATACCATAGGCAACTGATTTTTGAGCTATCGTCTCAGAATTCATTTGTTTTTCAATCGGGACTGAAATCGCATATCCATTATTTTGGTTAAAAAAGACAACTGGTACTTTGAATACACTCGCAAAATTTAAACCTTCATGAAAATCACCTTCCGAAGTTGCACCGTCCCCGAAATAAGCAATTGCTGCATTTTGTGTTCCTCTTCTCTTCTCAGCCCAAGCAGCTCCTGCCGCATGAGGTAGTTGAGTTGCAATAGGAACAGCGGGTGGGAATATATTTCTATCTTGCGGTGCCACACAGCCCTCTACTCTCCCATTCCAATACAAAAACGTTCTAGCCATACTTTTTCCGAATGTAATTGTCGCACCATGATCTCGATAAGTTGGGAAAACCCAGTCTCCAGCTTTTAATGCGAGTGCGCTACCAACTTGAGCAGCTTCCTGTCCTTCAAAAGGGGCATAAGTACCCAAACGTCCTTGTCGTTGCAAGTTAATCGCTTTTCTATCAAAAGTACGAATTCGTAACATGTGATAGTAAAGGTCTTGAACCAATTGCTCATCTATTTGATTTTCAAATCCCGTATCAACAAGAGATCCTTGATCGTCTATGATTCTTTTTATAGGGTAGTTATCTTCCACTTAACTCGCCTCCCATTAGGATAGTTTGCTAAACGACCATTTTGGTTTCGCTGGTGCTGAGTAAAAGGTATTCCGTTTGCTTCGATCTGCTATTCTTTTTTCACACATTGCATTCGCTGATTCCTCTGTTGTTTTTCCGCTGCTCTCAGCATCTTTATACACTTCCAATATTACATCGTAAATATGTTTTGTTTTTGCAAGTACACGTTCATGATTTATGCCATACAATTCATCTGCCACTTGTATAAGACCACCAGAATTGACAATGTAATCCGGAGCATACAAGATCCCTTTATCTCTCAATAAACTTCCATGTCTATCTTCTAATAATTGATTGTTAGCTGAACCTACAATTGCTTTTACTTTAAAATGAGGAATTGTAGTGTCGTTAATAATCCCTCCAAATGCACATGGAACGAATATATCTGCTTCTTGGGAATAAATATCATCATTTTCAACAATCTGAACTTTACCAGTTGTTTTTGCAGCTACTTCTTCGATTGATCGAAGGCTATCTTTATTAATATCTGTTACGAAAATGCGAGCACCAGCTTCCAGAAGTCCTTTTGCAACTTTAAACCCGACCTTACCTAATCCCTGAATCGCATAACTATGTTGACCCAAGTCATCATTTCCATACAACAATTGATTGGTTGCTTTGATGCCGTACAAAACACCAGCTGCAGTTGGTATAGAAGAATCACCACCTCCACCATATTCTTCTGGAAGTCCGTTAATGAAATTCGTTTCTTTCATCGCATGAATGAAGTCATCCATTGTCGTCCCCATATCGGTACCCGTAAAAAAACGTCCACCTAGAGAGTTTACAAATTGGCCGAATGCGCGGAATAATTCCGGTGATTTATCTGTTTTAGGATCACCAATAATTACTGCTTTCCCGCCTCCGAAATCGACATCAGCAGCTGCGCATTTATAAGTCATTCCTTTGGAAAGACGAAGAGCATCTTCTAGCGCTTCATCCACACTACTGTATGGTTGCATACGACATCCACCAAGTGCTGGTCCAAGCGTTGTATTATGGATTGCAATAATTGCACGCAATCCAGTAGATGGATCGTTACAAAAAACCACTTGTTCATGCTTCGCCATCTTCTCGAAAAGATCAAATTCTTTTGTTATTGCCATTTTTTCAGCCATTATCACCCTTTATACCCCCTAAGGATTTCTTTCTAGTCTAAAATAGATTCTTCTTTCTCTGGAAATATGGAAGCAATTTTTAGTTTTTCAGCTATTATTTTTTTAGGTAAAATAACTTGTTTCACTTCACCTTTACCAATAATACCTAATTGGTTGGATGCCACAATTTTTGTCAGTACTACATTGTCCTGTACTTCAACTAAAGTTGCAGTTAGCGTAACTACCGTACCGAGTGGGGAAGGCGCTATATGACTTAGCTTTACGGATGCTCCCATTCCTTCTTCGTGGTCTTCTAAAAATGGAAGAATAATTTTTCTGGAAACCCATTCCATATGATATGTCATTGTTACCGTTGAATAGACAGGATGAACTATTTTCCCTTCAAAAGATGCAAACATATCCTCTGTTACTGATATTTGTATATTCTCTTCTCTGCCTATTTCCATTCCGCTTCTCATTACAACACCTCTACTTACTATATGCTCGAATCTTCTTAATACTAAATGGTGTTTGGGTATTTCTATTCACCATTACAAAAATGATGTAAACGCTTTCATATACCATTATATTTCTCCTGACATAACACTATTACAACGTAATAGTAACAATTTGTAATACTATAGTCAATATAGTAATTAGAAAAATCTATAAATTCAAAATTAACTGATTCACACAAAAAAGTAGTGAGTAAGGTCCCCACTACTTTTTACAACTCTAGTATTCTCTTAAATTCTTTTGCAGATTTAATCATACGATTTTCTGCTTCTTCCATCATTTCGTCAATTAGTTCTTTTACTGTTGGAATATCTTCAATAAGCCCTGCAATTTGTCCACTATTCATAAAACCATTTTCAATATCGCCTTCTAATGCACCTTTAAGATGTTGCTTTTCCGAGGTCAGTTCACTATATTGATCCAGTGTCATCCCTGTTTTATCCAATTCGTAGAGCTTCATAGCATAAGGTGTCTTTAAGATTCTTCTCAGTCTTCCTACACTTCGACCGACGATCAATGTTTCCGTGTCACTGGCCTTCAATAAATTTTCCTTATAAACATCGTGAAAAGGTGCTTCCTTTGTTACGATTAAACGCGTACCGATTTGGACACCGCTTGCACCAAGCATAAGAGCAGCCGCCAATCCTTTGCCATCTCCTATTCCTCCAGCTGCAAGTACGGGAATTTTTACGTGTTTCACAATTTGCGGAATGAGTGTGAAAGTAGTTAGTTCTAAGTTTGAGTTTATACCAGCAGCTTCAAACCCTTCTGCCACGAGTATGTCTGCCCCAGCAGCTTCCGCTTTCTGTGCATGTTTTACAGAAGCTACTAGGGCTATTACTATTACTCCTTGTTCATGTAGTAGAGGAATATATGGCGCTGGGTTTCCCGCTGATAACGAAACAATTGGTACTTTATGTTTGATAACAAGATCAATTAGTTCATCTGTAAATGGTGTGACACTAATTGCAATGTTTATAGCGAAGCTCTTATTTGTTAACGCTTTTGTTTCTAATATTATATTCTCTACTTCCTTAGGTGACATTGTACCGCACCCGATTGTGCCAAGGCCCCCCGCTTCTGAGACAGCTGCAGCGAGCTGTGCGTTACTAATATTCCCCATTCCACCTTGAATAATTGGATAAGTTATTTGCAACTTTTCACAAATATATATCATTTTTTATCCACCCCTATAAAAATATGTTATAGTAAAATTAATAGAATGACAATTGAAATTATTTAAAAAATGGGGGTAAATTTATGATTATCACTTTTAAAGGGAAAAAACCTGATTTAGATCCTACTGTTTTTGTTGCTCCAGGTGCAAAAGTTATCGGAGAGGTTCAAATTGGAGAAGAATCTACTATTTGGTTCAATACAGTACTGCGTGGAGATGAAGGATTAATTTCAATTGGAAAAAGATGCAGTATTCAAGATAATTCGACCATTCATTTATATGAAGATGCGCCAGTTGTAATAGAAGACGAAGTTACTGTTGGACATAATGTTATCCTTCATGGATGTAAGGTTGGAAAACGCTCTATTATTGGAATGGGATCAACAATTCTAGATCATGCTGAAATTGGAGAAGAGTGCATTATCGGTGCTAATACGTTAATTCCGCCTGGAAAGAAAATTCCTCCTCGCTCACTAGTCGTCGGTTCACCTGGAAAGGTAGTGCGAGAATTAAACGAAAAAGATTTTGATATTATTCAACTTTCCATTGATACGTATGTTCAAAAAGGATACGATTATCGAGAAATTTTCGAAGAAGAAGAATAGTATGGAATGAAAGAAAAAGAAAAAATGACGTCGATCATTCTACTACTTCAGATAAAAAAGTAACTACTCTAAAAATTTAATGAAACTAAATAAAATGGTCGTCTATTCGCAAGTGAATTCATGACCATTTTTTCTATGAGTTAGAGACCTTTAACATCTAACAATAGAGTTACCATTAAAAGCTATAAGGCGCTCCCTTTACTTTTTTGAATATTCACGTGTTTATCAAATAAATGCAACTTTCATTAGGACGAAGAATAATTTATGTAGCAAAAACATACTAAAAGAATTGCAGTCATACTCTTATATATAGATTAAGACAAGTTGAGTACAGCAAAGCCACTCGCTTTCCGCGCACGAATCACCTACTCTGAGGGCACTGAAAAGCTTTCGAATATATAAATATAAACACTTCATTTATAACAAATCGTTAAAAAGGCGACACTCCTGCGGGAATAGCGTTAGTCGAAGACCCCACAGCTAAGCGAGGAGGTTGAGGCAACGCCCGCGGAAAGGGAGTCGTTTCAACGATTTTCTTTTGTATTGGAATATTGGACAACCCTATGTGGTAAATCCGAATTATAGGGACTTTTTCAGTGCCCTCTTTACGCTCGTGGAGGGTTTTGAAAGCTCTGTTTTCCGTAGAAGTGTGACGGCTTTTTCCAATACCTATTGATGTTTACTAACATATAAAAAATCACAAGGTTTAGGAAATGTCCAACATTCCCAAAACCTTGTGATTTACTATATTCCGATATGTGTTTACAAACAAAGTATTTTTCTGATCACCAAAAACGTTAATCCATAAGAAGTGGATGATCATCTGCATCATATGCTTTGTCCTTACGACGCATATCATTATCTTCTTGGAATACTTCTTCGAAAAAATGATTTGCTGGCTGTGCAAGCAATTTATAATATTGCTCAAATAAAAGAGCTGCATGGTTACCACTCCATATTTCTGGTAACAGTTCTTTTGGAAGACCAGGATCAGAAAATAGAAACTTACGATATTCATGTACAAGATTTGTTCGTTCAACAAAACATTCTGCATCCGACATTCTTCCGTCATTCATCATGCTCTGATGTATTATATATTGTTTGCTGTAGGTAGAGATAAAATCTTGATATTTTCCTTCAATTTCTTGAAGCGGCCAACTTTTTTCAACAAGAGCTCTGTTTGCTTGAGGCCCTTTGTAGTCTGCTACGAAGAAATCTACATAATTTTGTATACCATATTTTTCTATAAGAAATTCTACTTCTTTTTCAAGATTGTTCGGTGATATCCAGCATCCACTAGAAAAACTGCCGAATCCACTCCATAAAAGCTCTTTTCGTAGTTCATCTCGAACTTGTCTTTTTTCTTCTGGAATCGTATACATTAGCATACGCCATTTTCCATCCCAGTCGTTTGGCATTAATTTAAAAATCCGTATGGCAGCTTCTTCCATCCGAGTTTCACCACGTGTCGTCAAAAAGTAATAACTTTTATTCCCTTCCTTCTCGGACTCGAGCCAACCTTGTTTCATCATTCTTGAAACCGCTACTCGTACCGACTGTTCATTATGTCCAAACTCTTTAAGCAGTCGGATTAAGCTTCCGATCCATATTTTATTTCCGTAATGACGGATATAATCACCGTAAATTGTAAATATCATTGATTGTGTATTCGACATGTAAACTCACTCTTTCTTTTTCCCTGATTTCCAATATAACACGTTTCTCCCCTTCTTTCATTATTTTGTTATTAGAGTTTACTATTTATTTCCCTAAAAAGACAGGATTCCTTTTCTCACTGAATGCAAGTAACGCTTCCATGCGATCCTCAGTTGGAATCGTTAATTCGTATGCCTTAGACTCGATTGCAAGCCCCGTTTGTAAGTCCGTATTCATCCCTTGTGTAATTGCATACTTCGCTTGTTTAATAGCAACAGGACCATTTTTCATTATTTCATTTGCTAGTTGTTCACAAGAGTTCAGAAGGTTTTCTATTTGGACTACTTTTAATACCACTCCAAGCTGTACCCCTTCTTCTGCCGTGAATTTTCTTGCAGTGAAAATCAGCTCTTTCGCTCTCATTTCTCCTACTAGTCTTGGTAGTCTTTGCGTCCCACCTGCTCCTGGTATGATTGCCCAGCTTGTTTCAGTTAGACCCATTTTCACTCCTTCAGCTGCAATGGAAAAATCACACGCAATCATGAGTTCGAAGCCGCCGCCAAATGCATACCCATTTACTGCAGCTATAGTTGGCTGTGGTAGATTTGCAATACTGTTGAACACATCTCGTATCGCTTTCACATTTCTCCTAACATCTGATTCTTATAATGTTTTCCGCTCTTTCAAATCGGCACCAGCACTAAAAGATCTATCCCCTGCTCCTGTAATTATAATCACTTTCACTTCCGGATCAATTGAGATAGCATCTACTACTTGTTGAAGCTGATGCAATGTATCGTAATTAAAACAGTTCAGAGCTTCTTCGCGATTAATAGTGATATATGCAATGTTGTTTTCTTTTCTTAATAAAATATTCGTCATGATGACATCTCCTATTCGAACAACTATATTGAATTACTCCTGTCGCTTTGTTTTCGTTGCAAGAACAATCTATGGTATTGGTTATAAAAATGCCCTTCTCTCGTCGTTACTCTTCTTTTAAAGAGCTTTGACGCTTGAAGGACAGCAAAATGGTAGTACCTACTCTGATACATTCTCAAATATAGTTGCAATCCCTTGACCGACGCCGATACACATTGTCGCCATTCCGAATTGAACATTTCTTTTCTTCATTTCATATAAAAGTGTCGTTACTATTCGAGCACCACTCGCACCTAGAGGGTGTCCAAAAGCTATTGCTCCTCCATTGACATTCACTTTCTCACTATCTATTTCTAGTTGGCGAATGCACTCCAGAGATTGTGAAGCAAAAGCTTCATTCAATTCTACAAGACCAAGGTCAGTTGTTTTCAACCCTGCACGTTGTAGTGCTTTTTTTGAAGCGAAAATAGGACCAAGTCCCATAACAGCTGGTTCAAGTCCCGCTGTTGCACCTGTAACATATCTTGCTAATGGCTTCACATTCAATTCTTTTGCTTTTTCCGCACTCATAAGAAGTAAGGCAGATGCACCGTCATTGACTCCCGAAGCATTACCTGGTGTAACCGTACCACCTTCAAATAATGGTTTTAATTTCCCAAGCTGATGTAACGTTGTATTTGGTCTTGGATGCTCATCTTGGTCGACAATAATTTCATTCCCTTTCCGGTCCATATACATAACCGGAACGATTTCTTCCGCAAATCGATTTTCTGCCAAAGCTTTTTTAGCACGTTGCTGGCTCTGGAATGCAAATAAATCCTGATCCTCACGCGTTATATGAAATCGCTTTGCAACATTTTCGGCAGTTTCTGGCATCGTATCTACACCGTACATCTCTTTCAGTTTTTTGTTTGTAAAACGCCACCCGATTGTTGTATCTTGCAGTTCCATATTTCCACGTGGGAACTCTCTATCTGGCTTTGCCATGACAAACGGTGCTCGCGTCATGCTTTCAGTGCCACCAGCGATGTAAATATCGCCATCGCCAACTGATATTGCTCTTGCAGCGTACATAATAGCGTCAAGTCCAGAACCACACAGACGGTTTATAGTTGTACCTGCTACTTCGACAGGTAGGCCTGCTAACAATGTCGACATTCTTGCAACGTTGCGGTTATCTTCACCTGCTTGGTTTGCATTTCCGAAAACAACTTCTTCAATTTCCTTTACGGGGAGGTTCGGACTACGTTCAACAAGAGCTTTAATAACAATAGCTCCTAAATCATCTGGTCGAACTTCTCTAAGTGATCCGTTATATCTTCCGATTGGCGTACGGACAGCATCTACTATGACTACTTCTCTCATTTCGAAACCAACTCTTCGTCAATAGAATAGTCGTATACACCTTTACCACTCTTTCGTCCTAGACGCCCTGCTTTGACATATTGTTCTAAAAGTGGTGCAGGACGATACTTTTCCCCAAGCTTTTCATGTAAATATTTCAAATTATTTAATCTTGTATCAAGTCCTACTAAATCTACTAATTCGAATGGTCCCATTGGGTAATTTAATCCTAGCTTAATCGCTTTATCAATTTCTTCTGGTGTACCTAACCCTTCTTGAAGCATGTAAAACGCTTCGTTACCAACAAGTGCACTAATTCGGCTCGTTACGAACCCTGGAAATTCATTAATGACAACAGTTTCTTTTCCCATTTTTATAGCTACTTCTTTAATTCTTTCGGCCGTTTCATCAGTTGTTTCCAACCCTCGTACAATTTCGACTAAAGGCATTTTATGTACAGGATTAAAAAAATGCATCGCAATTGTTTTTTCTGGGCGTTTTCCATAAGAAGCGATTTCTGTTGGGCTCATCGTCGAAGTATTTGTAGCAAAATAGCAATGAGAAGGAGCATGTTCTTCTATCGTTTCAAACACTTCTTTTTTAATAGTTATTATTTCAGGTACAGCTTCAATAATTAAATCAGCAGTACTTACTGCTTTTGAAAGATCGCTTTCATAGCTTAAATTAAGTCTTGCTTGTTCAACCTGTACCGATGTAATCTTTCCGTGCACAAGTCCTTTTTCAAACATGCTATCTATATCTTTCTTCGCGTTTAGTAATGCAGAATTATGATTGTCGACAACTGTCACTGCATAGCCACCAACTGCTCCTACATAAGCAATCCCTCTTCCCATAATACCTGCACCTATGATAACAATACGGTTGATCATTATTCTACTCTCCTTATGTTAATGAAAGAATACGGACAGGGTTTGAATTTTTCCCTGTCCGTATTTTCAGTTTATATTACAGTCCAGACTCCAGCGCCTTGCCCCTCGGGGTCAAATGGGAAAAAGCTGTGGTGGCTTAGGAGCTGCCTCCTCGCTTTTCCCCATTTGCCTGTCAGGGCAGACATAGTAGCTTCCGCTTTTCTAATTACAATCCGAATGGATTCAGTGGTCGACTGCCGTAATAAGATAAAATGCTTTTCGTTTCCGTATAGAGGTCTAGTGTTTCAATACATAGCTCACGTCCGAACCCTGATTGCTTATATCCGCCAAATGGTGTCCCAGGAAATGCTGAGAATGGACAGTTTACCATTACAATGCCGGCTTGGATCTGATTTGCAACACGCGTCGCACGTGCACCATCTTTTGACCAAATGGCTGAGCCTAACCCGAACTCTGTATCGTTTGCAAGCCGGATTGCTTCTTTTTCATCTTTAAATTTCATTAATACAACAACTGGACCAAAAATTTCTTCTTTTACAACTGTCATATCGTGATTTACATTTGCAATAATCGTTGGCTCATACCAGAATCCGTTTTCGTATCCATTTGGTTTGGAAACATTTCCACCAACAAGAATTTCTGCTCCTTCTTTCCGAGCTGATCGTACATAACTATCGATTGTATCAAGTTGAACTTGATCAATAATTGCACCAACATGTGTTCCTTTATCAAACGGGTTGCCTAGCTGTAATTTTTTTGTTTTTTCAACAAACTTATCCAAAAATTCATCGTAAATATCCTCATGTACATACAAACGAGATCGAGCTTCACATGATTGACCTGAATTATAGAAAATACCAAACAGTGAACCATCTACTGCAGCGTCAATATCTGCATCTTCAAATACAAGATTAGGAGATTTTCCACCAAGCTCCAGAGTTACACGTTTTAGCGATTGAGATGCTTTCCCCATAATGTCTTTACCGATAGGCGTTGAACCAGTGAAAGCTACTTTATCCACTTGAGGATGCTCCACTAAAAAGTTACCAATATCAGATCCAGAACCTGGAAGGATGTTCACCACACCCGCAGGAACACCTGCTTCAAGACAAATTTCTCCCAAGATTATTGCTGTTAATGGTGTGAGGGAAGCTGGCTTTACAATTACCGAGCAACCTACTGCAATAGCCGGTGCCACTTTCCAAGCAGCCATCATAAGTGGATAGTTCCACGGAATGATTTGTGCACAAACTCCTACTGGCTCTTTCTCTGTATAGTTATGGAATTGGCCAGGAACATTGTTAACGACTCCTCGGTGACCAACGATTGCTCCTGCATAAAACTCAAAATCTTCAATCGCTTGAGAAACTTGACCTTGGGCTGCATGAACCGTTTTACCTGTATCGAGAATTTCCAATTCAACTAGCTCATTAAAACGAGAACGCATTATTGCAGCGATTTTGTTCAATACTTGCGCTCGGCGACCAACAGGATACATTTTCCATTTACCATTATCAAATGCATCTCGTGCACTAGCAATGGCTTTTTCAACATCTTCTTTGGACGCTTTTGCAACTTCAGCAACTAACTCTCCCGTTGCTGGATTGTAAGTTTTAATCGTTTCACCTGTACTACTTTTTATTTTTTCTCCATTTACAATCAAATGATAAAACGATCGTTTCATTGCCTCTTGTTCGATATCATTATCCCGAATTGTTGTCATGTGCTCAGCTCTCCCTATTGTCCTGAAAAAACAGGTTTTCTTTTTTCCATAAATGCATGAATACCTTCGCGGTGATCAATTGTTAAACCAGCAATACGTTGCCCTTGTGCTTCTTGTTCAAGATAGTCTTCAAAAGTAAGCTCTGTAGCGAATTTCAATGATCGTTTAATCAAACCAATTGCCTTTGTTGGTAAAGTAGAAAGATTTGCTGCAAATGCCGACACCTCTTCATCCCATAAATCTAACGGAATGAGTTTATTCGCAAGTCCTAATGCGACTGCATCAGTAGCCGACACTTTTTCTCCAAGAATGGATAATTCCAATGCCTTAGCATGACCGACTAACTTGGTTAAATAATACAGATTACCCGAGTCAGGAATGAGGCCAACATGAATGAAAGCATTCAAAAAACTGGCGCGTTCCGATACAATTCTAAAGTCACAAGCAAGTGCTAAGCTGAACCCTGCACCAGCCGCAACTCCATTTACAGCTGCGACAATCGGTTTTTCACATTGTCTAATTTGCTTTATCATCGGTCCATAGTAATCTCTTAAAACTTGGCCATGATCCATATTCTCATCAACTTCTGCCAAATCTTGTCCAGAACAAAAAGCCCTTCCTTCACCTGAAATGACTAAGCAGCGAACTTGTTCATCAAATGTAGCAGCTTTTATCGCTTCTTTCACTTCTCTGTTCATTTGTGCGATAAATGCATTTAATTTGTCTGGCCTATTTAAATAGAGCCATGCAATTCCATCTTTGACATCATAGCGTATCGTTTCGAACATGCAACGGCCTCCTTACTTCCCTTGGTAATCCGGTTTTCTTTTTTCAACAAATGCAGTCATACCTTCTTTTTGATCTTGTGAAGCGAAAAGTAGATAGAAGTTTTTTCTCTCATATTGCATTCCTTCGTATAAAGGATAATCTACAGCTTTATTAACGGAATCTTTTATAAGCCGTAATGATAGAAGAGGCTGATTAGCAAGACGGTCTGCCAATTTCATTGTTTCTTCCATGAGTAGTTCAGGTGCAACGATTTTGTTAATAACTCCATGTTTGAGAGCAGTTTCCGCAGAAATACGCTCCCCCGTCCAAAGCCATTCGAGGGCTTTCGTACGACCCACTAGTTTTGTTAACCTTTGTGTTCCTCCTGCACCTGGCATCACGCCTAGTCCTACTTCTGGAAATGAAAATTCAGTACCGATACTAGCGATTAATAAATCACAGCAAAGCGCAAGCTCAAATCCACCACCGAAGACAAACCCTTTTACCGCACCGAGTATAGGCTTTTTAATGAGCGCAAAACGATCCCAATCAGCAAATTGATTTAGTTGTTCTAGGCTTACTGGATTATCATCCATCATTTCGTCAATGTCGGCACCTGCTGAAAAAGACCGTCCTTTACCTGTAAGGACTATTACACGAACGTTTTCATCTCGGTCAAATTCCTCCATCACTCCGACAATTTCATTTACCATTTTTCGATTCAATGAGTTTAACTGTCGAGGTCGATTCAGCTCAATAACTGCTATGTTTCTTTTTAAAGATGTTTCAATGAATTCAAAACGATTCATTATGCTTCCTCACCAATCATTAGTGTGACAAGATCACCTGCAAATCCCATTAAGTCTTTGCCAGAAGCTCTTCCTTCAGGTGAACGTAGGCCCTCCTTCAATGCATCTAAACTATCATAATGCATTTCACATGTGAGATAGTATTTTCCATCTCCCCCCATTGGAGATCCTGTTACTTTGGTTACTTTCATCTCACGAAGCCCTGGAATTTTCGCTGTAAGTGGTGCATGGACGTTAAAATAATGTGCATCAAAAGCCTCTTTGTTTTCAGGGTGTTTATACAATGCGATTAACTTTGCCATTTTTCTTCTCCTCACTTTACATTAATGTAGATACAGGTTTCATAGCCTCAAAGACGTTTTTACAGCTCTTACAGTACAAAATACTTCTGCATGCAGTAGGACCAAAAATATTATCCATCGTCACATACGCAGATCCGCAGTAAGCACAATCTATATGCCACGTGCCGTCCGCTTCCATACGTTTTGGTGGTGGTGCAATTCCGAACTTCCTAAGATTCACATGTCCTTGTTCCGTAATTCGATCTGATGTCCACGGGGGATGTAAGACAAACTCCACTTGAACATCTTTCACTTCCGGTAATTCTTTTACAGCATTGATTGTATTCATTTTAATAATATCGAGTGCTGGACATCCTAAAAAAGTAGGGAGCAAAACAATCTTTACGTTATTCTCTTCTGTAGTGACTTCGCTCACCATGCCTAGATCTATAATGCTAATGGAGTCAATTTCCGGATCTTGTACTCCTTCAAGTACTTCATATACGTGCCGAGGGGAAATTTCTAAGAATGCTTCCATTTAAGTCACCTCTTTCGATTTTCGAATTACCAAGTTGCTATTGGATCGAATTTGTAAACCTCCGAAAGTGTGCGTATTGCTTCTTCCAAATCTTGTGTATGTTCACCGTTTCGTCCGTTTTTAGTAGGCTTATCTGATAACTTTGGCACTTCCATTTGAAGCGCTGTAAATACTGGTTCAATACTTGCTTTCCACTTATCTCTCAAAATCTCTTCACTACTTATTAATCTACTTTTTTCAATTAATAATTTTTCGTTTCCATAAGAGAATACATCATTAAAATCATCCATTACCTTTTTAATTGCTTCGTCCATTTTCTTTTTCGCAACATCTGTAGAACTAAGTAATTGCTTAAACCACGTTTCCCAGTGAAGTCTATGATAATAAAGCTCCATTTTCACTTTTACAGCAGTATCTGCAAGGGGACTATACGAGCTTTCACATAGCGAATCGATTTTTATCTTTTTCGCCTGTGTGTAAAAATAACTTCTGACAACTTGATAAGCCCAATCATATAAAGGGGTTTCCATATAATAGCCTTCTCCGTTAACTCTCTCCATCAAGACGCTGTTTTTTCTGTCTAGTGCAGGGCGTGAATGGGCAAGTTCATCTGCATTTCCTATTCCTAAATCTTCGAGTAATTTATAGAACATCGCTGCATGCCCCATGCTGTCTTGACTAATGGAAGAAGAAGCGACGTCTTCTTCTATATGGGGAGCGAGCCCAAGCCATTCAGATCCACGATAAGCGTACAAGAAATCATCATCGGCAAGTTGGAATAATAGGCTTGTTATTGCATCTTTATACTCCTGGCTCATGACTGTTTCATTTTCATTCATTTACGCTCTCCTCCCCATGATAGAATCTCTTTTTCATCCAATATTTGCTGCTCGTACTGGCGCCACTTTTTCTTTAAGTAACCATATCCCTTTGTTGTCCGGTAATCTTTATTGTCAAGTCTACCCAGCGTCATCTTCTCTTCAACATCCATCTTTCGGATACTCTTTCGATTCACAATCCAAATGTCAGCAACCGGTTCACGTCTCATGAAGTTTTCCTGTGCCAAAATAAATGCCATATCTTCATTTGGTGCTAATAAGCTAAACTGATGTTGGAAAGCAGAGCTTGGCGTTCGCTTACTAAAGACTTCATACTCTTGATAAAATGTTTTCTCTTCGGTCATTTATTCTGCCTCCTTTCGCTAGGTGACTTTCACACTTAGTGCATCACGCACCCATGCATTATTTTCGTAAGATGACCTTCGTAAGTTCAGTCGTGCATGTGAACGTGGTCCTCCGTTTTTTATAATTTTCTTAAATTCATTCCAATCCGGTTGTTTATATGACCACAGCTTACTTTCTTCATCAAAACGGATTGTCGGATCCGGAATTCTCAGACCAAGTGATAAAATACGCGGAATGTATTTATCAAAAAATAGCTGTCTAAATTCTTCGTTTGTTTTGGTACGAATTTTATATTTAATCGTCAAGTCTTGTTTAGAAGATCCTGTCGTCTCTTTGCTCGCCGGTCCGAAGAACATGAGCAGAGCTTCCCACCAGCGATCGAGAGATTCCTGAATCATTGCCTTTTGTTCTTCTGTACCTTCAGCGAGCGCCATAATGATCGATTCTCCATGTTGAGCATGGAATACCTCTTCTGCACAAATTCGCTGCAGTGCTCTTGCATAAGGACCGTACGAAGCATTTAGCATATTTGTTTGTGTAATAATAGCCGCTCCATCAACGAGCCAACCTATAATTCCGGCATCCGCCCATGTTTTCGTTTCCATATGGAAAACATTATGGAATTTTAAATTTCCATTAAATAAGTCTTGCATTATATCTCCTCTGTTTTTTCCATAAGGTAAAAGTAAGTCTTCAGTTACTCGCAAAAGCAACTGGCCGTGACCCATTTCATCTTGCACTTTTGCCATAATGCCTAGCTTTCTATTTAACGAAGGAGCTTTAGGCACCCATTCTTTCTCAGGAAGTGCCCCCATTATTTCACTAATGCCATGCATAGAAATCAATCTAATTAATGTCAGTCTGTATTCTTCTGGCATCCAATCATCTGCTTCAATCTTGTCGCCACGTTCAATACGCTGCATGAAATGAGCCAATTGTTCTTCTTCTGCCGCATTATGCAAATTGGTCATATCTAACCCCCCTTAATAAAGTTATGCCTTTATATGATTGTATATAACAATTTAATGACGTTATAAATATATAATGTTATATCATTTATAAATTATGCTAGTTTATAAAATTTAGCTCACTTTAAACCATCTCTATTATTATTGGAAGGACTTGCGTAGGGACAGCTGAAGTACCTCTATAGGTGGAAGAATATTCATAAGATTCGTTTGATTGTTGCCCTACACATTCTATAAAAATCGCTACCAGCACATCATAATTGAAGAGGTCTGGTGCACTGGCTCCATAAGATCCACATGCAATACATGTTTCTTGATCAACAATTGTATACATTGGCATATTCTCTTCATTCTTATGTTTATCAGACTTTTTCAGCCTGTCTCTTGGGTTTATCCATAACACTTGTGCTGTGAAGAGGCTGAACTTTAGACGTTGGATCGATAAACACTTTTGCATTGCTAATTGCAGTCGGTGCTTCACCAAATCCACTTGCAATTAACTTCACTTTTCCCTCATATGTGCAAATATCACCAGTTGCATAAATTCCCGGAATATTTGTTTCCATTTTTGAATTTACGACAATGCTGTTTTTTTCCAAATTAAACCCCCAATTTTTAATAGGACCAAGAGATGAGACGAAACCATAATTGACAATGACATCATCAACATCGATTATCTTTGTTTCATTGCCTTTCACATCTATTAACTCGACTTGTTTAATTCGTTTTTCTCCTATAAATGCAGATGGAACAAATGGAGTTAATACATCTACAGTTGAATTCTTCAACATCTCCACAGAATGTTCATGTGCTCGGAACTTCTCACGACGATGAGCCAATGTAACCTTTTCTGCTATTGGTTCTAACATAAGAGCCCAGTCTACTGCAGAATCACCACCACCAAACAACTGCACTTTTTTCCCCTCAAATTTTTGCAAATCATGAATAAAATAATGGAGATTAGTCTCTTCAAATTTTGAAGAGTTTTCAAGATCCATTTTTTTCGGACGGAAAGCACCGTTTCCTGCAGTAATAATGATTGTTTTAGTAAAATGTATCCCTTTGTTAGTCGATAGTTTAAAAGAATTGTCGGGCTGTCTTTCTATCTCTTCCACTGCTTCATTCAAACAAACTGTTTGCTCAAATTGCTCCATTTGCTTCTTTAATCTATCGATGAGATCTTGCGCGGTTATTTTAGGGAAACCCGCAACATCGTAAATATACTTTTCAGGATATAAAGCAGATAATTGTCCACCTAGCTGCGGAAGACTTTCAATTATTTTACAAGACATATTTCGAAGACCAGCATAAAATGCAGTGAATAAGCCTACTGGTCCTCCCCCAATTATGGTTACATCAATAATTTCCTCGTTGTGAGACAAACATACTTCCTCCTTCTTAGTATGAATTACACACCTATTACATTTTTATCTCGAGAATCTATAACTCGAATCGCTTTTCCTTCAGATCTTGGTATCGTTTTAGGACTATTAAAAACAATATCCATAGACACTAAACAGCTCGATTTCAATGAACTTTGAATTTCTAATTTTAGTTGAGTTACTTGAGAATCGCTTAAATCTCCATTGATTTTTTCATAGAGATTATTATCTATTTCTACATGTAGTTCGGCGATGTCCATCGCGTCTTTTCTAATTAAATGAATTTGATAATGAGGTACAAGATTTTCCACTTGTAAAAGAACCCGTTCTACTTCCGTTGGAAAGACATTCACTCCACGTATTATCAACATATCATCAGTACGACCTTTCACCCTCGACATTCTCGTCAAAGTCCTGCCGCATGTACACTTCTCGCGTGTTATGGACGAAATGTCACCAGTGCGATATCGAATGATTGGAAGCGCTCTCTTCGTTAAACTTGTAAAAACTAACTCTCCTTCTTCCCCTTCAGCAACTGGTTCAAGTGTTTTAGGATTAATTACCTCGATGTAAAAATGATCTTCTTGTACATGTAGACCATTTTGAGCTTCATAACATTCAACGGAGACACCTGGTCCAATAATCTCGCTCAATCCGTAAATATCAACTGCTTTCAAATGGAAAGTTTGCTCTAGCCTTTTTCTCATTTCTTCCGACCATGGCTCCGCTCCGAAAATTCCATATTCCATCGATGATTGCCTCGGATCTATACCCTTCTCTTTCATTTTCTCCGCTATGTTCAACATGTATGAAGGCGTCCCGCAAATGCCTCTAGGTTTAAAATCTTCTATTAATGTAATCTGTCTTTCCGTGTTTCCGCCTGACATTGGCACAACGGTTGCTCCGAGAACTTCCGCACCATAATGGAGCCCTATTCCCCCTGTAAATAAACCATAGCCATATGCGTTATGGAAAATATCTTCCTTTTTACCACCTGCCGCCACAATAGAACGTGCTACAACTTCAGCCCACATTTCTATATCCTCTGCTGTGTATCCAACAATTGTTGGTTTCCCACTCGTTCCGGATGATCCATGAATCCGAACAACCTCTTCTTGTGATACTGCAAATAATCCAAAAGGATAATGATCTCGCAAATTTTTTTTTATTGTAAATGGCAGCTTCGTTAAATCTTCTAAACTTTTAATATCTTCCGACTTAATCCCAAGCTCCTCAAATTTCTTTCGATAAAATGGAACATTCTCATAAACGTTCTTAACTGTACTACGGAGTCGATCTAGCTGTAGGCTTTCCATTTCTTTACGCTGCATCGTTTCAATTAATGGATTATACAAATATCATTCCCCCTAGTTTTCTTTCTTTATGGAATGGAGTTATCAATATCTGTTTAATATAACAAATAAAAAACGGATATGTTATATACAGTAATATGATATTAGATTAATAGTTCGAACCGTATAAGTCAACACAAAATTCAGAATTTTTCAATATCGTATTACAAAAAAGCGAACTCTCGACTGTGGTTGAGACAACGTCTAGTGGAGGGGGAATGGCAGAAATACAATCGAGGAAAAAGAAAGGAACAGTTCAATGTCATAGGAAGAATCAAGAAAACGCTAATCCTAAGTGAAAAGGACAGCGTTTAAAATCGTTTGTATAAAATTATGTAAGTGAATAAATTGATATTGTTACAAAAAGTTATTCCTCTTTAAAAAACAAATTGTCCATTCCTCTATTTCTTCTGCCGTCCTATTGCTTTCAACCAGTATATTTGTATTAAATAATACCGCCTATGCCCTTTGGTCTGGAATAGGTAACGTTGCTACAACCATTATTTCCGTACTAATTTGGAAAGAGAAAATCAATGTTGCCAGTATTACAGGAATCGCATTAATTCTTAAAGATGTTGTAATCTTGAATCTATTTGGTCCAGAACATGGCGAAGCAAGTAAGAATGAAAAAGTAAGTGAATCCACAATCGTTGCAAGTAAATTTGTTCCGATGTTTCCTCATACTCTTCTATTACCGAAATCATAATTCACTTTCCGAAAGAACTCCCTTTTGAAGTTCTAAAACCGCATCTGCATCATTTAAATTTTCCTTTTCTTAGGAATACTTCGGTATTTCTATTCGTCATTTTTAATCCTTTTAACCTTTGCATATCTTGATAGCAATTCTACAAATTAAAGCAAACTACTTCTTCAACTAAACTGCCCAGTTAGTTGAAGTGTAATATTTCACAGTGGATTTTCTGTGACCTACTTAGTGTTTTGGATAAATAAATAGACCATCGAAATGATGATCTGTTTTACTAAAGCACCTCATTAGTTCAAGAAGAGACTTTAGTTTTGGTAGCAAGTCTCATATTCATCTTCCAATAACAAACTTTTACAAGCCAAACCATTATTGTGATAAATCTCTTTACCGATTTTTATTTTGATGCTTTTATTTGAATCTAGATAAATCATTTAGAATGTATAATGTATCTTCATCCATCCTCCAATTTTTATTTATTCATCTTTTCCTACATCTTTTTTCCAGCTATTTTGCAGCTTTCGGATATATATTATCTGACCAATGTGATATGCGTTATGAGTTGACACGTTTCCGAGAACTTCCCACCATTTCACATTTCCAGAAAAACCGTTAACTTCACTCTCAACTTTTTCTTCATATAATAACTCTTGCCAAAGTAAAAGCACCTCTAATAGTTGTTCTTTTAAGTCAGCAAATGTATGATTTTCAGGAATTATAAAGCTGTTATTATTATTTCCAATAGAAGGGACAGCATCCACGTGAGATTTTTGATACCTTGTTTGCCATGTTTTATTCCAATATAGTAGATGCTGCACAATCTCAGCTATGCTATTACTTTCCTTGTTTGGCTTCCAAAATGCTTGTTCCTCAGACAATCTTTTTACTGAATCTGAAAATGTTATGTACCAACTGGGATCATTCGCATTTGCCAACAACTGATCCGATAAAACATCTTTTGCATGAACCATAACCAACACTCCTAATATAAATATACTATTTCTCTAAACAATGACTTCTTATTGTATTCTACCTAATATATTGATTCTCCTGTTCTTATTGAAGTAACCTGCACCATTATTTGAAAAAGGACTCTTTGTGTCCTCTAAGCAATCACTCATAGTGGGAGTTCATATTATTCTCCCTTCTTGAAAAAAATCTCATAGAAAAAATCCATCCAGTTAGATTAAAGGATGGATTCTTTGGTTTTAAATTATATATGATTAGGTTATTATAATTTAATTAATTACCATGTATGGAATGGTAAGAATTTCCCATTAAGTGTAATAACGATTCGAGGGTCGCCACACTTAGAATCTTCTTGTGTGTCCACGCCTAGGTTGAAGTTAATTGCACTCATGACAACTTCGCCAGCTTTTTCTAGGATTATTTCTCGAATAGTTGGTGCGTATTGTAACATCATTTCATATAATCGATATAAGATTGGGTCTGTAGGAGGCATTTGCATTACTTGACCTCGAAGTGGAACTTCTGTTAATGCTTGAACTACTTCTCATCTAACTCTAATAGTTTACCGATTTTTTCTGCTTCTGGACGTGTCATTGTAGCCTGTCCTAATAACGCTGTTAGAATACAATGGAAAGAACTTGGTCAAAAAATCCACATGACGGGGCAAGCTGTAGGAAATCGAATTCGAAGGTTAGAAGATTTAGGGATTATTGAACAATACACAATTACAATAAACCGAATCAAATTAGGACAACTAGTGACTGCATTTGTTACTGTGTTCGAAAAACAGCTAATCATCAAGAGTTTAAAAATTTCTTTCAAGAAGAAGGAGCTATTTCTGAAGTACATCGTATAAGTGGTGAAGGATGTTATTTATTAAAAACACATTTTGCTTCCAATGAAGAATTGGATAACTTACTAGAACGACTTTTAAAATATGGGAATTATCGTGTTAACCTATCAATAGGGCAGATAAAATAACGATTCTTTTCTTTTGAGATTATAGTAACAATATTTGCTAATTCCTATTTGTGTAGATATAATCTAAAGTCGTTTAATTTCCATCATAAATAGTCAGAGCCTAACTACAATTTGTATGTAGTTAGGCTCTTTAATGTTGTTTAAATTGCTATTCAACTAACCAGCGGCGTTAGTTTAAGTGTAACATTTCACAATGCATATCTGAGATCAACACCATTCCAGTTTTATCTTCATTGTCTTAACTTAGACCTTAATTTCTTATTCAACTAACCTGTGCATTTCGTTCAATAAGAAAAAATGCTATACTCCTTGTTGAAGTAAAGCACCCGTTAGTTTAATAAAAAACTATTTTTTCTCAACTTTTTTTATAAAAACATCTAATATCTTTGTATATACTTCTGGCTGTTCAGAATGTACTAGATGCGAGGCAAAGGGAATGATAGACACGTGAACATCCTCCTTTAATAACGGGTACAAGATAGTCCCATTGGTTTCACCTTTATTTCCTTCACCAACCATATACAAAACAGGTGAATTAATACCATCCAGATCCTTTGTCATGTGAAATGGATACCAATGTTCATCTTTCCCCATATATATGAACTGTCTCCAATCGGACCCATGTAAGTTGTCAAAGTAATTTACAACATCTCCATTTTGTAATAATTGTGCTTGAAATACTACATCTTCATTATGCATTTTAATCCAGTTTTCTGGCATTTTAGATAAAACTCCAGAAATGGTTAAACTTTTGACTTTTTGAGGGAATTTCTTCGCAAAGCATAATCCAACTAAACCACCTAATGAACACCCTACTAGATGAGCAGATTTTACATCTAATTTATTTAGAGTTTCTTCTATATCCATTGCAGAATCCTCTAAGAAATTCGAAAAGTTATTTTCAATTGACTTACCATGTCCTCTTAAATCGGGAAGAATACTTAAAGTTATCTTTAAAATATTCTCTCTGATATTCAAAGTCAGTTAAACCAGTTTGTAAGCCCGTATGAAGAAATACAATTGGTTCCCCGTCCCCAAAAACTTCAGTATGTAAAAGCAAAACCATCCCTAATTTTCTACGTTATAGTTGTTTAATAATTCCTTTATATGCAAACTTCGCAAGCTTTTTAAAAATACCTTCTTCTTCAATTAAACTGCCCCGTTAGTAAAAAAGGCTCTACTCTTTATTGAAGTAAAGCACCCTTTAGCTTAAGTGCATTTCTTCACAAACAAAAATACCATACTATTTAGGAGCATTACACTTGATAAAGAAGTTGAAAAAAAAAGGGTTAAACTAGTTTATACATAAGTATATCATCTACATATAAGTCATCCCTGAACTTAACTTCTTTAATTTTACGTCCTTCTTCAATAAATCCCATACTTTTGTACAATCCGATAGCTCGTTGATTTGTTGATAAAACACCCAAACTTACTTTCTCTATTAAAGGGTTTTGTTCCGCCCAGTTTAAAAGTTCTTTAATTAGCAGTTTACCAATACCTTGATTACGGTAATCGTTTTTGACCATTGCCGTAAAAGAACCTGTGTGAGAAACTCTTTTAGCCCTATTTGAGCGAAAAACAATCAAGCCAACAATCTTTCCTTTACTTTCTGCCACAATTAGTTTTTCTCTCTCATTCTCTAATATTTTCTCAATCCAGTTTCTTATTTGCTCCGATGTTTCCTCATACTCTTCTATTACCGAAATCATAAATTCACTTTCCGAAAGAACTTCCTTTTGAAGTTCTAAAACCGCATCTGCATCATTTATATTTCCTTTTCTTAGGGATACTTCGGTATTTCTATTTGTCATTTCTATGCCTCCTTACATTTGCCTATCTTGATAATAATTCTACAATTTAAAGCAAACTCCTTCTTACAAAACTGCTTCGTTAGTTTAAGTGTAACATTTTCACAATGCATATCTTAGATCTACTTAATGTTGTGGCCATAAAAATAGACCATCGAAATGATGGCCATATTTTGCTAAAGCACCCGTTAGTTTAAGTACATTCCTTCACAATCTTTATAGTAATCGTAACATAAATTTCCAATATAAAATCTAGCTTTTTTACTAAACCACACTTTATTCAAGTTCAACTCGATCGAAAACAACCGATTTTCATTCGTTTTTGCGTTAATTCAAATTTAGTGTAATCACTCCTGTACCTTTTTTTACATCCATTCATCATACACCTGTTCCATCATAATAAAGTTGTTTAAAAAGGGTGAACCCTAAATTATAAGGGCTATATAGTCCAATTTTAAACAACTTTATTAATATCTATTTTGAGGATTATCTTCTTACGATCGAAACTAAACAACTTCCATGTATTCAACGTTTGCTTCTTTAGCAGTCATGCTGTAACAACTACTATGAATGTTTATTTTAATTCTTCTTCACTCTACCTTCCTTATTGTCCAAGCAATTGTATTCGATACGAATAACTTATATATAAGAAAGGAGGTGAAAATAAAATGGCATCATTTGAAATTGGGGCGAGAGGTATTTTCAATTTTCGAAACGAACGCTTTTTCCTATTAGTTGAAGATGAAATTACAATTCCAGAAAAAGGTGTGGAGATTGATCCAGTTAATATCTATGAGATTGACCAACAAACTTTCAATTTTATGAGAGATGAAGGAGATACACCTGTAGTTGTGCCACGTTTTAATCTTCCTACTGTACCACCTGGATTTGAATTAGAACGAAAATGTATTTTTACAGTCGATAATTCATACTTTGTAATCTATGAATTAGAAAATGGCACTGATAACTTTGTTCTTTTAAGAATCAGTGCAGCTTTATTTAACTCATTGAGAAATTCTGGTGTTCGTGAATGTATTCCTCAAAATTTCATTAACTAAATGTTATCGCCCTTTTTAATGTAAGGGTACAAAAAACAAGCGAACAATTTTATTGGGAGCTTGTTTTTTATTTTGAAGGTATTTATTCATGTTTAACACTTCAAAATTAAACGACTTTATTATTTCTTAACATAATATAGTTATTTGGGTTGTTTCCCCAGGTTTCAGACTTTTATCGTTCCTATTTCTTTAAAATCCATCTGATTGACGCATTATGAAAATATAAGATCAGCTAGACTTTGATTACTCAAATTATTTACCTCAACAGTAACTCCATTATCATATTTTTATACTCTTCTGGTGATACATCTAAAAAGACTAATAAATATATAGGTAATATTATGAACAAAATTGCAAGTAATAACCCAAAAGCAATAAAGGAATAGGAGATATATTAGTTTTCTTCATTATTTTACGCTACTCTCTTTATAGGGACTATATCAAAAAATCAAAATCAAACAACTAAAGTTAGTACTTTGCCTTCTTCAACTAAACTGCTGCGTTATTTTAAGTGCAACCTTTCACAATGCATTTCGGAGATCTAATTGATGTTTTAGATAAATAGCCCTCAAATGATGGTCTCGTTTTGCTAAAGCACCCGTTAGTTGAATAAGCACCTACTCATTTATTACATTTTATGAACGAAATGTGTTCATAGTTTACTTCATCGTTTACTTTATATTTTTTTATTTTTTCTAAGTAAAAATGTAATTATTATACCTACAATAAGAATCATAATAGCCACTTTTTCGCCAACTATATTTTGTCCGTACAGGAGAACTGGACTAGCCATTAAAAGTAAACCAATAAATCTAAAAATACTATTGATCATCTATTTTTCACTCCCATTTTCATCATCAACTAACATACGAGTTTAAGATGGCTTTTGTTTTCCAAAATCAGCAATTATTTTTAAAACAAAAATCCCACAAAAAAGCACTATTATTCCTAATATTTTAACCATTACGTTTTTATTAGGTTCATTCAAAATGGTGGTACTTAAAAACAATAAACCAACAAAAATTATTAGAAAACCAAGTAAAGTACTTATTAATTTCATTTTACAACTCCCATGAGATAACGAATTAGTTGAATATCCTTGTAATTTAATAATTCATTATTAGTTTTAAAATTCCTCTTATTCAACTAAACTGCATCTTTAGTTGAAGTGTAACATTTCACAACGCATATCTGAGATCAATTTAATGTTTTGAACATAAAAAATTGACCATCAAAATGATGGCCATATTTTGCTAAAGCACCCTTTAGTTAAAGAAGAATTTTCCAATTTATTTTCATCTAACGGGTCCTAAATACTTTATCAACTATTTCTATCTACATAGACTATAAGAGGTAATTTGGTTCTTATATCTATGTCTATCAGTCATACTCATATAACAGTATTACACTCTCCTTCTGAGCGGCACTCCCAAGTGCTTATCTTTTTGACTTAACATCAAATTGATTACATGAGTTTTTAAAAATAGAAAACAGAGATAGTAATAAGTGTTATAAACCAATCAAATTTTAGTTTCTAGTTATATGTCTATTTATTTATTTTCTTGTGAATAAACTAATAATAGAAGAGAGGTGATAAAAATGAGTAGTGTATGGAGAAAAAATAGATGTTGTTCAAATAGAAATAACCACTCAAAATCTCATTGTCGTTCTAATTCTAATAATGACATAGACAACGATAAAAAATTACGAAATAACAATGATACAGATGTAGACACTGACTTAAGAAATGAAGATAAGAATATAAACGTAGCAAAAGTTATTAATAGTGGAAATGCTAAAATATGGGTAGATATTAATGTAAATTCTGATTCCCGTTCAAAAGTTAGAGCAGAATCCGATGGTGATTATGACCAACAAAGCTAGGCGTAGACTAAAATCTTTGGATTGGTGGGATAGTAGACTTAATAGCTATCCCACTATCCCACTCATTGTTAAGAAGAGAGGAGTAACAAATTAATGGACTACTATCCAAGGAAAATATTATCTAGATCAAAATTATCTAAAACTAATTCCTTCATTTCTGATAGAGATACAAACAAATCTTCAATTGGTCAAAGTGGTAATTCTGACGTTGATGTAAATGTAAATGTGAATATTGACACAACATCAATAGCTTATGCATACTTATGTTCAATGCTAGCTACTAAAAAGATGACAAATGACGAGTTTGAAACTGCAATTCGAAAAATGGAAGAATTAACTAATCGAAATTCAAAAAGATTAGAAAAAAATAATGAATATAATGTAAAAATATTAGATGAATTTAAGCAATACAAGCAAAAGAAGCAAAACAAGCAAAATATTAGATATAATAATAACTGGGGAATTTAACTTTAGATTCCCCTATACATAATTATAACCTTTAACTAAGACCATTTGGAGAAAAATCATTCTTAATAAATCTCCATATAAGCCTTCCTCTTCAACTAACCTGCACCTTAAGTTCAATAAGTGAAGAAGAAATGGAAGAACACAATTATGAATATTTACAACTAATTCTATTTAGCACACACTCAAAAGAATAATTACTTGTGAGATTATTTTGGATTTCTAATATGATTTCTCCGCCGTTTCATAACAATCAGTGATGAGTAAATTTATTTCTTTAGTATTGAAATAACTATACGTAATCGTTAGAAAAGCGACTCCAAACAAAGCCATAACTAATATCAAAATACTTATTTTTCAATGCAGTAATACGTTTGGCACTTATATTAGTTTTAATTTTCAATAAATTGTCCATATAAAATTAACAATGATTCATTTCTGCTTATTGAACTAAACTGCTGCGTTAATTTAATAAGAAAAAAGGCTTTACTCCTTCTTGTTAGTACAAAAAAATATCAGATTTATTTTGATGATGTATAGATTGGTGATATTTGTTTTTCCCACGCAGATGGTCCCTCATTAGGTTCAATAAACTTCCGGCAATACTCTCCACTTTGCTTATATTATATAATGATATTAGTATTTGGTGAGATTAACTCATACCTAACTTGTTCTTCCTGCGTTTCAATAACTCTTCGGATTTTAAAGACTTTGAAATAAACCACTAACCTAAAAGAATGCATATTACTAATAAAATAATAGAAAAAGACATCAAATGTTTATTCATATACTGCCCCTTTAATTTAGGTGTAACATTTCACAATGGATTACTGAGTACTACTTGATGTTTCGGATAAAAAATAGACCATCGAAATGATAGTCTTTTTCTAACTAAAGCAACCGTTAGCTTAATAAGAAACTGTCTAACTTCTCTTTATAAAATGAAATCAAAATAGGTTTATACTTTATCTCAAAGTCACTATCCCAACAAAAATGATATTAAAATAATGCTAAATAAATTAGCAATAAAATGCGAAGTAGCACTTATCCACGCATTGTTTGTTTTATAAAATATCACTCCATATAAAACACTATTTATAAAGATAAAAAAAATATCATAAGCGACTACAATAAGACTCCCCTCCACAATGTGACCAAATGCAAATATTATGGATGTAACAATTAAGGTAGGTATTATTGGCAGTGCATTACTCAATTGCTTTTGAAAAAAAGCCCTCCACGCAATTTCTTCACCCAATGCTAAAATAGCAAGTTGAAGAAAGAGAAACATTATTTTATCTAACGAAACAACAAACTCTGTTCTTCCATAAAGATGTTCTATGTATTCGGGCAAAATTAATTTTGCCAACACAATACAAACAACATTCAAAATCAGTGGTAAAACAATCCAAAAATAAATTGTTTTGTTTTTCAGACTCGTTCCAATTGCTTTTGCATTTAGTCCATTATCAGCAGAGATATTTTTTTCCAATTTACTATTAATAAAAAAAAATGCAATACCAATAATAATAGTTATCCCAGCAATATTAAATCCTAAAAGATTTGTAAATGAAATAGCAGTCATACCTATCATTGCTAATAAACATACTTTTTTTATATTAGTCAGCTTTAACTCTCCTGTCCTATAAAATAATCTCTATATCGTAGAAAATTTTTTAACTCCCCCCTTTAGTTGAATAAAATATATAGAAACTACTTTTATATACTCTTTCAGAATTCAGGTTTGTATCTAATATCTAATTCTATATGGTTTCAGAAATATCCTTCTTAAACTAAACTGCCCCGTTAGCCATCCATGTAGCGCAAAATCAGCGCTACACCACAGAGAATGAAAATGTGAAAACCTGGGTATAGGATACTACGGCTGGGAGAGGAAGGTCGATGAACTATGGTGCCATAGAGCCCATCCNGCCTCCTAGTACAATCCATAATTTAATTCTCATTTAGGCGCTGCACTTTTTTAAAAAATTATTGAGCTGCGTCCGATTTCGTATTGCCTTTTTCTATAAATCGAAGATTTTAATTTTCATGGGAGTTCAACAAGAAAAAGGCTTACTCCTTCGAAAAGTAAAGCACCCGTTAGTTTAAGTACAACCCTTCACAATCAATTGAATTTAATCTCATTACTCGGATAAACATCTGCAAACTAATTTAAGGCACTATTATTATGATTTATAATTTGTTGTGCGGTTAATCCATGAGAATCACAGATACTGTGTGTATCTTCAACTAAAGTCACCTTATATCCCATACTAAATGCCCTTCTACATGTTGTATCTACACTAAGTTCCTTTTGAATCCCAGTAATGTATATATGTTCAATCCCCTATTTCTTCAATTCTTCATCAAAAGATGTATTAAAAAATGAATCTGGAGTTGCTTTTTGAATTACTATATCTTCATTTTCGCGAGCAATACAGAATGAATTTCCCACCCCTCTGTTCCCGATTCTAATGCTCTTCCAGCAGGTTCATTATGCTGGATATAAAAAACTGGTGTCTTCGTTAATCGAGCTTCTTTTAATAAATCATTTACTTTTTTTAATAATCTATCACCATTAAAGACAACATTTCCTTCTTGAAACGTTCCATTTTGAACATCAATAATAAGTAACGCTTTTTTGTTATATTCATCCCCCAAATGCAGAATATATGTTCTGTATATATTGTAAATATTCGAATATTCTTATTGAACTAAATTGCCCCTTTAGTTCAATAAGGAATTCAATAAAAAAGGTGCATTATCCTTCTGGATCAAAGCACTGTTCAATTTATTATTACTTTCCAAGATTTTTAGGATTATCAACATATAAGCCTAACACATATCCACAATTCGAGCAGTAATATGAGGTCATTGGTGATGATTGACTTCTGGATTGTTGTAGGGAAATATATGAACTACTGCATTCCCTGACCGAATAACCCCCTTTTCGATTTGACTATAATTACATTTTGGACACTCTTTTTCTTCCATTTTCATATCTCTCCAATCTAAAAATGTGCAACCAAAGTATTGAGTAGTTGTATTACTATAATATTTACGAATTACCAATAATTTAGTTTCCTTTTCTTTTTCTACTAAACTACCCCTTTAGTTCAATAAGCAAAAAGGCTTTACTCTTCTTGAAGTAAAGCACCCGCTAGTTGAAGAACAAATATTGTAGTTGGATAGTAATATATCTGATTTTGGGTTATTACTTATTGATTTTATAGGCTTAATAATTGGCCTAAAACATGAGAAAAATAAGTCATTCTTGCTGCCGAAATGCTCTAAATTAGGGAACATCAAAATTTGTTGAAGATAGCTCTTGCTTAAAGGTAATAAGTGGAGTTTCGTCGAATATAATAAATAACCTATCCAGATGTTACATAAAGGTTAATGTAACAATTGTTGTGTTTGGTTGTGAAATACTCTTATGGATAAAAGAAAGAACTGGAAATGAATATTAGATGTCACACCCCCCTCGTCCAAAAGTCTAAAACTTTCATCGATCTCCTAAAGGGAGGAAATTTTATGTTTCTAGGATGCCGTTTAACGAAAGCCTGTTAAATTTCTTAGGACTGTACTCGTGGTTTATTGCGGTTTGAAGCTAACATATGCCTTGTCTAGAATTCTCTGGTTGCTGTTTATAAAATTCCAAGATTAGATGAAAAGAGGGAAAAAATGAAAACTAAATGGCTTTTGAGTAGTAGTGCCGTGATGATGGGTTTGTTGGGGTTGGCAGGAACCTTTATTCCCGAAGAAATTTCAAAGATATTAGGGATTGACCCTTCACCTGTTATTCTGATTCTTCTGCAAATCATCGGAGGACTATATTTAGGGTTCGCGATGTTGAACTGGTTTACACGTTCTGCCCTGTTCGGCGGCATCTATAACAAACCTGTCGTATTGGGAAATCTAATACATTGCATCGTTGTCTTTTTTGCCCTATTCCGGCAGTTAGCGGAGCAGTTTCATTTCATATTCGTTATTTTAACAGTAGTTTATCTTGGGTTTGCCGTCTGGTTTACATTGGTTCTGCGCTCGAATCCTTTAAGCAATCAATCAAAAATGTCTGTCTAACGCATAGTAAACGGGAATTTATATTGGGGTCTCTCTTTTTAAGTTCACTATGCTGAATTAGTCTTTTGAGCAACCCTAAGTATATTAAAACGACAAAAATTCCTACTTCTATATTGAAAGAATTAATTTTTCTTTTATTCCATTAGGAGAATTTAAGTTAAAGATTGCACGGTATCTAACGGTATAATTTTTTAAAAATGATAAATCTTTTTAAGCTTTTCCCTTTGTTTTAAAGAGATGGGATCGAGGTTATCCAGAAATCATTTATTATCATAAAAAAATTTTTTCGCTATCTGTAAAGTTAAATACTCTACCTGAAGGTATAGTTATTTTCTTTCACTTAATTGTTCACATGTTCGTTAGCCTAGGTTGTACTTTTTACAAAAAAAGAAACAACAAAGATAAAATTTACTGTTGTTTTTTTGCTTTGTTTGTACATATACTTCTTGATTTTAGCTCTTGGTTTGCCTATTATGATTTCAAAATAGGACAACAATTATTTAAGTTATTGTCTTACATACATATCAATCTTTCGGTTAGGCTCTTTTCGTAAATAATGTTGCTTTATTGCGTGAAAATTTCATTCTAAATTGATTTTATAAATTTATAAATTTTATTAAGCATAATTGTAACGAAGGGAGATGATTCCAAGTTGAGTATAGAGAATATCAGCACAACAGTTTCAGGAGATTTAATTGTTACCCGTCTGATTGGTAAGATTAAAATAGATGATGTTAACGAATGGTTTAATGGCTTTGAGCAGGTTTGTCAGCAATTCATTTCCGAAGGTAGGCACTATAAATTGTTGGTGGATAGAAAAGGGTACACCCCAGATCACTTTACAGTTCAAAAAGCATGGAAAGATAAGTTTTTCAATAAAACCATTTTGAATCATAGTATGGCAATTGCGTTTCTCCTTGAGGAAGGAGAGATAATTAATTATTTACAGCAGTATAATACAAAGAAATCCGTAAATTTTTTCGATAATTATGAACAAGCATTAATTTGGTTGAATGAAAATCCAATATAAAGCCTTTATTGAACCAGTTGCTCTAAATCGACTGGTTTTTTATGTCGCAATGTTGCTGTTGTCCTAAAATTCACTCGCTTGCAAGCTTCCAACACCTTTGTTTTTCTCCGCAGTTTCTTGTCCAATTTCTTGTGCAATACTAAGAAAAAGGAATCAAGTACTTGAAATCGGCATTAATTGAAGTAGCTAGCTCTGTAAAAAAATCCAAAACCTATTTGGGAGCCCAGGCATACTGCATCAAGAAAGGTTTAAAACCGTGCAGGGCTATCAATCGCACATGCCATTTTAAGAATCACCTATTACCTCCTAACACGCAAGAAATGTATGTGAATTTTTTTATAAAAATTAGCCGAGTCTGATTTCGTATTGTCTTTTATTCTAAATTAAAGATTTTAATTTTCATGGGAGCTTAAGAAGCACCTTCTCTTTTAATACACATTATGTGTCGGTACCAGTAGCCATTCACGCAGCACCGAGAATGAAAATGGATAGAGGAATTGAGCTTTCAAATATTTTATTAAAAATCATCAGAGAAGGTGAAAAACTGTACTTTAGTTATGAGGCATTCAAAATAGGACCACTAGAAAGGATCCTTTTTCATTGGATAATATAAAAGAATGAATTATTCTATTATTGATTCACTGTAATGATATAAATATGTTTTCAATGTTTAAACTAAGCCTCTTGATTCCTTTATAATTTCTAATAGTAAGCATCTTTAATTTCAATTTAATTCCCTACCATTCTATTATTCTCTAAACGGGTACCTTTTTCGACACATTAAGTCTTAATCCTTTATTTATATCCTTCCGATTAAAGCAGCACCTTCGATTTATTACGGAATCAATACAGAAACATATGATATTTATATAAGTAATAGTTGCTTATAAATTTATTAACCTATATACTAAAAACCATAACGTTACGGTTAGGAGCGATTTAGTTGGGAAAGAGAAATTAAAAATTGGTGAGTTAGCTGAAATAACCGGCATTACAAAACGTACAATTGACTATTATACAAATCTTGGATTACTAAAAGCCGAACGTTCTACTTCAAATTATCGTTACTATCCTCAGGAAGCTATTGTCCGATTGCAAAAAATTGAAGAGAAAAAAGAACAAGGCATGTCTTTAGAAAAAATTAAACACGAGTTAGAAAAAGAAAATGTAGAAGAGATTGATATCCAAGAAATTCGATTACACATGCAATATTTGGAAAAAGAAGTATCTACCTTGCTTGAACAAATTAATAACAAAGAGGAAACTACCCAGCATACTATAAAGCAAAATATTTCTTCAGATAGTGTTGCCTTAATGCAATCATTACTATTACTCATCACTTAGGAGGTGAAGTCTTACTAATATAGTAAGACAACTTATTGACCGCATTGAACTTAACCATATTCGTCATTTTATTAGCATTAACAGCTTTCTTCGTAGCAACAGAATTTGCGATTGTAAAAGTACGACAATCAAGAATTGACCAAATTGTCGCGGAAGGTCGAAAGGGATCACTTGCCGCAAAACATGTAACCACACATTTAGATGAATATTTATCGGCTTGTCAGTTAGGGATTACGGTAACAGCTCTAGGTATCGGTATGGTAGGTGAATCAACATTCGAGTTTATTTTACATCCTTTATTTGAAACCATTGGTATTAGTACAGATTATATTCACTACTTTACAATTGGCGGAGCATTTGCAATTGCAACTTTTCTTCACGTAGTTGTCGGAGAATTGGCTCCTAAAACGGTGGCGATTCAAAAGGCCGAAGCAGTGACACTCGTATTTGCAAAGCCTATTATGATATTCTACAAAATTTTGTATCCATTTATTTGGTTCCTAAATGGATCCGCACGGGTATTAGTTGGTCTATTTGGTATGAAACCAGCTTCGGAACATGAGTTATCGCATACTGAGGAAGAGCTTCGTCTCTTGCTAGCAGACAGTTATAGAAGTGGCGAAATAAATCAGAACGAACTAAAATATGTTAACAATGTCTTTGAATTCGATGATCGTATAGCTCGTGAAATAATGGTGCCACGTACTAAAATCATTGGATTTGAAATAAAAGCCACTTTCAATGATGTTTTAACAACTATTTCAGAAGAACGTTATACACGTTATCCTGTTTATAAAGAGGATCGTGACAATATAGTTGGTTTTATAAATATTAAAGACTTTTTAACGCTAGGTATTAACAATCGAATTACTGCAGAATCCTTTGATATTGAAAAGTTTATGAATCCTGTAATTAACTCAATTGAGTCAACTCCGATTAATGAGTTATTATTGAAGATGCAAAAAGAACGCACACACATAGCTATTCTTTTAGATGAGTATGGTGGTACCTCAGGACTTGTCACAGTAGAGGATATTTTAGAAGAAATTGTTGGAGAAATTCGTGACGAATACGATTATGATGAGATCGCAGACATTCGTAAATTAAAGGAAGACCATTATCTTATCCATACAAATGTATTGCTTAACGATGTAGCAAAATTGTTAAGGATTGACCTAGAGAATTCTGATGTAGATACAATTGGCGGCTGGTATTACTCGCAAGATATTGAATTAGCAGTAGATAACTATATTGAAAAAGATGGCTATCTATTTTCGATTTATGAAAAAGAAGATAATCAATTAAGTTTTATTGAAGTGAAAAAAACTACTACTTTTGCATGAATTGATGTAAAGTAAACCTCCTAGGAGCCTTAAGTTAGGCTTTTTACAGTGAAATAATTATCATTTTAGTATTTTTCTTCACTATTCTCACCGGTGCAACACCATTCATTTGGGCGGTGTTGAAATTGGGATAAAAATAAACCTCGTATGTTGAACAAAGATTGTTCAACATATGAGGTTTTACCTGTTTGTTGCTATTATTAAAGACTAATTATTTCGGAAGTCGAAAATTCAACTAAAGCACCTCGTTAGTTGAAGAACAAAAGCGAAGTTTATATAGTATTTTTAAGACGATGGAATGATTTTGTTTGAGCGAATTTTTCAAAACCAATAGACTTGTAAAGCTCAAATGCTTCTGGGGAAGTACAAACAACAACTGCCGTTTTTGCCCCCTTTTCACTCAACGCATTAAGAGCAAGCTTACAGACTGAACTAGCTAACCCCATTCTCCTAAATCTCGCATCCGTTCCAACAGGTTCCAGTAACCCCACCTTGTTAACTTCATCAAACCAAATTAAACAAGATGCTACGAACTCACCGTTTGGGGATTCTATTATCCAATCAAGAGAAGAATCATAAGGATAGGTATTCATAACGTTCAAGTAACTTTCTTCTGTGACTCTGGATTTATGAAATGCAGCCTTATGTACTGCCACACGATTTGTTAAATCCTCAAAACCTTTGATATGTCGGCCTTTAAACTTATCTGGCAATTTAACAGGGAATGAACAACTATCCAATGAAATTTTTGTGAGGACTTCTGGATTTTCTGCTAATGGGTTGAATAAAAAATCTTCTAAGGCTGAAATAAGATGCGACTCCGTTTCTAGGATATTCACTTTTTGCTCATTGGTTTTAGTTATTTTATCAAACCAGTCAATGACATCCTTGGCCACCTCAGGAAAGTCAGGATTAACTTGACATATTAACTCACCAGGTTTTTGAATCCATCCCCAAGCAACAGGATTCCCATCCATTTCCCAAATTGCAGTATCCCAATCATCCTCGCGTCCAGCGTGTCGGTAGCGTTGCCAAGCTAGATCGCCTATATGGTAATTAGGTTCCAGTGACCATATAGCTTGTGTGAGTTTCTGCATCCGTTTTAAATCATTTGAATCTTTATAAGTTCGAATTACGGGTATACTCATTTAATTAATCTCCTCGATTCTTCCAGGTATTTTGTAACTTTCCTTTTTGATATTCTTCCCACCTCCCCTGAAAAAGATTATGTTTAATCATCATGAGCTAACCGCTATAACTGTCCCTAAAAAATTAAACTCTCCCTTTTATCAACAAACATTCAATTATCACCCTTCCTTATATTGAATCCTCCTATTCATATTCAATAATGATTTAATTATTCCTTCTTCAAGCAAACTGCCGCTTTAGTTAAATTAGAAATAGGATTTACTCCTTCTTGAAGTAAAGCACCCGCTAGTTGAATAATAAACTTCTCTTTTATTGCATATTCTGTATTTTTTAGCAGTTAAATATAATAAATCACTGATATTAAAACTATTAGATTTTTGACTTTAAATGTTTATATTATCTGCTATCGTGGGTTCTAAAATATCCTTTCTTCGATAAACACTTAAAATGAACCCTAAAACAGCAGCGTAAATGAGGATTGCACTTCCTCCATAACTAATAAACGGCAGGGAAACTTCCATGATGGGCACGATTCCAAAGACCATCAATATATTCCAAGTAGTAGGAACGGCAAATAATACAGCACCACCGATTACGATTAATCTCCCATAAAGATCTTTTGTTTTAAATGCATTTTTTGAGATTCTTAAAATAAAAATCAGCAGAACCAAACAAATACCGATTCCGAATGTCCAACCAAGAGAATAGACGAGGAAGGGGAAAGCAAAATCTGTATGTGATTCTGGCAACAATTGAGATTTCAAATCATTATTAAGTCCGTTACCGAACCATCCCGCTTCTGCAAGGACATTCCTAACGACCATATACATATATCCTGCTCCATTTGGATCGGCATTTGAGTTTATAAAAGTAGATAATCTAGTAAGAAAATAACTTTGGTGTGAGGTCGTAGTAATAATCATAATGATGAAGATGATACCAGCCACTAGATTTGATACGATTAGGTTGATAGCTAATTTCTTATGAACACGTGCCAATGTAAACATTCCTAGTAAACAGAAAAAGTAAATGACCCCAACCATAAAGTTTGGCACTATCATGTAGAGCAATATGGGAATCCAAAATAAAACAAGAAGAAATCCTTGTTTTTTCCAACTGCGAAACTCATTTATTTTGTTAAAAATACCGGCCCAAGCCAGGAAAAAGAAAAATAAACTCAATATAGTGCCATCGACCGTTAGGCCGGGAAGTAAGATCCATCTGTTTGCTTCGTTGACCGTATATCCAAATAAATATAGATATACGTGAATGAACAAGCCGATAGCATAAAAGTACATCCACCAGTTCTTTGATTTTTGATAATTAAAGAAAAGAAGCCCAATAATCACAAGAACAGCTAATGAGTACCAGATAGCTTGCCTTCCCATAATATGGGTGATTGATGATGAAATCTCAGGAATTCCACCAACTAGCGGGAGAAAACTGATACTAGCAAAAATAACAAATAAAACAATTAGAATCCAATCCATTTTTGGCTTATGAAGGTGATTTAAATTCTCTCCAATAATAAATGGATTTCCCATTTCTTGAATGGCCTTTTCATCTGAATATTCTTCAGAAAATCCTCTTTTTTTGTAAGATTGACTTAACTCTTGCAGATGATGAGTAAGCTCTTTTTTTATCCTGTTGTGGGCCTCCGTAGATTTGACTTTGGAAGTGACTTTGCTTAAAAATTCTTCAAATTTGGGAGAACTCATAAAGATGCCTCCGTTATGAAGGGATTTAGGGATAATCCTTGTTTAGTGGTATCTTGTTTATAAGTAGCTAAGTATTTTTTACCTTTGGAGTTTAAAGAATAATATTTCTTGTTATTTATCCAATTTGAAGTAAGCATTTCTTTATTTTCTAATAGATGTAGCAGTGTATAAAGCTGCCCTTCATTTTTTGAGAAAGCACGTACATTTTTTTGAAAAAGTTGGACGGAAATATTGTAGCCATCCTTTGATTCATGCTGCACAGATTCTAATATAGCTATAATGGTTTCTGTATGAAATTGTGACTGATTCGTACGAATGGCTTCACGCACGGCATTTTTTCTTTCATTAGAAAAAGAAAAATCCTTGAATATTGATTTTTCCATCGAATTCTTCATGTTCTTAAATGGATCATTCATCTCCTAAACCTCCTCTATCATCTTGTCTTTTAATAATTCCTTCGCACGCTTTAATCTCGTTTTTAACGTATTTATATTTACTGAAGTAATCTTGCTTATCTCTTTTAAAGACAGTTCTTCATAATAATGTAGAAATACGACTTCTCTGTACTTTAGAGGCAAATTCATGACGGCATTCGTTAAGCTATTTTCTTCACTATGCTTGATAACCTCCTCTTCCACCTGTTTTGACTTAGAAGGGATATGGTCAAATATTTTATTGTTAAGTGTTATTTTGCGATAATGCCAGCTTTTTAAATAGTCCTTGCAATGATTGCTCGCAATGCGATATAGCCAAGTTTTTATTGTTGACTGCTGATTAAATTGATTTAATTTTTTATAACACTTTATAAATATCTCTTGTGCTAAATCTTCTGCTATGGTTCGGTTTTTTACATATGTATATACAAGATGCAGGATATCATTGCTGTATTCACGCATTAATTGATCAATGATCTGCTCACGCTCATCCAGCATCATTTCATCTGTCACCGCCAATTGGTTTAGTTCATTCATCTAGTTGTCACCCCCTCATATATCTTAGACGAAGCTACCCTTCATTCGGTTTGAAAAAATATATTTTTTTTATGACCCTCTGTATTCTAGAGTATAAGTGGAAAAAGGAACAACCTCTTATCAGATTGTTCCAAAAATGTAGGTAGGTTAGGTCGCTTGTAAGACTACTTATTCGACTAATGATCCCTTATTTCTCAGAAGGAACTGTAATTACAACAGTTCTAACCAAAATTGCATATTGTTGTAAATCTGTATTTACCGTTGTCAAATAGTTAAGGTGTAAACCTCCACAATATCTACTTTGCATAATAATTGTTATTAAACAATATGACTCGATTGTTTAACACAAGTTAAACAACACTCTTCAACTAACCTGCCCCTTTAGTTTAAGTGTAACATTTCACAATACATATCTGCGATCAACTTATTGTTCTGGACATAAAAATAGACCATCGAATTGATGGCCAGATTTTGCTAAAGCACCCGTTAGCTTGACAAGTAACATTAAATTTTAACTATTTTGCTCTCTGTTCCATTTACAATTCTATTTATATTTTGTCGATGTAGAATGATTATGGATACACTTATTAGGAGAGAAAGTGCTACGATAACTTTATCTTCAAATATAAGACTGTATATGAATAATGCTATACTAGCCAACATTGAACTTAGTGATACATACTTTGTAAGCAGCAAAGTTAACACAAATACAACAAAACCAACACAAACACCTAAAGGAGTCAAAAACAAGAAAACTCCAGTTGCTGTCGCAACAGCCTTTCCACCTTTAAAACTAGCAAAAACAGAAAATATGTGCCCTAATATGGCTAATAAACCACTTACAATAGGGTTAACTGTAGAACCAAGAATTAGGGGAAGTAAACAAGCAAATGTACCTTTTAATATATCAGCAATTGCAACAATCACTCCTGCTTTTATGCCTAAAACTCTATAAGCATTAGTTGCACCAAGATTACCACTACCGTCATCACGAATATCTTTCTTATAAAATATTTTACCGATTACTAAAGCAAACGAGATTGAACCAATTAAATAACTTAGAATCAAAGTTAAAATGTTCAATGTATCTTCTCCCTACATAGTTTGTTAAGTAAGTATTTCTATTTATTGCATATGATTTCTTTCAATCCTTCTTAAAGTAACCTGCCCCTTTAGTTCAATAAGAAAAATTATTTAATTTTAGAAATCACTATTTTTCTATACATTCCATTCATCATAATTGGTATATCTTCTTCTATCTTTATACTTCTATTTTTTTTAGGAATTAATTCTTCAAAACTCCGACCAATATCAGTTCCTAATACTTCAATAATAGGTCTTAAAAGCATTTTTGGTAATGATAGCTTTTTATTTTTAGGAGCAAATTTATCAAAAATAATTACTTTTCCTTCGTCTTTTAAAACTCTTGTAATTTCTTGAAAACATTTATTAGCATCAGGTACAACCGAAAGAATTAGACTTGCTACTACATAATCAAAGGATTCGTTATCAAAATCCATATTTTGAGCATCCATTTCCAAAAACTTTATAGTAGAATCCCCGAACTTTGTTTTTGCCTTTTCAAGCATGTCAGGTGAATAATCAATAGCCGTTATATCTAAGCCCGAGTAATTTACTAACTCTAAATCAGCACCAGTTCCTACACCAACAAACAAAATTTTTTGTTTGTTATCAAATGTTATTGATTGGAATATTTGTTTTCGAGCATTTAAAAAGATACCCGAATTAAAAAACTTATCATAAATTGGAGAACCAATTTTATATATAAATTTATTCCAAGAATTATTCAAAACAGCTTCACTCCCAATTCAAGCTTAATTCTAATCCATTTCAAGCACTATTTATCTCCAAATAATAACTTTCCTTCTTCAAGTAAACTACACTTTAGTATAAGTGTAGCATTTCATAATGGATTTCTGAGAAGAACTTATCTTTTGGGGTCTAAAAATAGACCATTAATGATGGTCATATTTTGCTAAAACACCCATTCGTTGAAGAAAAGTACTTAATAAATTTGATAATAAATCCTGGAATTTTGTCGTCAATACTGTTATCAACGATATCCCACACAAGTATGTGATGTCCCTTAAAAGTAGTTTGGGATATCAAATGATATAGAGTCGATACCATTTTCTTTTGAGTAGTACATACAAATACTGTCTTTATATTTTTGACTTTCATTAGGCAGAACAATAAAGCCTAATCTTTTATAAAAGTCTGTCCCAATATCACTATACAGGAAAAAGTTGTTACAGTTTTCTTCCTGTTCTAACTTATTTATTGTTTCTTTGACTAATAAAAAAGCATATCCATTTTTCCTTGAATTTGCAGGTGTAGCGATTGAACCTATCCCTTTTACGATTAAGTCTTCTGAAGGGTTAAGTTTATATACGATGAGAGAACTTAATAATTCCTTTGTATCTGTTGCTTCAAGAACGTACCATTTCCCCTTTTTATACTTAATTGTATCCTGACACATAGTTATATATTTTTCGACTGGCATATCATCTCCCCAAACATCAAAGCCCATCATATAAATATTTATCATATCTTCTTTTGTTGCTTCTCTTATTTTTTTCAAATTACCTCTCCTTGAGTTTTATTTGGTTATATATTCTTTTAGATTATTAAGACCTCTACTCTTATTGAGCTAACCTGCTTCATTAGTTCAAGAAAAAAAGCTCCCCTTACAGGCAGTCAATTGTTCACTAAAGCACCCGTTAGCCATCCATGTAGCGCAAAATCAGCGCTACACCACAGAGAATGAAAATGTGAAAACCTGGGTATAGGATACTACGGCTGGGAGAGGAAGGTCGATGAACTATGGTGCCATAGAGCCCATCCGTTAGTCTGACTCCAACGACCACGGTGCATCACAGACTGTCGCTCCCTTACGGGAAGCACTCATGGGAGATTAATCCTACTCTGGTTATTGCACCAGCCTCCAATACTATTTGCCGTAGAAAGGATGATTACAATGGAAGTAATCATTGAACGTGCTTGTGGAATGGATGTCCATAAGGATTCCATTACTGCTTGTATTATTACCCCAAAAGGAAAGGAGATTCAAACGTTTTCCACTAAAACTGTATTTCTATTACAGTTAATTGACTGGATTAAGGAGCATGATTGTACTCACGTAGCAATGGAAAGTACAGGTGTATTTTGGAAGCCTATTGTTAACTTGCTAGAAGCCGAGAGCATTGAGTTTTTAGTAGTGAACGCTCAACATATGAAAGCAGTACCAGGTCGTAAGACCGATGTAAAAGATGCAGAATGGATTGCCAAACTTCTTCGTCACGGTCTACTTAAAGCAAGTTTTATTCCAGACCGAAATCAGCGGGAATTAAGAGAGTTAGTTCGATACCGTCGAAGTATTATTGAAGAGCGTGCGAGACAACATAATCGGATTCAAAAGGTTTTAGAAGGAGCGAATATCAAACTCGGTTCCGTTGTCTCCGACATCATGGGTGTTTCGTCTCTTGATATGCTCCGTGCTATCGCCGATGGCGAAAATGATCCTGAGAAATTAGCTAGCTTTGCCCGCCGATCAATGAAGAAGAAAAAGAGTGAACTGGAGCTAGCTCTTCGAGGGTATATCAATCCACATCAACGTCTCATGTTAAAAACCATTCTGGTCCATATAGAATTTCTAACTGAGCAGATTGAGCTATTAAACGAAGAGGTTGCTACTAGGTTATCCTCCCATCAAGAAGATATAGAACGATTGGATTCCATTCCTGGCATCGCCACTCGAATGGCCGAACAAATCTTAGCCGAAGTCGGTACAGATGTGGAGAAGCAATTTCCCAGTTCGGCGCACTTATGTTCCTGGGCAGGATTAGTACCTGGGCATAATGAAAGTGCGGGCAAGAGGAAATCAACCAACATGAAAAAAGGAAACAAGTACTTGAAATCGGCATTAATTGAAGCAGCTCATTCTGTTAGAGGATCCAAAACCTACTTGGGAGCCCTGTATAGGCGTACTGCATCAAGAAAGGGTAAAAAGCGTGCAGGGATATCAGTCGCTCATGCTATTTTAAGAATCAGCTATTATCTCCTAACACGCAAAGAAATGTACCTAGACTTAGGGGAAGATTACTTTGACAAACAAAAAGAACAATCGATTGTACGATATTCTGTTCGAAGACTTGAAAACTTAGGTTACAACGTTACAATCACTGACCCAAATGCCTCCTAGTACAATCCATAATTTAATTCTCATTTAGGCGCTGCACTTTTTTAAAAAATTATTGAGCTGCGTCCGATTTCGTATTGCCTTTTTCTATAAATCGAAGATTTTAATTTTCATGGGAGTTGAACAAGACTTTTTGTTTACCCTTACATCTATGCTATTTAGTAAACACCCTTGAAAAGGTCCAAACGGAATTTGGCATACTGGCAATGGCCCATAACTTGCTGAAAGTGGTGGGCCTATTGTGCAGAAACCACCTTATAAAACGAAAAATCAAAAAAGAAGGTGGAGAAAAACGATTTATTTTTCTCCACCTTCTTCATTTTAGGGATTTTTTAGACAGCCCCTTCATTATTTATGAATTCACCATAGAACTTGCAAGTTCTTCAATTACTTTTGCTGTTTTTACTACATCTTCCGCAACTAATAAGTGCGTGCAGTTTTCAAACGGAATCACTTCAGAATTCGGAATCTGTTCCTTCATGTATTCCGCTGTTTCTTTTGAGTAAAGTGTACTCTTTTCTCCATACACAATTTGTGTTGGTACAGTGATTTGTGGTAACACGTCACGATAATCGCCAACTGCCATCGCATGCCACATTGCCGCTAATACATGAGGGGTATTGCCGTTGACTACTAAATTGAGCTGCTCTTCCATCATTTCACCAGTCAAGTATGGGACGGTTACTTTAAAGAAAGGCTTTGCGAATTCCTTCAAGCTATCATTGATCACTGTCAAATCATTCAATGAGTCTTCCCGCGTATATTTACCGTGATAAAGACCTAAATTCCAATCCTCTTCATTGACTAATTTTGGTGTCATGTCGAACAACGATACGGCCTTCAATCTGGATACACCGAAGTTTTTTACATACTCGAATGTCGTAGAAACCCCCATCGAGTGTCCAACCAATGTGACATTCATCAAGTTAAGATGCTCCATTAGTTCTTCCAAATCGGAAGCGAATCTCTTCAATGTCAAACCATGCTCCGGGCGATCAGAAGCGCCATGTCCCCTCAAATCAAAAGACACTACATTGAACTTTTTGCTCAATTCTTCAAATGGTTGATCGAATGTTTTATGATCCGATGACCAGCCATGGACGAGCACAATCGGTTGTCCTTCTCCTTTTTGCTGATAATACAATTTGACGCCGTCACTTGTCTCGAAAAATGCCATGATGCTTTCCTCCTTCTATTAGGTCTCAACATAAAGTTGTTGTTAAATTGTTTATAAAAACACTTTATTGCATAATTTTTTCTACCATAAATAAGGTTACTCCTGCATTATCTGAATAATGTTGCCGCATGTATCGTCGAAGACAGCTATTGTGACTTCGCCCATTTGTACAGCTGTAGATGCTATTTCTCATTTATAAAAATTAATATGCATTCGTTATATGACTTCCCCATTCACGGTTAGGTTGCAACCAGCTGACGCTTCTATCCACAATTAAATCGCCCAGTGTTCCTTCGTAATTCTTGCGGTATGGTTTAATAAATTCTTCCGCAAGCCAGCTATCTCTCGTGCCTTGCCATGTTTCATAAATAATCAAGTCATCTGGCTGATCCAGATCGTCCGATACAATGGCGCTAATGAATGCCTTCTCGGATGACATCTCCTCAATAAGGGAAGATAGCTCCTTGCGGAATTCTTCTTTCTTCCCTGGTTTAGCCTTAAAACGAATATTGAGTTGAACTTGTTGATTGGTCATATTGACTCCTCCTATAAATTATATATTTTGCGGCGATTCGGTTACACCATTCCCCATTAACCTTTTTTCCGGACTATTTGTAATCTCTGCGCAGTGAAATTATACCTGTGCTAGCCCGCCATCTACGAACAATTCTACACCCGTCAAGTAACTGCTTTCGTCTGAAGCAAGGAAAGATACAGCGTTTGCTACTTCTTCAGGTGTCCCAACTTTTCCAGCTGGAACAGTATTTCTGCTATTTTCCAGTACCTCTTCAAGTGCATCACCAAAAAGCTCATCATATGCAGGTGTAAGAATACCTCCTGGACTAACCACATTTACACGGATTTCAGTACCTTTTAGGTCAAGAATCCAGTTGCGAACTAGTGCTCTTAATGCTGCTTTAGATGCTCCATATACACTAAACGCTGGGTTGCCAATTGACCCAGCAGTAGAGCCCGTTACAATAATAGAACCTACTTTATCCGGGAATAGTGATAACGCTTTTTGAACAGTAAAGATGGTTCCTTTAACGTTAATGTCAAACGTTCTATCAACCTGCTCTTCTGTAATTTCACCTAATGGAAGGAAGTTGCCGGTGCCTGCATTAGCAAAAAGAATGTCCAACTTACCTTTTTCCTGCTTTATAATGTCATAAAGTTTGTCTAAGTCTTCAAGCTTAGAAATATCACCTTGAACACCGGTTACGTTCTTGCCAATTTGGTTAACAGCTTTATCAAGTTCGTTTTGTCTACGTCCCGTGATATAAACATATGCACCTTCGTTTACAAATTTTTGTGCTGTAGCAAGACCAATCCCACTTGTTCCACCCGTTACAAGCGCTATTTTACCTTCAAATTTACCCATATTTAACACTCCTTTAAAATTAATTTATGTCTAGTACCTTTAAGTACTTGAAGAACAACTCACAAGATATAGTATCCTTCAGTAAGCACATTAACGGAAGTGCCCACTTTTTAGTGATATAGTAACTAAAAAGTAATAAATGTGGAATGGAGAGGTTTAGACTTGAAAAAATTTAGTTGTGGTTTTGAAGTGACAAAGGAAGTTATTGGCGGAAAATGGAAAGGTCTTGTATTACACTTTTTAATGAATGGACCAAAGAGAACGAGTGAATTAAAGCGCATTATCCCAAATATAACTCAGAAAATGCTGATTCAAACACTTAGAGAGCTTGAAGACAGTGGACTTGTGAGCAGAAAGATGTATAATCAAGTACCACCGAAGGTTGAATATTCATCCACTGAACTTGGAGAATCTCTTAAACCAATCTTGCAGGAGCTCTGTGAATGGGGAAGCCATTATGCGGAGCAAGAGTATGCAGAAGGTGAATTTGAAATCGCACAACCAGAAGAGGCTTCTTAATGAGGAAACCACCTTATAACACCTTATATGTAAGGTATTTTATTGGTGTACTAAGATTTGGCCATTTTAATTCGAAGTAGATGGCCTCGACTGTAATACAATCAATAATGAAATAAGAATAATCCACTTATTATCATTAAAAAATGAGCTCATCTATTAACAAAAATACCTCACAAACCGGTATTTTATGATAAATAAGAAGAACCTATTTTGAAAAAAGGATTAATCAAAATGGGCTCTTTCTTTGTGAAGTATTGTTCAATTTTTATAAAAAAGTTTGATCATTTCCTATCTAAATTGTTCCACAATCGCGCCCGATTGTGGAATATATGCTTTTTTAGCAATTAAATTAGATTTCAAAAGTATTAAACTATGTCCAATTCAATACACAATCTATTTTGATAAAGTATTAATTAACCTCTTTTATCGTTAATTCTTGTTCCGGTGTAAATCTAATGTAGTAATCATAAATTTCTTCACCATTCATGACGCTTTTATACTCTATTTCTGCTAAAACATAATTGATGGATTCACTATTCAATTGCTTCTGTATTTCCTGGCTCTGTTGCAACATTTGTTCTTTCGTTAAATTGCCTTTTTCAATTTCCAGCATAATGTGAATCGGCCTTGGTGTTTTCAACTGCGGCGTCCATTCCTCGTCAATTTGGTTGTATACTTCCACATTTGTATCAACTGAATCGACTTGCGGCACTTTTTTCTGAAGGAGCGTAAGAATATACTGCTCTGCCTCCGCGTTTAGCTTTTCGGATGCCGCTTTGTCTATCTTGGATTCATGGATTGTATCACTAAAAACTTCATACGGTTCGAAAGCGGAGACATGGAAGGTATAAGTGTTTTCAACTGCAGTCGTGTCCTTTTTTACCACTTTAAACTCATAAGTGCCATCGGACCATCCATATCCTACAGACCGCTTGATCTCGTAGTCCATGTCCGGATAAGTTTGTTCTAAAAAATTTTCAAGGCTCTCCTTTGCTTTGTGCTTGTCGATTGTATTTCCGCTCATTTGCATGTAAGCGAATACTACGGCTGCAATTAATAAAATTACAATCACACTGTATATTATTTTCTTTATCATATTTAATTTTCCTCTCTTGCTTTAAGTATACAAAAGCCAATAATGATTCCAATAAAAGTAAACAGCAGGTGGATAACTAAGGACGTCAGTGCTATTAGAAGAGCTTCCGAAAAACTTTCAGCATAGAATTCGCCGAACCAATCTGTCATATATGACAGGCAATTCCATATGAAATTGGGTATTCCTGCAAGCAGGATGGCAACGAGCGCCGATCGGTAAAATAGATACGTAACCGCACCCAAAAGGGCATAGGTCAGGATAAAGCCGCTATTGTCTTTCATAATGGTCGTGCCGATAGCCAATATCAAAGCAATGGATACAAAGAAAATCTGTATGGTCGCCAATTTCAACGTTATATTTCGAATCATTTTGTTAGAAACACCGCTTACGTTTACTTCCGTGGGAAGAGGAATTTGTGATTGTTCTGCGATTTGGCGGCAGTTTTGGCAACTTTTCAAGTGTTCCTCGATAAATTGTTTTGTCTCTAGCTGCAACAAGTCTTCTTCGTATAAAGGCAAAAGGTCTTGCACAACCGCACATTCTTTTTTCATAAAGTCTCCTCCATTAATTTTTGAATCTTTAATTTCAACCGATGAAATGTCACGCGCGTATAATTCTCTGATTTGCCAATCAAAATGCCGATTTCTGCAAAACTCAGTTCTCCGTATATGCGTAGCAATATGATTTCCCTAGAGGCATCATCCAGTTTCGAAATATGATGTAAGAGTATTTTTGTTTCTTCATTAATTTCCGCCATCTCTTCCAGTGAATGGGTTTCATTATCTGGAAGAGATGCAAGTTTTTGCATTAAGCTTTGCTGATACTTATTTTTTCGGTAATACTTTTTTAATAAATTATTCGCAATCGAGAACACCCAAGTCGACAAGGTGGAATGTCCATTAAATGATGCGATGTTTTTACATGCCTCATAAAAGGTATCGTGGCAAAGGTCTTGAGCTGTTGCCTGATTCCCTGTCTTAGCATAAAAAAACGTATAGATTTTCGGATGAATTTTTTCGTATTCTTCTTCAAGCTTCTTCATAACGCCCTCTCTCTCTTGCTGTTCTTAATATTAATACCTTGGTTATCTGTTTCGTTACATTTTTTTGAAAAATATTTATCTATTACTTATGTCAAAATTGTTCTAATATTTCGCTGTATATTCAAGTATGACTAGTTGCCAGCCTATACTATTTAAAATATCGTTAATAAAAATATTTAAATGGATTGTCTTATCCAATAAATAAGGAAGGTGCCCAAATGGACACCTTCCTTATTGAAATTACAATTCATCTGACAAGTAGATTTCTAAAAATGCAATAGTAAATGGAATTGCCAAAACAAATAGCGATTATTGTTCTTTTTTCCCAGCATTCAAATATTCTTCTTTTAAAATCGAATAGTACGCGCTATCTGCTAATACACCTTTGATCATTTCGCTTTTACGAAGGGTCCCTTCACGTTGCATACCTAAGCGAAGCAATACTTTACCAGAAGCACCATTAATAACATCATGTGCTGCATGTACACGCTCTAACCCTAATTCTTTGAAGGCTAATTCTAGTATCAGTTTTCCAGCTTCAGTCATATAGCCATTGCCCCAATACTTTCTATTTAATGTAAAACCAAGATCCCCGCTTTTATTCCAGTCATCCACTCTAAACTCAATAGCACCTATCATTTTATTGCTATCTTTTAAGACAATTGCATATTTACCGATAGGCTCTTTGACAAAATAATTTGCAATCATACTTTGAGTTTGTTCCAAATCTTTATGTGGACTGTATAAAAAACGCGTTGTTTCTTCATCAGATGTATATTCAAACATATCTTCAGCATCATTAAACGAAACTGGTCGTAATAAAATACGTTCCCCTTCTATTTGACTGTTCTTAACTAATAAAAGATTAAAATTACTCATGACTCTCTCCAATTCATATAACAATCTATTTCGATTCACTAAATTATCATAGTATAATTAAATTATTCTGAACAATTTCACAATTCTAAAACTTGTAAGTAATTTGATCAGATTCTGCTTTTACCATACGTGGATCATTGACTCCTTGGATGACGAGCATTGGTTTTGTCATGGTTTCAAGGTACGTAATTGGTGAATATTCAATCAGATTTTCTTTATGTCTGTCAGGATTTCCTACCCATTGGTCCATCATCGCTTCCATTCTTCAGGAACTGAGTTGATAAATGATAACAAATCAGATGGGCCAAAAATATCGACTACAGCTTTGATATAATCCGCATGGGAACCGCGAAGTAATAAGGCCATGTAGCCACCATAGCTTCCCCCATTAATAAAATATTACCTTTTTCAGCATATCTGTTATTAATGAGCCATTCAAGACCTGACACATTGTCAAGGCGTGGGCCGTATCCCCAATCGCCCTCTACCATTTTTCCGAAAGCTAAACCATATCCTGTTGAACCTCGGAAGTTTGGAGAAAAGATGCTATAGCCATTATTTAAAAAGAATTGGAATGGAGATCTCAAAAATTTACGTTCCGCAGCTTGTGGACCACCATGTGGCGAAAATGATATGTCCATTATCGTTTTCCTTTTTTGCTTTGAAAAATAACGATTCAATTTCAAGTCCATCAAAAGAAGTATAGGTAATAACTTCTGGCTCTACTAACTCACTTTGGTCCACTCCTGGTATTGTGTAATTTGTTAGAGAAGTCCAACCATTATCAGTAAGTTGATAAATATTACGTAACTTTGTAGTACCTAGACCTAATAAATACAAGTTAATTCAAATACTCGTCTTTTAATATCGAATAACAGGTGCTATCTGTAAGATTACCTTTTATCTCGCTTTTACAAAGAATCCCTTCATGAGCGGAGTCACGCACTTTGGTGCCTGCATTGTTTACAAAAGAATACGTTATATAGAAACTGATTCAGTAGACTTCAAAAATTGAATCAATTCTGTGTTGAATTCCTCAGCATGTGTCACATTAAATCCATGTGGTCCACCTTTAATGACCACAAGCTGACTGTTAGGAATACGTTCATGTGCTTTTTGCCCACTGACTTCCAATGGCACGATGACATCTGAATCACCATGAATAATTAGTGTTGGGACATTGAACTTATCTAAATCAGCACGGAAATCGGTTTTACTAAATGCTGCGATACAGTCAAGTGTTCCTTTTGGTGAAGCAAATGCTGCAATGTCACGATTATATAGTCGGAATGCTTCACTCACTAAATCCATTCTGTCCCCAGAAGCAAAGAAGTTCGTTGTGAAGTCATCTAAGAAGGCAATTCTATCTACCTTTACTCCATCTTGTAAACCTTTAATTGTTGCATCATCAAATCCACCTTTTGGATTATCCGCCGTTTCGTAAAGGTACGGAGGTACAGCCCCTGCCAATACAGCTCTTGATACACGTTCTATTCCGTAAGTACCAATGTAACGAGCAACTTCACCGCCACCCATTGAAAATCCAACTAATGTGACATCACGAAGGTCTAGATGCTCCAAAATTTTGTGTAAGTCTGCCGCAAATGTATCGTATTCATATCCATTCCATGGCTGTGAAGATTGCCCGAATCCACGACGATCATACGTAATGACGCGGTATCCAGCCTCTACCAATACAGGTACTTGTTTTTCCCAAGATCTTCCGCTAAGTGGCCAACCATGAATTAACACGACCGGTTTTCCAGTTCCTACATCCTCAATGTGAAGCTCGATTGGTGTACCATTTTCAAATCCTACAGTAAGTTTACTCATTATAAATTCCTCCAATTATTATATTTAAGTTTCGCTAAACTTTATTGCGCAAAACTTATTTTATGAATTCATCTTACTTTCTTATAAATATGTTGTCAACAATTAAATTGCACAAAATTCTTTTTTATTTTTTGGTGGTATGTTAAATTAATAATGAGAGAAATACTAACCAATAGAGGTGTAACAAATGGATACGAATTCACAAAATTTAAAATTAGAAGATCATTTCTGCTTCTCCTTGTACGCTTGTTCGAGGGCTATCTTACGCCTTTATCGCCCTTATCTAGATGAACTTCAGCTTACTTATCCTCAGTATTTAGTTTTAGTTACGTTATGGGAAAAGCCACAAAGAACAATTAAAGAACTGGGGGAAATACTTAATCTTGATACAGGTACACTTACTCCATTACTCAAACGTATGGAAGCTGCTGGTCTCATCGAGCGTCGACGTGACACTGTCGATGAACGCGTCATGAATATTCATATTACGCAAGCTGGCCAACTACTACAGGAAAAGGCATCTTGTGTTCCTCAATCTCTATTCGATGCTACTGGCATGAGTAAAAAGGAACTGGATGAAATAAACGAAACAATCATGCGCTTATTACATCAGCTGAATGGAGAAGGTAAGAAATAGATGCATATAGAAAAATCCACTTTATACCTAAGAGTGGATTTTTTCGTATACATCTTATTAACAACTATTCAGATTTTCGTCGAATTGAAGTACAAAATTTTCCTAAATCCCATGTAGAAAAAGTGAATCGAACAGTCTTCTTTATGTAGCTTAGAAAAAAAGCACGAAGCAAAACACCACATAAATCATTTATTACGATTAATAAGAAAAATTCATTTTAAAAAAAGTTTGATCAAAATGGATTCTTCTTTAGAGTTTTTAAGGTTGGTTTTTATAAAAAAGTTTGATTATTTTCTACTTTCGTTACTCCATAAACGCGCCTTATTACCGAAAAAGCACAATTCCCTTTCAAGAATTGCGCCCGATTGTCGAATACCAACATTCTCCACTAAAGACTCCTTTAACGAAACAATAACTGTTCCTAAGATTAAGTTTGCTTTTAGAATTTTTTATGCTATTGGTGTTCCATTTTTAACAGATTCATCTGGCTTTAAAAGTACCACGTCACCTTCCTCTGGTACACCTCCAATTATTAATACCTCCGATTTAAAACCTGCTATACGTCTTGGAGGGAAATTTACTACTGCAACGACCTGATGTCCAATAAGTTGTTCTGGTGTATATCTTTGTGTAATTTGTGCCGAAGAATGTTTAATACCAATTTCTCCAAAATCAATTTCTAATTTTATTGCAGGTTTTCGTGCTTCTGGAAAGGGTTCAGCGTTAATAACAGTACCAATACGGATGTCCAATTTTAAAAAGTCCTCAATTGTTACCACAAATTTAGCCTCCATTCATTTACAATTAGTACCATCTTATCAAATTGAATCATTAATTTAAATCATCAAATAAATTTATAGCTATTTTAACATAGGTTCCCCTAAAAAAATCACCTCTCAGTTAAACTAGAGAGGTGATTTTGACGTTCTTTTATAAATATCAGTAACCTACTTTTATGTTAAGTTACATTATAGTTGGTAACCCAATTATGGTTTTAACTTTAAAATACGCTGTAATAATATTAATTATTTCGTATAGCGAATCTTTGACTAAGCACCCGTTAGTGGAACTGTTTCAAAGCTAGATAGAAATAATCTGAAACTTTAGTTTTACAGGTTGCAATTTAAATAAAGATGAAATATAATTATTTTAATAAATTATAATTTATCGATAAAAATATTTTAATTGCTAGTTGAAAAGGAGACGATAAAATGAATTATGAAATGATTATTGAAACTACGGAGCAGCTTCATGCCCTATCCCATCCACTAAGACAGCGTATTTTAACCGTTCTTTCGTTTGATGAAATGACAAATAAAGAAATTTCAATAGCCCTCAAAGAGTCTGCACCTAAAGTGCACTTTCACGTAAAGGAACTCCTGAACGCTGGAATTATCCGACTTACAAGAGAAGAAGTAAAAGGATCCATCATCGAAAAATATTATACGGCTTCAGCCCGTTCATTCCGACTTTCTCCTTCTCTTGAATTGGCCAAATCCGATGAACATATGCTCTATGAATCTACTTTTCATGAAACTTACCGGAATCTCATCGAAAGTGTCGATTATCATGAAGGTTTCCTTCCAAACTCATTCATCACTCAGGAACACGCGTGGTTAACAGACGAAGAAATAGCTTCTATTAAGGAACATTTATCTGCTATCGATCAAATTATGAATAATTCTTCCATGAAACGAACACCTACAGATAATCGGAAATTCTATACGATCAGCAGTTTTTTTCATCCAGTTTCTCCAAAATCTAAGAGAAGAGAAACAAAACAATGAGAAGACTATTTAAATACAACCTCTTCTCCAATAAGAATTTCGCTTATTTTTTCTTTGGTCAGTCCTTCTCGACAATAGGAGATGGATTCCAGCAGATCGCCCTGATTTACTTGATTTTTGAGATGGGTGGAAGCGGCAGTCAAATGGCTCTTTCCCTATTCTTCTCGGTCTTTCCTCGTATTCTTCTATTGCTGGTGGGAGGCGTTGCAGTTGATCGGTTAAGTGCGAAACAGGTTATTTGGATTTCAGACTTCGCTCGGTTTGTGATTTTGACCGTTTTGATTTCATTTTTATTCTTTGATGCCTTGTCATTTCCACTGCTTTACCTCTTAATTTCTTTATCTGGTGTGGCAAGCGGATTTTTCTATCCGGCATTTAATACCATTGTTCCTTCTATCGTAGAAACAAGGGATTTAGAAAATGCAAATGCATGGGTTCAATCAATCTCTCAAACCGCCATCTTCATTGGTCCTCCTCTTGCTGGATTAGTGGTGGGGCTCTACGGAATTGAGGCTGGTTTTCTCATAAATGCCCTGTCTTATTTGATTGGCGCTATCACCGGGATTATGGTCAGCGTTAACAAGGAAAGCTCACCTAAAGTGAAAGACTCGCGTATTATGAAAGATTTCGTGGAAGGGTTTCAGCAAGTGTGGACAACCAAGTGGCTCCGTATCGTACTGTTGGTAGATTTAGTGGGGGGACTGGTAGTAGTCGGTCCAATGCAGATCGCATTACCGCTATATTCAAAGGAAAGCTTCGATCTGGCACCTTCACAGATGGGATTCGTCTTGGCTGCCTTTGGAGCTGGTTCGGTCATAGGCATGATGTTTGTCACCAAATTACACCCAAAATATAAAACACTTCGTTCGTTTTACTGGCTTGAACTTATACAGGGACTGCTCTTGTTTTTAGTAGCTATTCCTTCCATATGGGTCGTGTTGCTATCTTTAGCGGCCATAGGGATTTTGAATGGTATATCAAGTGTCATCATCATTTCAAAGATTCAGGCCCATGTTCCAAGGGCAAGGCTCGGCAGAACGATGAGTATCGTTTCGCTAGCAGCTTTCGGGGCAGTTCCAATTTCTCAGTTGTTGACAGGCTGGCTATCGGAAACCATTCCCTATGCTTTTATTTTTGTTTTGGCTTCCACTTTGCTATTCCTCAGTGGCGTAATGGGATTAATATTTTATAACAGACAAAGCAGTGAAGAAGCGGTTGTTTAAGGGGATTGTTTGAAATGACTATGATTTTGTAATATGTACCTATGTCAGAAACAAGCGTGAAATTCACGACTTTTATGTTTATTGGAATTAACATGAAAGTTTCTGACACAGGGACACTATAAAATTTTGTTTTCAGGGAAGTATTTTCTAACTAGTACGTATTTAATGTTAGTAATTTAAGAAGAATATAATAAACAAAGCTTAAACAATCAGGAGGAAAAGCTTCATGGATATTATCAAAACCTTTTTAGATACTGTTTTCAAAGCTTTTCTAGATAATTATCATCAATGTTCATTCGACTAATTAATATTACTTGCATCTCTCCAATAAAAAAAAGGCTTTTCCCCATCTTGAAGTAGTCGAGTAGAAGGGAACCTCTCTACCTTACGGTAGATTGTGTTCCACCCCCCTCACAGAACCGTGCTTGCGCTATTTACGCACACGGCTCCTCCAAATCATCCTTCACAAAATGGTGATTCTGCTATCCTCAATAGTTTAGTTTACATTTATTATTTCTACCGCTGTGTGTAGTAAATGTGTCCCTAGTGAGAGTGATCATTTGGTAGCAGCCTTTCCTCCATCGGCATTACCCAACTTCATTGGTACTACGCTGCTATCCGACTCCCTACAACGGCATTTGGTTTCCTCGCTTATTATCGCTTGTACACCATACTCTTCTGTAATAAGAAAAGACCGGTAGGGCCTCCCGAGTTGCCGTATCATATCCATGTGTGACGTGCCAAGGTCTCTGACTCCAGAGAGGTTTTATCCTTCTTGCCTTTAACGATGGATAAAATATAGCTTTCTGCCGTGCTTAAAGCATCAGCCCTCTCGATTTACTAACATTATGGAGCTCAATCCCTTCAACCATTTGGCTTTCGGCCCGCCACCTAACTGTCTACGCTTAAAGGCGAATGTTACCATTAGCCCTCCAAGACTCGCTACGAGTGAATGGCTAGTTCTTTCTCGACGGGAATCCCACCCGCTATATGATACGACCTAGGCTCGGCCGCACAAGCACCCGTTAGTACAGTTTCTTATTTTCTATTTCCATGTCTTTTTGCGAATGTAGAAGGCTTAAATGAAACTTTATATTTTCCTTCAAGTTCCTTTTTTACTTTTTCTTTTAGCTTTAATCCTTGTTTATGTACCTCTTCAAGTTCAATCCCATTAGGAACTATTCCATCATTAGCCCAATCAATCCACTCACCATATTTCGATATCCATTCTGCTAATTCTGACCTTAACTTACTTGAAATCGGAACATATGTAATTTCAAAGTTACAAAGACATTTATTGCACCATATAGCATCAGCACCGATGTCTGCTTCTACCCTTAAATCATATGTTACATCACATTTACATAACTCTATCATATTATTTTTCGTCTCCCTTTATTAAAGTAAAGCACCCGTTAGTTGCAGAAGAAAAATGTCCATTTTTTCAAGACTGGTAACTAAAGAATTAAAAATAAGACCAATCTCTTTAATATTTCCAGAATTCGTTATTTGCGTTTTAAAATAAGTTCTTCCTCATTACCATCCCAACTTATCTTTACGGTAATACTTGCATCCTCTAGACTTAATTATTCTTCGTTATAGTCTGGTTTTGTTGATTGAATTAACCCATCTTCATTTAAGGAATAGTTTTTTACTTCTAATTTTCTACCTCTGTAATTATGGGATATAGTATAGTCAATTGTTTCAGGAACTTTCTCTTTACCGATATAAAAGATAGTATAAGATAAATTAGAGTCAGTTATTTCATAACTAGCCCGCCAATTTTCCCCTTCACCCTGAAAGGTGAAACACTTTGGCACGCACAGCAAAGACAGCACCCTTTTTATGTACGCGATCTTGCTTTTCTGCCGTAACACGAGTCGGTAAACTCGCCTTAGACTGTTTTGTTTTAAAAGTCGTGATTCCCTCATGAAGCAACGCATTATATATTTGAGCCAGCTCTGTCTCTGACTTTTTCTCTGAAAATGCACAAATAGCCATGGACTTATACTCCCCCTCTGTCGGTGAGCGTCCATAGCTATCTCGTTAAAAGGCGCACTAAAAAAGCACTTATACAGAATTTCAATGCAAGTGTATTGAAATTAAGGTCTGTCATTGCTATAATCAACATAACCTTAAAATAGCTAATGGCGTGTTACCAGCACACCATTAAGTGATTATAGCCATGTTTTAACGACGATAAGTCAGTTACCAGCTAACTCATGGACGCTCACTTATTTAGTTGTTAAAAAACAATCTGAGTCATTCCTTATCCCGCAAAAGACAATTGGGAATGGCTTTTTTATTTTGTCTACTCACTTATTGTTATTAATAGTGAATTTCCAATTCTTTTCCTCCATTCTTAAAATAATAATAATCAGTCTTCTTAAACTAACCTGCCGCTTTAATTCAATAAGAAAAATGAGCCAACTAAGCAGCTCGACGCACTTCAAGTAAAGCACCCATAGTTCAATAAGATGAAAAATCCCTTGGGCTGATTGGTCACATAGCAAAATAAACATAACAATGCTATGAATCTTAAACAGCCCAAAGGCTTTGATTATTCGTCACCGTATAATCAACCCACTGTAAAGAAGTGCCCTATTCAGGGTTCATTTCTACTTCTTCTTGATGTATCACAACTTAAGCTTGGTAGGGGGGAAGTTCCATCACTTTCAGTTTGCCATTCACCATTTTAACTGTGTACGTAAAAGTATTGGTGATCGTGTCGAACTCCCTTACCCCGAACCGCGTGCCATCTTCATTTTTAAACGCAACTACAAACGTATACACGTCTTTGCTCACTTCAGTCCGACTCAGAATCTCTTTCAGTGAAACTTTAGGTCCTAGCTCCAAATACTGTTTAACTAGTGCATGCTTATCATTAAGGTCAGTTTCAGAAAATAAGTTTCTGAGCCCTTGATAGCTCCCTCCGTATAACTCGACAAGTGCTTCAGCATCTTGACTAGCGATAGCCTGCATATAGGCCTCAAGCGTCTCTTGTGGGTTCACAGTGACAACTTTCTTTTTACTCTCTTTCTGAGAAGTTGCTGAAGAATTCAATGTTACACTCTTCTTCCACGTTATCACTTTTCCTTTGCTATCGGTAAATAGAAAAACAACCTCCCCTTGATCACCTTTCATCGTATCCGGGTAGATGAAACCTGAAAACTGCCCGTCTCCACTAATGTAAAAGCCGTCTTCCCCATTCGCCCCATGTTCCCTCGCTGCTTGGACTGTGTTGACGATCTGGTGTTTCTTGGAATTCCACTTCATTTCGGCTAGCGTAAATCCTTCGGGTACCTGTTTCACGACGAAGTCGAAACTGTTGCCCTCAATCGGTTTTGGTGTCTGATCAATAATGACGAGAATTTCCTTCATAGGCTCCTCTTTCACGACCTCTTTATCGTCAGCAATAACACCATCAGCTGCATTATCCTCTTTTTCTAGAAGCATCAACGTCAAGTTCTTTTTCCACGTTAATTCTTCACCTTTCGAATTGGTGAATCGGAAGACAACTTCTCCTTCATCCCCTCTCAACGTGTCTGGATAGATAAATCCAGAAAATTGTCCGTTTCCGCTAATGTAAAATCCGTCTTCCCCATTAGCACCATGTGCTTTGGCTTCTAGAACCGTATTGACGATCCGGTGTTTCTTGGAATTCCACTCCATTTCAGCTAGCGTGAATCCTTCCGGCACCTGCTTCACGACGAAATCGAAACTATTGCCCTCAGTCGGTTTCCGCGTCTGATCAATAATGATGAGTACTTCCTTCTGAGGATTTGCATTAGCATCTTCTTCTTTCGTAGCACTGCCTTGATTGGTTTCAGATGGCTTCGCATGGATGATATGCGATGCCTCAGGTTCTTTTTCCGAGGCACAACCACTCGTCATAAGAAGCACGAATAGTACTGAAACGATATAGCCATATTTTTTGTTATTCATGTAGTTCTCCTCTGCTTTCATATAAAGTAAAAGAAAATGCAACTCCGTTATTCGTATTCATCACACCAAACTCACTATGATGGAGCTCTAGGATGTGTTTGACTATAGATAGTCCAAGACCCGTTCCTCCAGATTTCCGATCTCGAGAGCGCTCAATTCGGTAGAATTGGTCCCATACTCTGCTTAAATCGTTCTCAGCAATTGGCATTCCCATGTTCTCGATGACCGTAAGTATCTTACCGGAAGAATCCCGGTCGATGGTAATCGTAATAACGCTGTTTTCTACTGCATGGCGTATGGCATTGCTCATTAAATTCAGAATGACCTGTTCAATTCTTCTAGAATCTGCCTTCACGTAATGCTCTTGTTGATGATTCAACTTGTACTGAATGCTCCTATTTCCCATTTGTTGAGAGAACGAATCCGCCAAATCTTGAACAAGTCTTGTCATAGAGAAGTGTGAACATGTTAATTGAATCGCCTTGGCCTCGAATTTGGAAAGCTCTAGCATATCCATGATTAATGCATTCATCCGATCTGTCTCATTTACAATGTGATCCAGATACCGTTCTTTTTTATCTCTCGCTACTCCATCCTGCAATCCTTCCGCGAATCCTCTCACAATACCTAATGGGGTTTTTAATTCATGTGATATATTGGCAATCAGTTCTTTCCGAAGTTGTTCCGACCGTTGTTTTTCTTCCATTTCCGCTTGCAACTTATCATTCGTATCGGTCAGTTCCTGTAAGGTCGTATCCAGGTTCTTAGACATCACATCCAGATTACGGGACAGTTCTCCGAATTCATCCTTTGTGTTAAGTCCGGGACCTCCCGTGAAATCCAAGTTAGCCATACGTGCAGCAGCATGGTTGAGTGTAACTAAAGGACGGGATACAATTCTGGAGAAAATCATTGACAGAATTGTAACGAGCACTAGAATCATAGGAGCAAAATAGACAAAGTATTTCTTAAGTATATCGACTGCTTCCCCAACTGGTTGTAGAGAAGTCATGACAAATAAATAACGAGCAGTAGGTTCATCCGTTGCTAGCGGTTGAATCACAATCGCAAATGGAACACCACTCCAATTATCTACCCATTCCAACTTAACAGGCAATCCATCCTGCAAGACCGATTGATAGTGCTCCAACTCCAACTTGGGCATCCATTCCTGGAGCGCTTCGTCGATTAGTGTATCCTGATAGAGAGGGTTATACGAGCGATGCTCAGGCACCATCAGATCAATAATCTTCCCTTGTACCCGTGCTAACCCCATTGTGAGTTCCGTTTGATTCTTCTGAATAGTAATAGGTTGCATGATAGTATCATCTTCGTCCATAAAAATACCGTCTATTACCAATTGATCGCCGATTTGAATCCCCTTTGGAAGCGAGTCATATTCCATCCCATCCGTAGGCAGAGGAACAATGACGGTCTTATGGTTTGTTTGCAGCTCTAAAAAGTAAGGATTAAAAATTATCTGTTCAAAACTTTGATTTAAAAGTGAAGTACTCGTATCATTCTCATTCATAAATGCACCGAGCAACCGTGAGATTTTCTGACTATCGGGTACAACTTGTTCATATTGTTCCTCGAAGTGACTCATATTCTGTTCTAGAGTATGGATCTTAGACATTCGGTAAAACCGCTCGAAAAAAAGTCCTTCTGCAATCATTACAAATGAAAAAACAATCAAGATCAAACTAGTCGTAACAACAAAAAGTTTAAGGACGACTCCCTGCCTCCTCATCCTTCCAACTCGAACTTGTACCCTGCACGGATGACAGTTCCGATGCATCTGCCCTCTGCACCGAGTTTCGCCCTCAATTTTTTAACGTGGGTGTCTACTGTCCGCAAATCACCTATATAATCGTAGCCCCATACAGCATTCAGAATAAAATCTCGAGACAACACTTTCCCATAATGCTTCGTAAGAAAGAGAAGCAACTCGTATTCTTTCGGTGATAAGGAAATCGATTTTCCCTCTACGGAAACAGTATGGGACATTCTATTTACCGTCAGCCCGCCAAAGGTGAGTAAATTTCCTTCTCGACCAATCGTACCTTCCGTCCGTTTCAACAGTGCAATAGCACGGGCCACTAATACTCTTGGACTAAAAGGCTTTGTGACATATTCATCCGCACCAAGCTCGAACCCTCTCAATTGATCATCATCTTCCACCCTAGCTGTGATCATAATAATCGGAACATCTGAATTCCTGCGAATCTGCCTGCACACTGAAAACCCATCCAGTTCTGGCATCATAATGTCCAGCACGATTAGGTCAATGGCTTGTCGTTCAAAAATCTCGAGTGCGAGATTACCGTTCTCCGCTTCGTACACGTCCCATTGTTCCTTTTTGAAATAATCCGTTATAAACTCACGCATCAGCAAGTCATCTTCGACTAATAATAAATTTCTTTTCATGTCTTTCCTCTCCACATCTATCCACGTCGCCCTATCACTATGGGACATGAATACTAGTATGATTTCATTCTTCATACACCTCCAGCAGGACTATCTAAACCGAGTATAGAAGATTCCTGTGTACGTCGTGTGAACATCTTGTATGAATTTCTTTAAGAATAGCACGGACTAGTTTGTGATAGTAGAGTAACTGTGTTTATCTCCAGCAATAAAATGATATTTTCGAGTACCCCGTCATACTAGCCCATAAAGGGGTATCGCCAACATTTCGGAAATTTTGTACGCTAAGCAAATTCAAACATAAAAAAGTCGAATTCCCTGTACGTTAAGGAACCGACTTTTTTGACTTCTTCAAGTAAAGCACCCGTTAGTTGAGCAACTACATATCAATTATTTGACTTGACTTCCAATCAAAATGTCTTTTAACTGGTCAACACTTTGGACAATATAAGTAGGGTTAGAATGAGTTAGTTCTTCATAAGAACCATATCCATAAGTTACTCCAATAGAGTCAATACCGTTGTTATTTGCCCCAATGATATCGTGCTTCTTGTCACCAATCATAATAAAGTCATCTAGTTTATGCCCATTGTGCATATCGAGTATGTATTGTATAACCTCAGTTTTTGCTGTTCTTGTTCCATCAAGATTACTTCCAACAACAAGGTCAAAATATTGGTCAATATTAAAATGAATCAGTACTTTTTCAGAAAATACAGTAGGCTTTGATGTTGCAACAACTAAAGTGAAATTTAATTCTTTCAATGATTTCAATAGTAACGGTATATGTGAATATAACTCATTTTCAAACATACCCACCTCTTTAAATCTCTCCCTATAAAAATCAATGGCTTTTTTGCGTATTTTCCTCATCCAAATTGTAGTATTCAGCAAATGAAACTTGAAGTGGCGGACCAATGAAACATTCAAGTTTATCAATATCAGGCTCAATAATGTGCATTTCCTGCAATGCATATTGAACAGATTTTGTTATACCTATTTTAGGGTCTGAAAGCGTTCCGTCTATAAAACTATTTTGTATTTGTCCATATTAAACTCCCCTTTGTATCACATTCTAACTTAATATATCATAAGAATCTTGCAGTTATTGAACTAACCTGCAAGTTACTTTAAGTGCATTTTTCACAATCTCTTATCTATCTTAATATAAATATCCAATTAATTTCTAAAAATGAGCACCAAAAACGGTTGTTAATGGAACCCCGAAATAATCTTATCAAAAACATTCGATTTAGAATTCAGTACTTTTCTGCGTAATAAACCATATTTAAAAAGACCGTAGATATATATAATACGGCAAATATTGTGAGTGTGTGGAAGGAAATTAGATCAATATTTGAAGTTGGGTTAAAAATCAGCATTAAAATAATCACATAACTAACACACCAAAAATAGCTAATATAAATGGCACGTTCTCGAATCATTTGAGCACATTCGTCTTTTTCCGTAAAGTGAGGCGCTAAATAAGCTAAACCAAAAGACATAATCGTTAAAGCAATAGTCATTAACCTATCTGGAAATCTCCCGTTAATGATAGATGTGCCATTAACTATCACAGCATTAAATAGCATAACGCCAATAATTAAGAAGGCTACTCTTTTGTTGTTCAACGATTTTCCTCCTCATAAATAAAAATAAGTAATGATAATTAATTGAATAATGAAATGATTAAAAGTAAAAAAATTAAAGTATCGGCATAGCGTCATTAAGTGATTCCGAAAGAATACTATGACGCCCTACATATCGGTGAGGAAGTAATGATTGAATTACATGAGGGCAAACTCGTGATTAAGCCAATTTTCAAAGTAGACGAGGATTTTGCGGAGAATTGCACAGTGTTTCACAAAGAATTAACCCGTTTTGAACAAAGTTTGTTCAAAACGGGCTCTTTTAATTTTACTTAAAATATGGGTCTGTGTGTCGTTTTTGTTCAAACTTTATTCTAAAGCTACAATATACTAATGTCTTTTTGTTTAATCTATATTACGGGTTTAATGACTAGTTCACTTACATCGACATACTCAGGCTGTTCTAGCGCATAGACTATAGCACGAGCAATAGCCGTCGCTGGGAGAGTGGTACGCCGGTATTCCTTCATGATTTCCTTTGCCTCGTTGTCGGTAATGCTCTCGGCTAGTTCTGATTCCGTTACCCCCGGCGATATAAGGGTCACACGGATGCCTTGCCCTGCAGTCTCTTGCCGCAGTCCATCCGTTATGGCACGTACAGCATATTTGGTCGCGCAGTAGACAGCTGCTGTCGGGCTCACTTCGTAGGCGCCGATGGAAGCGATATTGATGAAATGTCCGAAACCTTGTTTTTTCATGACCGGAAGACCTGAGGCAATGCCATGGAGAACACCGCGAATATTGACATCAATCATTCGGTTCCATTCCTTAATTTTGAGTGCTTCCAGTGAAGAAAGCGGCATCACCCCTGCATTATTGATTACAGCGTCCACTCGTCCAAAACGGCTTTGGGCTACTTCAATGATCGCCTGCATCTGTTCCATTTCTGTCACGTCGAGCTGTTGAATGACTACAGAACCGCCATCCTTTTTAATGTCAGATGCCAATACCTCTAGTCTTTCTACACGCCTTGCCCCGATGACAACATGAGCGCCTAGACTTGCGAGCAGTCGGGCTGTTGTTTCACCAATTCCGCTGCTTGCTCCCGTAATCACCACTACTTTTCCATTAATTACAGTCATCATTCCTTGCTCCCTTCACTAGGTTTCTCTAAATATAGCACCATACCTGCATGGTAAAGCACTCCATCTATAAAATCACCATCAGCAGTAAAGCCTGTATCATCGACATATTCGATATGATTGCCTTTGATGGTATAGCTACCTTGATAGGCGCTTTTTTTGTTGCCACGTGCTTCGTCATACCGTCCGTTCGGCAGTAACTCGTGCCGAATATGACCGTCCGCAGTTACCCATATGCCTACATAGGGATATAAATTAGCATGTTCTTTTTTCATTTCATTATCTCCTTCCACATGTAAACGATAGGCAGCACTAAAACCTAGATAGAATTAAAGTGAAAAAATTTACCGAAGAGCAGAACAGAAACGTGCTCTATTCCGTACTATCTCATTGAAATACCTGCCCATAAACATATTATGAATCTTTGTGCTAAAGGGAAGGTAGCCGATATTTACGAAATAATTGCCTAATCCTCCAATAAAATATAGTATAGTGACTAAGGAATCCATAAGTGTTGATGGAAAAGATGGAGGAACTGCCATGGAGCGAATTAAGGAATTAGCAGAGTTGATTGAGAGAAACGTAACGGTGGATGGGACGTCTGAGACCTGTATACCAGGCTTGCGATTTGTTCGGGCCTCCCACGTTTCTGAACCTGTTTACTCTGTTTATGAACCTTCCCTGTGCATTGTGGCTCAGGGAACAAAATTAGTCATGCTCGGTGAAGAAACCTATCAGTACGATTCGGCCAGTTATTTGACTGCGTCTGTTCATTTGCCGATTACAGGCCAGGTCGTGGTGGCTTCACCTGAAGAACCTTATTTATGTATAAATTTACAGCTTGATATGAATCAGATTTTCGAAGTCATTCAATCATCGAATCAAGGAATTTCCAGTGATTCCACAGGACGTGGTCTGGAAATCACCCTTATAAACGAATCACTCCTGGAAGCGGTATTGCGGCTTATCAGGCTGCTGGAAACTCCAAAGGATATACCAGTCCTTGCCGCAAGTATTAAGCGTGAGATCATTTACCGGATTCTACAGAATGATGAGAATAATTCCTTGAAGCACTTTGCACTTGTAGGCAGTCAGGCCCAGCGCATTGCAAAGGTGATTGGGGTATTGAACCGTGAATTCGCTCAACCTTTAAAGGTGGAGGACTTAGCGAAAGAGGCCAGAATGAGCGCCTCATCCTTCTATCAACATTTCAAGGAAATCACAGGCATGAGCCCGATCCAGTATCAGAAACAGCTTCGGCTGCAGGAGGCACGCCGAATGCTTTTAACGGAAAGACTGGAAGCGGCTGAAGCAGCGTTCCAGGTAGGTTATGAAAGTCCATCGCATTTCAGCCGAGAATACAGCCGCATGTTTGGCCTGCCCCCAATGAAAGACATACAACATTTGTGGGAAAGGTTTGAATAAAAAGAAAATACGTTTTTCTAATGTGGAGGAGATTCTAAGCTATTTTGATAGCCTTTTTATAACGCTATCTTACTTACTAATTCTATAAGGTTTATTCATTCTTTAAAATCATGATTATTACAAAGCAGGAAATACGTTAGAAGTATTAATAATAAGGAAGGTGTCCTTAGACACCTTCCTTATTTAATGTATAGATAATTCATTAAAACATTTACTTCCAATTGATTTTTCGCTTTTTAAATATACCTTAATAGCAATCAAGTTGTTTGAAAAATTAAAAGTAATTATACATACATCAAATTATAGTAAATAAAAAGTCATTTAGTCTACTCATCCATAAGGCTGGCGACTATTTACTGCTTAACTATGTCGTAACAACAAAAGAGGCTTTACTCCTTATTGAAGTAAAGCACCCATAGTCTATGGTGTAATATTTTACAATTATTATTTTATAAAAGAAAATTCATTTTCATTCTTATCCATTAACTCTATTATTTTATCTTCTAGGGGCTTACTCACCGTCCTTATCAGCATCGTGCATATACGGGGGTACAACCAATGTTATATTTAGGTTAGGCGTCAATAGGATTGATAATAAAAGGAGCCCACATTTTAGATATGTCTAATTGCACTGACCTAAGTAAATGAGACAATTATAGAATGAACTTAGGTGCTTCCTGTAAGCCTGTTAGCATTCATACGCCTGTAACATATCATGGATTTTCATATTAGCTAGTCTTACTCATCCACCTCTAACCTCACAATTTGGTGACATACACATTTCTATGTATCGCAGTTCTAGACCCGTACGTTCAGAAGTTCGTCAGCTTAACCTTTTCTTGTAGGTTTATTCGCATTCTCACCATATTCATTCAACTCAAGCATCATGAACTACACCACTCCATCGAGTAGGCTTTCGTCAGCCGAACTGGTACGGTAGTTTCTCACGCCTTTTCACCGAGCTTATAACACGGTCATTCTTACTAAATCCAGTGCTACTCGACTAAGAGAGAACCCTTCAGAGCGTTACCTCTTCATTTGATTCTTCGATATAATCCTTCAATTCCATAAGGAATTGCCTAGCCTTTACCAGAGAGATGTAACCATCCTCCATTTAACTAGGAACATTTCGCACAACTAAACTGCCGCTTTAGTTCAATAAGAAAAAAGGCTTTACTCCTTATTGAACTAAAGCACCCATAGTCTAAGTGTAATATTTTACAATTATTATTTTATAAAAGAAAATTCATTTTCATTCTTATCAATTAACTCTATTATTTTATCTTCTAGGGCTTACTCACCTACCATACCGTCCTTATCAGCATCGTGCATATATGGGTACAACCAATGTTATATTTAGGTTAGGCGTCAATAGGGTTGATAATAAAAGGACCACACATTTTAGATAAGTCTAATATGTATGGTCCTTTATTTAATTATTCAACTACACACCCGTTCGAGTTATAAGGTTAACCACCAATATTAATAATTAATGTAAATAATTATTCAGAAGACTATTGATGGAGTTATTTATTTCATTTATGTTAGGATTTTCTACTTTCGTATCGTTAATGCTATATTTCCTTTTTAGTTGAATAATTCTCTCTAAACTTTCATTTAATCTTTGTTCGGAAATTTCCCCATTTTGAACAGCAGCTTTTAAAGAGGAGATAATCTGTACAACATTATTATAGTCATGCCCTACTAAAATAATATCGCTTCCTGCCTTAACTGATTCTACCGATGCTTTACCAATATCAAAATGTTCTGTTATGGCTCCCATTGTCATATCGTCCGTCATGATTACACCTGTAAAGCCTAGTTGTTTTCTAAGAAGATTCGTCATTACAGCTTTTGACATGGTCCCTGGATTCGTTTTATCTAATTGAGGCAATAAAATATGAGCCACTATCACAACATCTGCTCCTTGATTAATCGCACGTTCAAACGGGATTAACTCTAGTTCTTTAAGTTGATTTAGGCTTTTATTTACAATTGGAAGGTCCAGATGAGAATCAACTGATGTATCTCCGTGACCAGGAAAATGCTTAATTGTCGTGATGACGTTTTGAGACTGTATCCCTTTCATCGTTTGAATTCCAAGTTTACTTACGATTTCTGGATTGTTCCCAAATGATCGATCTCCGATTACTGGGTTATTTGGATTGCTGTTAATATCAAGAACAGGTGCAAAATCGAGATTTAAACCAAATTCTTTTAATTCACGGCCTAAGAGTGTACCGACTTTATAAGAAAAATCAGGATTGTTTACTTGTCCAATCTGTTTATTTGGTGGAAAGTTTACAAGTCCACCTGGCAATCTTGTCACACGTCCACCCTCTTGATCAACACTTAGTATAAGCGGAAGACTCGAACTATTTTTAGCTTTCAGCTGATTAACAAGTTGAACTGTTTGTGAAGGGGTGTCAAAATTATATTTGTAGAAAATAATTCCCCCGACATGAAATTGGCCTATTAATTTTTTTGCATTTGCGTCCATTGTAGTCCCGGAAACCCCAGCAAGAATCATCTGGCCAATTTTATCTTCTAAGCTCATTTTAGATATTACTTCTGAAATGGTTTTTTCTTGGTGATTCGAGTGTTTCCCTACTTCTGCTTGTTGATTTGGGCTCTTTTCATCTTGGGCTTGCTGATTTGGTGTTTTTTCAACCTGTGTATAGAGTGAGATATGGTCAACTTTAGGATTTGGCTCCAACTCTGTTTTTACTGGTAAAACCCACAATAAGTCAGTAGAGGCCGTTGCATGATAGACAAGGATCATTTGGTCAACAGTTGAATCTTTATAGTATCGAATGGCATCGGGTTCTCCACCAATTTTCGTAATTTCATTTAAAGAAATATTTTGTAGTTCAGAATCATAAGAACGTATATCATTTACGGTCTGATCGGTATAGCCGATTGTAGAATGATGACTTTTGTATTCCTCATACCTGCCTTTAGCAGTTTCCGAAATATGGTCTGATTTTCCCCACTCTTTGTTTACTTCCTTCCAGTCTGTTTTACCGGAAGCAAAGGGAATATTCGGAACCTTGCCTTCCTTCGATAAGGAAAAAGTTTCTTCTACCAATTTCTCAAGATTTGAATTCAGATCATTCTTTGAATCCACTATATTTTTACCGGTAGGTTGAGTAATAATTGGACTTTCTTTATCTTGCGTCGTCTGTTCGCTACTATTTTCTTTGATTGCATAATAATAAACGCCAATAATTAAGGCTAAAATTAAAAGTGGAATCGTAAAAATACGTTGTTTATTTCGTGATTTTCTTTGTTGTCTTTTCATATCCAATTTTCCTTTCTAACTTTTCGCCTTTAACTATTATAATCTTTTTTACATTTTTCGAATTCAGTTTCTGATCTTTATTTCTATTGCGTTAAATCGGCTCAATAAAGCCTGTAATTTACAGAGGATGAAATCATCCATTCATCCTCTATTTTAGTTGTTAATTATAATGTTTACGCTGTAAAAGAAGCTCGTTACGTGTGGTTACTTTTTCGCTTCACATTTTATTACCATTGTCTTCCCGGATCATTCGACATATTATTAACTGTCCCCTTAGGGTAAAACACGGAGTAGTGGTCCATTACCGGGTCTGGATTACTGTTTGAAGACTTAGGAAATACTAACAAAATCTTGAAATCAGAGCTTGCAACATACCCTATAATTTCCTCACCATTACTTTTTACATCATAATCTGGAGTTCCAAATTCTTTCTTCACCATAGAAAGTGATAATTCATTTAATTTCTTATCAAACGATCTCGCCTCAAAAACCCGTGATCCTTTGTTGAAACCAAATACCACATTGTATTTTGAAAATACAGCATAATTTCCTTTCGCATTAGGTACCCAATCAACCTTTTCCGCTTTTCCTAGTTTTTTCTCTACGTCTTCTATAACGGTTGTTTTAACAGGAAACTCTGAGTTGATGATTTTACCCTGCTTTGCCAATTGCATGATACTTGAAAGAAGTTTCCGCTGAGTATCCCCATTAGACGATAAAGCAGAGGTATTGTTTTTCGATGCTTCACCTTGGTTTGTATTGTTATTTTGTTTTGCACTGTTTTGTGACGCTTGGCTTGTATTGTCTTGGGATGTATCGTTTTGAGTTGCTTGATTTGCATTATCTTGAGTTGCATTGCCTTGTGGTGCTTCATCTTGTAAGGTTATTTCTTCTGATGGAGTAGAACTATTTGTGCCACTATCTTCATTTGGGATATCCTCTGAGGTGCCTGGTTTAATGGTGCTTGAGCAGCCTACCATAATTGTAAGAGATACAGCTAAAACTGCACATATTGCCGAACTTTTTTTAAATTGTGTAATCATGACTATTCTCCTTTTACTGTATTTATTTGCATATCCTAATGTACCGGTAGTATTCCTTTTTTCTGAGAATAATCTAAGCATATTGATTATTGTCTCGCCGTATTTTTTGACTTCTTCTGTCTTTAAAGTACTGATGACAGACGCATCACAAGCCACTTCACAGTCTTGTTTTACCTGATTAAGTGAATACCAGATTAAGGGGTTGAACCAATAGATTGCTTTAACAATCATAAGTAAGGTGTTTACCACTAAATCCTTGTTTTTAATATGAGTTAATTCATGGCTTAATACAAACCTAAACTCTTCCGAAGTTAATTTGTTTATAAGCTCGTCTGGAATAATAATTTTAGGACGGATCAACCCATAAACTGCTGGCGATTTCGAATAATTACTATAAATAATTTTTATCTTCGAATTAATTTTAAGCTTTGATTTTTCTGCTTCTAAAATTTTAATTAAGTCTTCTCTTTCACAGACTGAACATTTTTTTAATTTAGCCATCATCAAGATATTTACGCTTAAAATATAGAGTAAAAGTGATGAAACCCCTATTATCCACAGCACCGCTGCAGTATCAAAACTAAAAATAGCGCCTATAATACCCGGATCAGCTAATGCGTTACTATCTTCTATAGAAGGTGGATTTTCGGTTGTGATAGTATTGTTTGGTATTATGTTAGGAACATAATGTTCTGCTATAAAGTGAGGATCAAGTTCCTTTTGTTCAATTGGAATAAAATTCATAAAGCTTAAATGACTTTGAATGTCTATTGGCAGTATTAGCCTAAGTACAAGCAGAATCCAAATATAATAATGAAGCTTTGCACTAAGTCTTTGTCTAAAAATAGCCTTAATACCTAATATCCCTAATGCTAAAATACTGCCCATAAGTGAAAGTAATAATACTTCTTTAAATATTGCAGATAAAACCATACATCATTACCTGCCTTTTACTTGTTATTTTTTTTATTAAGCAATCGTTCCAGTTCTTCTATTTCCTTCTCAGAAATTTTCTCTTCCTTTATAAAATTGGCGAGCATAAGGTGGATCGAACCATCGTATACCTTTTGAATAAACGATCTTGTTTCATCTAACATACAGTCTCTTTTATCTACTAAAGGATAATACTCATAAAGAGACTTCTCCTTATTCACACCTAAAGCACCTTTTTTTACCAGTCTACTTATTAATGAATGAATTGTTTTCGGACTCCAATTCTTATTAGAACTTACTGCCTCTACTATCATCGCAGAAGTTAATGGAGCTTCTTCCCATAACACCTTCATTACTATCCATTCTGCATCAGATATTTTGCACTCTGCTTTCTTCATCTTGTTCCTCCATCCTACAAGTGTAATCTTGTTATAGACTACACTTGTAGGATGGAGGTGTCAACGTCCTTTTTTTCCCAAATTAAATAGCCAACAATGTTTGAGCTACAAAATTAAAAATGAAAATCTAATGCAATTTATTCGTTTAATGATGGAAGGAAAAATGATTAATAAAGTACATTTTCAAAGATAAACTTCAGCTCACTTATCCTCAGTATCTAGTCTTAGTTACCCTGTGGGAGAAGCCACAAAGAACAATTAAAGAGCTGGGTGAAGTGCTTAATCTTGATAACTGGTACACTTTCTTCACTACTCAGACGTATGGAAACTGCGGGTCTCATCGAGCGTCGCCGTGACACAGTGGACGAACGCGTCATGAACATTTATATTACGCAAGCTGGCAAAGTACTACAGGAGAAGGCATCGTGTGTTCCGCAATCCTTATTCTACGCAACTGGCATGAATAAAAAGGAATTGGATGAAATAAAAGAAAGAATCATGTACCTTTTACATCAACTGAATGGAGTAGCCGAGAAATAGATGCAATAGAAAAAACTATTCAAATACCTAAGAGTGGGTTTTTTCTATGTACGATGTAATAACTTCTGATACGATCCTTGAAAATGGCAATTTTTTATAATCTTGTTACAGTTTCTTTTCAAGATTTTTTATATATTGTTCGACTTGTAAAACACTTGTATTTGGATGATGAACAGCCAATCCGTGCTAACAAATCTGTATACTAATATTTCTATAAATGGAGGTTATTTAATGGGTATTTATAATTATTTAGTGCAGAAGCCTAATGGAGATATTCTTCTCAATGCAAACTTATAAAGATAAAGTAATGCTAATTTGCAACACCGCAAGTCAATGTCAGCTACTTAATATCGAAAATATAACCGTTTATAAAAGTAAACTCATACAGATAAAAAGAGGGAATGGCCTTGCTGATCAGCATTGCTTTTCCCTTTTGATATTCCCTCATTAGAAAACGTGACTCTGCTATCATTTTTAAATGATTCTTTCTTAAATATCAAAAGGCTCGATTCTTTTTAGAATAAAATTTATGAGAAACAGTCCTTAGTTTATCCCAGCTTCTAACCTAAAACTTTAGATGTGTATATTGCAATTTTAAAAAAGGTGATTTATAATTTCTTTAATAAATTATAATTTATCGATAAATATAATTTTATTATATGAGAAACTCAAAGGAGACTAAAACATGAAATATGAAATGATCATCGAAACGACTGAACAGCTGCACGCATTATCTCATCCGTTAAGACAACGTATTTTAACCGTTCTTTCGTTTGATGAAATGACAAATAAAGAAATTTCAAACGCCCTCAAAGAGTCTGCACCTAAAGTGCACTTTCACGTAAAGGAACTCCTGAACGCTGGCATTATCCGACTTACAAGAGAAGAAGTAAAAGGATCCATCATCGAAAAATATTATACGGCTTCAGCCCGTTCATTCCGACTTTCTCCTTCTCTTGAATTGGCCAAATCCGATGAACATATGCTCTACGAATCTACTTTTCATGAAACTTACCGGAATCTCATCGAAAGTGTCGATTATCACGAAGGTTTCCTTCCAAACTCATTCATCACTCAGGAACACGCGTGGTTAACAGACGAAGAAATAGCTTCTATTAAGAAGCATTTATCTGCTATCGATCAAATTATGAATAATTCTTCCATGAAACGAGCACCTACAGATAATCGGAAATTCTACACGCTCAGCAGTTTTTTTCATCCAGTTTCTCCAAAATCTAAGAGAAGAGAAACAGAACAATGAGAAGACTATTTAAAAACAGCCTCTTCTCCAATAAGAATTTCACTTATTTTTTCTTTGGTCAGTCCTTCTCGACAATAGGAGATGGATTCCAGCAGATCACCCTGATTTACTTGATTTTTGAGATGGGTGGAAGCAGCAGCCAAATGGCTCTTTCCCTATTCTTCTCGGTCTTTCCCCGCATTCTTCTATTGCTGGTGGGAGGCGTTGCAGTTGATCGGTTAAGTGCGAAACAGGTTATTTGGATTTCAGACTTCGCTCGGTTTGTGATTTTGACCGTTTTGATTTCATTTTTATTCTTTGATGCCTTGTCATTTCCACTGCTTTACCTCTTACTTTCTTTATCTGGTGTGGCAAGCGGCTTTTTCTATCCGGCATTTAATACCATTGTTCCTTCCATCGTAGAAACAAGGGATTTAGAAAATGCCAATGCATGGGTTCAATCAATCTCTCAAACCGCCATCTTCATTGGTCCTCCTCTTGCTGGATTAGTGGTGGGGCTCTACGGAATAGAGGCTGGTTTTCTCATAAATGCCATGTCTTATTTGATTGGCGCTATCACCGGGATTATGGTCAGCGTTAACAAGGAAAACTCACCTAAAGTGAAAGACTCGCGTATTGTGAAAGATTTCGTGGAAGGGTTTCAGCAAGTGTGGACAACCAAGTGGCTCCGTACCGTACTGTTGGTAAATTTAGTGGGGGGACTGGTAGTAGTCGGTCCAATGCAGATCGCATTACCGCTATATTCAAAGGAAAGCTTCGATCTGGCACCTTCACAGATGGGATTTGTCTTGGCTGCCTTTGGAGCTGGTTCGGTCATAGGCATGATGTTTGTCACCAAATTACACCCAAAATATAAAACACTTCGTTCGTTTTACTGGCTTGAACTTATACAGGGACTGCTCTTGTTTTTGGTAGCTATTCCTTCCATATGGGTCGTGTTGCTATCTTTAGCGGCCATAGGGATTTTGAATGGTATATCAAGTGTCATCATCATTTCAAAGATTCAGGCCCATGTTCCAAGGGCAAGGCTCGGCAGAACGATGAGTATCGTTTCGCTAGCGGCTTTCGGGGCAGTTCCCATCTCTCAGTTGTTGACAGGCTGGCTGTCGGAAACCATTCCCTATGCGTTTGTTTTTGTTTTAGCTTCCACTTTGCTATTCCTCAGCGGCGTAATGGGATTAATAGTTTATAACAGACAAAGCAGTGAAGAAGCGGTTGTTTAAGGGGATTGTTTGAAATGACTATGGTTTTGTAATATGTACCTATGTCAGAAAAAAGCGTGAAATTCACGACTTTCATGTTTATTTGAATTAACATGAAAGTTTCTGACACAGGGACACTATAAAATTTTGTTTTCCGGGAAGTTACTTCCAACTAGTACGTATTTAATGTTAGTAATTTAAGAAGAATATAATAAACAAAGCTTAAACAATCAGGAGGAAAAGCTTCATTTATCAAAACCTATTTAGATACTGTTTTTAAAGATTTTCTAGATAATTATAATCTCATTTGTTTCCCTCTGTCATCCATGCTCATTCGACTAATTAATATTACTTGCATCTCTCCAATAAAAAAACCCCGCTAAATGCTAGGTTTTTTTGAATCATTGTTCTACAGAAAAAAAGTATATTATTTTGTTACTCTTAAAATCCCTCATCTAACCTGCCACTTTTGTTAATAAGAAAAAAGATTTGCCTAAGAACCCTATGAACTTTACTAAAGCATACCGTTAGCCATCCATGTAGCGCAAAATCAGCGCTACACCACAGAGAATGAAAATGTGAAAACCTGGGTATAGGATACTACGGCTGGGAGAGGAAGGTCGATGAACTATGGTGCCATAGAGCCCATCC